>CAZPIC010000027.1:0-31469 GCA_964586835.1 uncultured Oscillospiraceae bacterium
TAGAATTGCCTTGAAGGCCTTGTGCAAACCACCGGCTAAGCCGGTGGTTTTGATTACCTTCCGCAGCCTCTTTCAAGGAACGCAAAACAGGGGTTGACAAGCGGAACAGATCCCGTATAATGCATTGAACTTCAAATTTATGAAGTTCAAACGAATTTCTTACGGGCGAAGGACCTCCAGCCCGGGTGGGTACGAGGACAGAGAGGGCACAATGATCAGAATCTTATCCGACAGCACCTGTGATTTTTCCAGGAAAGACCTCGATACGCTGGGCGTGGAAACCGTGCCACTGATGATTCATTTTGGTGGCGAGTCCTTTCTGGATGGAGTGGACATCAGCCATCAAGAATTCTATCGAAAACTTCGGGCTGCCGATACACTGCCCACCACCTCGCAGGCGAACCCTGATCAGTTTGAGAAAGTCTACACGAAATATGCACAGACGCAGGATGAGCTTGTCGTGATCACGATCTCCTCAAAGCTCAGCGCCACCTTTCACTCGGCGCAGTCCGCCGCGGAAGGGTTTAAGCCGGGGACCATTCACCTCGTAGACTCCGGTTCTGTTTCCTTTGGGACGCAACTGCTGATCCGTGAGGCCGTTCGCCTCAGGGACGAGGGAAAGCTGAGCGCGGAGGGGATCGCACGCAGCATCTCGGCCCTTGTGCCAAGGCTGCGCCTGTACGCGCTGCTGGACACGCTCAGGTACCTGAAGCTGGGCGGAAGGCTCAGCGGAGGCGCCGCACTCATCGGCGGGTTGCTGCGGGTCAAGCCGGTGGTCCGCTGCCTGGAAGGGAAGATCGAGGCGGTGGATAAGGTGCGGGGCAGCCGAGCGGGCCTTCTTGCGCTCACTGCCCGCTTCAGGGAGGACGGACCGGATCTACCCTATGGATTGTCCTTTAGCAGCGCAGATAACCGAGAAGGCATGGAAGAAGCGCTGAGCGCCTTCGCGCCATTGGTCGGAAACGCCCGTATCCACACGGGAGGCATGGGCAGCGTCATCGGCACGCACGCAGGGCCGGGTGCGGTTGGCGTCGCATGGATCGTACAGGGCGGCTGAGGCTGCAGCGTGGCCGCGCCCCAGGGCAGGACGGGGATTTTGCCGGACGGACAGACGGCGCAGGGTGCGGGAGGATGGACGTGGGCTTTTTGGTGGCGGGGACGGGCAGCGCTTTGCCCGAAATGGTGGTGGACAACGCGCGCCTAAGCGCTTTTTTGGACACCTCCGACGAGTGGATCAGGACCCGAACGGGGATCTCGGAGAGGCACGTGCTGGCGGGGGAGTCCCTCGCCGGCCTTGCAGCGCGCGCGGGTAGACAGGCTACAGCCCAGGCGGGATTCCCGCCTGGGGACCTGGACCTGATTCTCTGTGCGACCATGTCCGCGGACGAAGCCATCCCCTCGCTCGCCTGCCGAGTGCAGGAGGCCCTCGGAGCGTCCTGCACTGCCTTTGATATCAACGCTGCCTGCTCTGGGTTTGTGTACGCGTTGGATGTGGCAGAGGGGTATCTCTGCAGGGGTCGTGCAAGGCGGATTCTGGTGGTGGCAGCCGATGCCATGTCGCGGGTGGTGGACTGGAAAGACCGCTCTACCTGCGTACTGTTTGGAGACGGCGCCGGAGCTGTGGCGCTGGTGCCCGGGGAGGGACTGCTTTCCATCCGCCTGACCGCCAGGGGAAACGCCGCGCCCCTGTCCGTTCCCGGGCCAAAGGGCAACAGCCCCTTTCACGAAGACCCCTTTGCAAGTCCCTTTCTGGCCATGGATGGCCAGGAGGTCTTCCGCTTTGCCGTGTCCTCCGTCGCGCGAGACATCAGGGAAGCCCTGTCCGTGGCTGGCATCGCGGAGGCCGATGTCGACTTTGTGCTTCTGCACCAGGCTAACATGCGTATCCTGGCCGCGACGGCCTCGCGGCTTTCCATTCAGAGGGACAAGTATGTCCACAATATCGGCCGCTATGGGAACACCTCGGCGGCAAGCATTCCGCTTTTGCTGGACGAAATGAACCGAGGCGGAGCCCTCCGCCCCGGCGCGCTGCTCGTGCTGTCGGCCTTCGGTGGAGGGCTGACTACGGGCACCTGCGTCATCAGGTGGGGGCAGGTGCCGGAGGGGACTGCGTCCGGGAAAATACACACTGAAGGAGGATCCTATGAACACCTTTGAAGAAATCGTATCGATCATGACCGGGCTGAGGGACATAGATATTGACAGCGTCAGACCTGAGACGACGTTTGCCGAACTGGGGTTTGACTCCATGGACAGGATCGAGCTGATCATGGCCATCGAGGACAGGTACGGATTGAACCTGGAAGACGTGGGTGAGATCAGGACCATCGGCGAAGCCTGCAAGCTCATCGCCCGGACATAGGCGGTAAGTATGCTCAGGACAGCACTGTGTGATCTTCTGGGGATCAAGGTACCCCTGCTGCAGGGAGGCATGGCATGGATTGCCGACGCTTCCCTCGCTGCCGCGGTGAGCAACGCTGGAGGGCTTGGCGTCATCGCGTCCATGCACGCTGGAGCGAACTGGTTGCGGGCGGAGATCGCAAAGCTTAGGCGCCTTACCGACAGGCCTTTCGGCGTTAACATCATGCTGATGAGCCCGCTGGCGGACGAGATCGCGCAGATCGTCCTGGAAGAAAGGGTGAAGATCGTCATCACTGGCGCGGGCGTTCCAACAAAGCACATCAGAGGATGGGTGGAGGCGGGCATCACGGTGATCCCCGTCGTCCCTTCCACTGGCATTGCCCGGTATGTAGCCAGGCGCGGTGCTGCGGCGGTGATCGCCGAGGGCGGGGAAGCCGGGGGCCATGTCGGCGAGCTGGGCACCATGGTCCTTACGCCGCAGGTGGCAGACGCCGTGGACATCCCAGTTGTCGCGGCGGGCGGCATTGCCGACGGGCGCGGCGTGGCGGCGGCTTTCATGTTGGGAGCCTCTGGCGTGCAGATGGGGACGCGGTTCCTGGCCGCGGAGGAATGCCGCGTCCACCCCAACTACAAGCGGAGGGTCCTGAAGGCCCAGGACATCGATACGATTACGACGGGCAGGAGGCTTGGACACCCCGTCCGCTCGCTGAAGACACCCATGTCCATGGAGTACGCGAGGCTGGAGTACGACATGTCGGTCAGCAACGAGGAGCTGGTGGCCAGAGGCACTGGGGCACTGCGGCTGGCTGTCGAGGAAGGGGACGAGAGGAGGGGATGCTTCATGGCGGGTCAGTGCGCGTCCCTGGTCAAGCGGGAGCAGCCCGTGGCCGAGATCATCCGCGAGGTGTTTGCCGAGGCGGAAGCTTGCCTGAAAGAGGCAGCGGGATGGATGGCGTAGCCTTTGTCTTCCCCGGGCAGGGGGCGCAGAGAGGCGGTATGGGAAGGGAACTGTACGCGGCTTCCGAGGCGGCAAGATCGGTTTTTGACCGCCACGAGCGCATGCGGCCGGGGACGATCCGCCAGTGCTTTGAAGGGGACGAGGAAACGCTGGCTGATACCCTCAATGCTCAGCCCTGCCTGTATACCCTGTCCATGGCTGCTGCAGCGGAGCTGAGGGCCAGGGGCATCCGCCCGTCCATGGCAGCGGGGTTCTCCCTGGGGGAGGTAGCGGCCCTGGCCTTTGCAGGCGTCTTTGGCGGGGATAAGGGGTTTCGTTTTGTATGCGAGCGCGCGGAGCGGATGCGCGAAGCTGCGGACAGGCGCCCCGGGGTCATGGTAGCCATTCTCGGGCTGGAGGACGCGGAGGTGGAGGAACTCTGCAGGGCGGAAGGGAGAGCCTATCCCGCTAATTACAGCTGCCCCGGGCAGGTGTCGGTGGCCGGGGACCCGGACGCCGTCAGGGCGGTCAGCCGGGCTGCGGCGCGGAAGGGAGGGCGTGCGGTACCTATCCGGGTGAGCGGGGCCTTCCACTGCTCTCATATGGATGGCGCGGAGACCGCGCTGCGCGCTGCGTTGGGAGGCTATTCCCTGATGCCCCCGGAGATCCCTGTGTTTACCGGCATGACCGCGGAGCGCTATGGAGACGATATCGGGCAACTGCTGGCCGCGCAGGTAAGTCGCCCTGTCCGCTGGAAGGAGACGGTCCGGGCCATGGTCGCCTCCGGCGCCCGCGTGTTCATCGAGGCCGGACCGGGGGGAACGCTGTGCAGCTTCATCCAAAGAATCGCTCCGGGCGTCAGGGCGCTCCGGGCGGAGGAAGCCTTCAGGCAGGACGGGGCGGTGGCGCAGCCTTTGGAAAAGGAGACGCATGCTTAAGGGAAAGAAGGCGCTGATTACGGGAGGTTCCAGGGGAATTGGGCGTGCCATCGCAGTGGCGATGGCACGAAACGGAGCGGACCTCTGTGTGCTGTACTCTGCCAGGGCGTCCGCAGCGGAGGAGACCTGCGCTCTGGCCGGGAGCCTGGGCGTTTGCGCAGGGAGCCTGGCCTGTGACGTGTCCCGGTACGGGGAGGTCACCAGCGCCGTCAGCGAGGCTGTCCGGATGCTGGGTGGGATCGATATCCTGGTCAATAACGCGGGGATTGTCAGAGACGCCCTCCTCCCCGTGATGCGGGAGGAGGACTTCAGGGCTGTGGTCGAGACAAACCTATTTGGCACCTGGAACATGATCCGGGCAGCGAGCGAGTACTTCCTGCGCAGGCGCAGCGGGAGGATCATCAACATCACCTCCGTCTCAGGGCTCCTGGGAAGCCCGGGCCAAGCCAACTACGCGGCAGCGAAGGCGGGGATTGTGGGGCTGACGAAGACCGTGGCCAGGGAGTTCGCTTCCAGGGGCATTACCTGCAACGCTATCGCGCCAGGCTTTATTCGGACGGACATGACGGAGGCCCTGCCGGAGGAAAGGCTCAGGGCCGTCGTGGGCAGCATCCCCATGAAGCGCCTGGGCAATCCGGAGGATGTCGCAGAGCTAGCAGTCTTTCTGGCCGGCGGGAGCGCAGGGTACATCACCGGCACCGTGTTCTGTGTCGACGGAGGGCTCAGCGCATGAGGAGCGGCCCCGCAGCTCGATACCCCGGCCTGGCGGGGGCAAGCTGCCTAGAGTTGGGCGGGCTTCGGCCAGTGCTGCCGGTTGTGCAGGGCGGGATGGGCGTGGGGATATCGCTGGCGGGACTTGCCTCCGCTGTGGCCAACGAAGGCGGAATTGGTGTCCTCTCTGCGGCCCTCATCGCCTCGACTGCGAAGTACGCGGGGCGAGGGCTGGACGACGCGGAAGCGCTCCGCGAGGAGATCCGCGCGGCGCGGCGGCTCACCGGTGGCGTGATAGGCGTCAACGTGATGGTCGCGCTAAGGAATTACAGGCAGCTGGTCAGGGCTGCCTGCGAGGAAGGCGCCGACATCCTCTTCTGCGGGGCGGGCCTCCCCCTGGACCTGCCGGACATCGTGGGGGTGGGAAGCGCGGTGAAGCTGGCGCCTATCGTGTCCTCGGTGAAGGCGGCGAGGATTATCCTGAGCCGGTGGCGCGACAGAAGCCGCCGCCTGCCGGACGCCTTCATCGTCGAGGGGCCGCTAGCAGGCGGGCACCTGGGCTTCCGTGCCGGGACCCTGGACGAAGAGGGCAACAGCCTCAGGCGTCTGATATCCAGCGTCAGTGAGGAGATCGCGTGCCTGACCGGAGGCGCGCCCATTCCCATCGTGGCGGCGGGCGGCATCTATTCGGGAGAAGACATCAGGAGCGCGCTCTCCCATGGCGCTGCGGGCGTCCAGATGGCGACGCGCTTTGTGGCGACGCGGGAGTGCGATGCCCCCGAGGCTTTCAAGCAGGTATACCTGCGCTGCCAGAAGGAGGACCTGAGAGTGATCGCAAGCCCCGTGGGTATACCCGGGCGCGCGCTTTTAAACGCCTTTGTCCGCGCGGCGGAGGCCGGGAAGAGGGCGCCGGCGCACTGCTCCCGCCACTGCTTGGTGACCTGCGATCCCCGCACGGCTCCCTACTGCATCTCCGAGGCCCTGCTTCGCTCCGCAGCGGGCGACTGTGAGGGAGGCCTCGTGTTCGCGGGGGCCAACGCCTGGAGGGTGGACGCCGTCGTGTCCGTGGCGGAGCTTTTTAAACGGCTGGAAAAGGAGTACGCAAACCCGGACGCCCTCCGCTTTGGTGGACCGCATGGGGAAGCGAGGAGACTTGCCATATGAACAGGGTTGTGGTCACCGGGCTTGGCCTCGTGTCGCCACTGGGGCTTAGCGTTGGCGAGTCCTGGGCGTCCATGGCTGCCGGCCTCTGCGGCATCGGACCCATCACCCGTTTTGATGCGTCAGCTTTCAAGGTGAAGGTGGCTGCGGAGGTAAAGGGCTTTGATCCGCTGCGGTACATGGACAGGGCGGAGGCCAGGCGCTCAGACCTGTTCGCGCAATATGCGGTCGCTGCGGCGGACGAGGCAGTGGCCGACAGCGGGCTTCGAGGCTTACGCCCCGAGCGCTTCGGGGTCTACATCGGCTCGGGCGTCGGCGGCATCGGGACGCTGGTGGCTGAGAGCGAAAGGTACCTGAGGGAGGGGCCAAGGAGGGTGTCGCCACTGCTGGTTCCTATGATGATCGCGAATATGGCTGCCGGGCTGGTCGCGATCCGCCACGGTGCGAAAGGCCCCTCTCTGCCAGTCGTCACGGCTTGCGCCACCGCCAGCCATGCGATCGGGGAAGCGTTCCGGGCCATCGCGGGGGGCTACGCGGACGTCATCCTCGCCGGGGGCGCGGAAGCGCCGCTGGTGCCGCTGGCTGTCGCGGGCTTCGCGTCCAGCATGGCGCTGTCCCTGCGCGAAGACCCGCTTGACGCCTGTACCCCCTTTGACCGGAGACGCGACGGCTTTGTGATGGGGGAGGGAGCGGGGGTCTTGGTGCTGGAATCTTTCGCGCACGCCCGAGCCCGCGGGGCGCGCGCCTATGCGGAGATTTGCGGCTACGGCAACAGCTGCGACGCCTACCATATCACGGCGCCGCTGTCCGGCGCGCAGGAGGCGGCCCGGGCGATCGCTATGTCCATGGAAGAAGGCGGGATCCTGGGCGGGGAAAGGCTGTACATCAACGCGCACGGCACAGGTACCCCCCTTAACGACGGGGCGGAGACT
This sequence comes from uncultured Oscillospiraceae bacterium, assembly GCA_964586835.1. Taxonomy (GTDB): domain Bacteria; phylum Bacillota; class Clostridia; order Christensenellales; family Aristaeellaceae; genus CAZLYF01. Next base: position 7,041 of record CAZPIC010000027.1, read on the forward strand.
CTGGCCATCCGGTTGGCGCTGGGCGACAGCGCCTACCGCACGCACGTGAGTTCCACCAAATCCATGACCGGGCACATGCTGGGTGCCGCCGGTGCTGCGGAAGCGGTCGCCTGCATCATGGCCCTGTCAACGGGGACCGTCCCCCCCACGATCGGTTACCGCGAGCTGGACCCTGACTGTGATTTGGACTACGTGCCCAACGCAGCCAGAAAGGCGGACATCCGCTTTGCCCTCTCGGTATCGCTAGGATTTGGGGGGCACAATGCCTGCCTGGCCTTCCGCGGGCCGGAAGCCCTGTGAGGAGGGGAATCACGATGAACATGGAGCATATCAGGCAGCTGGCGGAGCTGATCAGGCAGACAGGGGTGACGGGCATCGAGGTCACGGAAAGCGGGGTCAGGGTACGCCTTGAAAACTATCCCTATCTCCCTCTTCCCGTGGCAGACCCTGCCGGTGCGCCCGGGAGGGCGACCGTGCCGCCGGTCCCGGATGAGAGGTGGCAAGATCCCCCGGACGTGGGGGTGGTGGATTTCAACAAGCTGCGGGAAATCAGGTCGCCCATGGTGGGGCTGTTCCACCGCGCCCCGGCGCCCGGTAGCCCGCCGTTTGTATCCAAGGGGGACAGGATCAGGAAGGGGGATGTCCTGTGCATCGTGGAGGCCATGAAGATGATGAACGAGATCACGGCGGACGGCGATGGGGAAATTGTGGACGTGTGCGTTGAAAACGGACAGCTGGTGGAGTACGGCCAGGTCCTGTTCAAGGTGTTCTAGGAGGGAAGGTTTGGACAGGGAGGAGATCAAGGAGATCATCCCGCACCGGGAAGTGATGCTGCTCATCGACAGGGTGGAGCTTCAAGATGAGGCGCACGCGGTGGGCGTCTGCCATGTGCGCGGCGACGAATGGTTTGTCCGGGGGCACTATCCGGGGGACCCCATCGTCCCAGGCGTTATCCTCTGCGAGATGATTGCGCAGACCTGCTGCGTGATGGTGATGAAAAAAAACGGGAATGGCACCCCCTATTTTGTGGGTATCCGCCAGGCGAGGTTCCTGAAGAAGGTGCGGCCTGGGGACAGGATCGTGTTCGACTGCGAGATGCTCAGAAAGCGGCCTCCCCTGTACCTCGTCCGGGGCAGCGGGAGCATCAACGGAGAGGTCTGCGTGACGGGCGAGTTTTCTTTCGCGCTCGTCGAGGGGCCCTGACGGCGGGGGCGCGGCGCATGTTCTCCAAGATCCTGATCGCCAATCGCGGCGAGATCGCTGTGCGCATCATCCGCGCCTGCAAAGATATGGGTATTTCCACCGTGGCGGTCTACTCCGAGGCAGACCGGGATACGCTGCCCGTCAGCCTCGCGGAGGAGAGCATCTGCATCGGTCCTCCCGTCGCGACGGACAGCTACCTCAATATGAACGCCGTGCTCTCAGCTGCCATCCACACAGGCGCCCAGGCCATCCATCCGGGCTACGGCTTCCTGTCCGAGAGCGCGCGGTTTGCGGAGCTGTGTAGGGACTGCGGTGTTGTGTTCATCGGTCCCTCTCACCAGACGGTCGCAAGCCTGGGCGACAAGGACAGGGCCAGGCGGATGATGGCGGAAGCGGGACTTCCAGTCGTGCCCGGGTCGGGCCTTCTCCAGGACGCCGGCGAAGCGGAGAGGGCTGCCGGAGAGATTGGCTGCCCCGTCCTCCTGAAGGCCAGGGCGGGCGGAGGTGGGCGGGGCATCCGCATTGCGGAGAAACCCGGGGATGTGGCTGCTGCTTTCCCTGCGGCGCGGAGCGAGGCGGCGGCCGCCTTCGGCGACGATGCTCTGTACATGGAGAAGTACCTGCATCCGGTCAGCCACATCGAAATGCAGATCCTGGGAGATCGTTTCGGAAACGTCGTCTGCCTGGGCGACCGCGAATGCTCCGTCCAGAGGAAAAACCAGAAGCTCCTGGAGGAGAGCCCCTCCCCGAAGCTGTGCCAGGAGACGCGGGAGAGGATGTCCGGGCAGTGCGTCCACGCTGCCCGGGCCATTGGCTATGAGGGGCTGGGGACGATAGAATTCCTCCTTGACGACTTAGGGAACTACTATTTCATGGAGATGAACACGCGCCTGCAGGTGGAGCATCCCGTCACGGAGATGGTGACGGGCATCGATCTTGTCAAGTGGCAGCTGCGCGTAGCAGCGGGAATCCCTCTGGGCTTCTCGGGGGAGGATATCCGCCCCACAGGATGCGCCATGGAGTGCCGTATCGTCGCGGAAAACCCGCAGCAGGGCTTTCGCCCTAGCAGCGGCAGGGTTTCGCTTCTGCATATCCCCGGCGGCCCCTGGGTCCGCTTTGACACGGCACTTTTCCAGGGGCTGGAAGTGCCCCCCTATTACGACTCTCTGGTCGGCAAGCTCATCGTGCACGCCATGACCAGGGAGGAAGCCATCAGGAAGATGCGCGCAGCACTGTGCGAGCTGGTCATCGAGGGCATCGACCATAACGCGGACCTGCAGAGTGCGGCCATCTCGGGAGCCGCCTTTCTCAGCGGCAGCTACTATACGGACTACCTGGACAAGGAGATCCTTCGTGTTGCGCAAAGGGCTCTTCCGGAAGCCTGAGAACAAGCTTGAGATCCTCTCTGAGGCCCCGGGCACGGCGAAGGCCGCGGGAGAAGAGGGATCGTTCTCCGTTTGCCGGGCCTGCGGAGCTGCTACGCCCGACGGGGAGCTGGCCAGCGCACTCGGCGTCTGTCCGAAGTGTGGCAGGTATGCGCCCCTTGGTGCGAGGGCCCGCATATCGATGACGGTCGACCCTGGCAGCTTTGAGGAGGCGGACGCGGACCTTGTCTCCCGGGATCTGATCGGCTTTCCGGGCTATACGCAAAAGCTTGACGACGCGCGGGTGGCAAGCGGCGAGAAGGAGGCTGTAGTTAGCGGGACAGCCAGGATCAGCGACCACCCCTGCGAGCTGTTTGCCATGGAGCCCCGGTTCATGATGGGAAGCATGGGAGTCGTCGTGGGGGAGAAGGTAGCGCGCACCTTTGAGCGGGCTACGGAGCGTTCGCTCCCCGTCGTAACCTTCACGGCTTCGGGTGGCGCCAGGATGCAGGAGGGCACGCTCTCGCTGATGCAGATGGCCCGGACCAGCGCCGCTGTCAGGCGCCACAGCGAAGGGGGCAACCTGTACATCGTTGTTCTCTGCGATCCTACGGCGGGCGGGGTTATGGCAAGCTTCGCGATGCAGAGCGACATCGCCCTCGCGGAGCCGGGAGCCTTGGTCTGTTTCGCGGGGCCGCGTGTCATCGAGCAGACGACCCGGCAGAAGCTACCCCCCGGATTTCAGATGGCGGAGTTTCTCCTGGAAAAGGGCTTTGTGGATGCCATCGTCCCCAGAGAGAAGCAGAGGGAGACCCTCGCGCTGCTCCTGTCCCTGCACGTGGGGGAGGCACGGAATGGAAGCTTTTGACCGCGTCCTGGCGGCCCGCTCCGGAGAGCGCCCGACAGGGGATGACTTCATCAGGGGCATCTTTACAGACTTCTTTGAACTGCGGGGCGACCGCAGGTTTTCAGACGACAGGGCTATCGTGGCCGGCATCGCGCGCCTCGGAAGGATGCCCGTAACGGTGCTGGCCATCGACAAGGGTCACGGGACCGCGGAGAGGATCGCGCGCAACTTCGGAAGTGCCCAGCCGGAGGGCTACCGAAAGGCGCTTCGGCAGTTCCTTCTGGCTGAGAAGTTCGCCCGCCCCATCGTCTCCTTTGTCGATACTGCGGGCGCCGCCTGCGGGCTGGGTGCGGAGGAGAGGGGACAGGGGCAGGCGATTGCAGAAAACCTGTTTACTTTGGTAGGAGTGTCCGTGCCCGTCTTGTCCGTAATCACCGGGGAAGGAGGCAGCGGCGGTGCTCTCGCGCTGGCCCTCGCCGACCGCATATGGATGCTGGAGAACGCCGTATACTCCGTGATCTCGCCGGAAGGCTGCGCCAGCATCCTGTGGAAAGACCCATCAAGGACGAGGGAGGCAGCGGCGCACCTCAGGCTCACCGCGCAGGACCTGCTCGACCTGGGCGTGGTGGACCGGGTGGTTCCGGAGGAAGGCGGGCGTGAGGCGCTCTTTGCGCGGCTCAGGGATGGGCTGCATGACGAGGCGGGGATGCTGGCCGCCATGCCCGCGGATGAACTGAGGAAAGGCCGCTACAGACGCCTGAGAGAACTGGGAGGGGTTCTATGATCGCCATCATCGCCGACAGCACGGCCAGCATTCCCTGCCGGGAGGCGCTGGATCTGGGCGTCCTGATCGCCCCGATCTCCTGCATGGGCCCCGGACAGAGCTTTCAGGAGGGCTGCCTGGAGGCAAACGGAGCTTTTAGCGGCGTGGACTTGGCTTCCCGCAACGGGTGGACCACCTCGCATACTTCCGTCACGCAGTTCTCCGAGATGTTCAGGGAGCTGACACGGGAGGGCCACGAGGTGCTGTGCCTGGTGATCTCCTCCAGGCTCAGCGGAACCTATTCCAGCGCCTTGTCCGCAGCACGGGAGACCGCTCCGGACAGGATAGCGGTCGTCGACTCCCTGGTGACCGCCGGAGGGCTCAAGCTCCTTGCCGGGGTGGCCAGCGGCATGCGAAAAAGCGGCGCCACCCTCGGGGAAATGGCGCAGGCCCTGGCGGAAAAGCGGAGCCAGGTCGGGGTGGCCTTCTCGGTAGATGACATGGCCTCGCTGCGCAGCAGCGGGAGGCTTGGAGCTGTCCGTCAGTCGGTAGGCACCGTGCTCAACGTGAGGCCGGTTCTAACCCTCGAGGCGGGCGCCATCGTCTCCCGCGGCGCTTCGAGGGGACGGGGCCAGACCCTCCGCGCACTGGTTTCCCTGATCCCTGCGGAGGCTCGCGCCGTCATCGTCCACCACGGAGGGGCGAGCGGCCCGGAACCCCTGCTGAACCTGCTCAGGCAGAGCCATCCCGGAGCCGAGGTCTACGCCTGCGGTGTGAGCTTCAGCCTGCGGATCCACCTGGGCGCCGGCATCATCGGCGCGGCCTGGATAACCTGAGCTCCTGCAGCTCGCCTAAAGGTGGAGGACGATAGAAGCGATCCGGAAATAGATCAGCAGGGAAATGGCATCCACGATCGTCGTGATGAGGGGGCTTGCCATGACCGCAGGGTCAAAGCCCACTTTGCTGGCAAAGAGGGGCAGGGTGCAGCCCACCAGCTTGGCGGTAAAGACAGTCAGCACCAGCGTGGCGCTGACAACGAACGCCACCTCCAACGGCAGGCGGTCGACCACCAGAACCCGGACAAAGTTGAGGGCTGCGAGGGTCACGCCGCTCAGGGCTGCGACGCGGGCCTCCTTCCAGATGACGCGGGGGAGGTCGACGAGCCGAATCTCGCCCAGAGCCATTCCCCGGATGATCGTTACAGAGGACTGGCTGCCCGAGTTGCCCCCCGTGTCCATGAGCATGGGGATGAAGGCGGTCAGAAAGAGCTGCGTGGCGAGCGCAGCCTCAAAACGCATGATGATCATGCCGGTGAAGGTGGCCGATATCATCAGGAACAGGAGCCAGGGGATGCGGTTTTTCCAGATCCGTATGACGCTTGTCCTTAGATAGGGGTCCTCGCTGGGCAAGATTGCCGCCATCTTTTCGATGTCCTCAGTGGCCTCGCTCTCAATGACCTCAATGGCGTCATCCACTGTGACGATGCCGACAAGCCGCTCTTCCCCGTCGACAACGGGCATGGACAGGAAGCCGTATCTTCTGAACTTCTGTGCGACGCTCTCCTTGTCTTCGAGGGTGTGGAGCGAGATGACATTCTTCAGCATGATATCCCGCAGCAGGGCGTCCTGCCTGGCCAGGATGAGGGTGCGGATGGAGATCGCCCCGATCAGCCTGCGCGACTCGTCAACCACATAGCAGGTGTTGATGGTTTCCTTGTCAAGGCCTGTGCGGCGGATATTTTCGATGGCGTCCCCGGCTGTCCTGTCGGGGCGGAGGTCGACGAACTCGGTGGTCATGATGCTTCCCGCGCTGTCCTCAGGATACTGAAGAAGCTCATTGATCAGGGCACGGGTTTCGGGGTCGGACTGGTGCAGGACGCGTTTAACGACGTTCGCGGGCAGCTCCTCGATGATATCGACGGTGTCGTCCATATAGAGCTCGTCCAGAACAGCTTTGAGCTCGCTGTCTGAAAAGCCCCGTATCAGGAGTTCCTGCTCGTCCGGATCCATTTCCACAAAGACTTCTGCCGCCTTATCCTTTGGGATCAGGCGAAATAAAAGCGACAGCCTCTCTTTGGGCATGTCCTGCAAAAGCAGAGCAATGTCCGCTGGGTTCATCGTATCCAGGATGTCCCGCAACGTCTTGTATTTTTTTTCGTGCGCCAACGTGGCGATTGCATCGGCGAGCGTTGTTTCCATTTCCGGCATGAAAGTGCCTCCCTTTTAGCATTCAAAGGAAAGCAGGGCACAGCGCCGGACCGAAAGGCTACCGCATGGCAAAAACGGACGCGGCCGCTTTCGCAGGCAGTCGGCCTCGGCCGGGGGCTAAATCGCCGCTGCTGTCCGCGTCCATGGTGCCACCTCCTACGCGATCTTTGGATCTACCTTGGGGTCTAGCCCGGAGAGGAGCCCGCAGGGGCTGCCGGGAAGCGCGAGTCCCGGCCAAAGGCCTCTGAACCGGTCACGCCCTTCTGCCTGCACTCTGTGTCAGATTTTTACACGCAGGGTGCAATGGTCAAAAAAGGACGTTCAATACTGTTTTATATGCCACTGACGGCTGTTTGTCAACCAACAGGGTCATGGGTTTATTGTCGCAGGAGCCATTGTTTGTTGACGTCCGATGAGATATACTCATGATGGCCTGCCGCCTGAGTGTCTGGCGCGCCGGCGACGCCTGAATAATCATTGTAAGGAGAGTGCCCATGAAAGTCGTTGTCGATCAAAGCGCCTGTATCGGGTGCGCACTGTGCGAGGATGTTTGCCCGGAAGTGTTCAGAATGAACGATGATAACCTGGCTGAAGTGCATACCCAGCCCTCCGAGGTGACCGACTCCCTTCAGGAGGCTGTGGACGGCTGCCCCGTCGGCGCGATCACGATCGAGGAGTAATGTGAACGGGACGCGGTGAAAGCTGCGCATATGGCTGCGCCTCCTCCGTGGGCGCAGGGACAGCAACGGCTCCCTTCGAAGGGAGCCGGCTTTTTATGTCTGCGCTTTCCTCCAGCGGACGATGGCCTTGTCATGGGAGTCAAGCTGCAGGAAATCCCCGGCCTTCCAACTGGGAAGGGGCAGATTGGCATCATAGTATAACAGCCTCTCGTCCCCCTCCGAGCCTGTTCTTTCAACGCGGACAGAAACAGGGATAAAGCGTACGCCATCGCGCTCGACAGGGTGCTCGCCAAAGCGAAGAAAGCTTCCCTCCGTGCTACGCGTCCTTCCCCCAAGCGCGTAGGAGAGATGCTTTTTGTAGGCCGTCACAGGTGCAATCAGTACACCGTGGCAGAACAGGGTGATGAAGCCCGCCAGGATGAACAGAGCGATGGTCAGCCCTTTTTCCCTGTGAAGGAAAGAGAGGACAACGCCTGCCAACAGGGCGCCAACCGGCAGAAGACAAAGTGCCGTCCGTTTCCTTTCCTGTGCGCTCACGAAACGAAGATCCTCTTGCTGATACACGGCAGAGCCTCCCTTGTTTTTCGCTTTCCATCTTACCGCCAAAGGGCGGGGAAGTAAACGCGTGGTTGACAGCCCACAGGACGCATGGGATAATTTGTTCGCGTCCGGCGCCCGGGACTGTGCCGCGGAATGGCTCAAACCGCCCCGGCGCGGAAATGGAGAAATGTATTTGTCACAAGCCGCTGGTTTTGCTGAACTGGACCTGTCCACAGAGGTTCTCAAGGCGCTCGAGTTGATGGGTTTCACGGAAGCAACCTCCGTGCAAAAACAGACCATCCCCGTGATGATGCGTGGCGCCGATGTCGTTGCGATTGCCCCCACAGGCACCGGAAAGACCACTGCTTATGGGATTCCGATGCTGGAATATATCAGCCTGTCAGACAAGCGCATCCAGGAAGTAGTGCTCTCCCCGACGCGCGAGCTCGCTATGCAGATCACCGCCGAACTGACCATGCTGGCCAAGTATATTCCACAGGTCAGGATCGCCACCCTCTACGGCGGACAGCCCATCTCCAGGCAAATCACAAGCCTGAGAAAGGCTCCGCAGATCGTGGTCGCGACGCCGGGGCGTCTTCTGGATCTGATGCAAAGACGGGTGGTGGACTTGAGCTTTGTTCATACGATGGTCATCGATGAAGCGGACGAAATGTTCAAAATGGGCTTTGTCAAGGATGTCACGAAAATCATCGAGGCGACGTCGCCGTCCAGGCAGCTGGTCATGTTCTCTGCGACCTCCAACCAGGACCTGATGACCGTATCCTGGAGGTATCAGACCGAACCGGTAGAGATTACGGTGGAAGCTGTCAAGGAGGACAGGCCGCAGATCGCGCAGTACACGATGCTCCTCGACGGGATGGACAAGATCGACTGCCTTGAATACCTCCTCGATTCGGACGAGTACAACCGTATCATGGTCTTCTCAAACACCAAGCACATGACGCAGCGCATATCAGACAAGCTGAGAAAACAGGGATACCGTGCCGAGGCGCTCCACGGGGATATGCGGCAGTCCCAGCGTACAGCTGTCATGAATGACTACAAGCGAGGGAAGTTTCCCATCCTGGTTGCGACGGACGTTGCCGCCCGTGGCATCGACGTGTTTGACGTAGAGGCGGTTGTCAACTTTGATCTCCCCAATGAAAACGAGTACTATCTCCATCGGATCGGGCGCACGGGGAGGGCACGCCGCCACGGGGTGTCCTTCACCATGATGAGTTACCGGGAAAGCGTCCGGATGGAGGAGATCCTCCGACATATCAAATCATCGCCGACCCCACTGCACTTCGACAGCGACGGCATTTTGCGCTATGAAGATGGAAAGGCGTTCTTCAAGCATATATAAACCTGCGCCCTGCGTCCCAACCCGAGCGCAACGCGCGCCCGTGGTTTGATGGGAGGCAACAGGGTTCCTTACCGCAGGGCTTCGGCAAAGGCGCTGAAAAAGTCGGGGCAGGACCAGGTCCCGCAGGCCATGAGGCTGTTGCCCTTCACGGACATTTGAAGGACGATGCCTTCTTTATACTCGATCAGAAGCACCCGGTCTGTATCGACGCTGGCGCTGCCCTGATAGACGGCGGACCCCAGCAGCAAAGACAGAAGGCTTCGTATGCTGTCTGCTTGAGACACCGTCCCCACATCGGACAAGACGAGGCGGCTTACCGATGTGTCGGGCAGCGTAGAGGCCAGGGTTTCGCTGCCTGTGAGCGCTGTGCCTGCAAAGGATACCCTTTGAAACACCCTCATGTCAGAACCCAGCTGCGCCAGGACGACAGCTCCCCGAAAGGCTGGAAGTTCAAACACGGATGTGCCGGCAGGGACGATATTGCTGATGGCTGCCCCGGAGGAGTCCAGCGCCGGTTCCTCCGCGAACCGCTCCACCTCTCCGATAGGCGTCAGCCTGCTCTTATCGAAGGTCGGCTGGCCTTTCAGAAGGCGAAAGAACCTACCTCCTACGCGGATCAGTGGAAAATTCGCTCCGGCTCCCGTTTCCCACACCGCCTGGGCGGAAGCCGCGCCCAGGGATTCGGCGATGGTGATGCTGTCGCGCGGGATATCAAGGGCGCGGTACACCGCGGGTTCGGGCTGCTGTCCGGCCGCCAGGGTATTGATCTGCGGTGTCGCAGCGTCTTTGCTCTGGCGCAGGCCGGGCAAAGCAAAGAGCAGGACAGCAGCTGCGGCAAGGGCTGTCAGCGACAGGGGCAGAGCGATCCGCAGCTGTGCTGCCGGGCGCCGCGTCTGCTTCGGGCGCTGTATCTGGTGAAGCAGGTCCTGTCCTGCGACCATGCCCCCTAAGGTCTCCTGCACAATCGCCGGCAACTGTTCAAGAGATGTCACCCCTGGTTACCTCCTTCAATCAGCGTTCTCAGCCTGTGCCGGCCGCGAGATAGCCTGCTGGAGACAGTGCCCTCGGCTACTTCCAAGATACCGGCGATTTCGCTGATGCTGTAACCCTGGTAGTAGTACAGCAGGAACACTTCGCGGCTTTCCACAGGAAGGCTGTGGATGGCCTGCATCAATGCTTCTTTTTCGATGTGGTGCTCGATGGGGTCGGGAGAGGGCACGAGCTCAAGGGCGGGGCTGCCCACCAGGACCCTTCTGAACCATGCGGTCCGCCACAGGTCCCTGCAGCGATTGAGGGCCACCTTTAAAAGCCAGGATTTCTCACTGCCTTCCTTCAAGGAAGGTCTGTTCTCCATCAACCTCAAAAACACATCCTGTGTTACATCCTCGGCTTTGTGCCTGTCGCCCAAATAGAAATAGCTGACACGCAGCACATCTGTCGCATATCTGGTATACATCGCCTCGACCCAGGCAGCCAGACTGTCGACATCAGCAGGGGACTTTACCTGCTTCGCCGGTTCATCCATAGGACGCGTGAATCCTCTCATTTCTTGCCGGCCATGCGAAAAATACCATCTTGGCCGGAATGATAGGCGGTGGAAGGGGATCTGTCAACAGACCCCACGGACACGGGCGGGCACGGACACGGGCGGGCACGGACCCCGGCATCACCCGGGAAGCCTGGGGAGGGATCCGATGTCTGAGAGGGTCCCCATACCAGAGAGGATAGCGCACAGAGCGGCCTGGTCAAGGACGAGATCACAGGCCTGCGCAACAGCACAGTCTGCGAAATAACGGTTCTCCATCGGAATCCATTCATGCCTGAAGCGGTCGAACATCTGCTGTCCACTGCGCTTGAGCACCCGCAGGAGCTGTTCGGCCGGATCGATCGTGAGGAACACGGCGTAGTCATAATACCCGCGCAATCGAGGGTGCATGCTGTATGAGCCTTCGACAACGGCCAGGCGCGGCGTCCGGACGCGCACGGGATGCATGGTGTCGCTGCGGCAGTCATACGCGTGGTACTCGAAAGAAGGCTGGCGGCGCAGGGGAAGCAGCACTTCCCTGAGAAAGCGCCCGGTGTCGCTGTTGCCTCCTGCGACTGCAAGCCTCCTGGCTGTTCTCTGCTCGGGCTTCAGGAAAAAATCGTCCATGTGAAAGGAGAGGGAGTCGGAAAAGCATTTGCACAGCCAGGCACACAGCGTGCTCTTTCCACCACCGCAGGGGCCGTCGATGGCCACGATGACAGGCGAAGGCCCCTGGAGAAGGCGGGTCAGATCGCCTATCAGCCGCACGGCGGAGCGTCTCCTGAAACTGTCCGTACGACCGCCGGCTGCATCGCAGGGCAGCGCGCAGACCGGTTATCCGCCGCCCGCTTGGCACAACCCCCATTTCGTTCCCGCCTCCTGCGTGCCGCAGGGGCGGATCTCAGCAGAATCTGCAAAACGAGCACAGGAACCGTGCGACGCAAAGGCCTAGGCAGACTTTATTGAGGCTCAGGGCATTTGGAAAACCGAACATCCCGCTGCGCTGGGCGTACGCAGCTGCGCCGTCGCGGATCTGTTGCCGCAGGGCATGGTACGAGGGGTTTAAAGGGTCCTGCCGGAGGGCCTCCTCTATCTGGTCCAGGGCTGTGACAGCGTTGCCAAGCCCCCAATGGGCTGCTGCGCTTAGGTAGTGCCACTCAGCGTTCTTGGTGCCAAAGGCTGAAAGGAGGAACAGGGCCTCGCGATACCGCAGGCTGTTGATCAGGCGCCGGATGGTTTCGAGGCTGACTTCCCTGTCTGTGTGGCGCGTGCCGCCTTCAAAACCAAAGGGGCTGAAAGGTCCAAAGCCTGAAAATGGGGAGCCACCCCAAGGGGGGGGTCTGCTCCCGGACCCGGGCTGAGAACCCATCGAGCCCGCAGTTTCTGCCCGGCCGCTTTTAATATCCTCGTATGCCACATTGATCTCGCTCATCCTCTTCTGTGCGTCGCGATCGTGGGGGTTTAAATCGGGGTGGTATTTTTTCGCGAGCCTGCGGTAGGCTGTCGTGACTTCCTCCTGGCTTGCCCCACGCCGGACACCCAGGACTTCATAAGGATCTTTCATGCACGAGCGCCTCCGATGCGCCTGTTTTTGTAGTGTGTCCAAATGCCTGAATAGAGGATGTTTTCCATCAGGACCCTGTCCCGCTTTACGTCAAGGGCATCAAAGCGCTCTGCGCACACCGACATCATCAGGGTGAGGATTTCTTCATGTCGCACTGAAGGGACGGCGACCAGGGGATTGTAGTGCCTTTTTCGAATATCTTTTTTGAAGTCGACCGCGGCATCCATCAGATAGATGAAACGGCCCAGCGCCTCGCCAAAGCTTCGAAGAGCTGGAGGCGCGGGCGCGATGGGAGACGCAAAAATCTCCGCTGTGATCGCACCGAAAATACCTGCCGGCAAGTCGGGATTGAGCTCGCCCTCTGCCTCACAGCGCGACAGCGCGCGGATTCCCGACTCGATGGCTTCGGTCTTCAGCGCGCTGCTTTGGCGGACGAGGCCTGCGCCTTTACGGAGAAGGCGGGCCTCTGCCAGGGCAGGCAGGTTTCTGTCATCGTTCCATCTGTCCATGCGCTGCCAGAAGGCGAGCAAGACATTCATATCCGCGGCGTAGTCGGTATGGAGGGTCCTCCATGCCTTTCGCTTTTTATACGGGTGAATGGGGCAGGTGAAGGAGGTGAGTTCCGGGGGCTTTTCATCAAAGGAGCTGAGGAGCAGTGCCAAAAACGCCATGTCATAGGTCAGGGCTAGCCGGCGCACCTGTCCATAGCGATCGCCGATGGCCCTGCAAAGGCCGCAGTAACAGGCTCCATACCATTCCTTCTGGGCGGCATCCAGGGCGTCCAGGTTGGCAACGACGTAACCGAACATACCCGTCCTTTCGCGCGGTTCCTTCGGCAGGAGCCGGAGGGGCCGGGCGGTCTTCTGAGGTTTTCATCATACAATAGATTTAGGGACAAGTCATGGGACCGCCCGTGAAGGCGTGATTCGGGCGCTTTCTGCCCGATGGCAGCCATGGATTTTTCCTGACAGACTGTGTATAATCTCAGTCAGGAAGGGAGAGAATGGAACATGGATTCTGATTCGCTGGTCTGGCAGTTGGCGCTGCAGGCCATCCTGTTTTTTGCCTGTGGGCTGCTGAACGCCGCTGAAACCGCCTTTCGAGCCCTGGGCGCAAACAGGGCGCGACGCAGGGCTGAGGCAGATGCGGTCACGCCAAGCCGGCTTCATACGCTCTGTGAGCGAGTATCGCGGACGCCGTCTGGGCTTCGCGTTGCCACTGCCTTTGTCAGCAGCCTTTCAGCGGGGCTTGCTGCGGGTTATTTAAGCCCCAGGCTCACGCGCTTTTTTACTCTTCGTGCGGCTGATCTGCCCCTGTCTGCGGGCACGCTCACCGCCCTGTGCCTCATCCTTGCGGTCCTGATCCTGACCTTTTTCATGCAGCTGCTGTGCATTGGCATCCCCAGACGGCTTGCCTCAAGAGACCCGGAGAAGACTGCCCGGAGGCTCTATGGGGCTGCCCTGGCCTTTAACGTCCTGTTCACGCCGGTCGCCAGCCTTATTTCCGGGGCCACAGAGCGGCTCCTGAAGCTGGTCGGTCAGAATGACAGTCTGGAGGCTGAAGGGATCACGGAGGATGAGATCCGCATGCTGGTCGACGAGGGGGAGGAGAAGGGCGCGATCGAGGAAGCCGAGAGAGACATGATCGAGAATGTGTTTGAGTTTAACAACATGGTCGCTGCTGACTGCATGACCCACAGAACCGATATGCACGCTGTATGGATTGGGGACAGCCACGAAGAGATCCTTGCGCTCATTGGCCAGACAGGGCTGTCCCGGTTTCCCGTGTACGACGATGACCTGGACGACATCATCGGGACGCTCACCGCGAGGGATTTTCTCATGAACAGCCTGGGTGACCGCAAACCCCTCGGGGAGATCCTGCGCGGCACGCGCTTTGTCCCCGAATCCGTACGCGCGGACGTGCTGTTCCGCGATATGCAACAAAACAAGTTCCATATGGCGGTGGTTGTGGACGAATACGGAGGCACGAGCGGGCTGGTAACCATGGAAGATCTGCTTGAAGAGATCGTCGGCAACATCTATGACGAGTACGATCCGCAGGCGCAGCAGGACCTCCTGGACCTGGGCGGCGGCCGATGGAAGGTCGCGGGCACGATGGACATCGAGACCTTCAATGAAACGACAGGCCTCAAGCTTCCTCACGGAGATGAGTTTGATACGGTGGGCGGTCTGATCCTCAGCCGGATGAGCTCCATCCCTGAGGACGGCAGCACGCTGGAGGTCGAATACTTCGGGCTGCGCTTCAAGGTGCTGAGCGTTGCGGACAGAAGGATTGAGTGGGTGGAGGTAGAAAGCGTCGATGCATGACCTGATCATTGTCGGAGGCGGTGCTGCCGGATGTTCAGCAGCCATCACCGCAAGGCTGAGAAACCTGAACGTCCTGATGATTTACGCGGGGGATGGGGCCCTTGAAAAAGCGCACCTGGTAGACAATTATCCAGGACTCCCTTCCGTTTCGGGGAAGGAAATGCTCAGGCGCTTCAGAAGCCACGCAGAGCAGTTGGGTGTGGACATCCTCAGGCAGCTTGTGCAGAAAATCCTGCCGATGGGTGAAACCTTCTCAGTACTGGCGGGGAACGAAGTCTATGAGGCGCGGACGGTGCTGCTTGCCTGTGGCGCTGCGCGGGTCAGCCTCCTGAAGGGGGAAGAAGAGCTGCTGGGCGCCGGGGTCAGCTACTGTGCCACCTGTGACGGCATGTTCTATAAGGGAAAGCGCATCGCGGTCATCGCAGCCAGCCATGAGGCGGTAGAGGAAGCAGCCTTTCTTTCAGAGCTCGGACAGGTCACGTACTTTTCGGAAAAGCAGCACAGCAGGGAGGGCCTGCCTTCTGCTGTCGTGGTTTCCGGCGAGAAGCCTTTGGGCGTGACGCGCAAGGGGAGTGCGCTGAAGCTTCTGACCAATGCGGGTGAGCATGAAACGGACGGGATCTTCATCCTGCGCCCGGCAGTGGCACTCGACCAGTTGCTGCCTGGGCTTGAGACACACAAGGGCGCTGTGAAAACAGATGCCTCCCTGATGACCGTCATCCCCGGTGCCTTTGCAGCCGGCGATATGATCGGTGTACCCTTTCAGGTCTCAAAGGCGGCGGGGGACGGCAATCATGCCGCGCTTTCCGTAGCGTCCTATCTTCGGTCCAAGCGCCCTGCGTAGCCTGCCCGGTTTGCCGGAGGAAGGAGCGAGATGACCAGACGTTGCCTCCTTGTGTTGCTTGCCCTGCTGCCGCTGTGCTCAGCCGGTGGGGAGCTTGCATTTGATTGGGCGGAGGGCGAGCTGTACTTTCCGGAGGGAGAAGCCTGGACCTACAGGTATGAGTTCAGCTATCCCGTCCCCATCGGGGACAGTTTTGCCGCAGGCGAGATCAGACACTTCTTTGAAATAGCCATGAGCGAGATGGAGCACCTCGTGCTCCCCATGTACGCAGCCGATGTCGACATGACGAAAGGCGGCCGACAGACCATTGCTCAGAATTATTCGGTGACCCTCAACGATGACAGGTTCTTCAGCATCCTCCTGCGCCAGCGCCAGACGCTGGAGGGACGCGATATCGTCTCGCTCTCTTCACAGGTCTTTGCGGTTTCCGGGCCATATGAGGGCGAGCTTCTAACCCTGCGTGGGCTGGTGCAGGTGGGGGAGAGCAGCGCCCAGATTGCCGAGGCAGTCTTTGACGATGTCTGGCGGCAAGTCAGGGAGCGCATGGACAGCGAAGAACCGGGATGGGTCGACGGCCTTGACAGAGAAACCTTTTCCTTGGACTTTTTTCCGGAACTGCACTTTTTTGCCGATGCTCACGAAAATGCGGTGTTCTTTCTGCAGCCGGGGCTTTTCCGCGAGGATGACCTGGAGATCACTTTCACCTATTCCCGGGACCAGCTGAAAGACCTGCTTGATCAGCAGCAGGATGGAATAGAAAGGGGGATCCGGCATGATGATGGACGCGCTGGTAAAGGCGGGACCCGGTCCGGGGCTGGAACTGCTGAGGGTGCAGAGGCCGTCGCCCGCTTTTGACGAGGTGCTGATCAGGATCCGCAAGACGGCGATCTGCGGCACGGACCTGCACATTTTCAACTGGGATCCCTGGAGCCAAGCCCATGTGAAGCCTCCGCGCGTGATCGGGCATGAGTATGTCGGGGAGATCGTTGAGTTGGGGCGCGTTGTGCGCGGGCTGACCGTAGGGCAGAGGGTCAGCGGGGAAGGGCACATTGTCTGTGGGCACTGCCGCAATTGCCGGGCGGGAAATGCCCAGTGGTGCCGTGAGACCCAGGGGGTTGGCGTGGACCGGGACGGTGCGTTCGCGGAGTACCTGTGCATTCCCGCTTCAAACTGCATCCCCATCAGCGAAGACATCCCTGAGGACGTTGTTGCGTTCTTCGACGCCTTTGGCAACGCCACGCACACCGCGCTGATGTTTGACGTGGTCGGAGAAGACGTGTTGATCACAGGCGCGGGGCCCATCGGGATCATGGCCGCGGCGCTGTGCCGGCATAACGGCGCCCGCCATGTGTTCGTCACCGATCTGATCGAATACCGGCTTGAGCTGGCGAAGAGGATGGGCGCGGGCGTGACCGTCAATGCCGCTCGGGAGGACCTCGCTTCCGCCATGAAGGAAGCGGGGATGGTGGAAGGCTTTGACGTGGGCCTTGAGATGTCCGGCAGCGGTTCTGCGCTCAGACAGATGCTCTCCACCATGAGAAATGGTGGCAAGCTGGCCCTGCTGGGACTCTTCGGCCAATCGCCCAACATCGATATGAACGCTGTCATCCTCAAGGGGCTGACGCTGCAGGGGATCTATGGGCGAAAGATGTTTGAGACCTGGTATAAGATGACGGCGATCGTCCAATCGGGTCTCAACCTCGTTCCCCTGATCACCCATCGTTTCCACTACACCGATTATCTGAAGGCTTTCGATGCCATGAACAGCGGTCAAAGTGGAAAAATCATCCTGGAATGGAGCGATACCAGATGAAAAAGGCGCTGGAAATCTACAGAGCCACCCTGCACGAGATAGAGGAAGCGGGCACAAAAAAGGAAGAAAGGATCCTCACGACGCCCCAGGGCGCGCGCGTGGATACCCCGGGGGCGCCGGGGCTTGTGAGCCTGTGCTCAAACAACTACCTAAACCTCGCCAATCACCCGGAGATTCTCAGCGCCGCGAAGGCCAGTTACGACCGGTGGGGATACGGCCTGTCCAGCGTCCGCTTCATCTGCGGGACGCAGGGCATCCACAAGGAGCTGGAGGCAAGGATCTCCTCCTTTGTCGGCATGGAGGATGCCGTCCTGTACTCCTCCTGCTATGATGCCAACGGAGGCCTGTTTGAGACCCTGCTCGGTCCCCAGGACGCGGTCATCTCCGACGAACTCAACCATGCCAGCCTCATTGACGGCATCCGTTTGTGCAAGGCCAGAAGGTTCGTATACGCCAACAGCGACATGCAGGCGCTGAAGGAGAGGCTGAGGGAAGCGGCGGGTGCGAGGATTCGTCTGGTCGTGACCGACGGCGTCTTTTCCATGGATGGCAGCATTGCGAACCTCACGGAGATCTGCTCCCTGGCGGAAGAGCACGATGCCTTGGTCATGGTGGATGACAGCCATGCCACGGGCCTGATGGGCAAGCGCGGCCGGGGGACACATGAATACTGCGGGGTGATGGGCAGGGTGGACATCCTTACGGGAACCTTCGGAAAGGCTCTGGGAGGGGCGTCCGGCGGCTTTACCGCGTCCAGCCGGGCTGTGACCGACCTGCTCCGGCAGCGGTCACGCCCGTACCTGTTCAGCAACACGCTTGCACCGGCGATTTGCGCGGCGACGGTTAAAGCCCTTGAACTCCTGGAACGGGACAGCGTGTTGAGAGACAGGCTGCATGAAAACGCGTCCGCTTTCAGAAAAAGCCTAAACGAGCATGGCTTTGACATCATCGGAGACGGACATCCCATCATCCCCGTCATGCTCTATGACGCGCATGCCGCCGGCGAGATAGCGCGGCGCATGCTCGCGAAAGGTTGCTATGTGGTGAGCTTTTCTTACCCCGTTGTCCCAGAGGGCAAGGCGCGCATCCGCACTCAGGTAAGCGCTGCCCATACAGCGGAAGACCTGACGTTCGCGGCGCACTGCTTCGCGCAGGCGCGGGAGGAAATGAATGCGCATGGCTGATGATAAAAACACAAAGCCTGTCCTCTTTTCGGGGATACAGCCTTCGGGTAGGATTACTCTGGGCAACTATATCGGGGCAATCAGGAACTTTACGCTGCTTGAGAAGGAGTACGACTGCCTTTTCAGCATTGTTGACCTGCACGCTCTGACCGTCAGGCAGGATCCCGCTGCACTGAGGCGGCAGACGCTGCAGCTGTGCGCGCTGTACATGGCAGCGGGCCTGGACCCGGATCGGAATATCATCTACTGCCAGAGCCACGTGCCGGCGCATGCCGAGCTGGCCTGGGTGCTCAACTGCTATGCGTACATGGGGGAACTGTCTCGCATGACGCAGTATAAGGAGAAAGCCCAGAGGCACACGGATAACCTCAATGCCGGTCTGTTTGTGTACCCCGTGCTGATGGCGGCGGACATCCTTCTATACAAAACCCAGGTGGTCCCTGTCGGAGGCGATCAGAAGCAGCACCTTGAGATCACGCGCGACATTGCTGCCCGCTTCAACGCGGTGTACGGAGAAGTGTTTGTCATTCCGGAACCCCACATTCCCAAGGAAACCTCCAGGGTTATGAGCCTGACCGATCCCGAGAGGAAGATGAGCAAGTCCGATCCGGAGGAGAGTTTCATCGCCCTGCTGGATGATGCCGATACGGTCCGGAGAAAGCTGAGAAGGGCCGTGACGGACAGCGGCTCCGAAATTCGCTATGACCCGGAAGAGAAGCCGGGGGTCAGCAACCTGCTGACCATCCTGTCCGTCCTGTCAGGGGAGGGGCTTGAGAGCCTGTGTGAAAGGCTTGAAGGGAAAGGCTACGGCGCTCTGAAAGACGCTGCCGCCGACGCGGTGGTCAGTGCGCTGGCGCCCATTCAGAAGCGCTATGCCCAGCTGATGGCCGACAGAAAGTATCTGGACGAAGTCCTCAGCACCAACGCTGCCCGGGCTGCCTGCGCCGCGTCGAAAACGCTGCGCCAGGTGTATAGAGAAATTGGCCTGTACCAGGGATGACAGGCCGGGGAGGCCGCCGTTGAAGACCATCGCGTTCGCCGCGCAGCCCGGAGGGCCGGGCAAGCTTTTCGTGTCTGAACCGGCCGGAGAGCCCCGTGCGCTTGTCCTGATCCTGCATGGCATGGCAGAACACTACGGGCGCTATGATCGGCTTGCCGAGGCGTTGTCCCGGGCAGGGTATGCCGCCGGAGGGTATGACCAAAGGGGACACGGCGCGGGCACGGAAAAGGCGGGCTCCTTTGGGGAGACCGACGGCTGGCAGGCCTTGGTGGACGATGTGGCTGTTGCGGCAAACGCGTTTCGCGGCCTGTTTCCCGGAAAGAAGCTGGTTGTGTTCGGGCACAGCATGGGCAGCTTCATCGCGCGGGAGCACGCGATCCGTCACGGAAAGGAGATCGGCGGTCTGGTACTATCCGGGACAGGCTGGTGGCCCGGGGCACTGTGTACGCTTGGAAGGTTGATGGCCGTCGCAGCGGGCGCCTTTGACCGGCAGGAGCTGCCGTCTCCGCTGATGAACTGGATTGTTTTCTCAAGAAACAACCGACCCTTTAAAAGATCAGGGGCGCGGTTTGCCTGGCTGAGCAGGGACCAGGGGGAAGTGGCGGCCTACGCGGACGACCCTCTGTGTGGCTTCCCCTTGACAGCGGCGGCGTACCGGGATTTTTTCTGCGGCCTTCTCAGCCTGACGGACCTGCGTCGTCTGGGGTCTATCCCTCCAAGCCTGCCCGTATACCTGTTTTCCGGCGAAGAAGACCCTGTCGGCGCGCGAGGGCGGGGTGTACGGACAGTGAAGAAACAGTATACGGACGCAGGCCTTGAAAACGTGACGCTCAGGCTCTACCCGGGTGCAAGACACGAGATGCTGCACGAACTCAACCGCGACGAGGCCATCGAAGACCTCGTCTCCTGGCTCGGCAGCGCGATTTCAGCCCCTCGAACACAAGAACAGGAGGCAAGGCGATGAACAAACCCTTTGCGGGCGACATTACCGAAGTCCACGGCATTCGCGTCGGACAGGCCCAGATGAAAAATGCGCGGACGGGTGTGACCGTCGTGCTGGGCCCGTCAGCGGGTGCGGCAGGGGGCGTATCGGTGCGCGGTGCCGCGCCAGGCACGCGAGAAACGGATGTGCTCAGGCCTGGAAACCTGGTGGACCGGGTGCATGCGGTGGTCCTGTCAGGCGGCAGCGCCTTTGGGCTGGCCACAGCGGACGGGGTGATGCGCTTTCTGGCTCAGTCCGGAATCGGCATCGACATGGGCGTGGTCCGGGTGCCCATTGTACCTGCAGCTGTTCTGTTCGACCTGAGTGAAGGCGGAAACGATGTCTTTCCGGATGCTGCTCTGGGGCATGCAGCTTGCCTGTCTGCCGGCAAAGGTGTCGTGCAAGGCAGGCAGGGCGCGGGGACGGGCGCGACGATCGGCAAGCTCCTGCAGGGCGCGACGCCACATCCCGGCGGTATCGGGAGCGCGTCTATGAAGCTTGCCGAAGGGGTCAACGTGGGGGCGATTGTTGCCGTCAACGCGATGGGGGATGTCTACCATCCGTCCAGCGGCGAGTGCATTGCCTGCGCCCGCCTGACAGACGGTACCCCCATGATGGCTGAAGGCATGCTCTACGGGCACTCTCCCGGCCACCGCCTGATGAGGATCCCCGCGCCGGGGAGCAATACAACGATCGGCGTTGTCGCTGTGGATTGTGGCTTGACGCAGGCTGAGGCTGCCAGGCTGGCGGATGTCGCACATGACGGGCTGGCGCGCACCATCAGGCCGGTGCATACCCAGATGGATGGCGACACCCTGTTCACGCTGGCGACGGAGAGGGTGAGCGCGGAAGTCAATTTTATCAAGCTCTGCGCGGCCGCTGCCGAAGTGGTCGCCCGGGCGGTTGCCAACGCGGTCTTCTATTCCCGTCCATGATCCTGGGCTTGGGCATTGACGTCTGTGCCGTGGAACGAATGCGGGAACGGATACAGACAGATCGTTTCCTGGACAGGTGCTTTGCACCCGAAGAAAAGACATATATCCGAAGCCGCGGCCGGGGCGCCCCGGATTCGGCAGCGGCCTGTTTTGCGGCAAAGGAAGCCTTTTTAAAAGCCATGGGCATGGGGCTGGGCGCAGTGGACTTACGGGAGATCGTGCTGATGCACGATGAAAAAGGCGCGCCTTTTCTTGTGCTGCGTGGTGCCGCGAAAGCCCAGGCGAACCTGCGGGGGGCCAGGCGGATGTTTGTCAGCGTAAGCCATGACAGCGGGGTCGCGGCGGCGGTTGTATTGATGGAGGGCTGACAATCATGCGATGGGCATTCACCCCGACGCAGGTTCGACAGCTGGAAGCGTTCGCCTTTGGCAGAGGCGTGCCGAGCCTGCTTCTGATGGAGCGTGCAGCAGCCTCGGTCACAGCTGCGCTGACCCGCCTCATTGGCGGGGAGGCTCGGAGGAGGCGCGTGCTGTTTTTCTGCGGGACAGGGAACAACGGGGGCGACGGGCTGGCCGCGGCAAGGATCTTCCACTGTGAAGGGGGATTGCCGACCATCATCCTGGCAGGGGAGCCACGGACGGTCGATGCCAAGGCAAACCTTCGCTATGCTGCTGCCATGGGCATCCCCATCCGGGATGGCGACGAGGCATGGGACTCGCTGTGCGGGTGGGTTGATCAGAGCGGTCCCTGGGACGCCACAGTGGACGCCCTTCTGGGAACGGGAATGAGCAGGGCACCGCGTGGCAGGATCCGGGACCTTATCCTGATGATCAACAGGCTTTCCATTCCGGTTGTCTCAGCGGATATCCCCTCCGGCATGGACGGGGAGACCGGCAGCACGCCTGGAGACGGCGTGAGAGCAGATGCAACGGTATGCTTTGGCAGCCCGAAGCCGGGCCCCTTCCTGTCCACACAACGGGACCTGGCCGGTGAGATCACGGTGGCAGACATCGGGATCCCGCCGCTCCTTGAGCGGGAATACCTTACGGCAGCCGAGCTCACACCCTTTTCCATGCTGGAGGACGCGGACCTCGGGTTCCTGCTTCCTAAAAGGTTTCTCTCTGCCCATAAGGGAACAGCCGGCAGGGTGATGCTGTACGCGGGCAGCCCCGGGATGGCAGGCGCGGCAGCCCTGGCTGCCAGAGCCTGCCTGCGTGCCGGTGCCGGCCTGGTCAGCCTGGTGTGCGATCCGTCCCTGATGCCGGTGTTTCATGGGCTTGTGCCTGAGGCGGTCTGTGTCCCTCTCACACAGGCACTTCAGCAGGCGCCCGCACACGATGTGTTTGCGTGTGGCTGCGGGCTGGGTAACAGCGAGGAGGCCTGGCGGAACATCCGGCTCCTTCACCGGACAGAGACCCTGTCGGTATGGGATGCGGATGCCCTGAACCTTCTGGCGAGCCACCCCATGACTCTGGGGCCTCGGGCGGTCATGACCCCTCATCCAGCTGAGGCAGCCCGTCTTCTGTCCGAAGCAGTCGCCGGCGTGACCGAACAGCCTGTGGCGGCTGCCACAGAGCTTCATCGCAGATACGGGGCAACTGTCGTGCTAAAAAGCCACTGCCCGGTGGTTCTGACCGGTCCCAGGGTCACGATCAGCGCTGCGGGCACTCCCGTGCTGGCAAAAGGCGGAAGCGGCGATGTGCTGACCGGCATCCTTGCGGGACTCCTGGCGCAGCTGAGGGAAGCGCCTGACGCCTGTCACAGGGCGGCGGAAACAGCCTGCCTGTGGCATGGATTGGCCGGCCGGATCGCGCAGAGAAGGGCAGGGCTGAGGTCCGCGCTGGCCACGGACGTGATTGAAAGCATGGGTCAAGCCGCAGCCTTTGGCTAAGACTGCGTGTCCGTATGGGACGCGGGACTGGTTTTTGCCAGGGAGAAGGGTTTCAGTCTTTGTCTGTGTCGACCAGGTCAAAGGCGCTGGCACGCAGCAGGCGGTTCAAGACAGCCAGTCCAACGCCCTCATCGGGGGGGGCTTCGCAGAGAATCCGCTCGATCCCGTTGTCGTCCAGCATCCGTAAAGCATGATATAGCTGCTGTGCAGCCTGGTCAGGGTCCGGCCCGATGTACAGCGTGCGACGGTTTCCGTACAGTTGTGGCTGGTTAACAAGGGCAAGGATGCATGCATTCGCAGCCCTGTCATAGGCCTTCCGGATAGCAGAGGCTACTCTTTCCGGATGCCCCTTGAACAACGTCATCTTTCCCACAGGGGCGTAGTGCCGATGAAGCATCCCGGGGGAGGGAGCTGTTTCGCCTGTGTCCAGAGGCCGCATGGCACCGCCAGCTACAAAACAGCGCCCGCACAGGCGGGCGACTTGCTCAGGCGTGACCGCCCCGGGACGCAGCACGACAGGGTCCCGCTCCGTGAGGTCCAGTACCGTGGACTCAAGCCCCACGTTGCAGGGCCCGCCATCGATGATCAGGGGAATGAGGCCGTCAAGATCGTCCAGCACATGGCCGGCCTCTGTAGGGCTCGGCCGCCCGGACAGATTTGCGCTCGGCGCGGCCACCGGGGTCCCGCAGGTCTCGAGGAGACGAAGGGCCGCAGGGTGGCTGGGCATTCTGACGGCCACGGTGGGGAGACCGGCGGAAACCATTGCCGGCATGTTGGGCTTGCGGGGCAGGATCAGCGTAAGAGGGCCGGGCCAGAATGCTTCCGCGAGGAGGCCTGCCGTATCGTTGAAGTCGCAAATACGGCGGGCAGCGTCCGCAGAGGACACATGTACGATGAGCGGGTTGTCAGGCGGACGGCCCTTGACCCTGTATATACGCTGTACAGCCTGTTCGTTGAGCGCGTCCGCGCCCAGGCCATAGACGGTTTCGGTGGGAAAGGCGACAAGGCCGCCGCCCCTGATGATCCTGGCAGCCAGGGACAGGACGTCGTCTGTCGCGGGGCGACACACTGTTTTCAAGTTTCCTCCGGGGCACACAAAAAGGGATTGCCCCAAAGTGCCGCTGCAACCTATTTTTTCACCCGCTATATACAGCAGGCCGGTAACCTGCGAAGGACTTCTGCCTTCCACTGACGTGCAAGCACGGCGGCATGACATCTGCCCGACGACGGGGGTTCCGTTGAAAGAAATGTGGGTAAAAACAGGAAACTGGCGCACACCTCAGGAACAACCCTGCGTGCAGAGTATAAAACGGGGTTCCGGGGGATGTCAAGCCCCCGGCGTACCTTACATACATTGAGCACGAAAAGGGAGTCGTGCCTCATTAAAAAAC
>CAZPIC010000028.1:0-31143 GCA_964586835.1 uncultured Oscillospiraceae bacterium
GTATCGTTTTCAAGGTTCGTTCGCCTCCCCTTTTTTGGGGCGCCTGAATAGGTTATCACTACAGGCCTTCCCTGTCAATCCCTTTGCGTGAATTTCTTTTTCACAGGCCGAGTCAGGGAGTGCCTTCAGCCCATTGCGTCAAGAAAGGCCTTCACCGCCCGGGAGCGGTGGCTGATGCGGTTCTTCGTTTCAGGGCCCATTTCTGCGAACGTCTCCCCGCTTTCGCCAATAAACAGGGGGTCATAGCCAAAGCCACCCTCTCCGCGCAGCTCCCTCGCGATGCTCCCTTGGGTCTCCCCCTGAAACACCCTGGTTGGTTCATAAGGGGATGCAAGGGCGAGGGCACAGACGAATCGAGCCGTCCTGGGCTCCCGAACGTCGCGGAGTTTCTGTAAAAGCAGCAGATTGTTTTTAAGGTCATCCCCGTGATCGCCAGCGTATCTGGCGCTTCGGACACCTGGCTCTCCGCCCAGCGCGTCCACCATCAGCCCGCTGTCGTCCGCAAGGGACAGATATCCTGTCGCGTCCCGGACGGCTTCCGCCTTGATCACCGCGTTCTCCCTGAAGGTGCTGCCTGTTTCTGCTGCCTCCCCGTCAAATCCTGCCTCTCTCATCCCGATGACTCGGAAGCGTTCCCCCAGCAGCGCCCGAAGCTCCCTGACCTTATGGTCGTTCCCGGTGG
The DNA here is from genome assembly GCA_964586835.1 of uncultured Oscillospiraceae bacterium. Lineage (GTDB taxonomy): Bacteria > Bacillota > Clostridia > Christensenellales > Aristaeellaceae > CAZLYF01. The sequence goes on from CAZPIC010000028.1 coordinate 683, forward strand.
CGACCACCAGTATCTGTTTTTCGCCGATCACGCGTGCCCTCTCGCCAAGGACGACCCGCTGCTCCCGCAGGAGTGTCTTCGCCCCTGCCTGAAGCAGCGCAATCAGGCTGTCATGTTCCTGCCGGCTAAACGGGCGCCTCTCCCCCGTGCCCTGGAGCTCGATAAAATCTCCCCGCTCGCAAAGAACCGCGTTCATGTCCACCTGGGCGTTTCTGTCCTCCTGGGCACACAGATCCAGGCAGGGGACGCTGTCCACAATACCAGCGCTGACCGCAGCCACCTGGCGCACGACCGGGGATTGTCCCAGCCTGCCTTCTCTAAGCAGCCTGTCCACAGCCAGGCAGAGGGCCACAAAGCCTCCTGTCACAGAAGCCGTGCGCGTTCCCCCGTCCGCTTCCAGCACATCGCAGTCTATCGTGATCGTCGTTTCCCCAAGAAGCTTCAGGTCCAGCGCCTGCCGGATCGACCTGCCGATCATCCGGCCAATTTCGACTCCACGCCCGTCCTTCCGGAGGCCATCCCTTGCTTTGCGCGTCCCGGTCGACGCGGGGAGCATGGCGTATTCCGCCGTGAGCCAGCCCCTGCCTGTCCCCCTCAGGAAGGGAGGGACTCCCTCCTCTGCGGAAGCCGTGCAGATCACCCGGGTGCCGCCGACAGAGATAAGGCAGCTGCCGACAGCCGTGCCGACATAATCGATCTGGATGTTGACAGGGCGCAATTCCTCTGCATTTCTGCCGTCAATTCGTCGCATAGGCCTCCAAAAAAGTAAAGAGCGCCGCTTCAGGCGTCTCTTCAACGCCCGGCGCTCGGGTCATAGCGCCTTCTCCTTCTCAGGCAAGAACCTCGGCGTCGTTTTCAACACTGACCGCCTCCACATTGCGGATGCCCCAGCGCGCGACAACCATCGGCATGTCCTGATCTCCAACGGCGAGGATGACGCTGTCCTCCCTGATCCCCTTGATGGTCCCGAAAATCCCCCCGATGGTGCAGATGCGGTCACCGACTTTCAGATTTGCGAGCATGTCTTTGACTTTCTTGTCCTTCTTGCGCTGCGGGCGAATCATGAGAAAGTAGAACACCACAACGATGAGCGCCATGGGGAGAAGCATCTGGATCAGGGAGGCCGCAGCGTTTGGTTCCGCTGCTCCTTCCGCCGCAGCGGCGCCTTCTGTTACCGCCTCATCCGCAAATGCGGCGACGTTGTACAACCAGTTGAACATGCGCATACCCGTCCTTTCAGTCATTGGCTGAAGCCGCGCGTATTATATCAGTGGCATTCCCCGGGCGCAAGAAGACGCTTGCCTTGCCGTGTTTTCTCTCGAACAGGACCTGCAAGGTTCAAAGGTCTCCACTTCTCCCTTTGGGGCCGGCGAGCGACTTTTAGTCCTCTGAACGCTTGAAATCCGGGCAACTTAGCTATACGATTGGCTCACTCTCCGCGCAGCGAAACGCCAACCCTTTTCCCAACCAGGCTTCGCCTGCAAGCAAGAACATGCCAAACGGCGGCCTCTGTGCGCTGTATGGCTGCAAGAGACCGGGAAAGGAAGAAAGATGGGCCCGAAAGACGCAGTCCGGCTTGGAATCGCTTTCGCGACAGGCCGGAAGAGTTTTAGAAAAATCCTCAACTCTTATGCACACAGCTGGCAGGAAACCGGCGCAGCGGATGACTCCCTCGCAGTCAGTCTGAGCCTGTTTGTCGCCTATGATACGGAATATAGCCACACAAAGTCGACGGATTACACCAACCTTCCACAGGACGTGGTCGATATCTTCGACGAGGTCAATTTCTTTGGCATCAAGAGTGTTTTCAGCAGTCTGGACCGTTATCTCCGTGACGGAGTCATCAGCGAAAAGGAGGGGCGCCTTCTCTTTGGAGGCGGCTATGCGGGCAAGCGAAACATCCTCCTGTTCGCAGCCATTGAGCGGGGGATCGACCATCTTCTTTTTCTGGATGACGATGAGTATCCTGTCGCGGTCACTAACAGAAAGGGTACCTGCCTGTGGAGTGGTCAACCTGTGATGTTAGAGCACCTAAAGCACATCCAGAAAGCAGATATCACCCACGGCTACCATTGCGGGTACATCTCGCCCATCCCGCAGATACGCTTCAATGACATTCTTGACGAGGGAACTTTCCGTCACTTTATAGAAGCCATCAGCAACGACATCGTCAACTGGGAACAGATCCGCTTTTTGATGAAAAATGGCGGCATCACCTATGCCGATACCGAAGTCCTGATGGCAAAGACTGCCAAAGACGTGGAAGAGGTGGGGGGCTGCAAGTTTATTTCCGGATCCAATCTCTGCCTTAACCTGCGGGACCCTCAACGAAGCTTTCCCTTCTTCAATCCCCCGGGCGCCCGAGGTGAGGACACCTTCCTCAGCACACTTCTGTCTGACAGGCTTGTCAAGAAAATACCCTGCTATGCCTTTCACGATGGCTTTGCGACCTACAACCACCTGCTTGACGGTGTCCTCCCCATCCGCCTAAAACCCATTACGGCAGAATCCACCCTGATCAAGACCCGGTTCTACAGGGCTTGCGTCGGGTGGATCCGGTACAAACCTCTGCTTGTATACCTGACAGACAAGGACGGCTTCGAGGACAGGATGTCGGAGGTGCGCAACAAGCTAAACGTTGCGTTGCCGCAGGTCTGCAGCTATTTCAACGAACCTGACTTCATGCTTATCGCAAAGGAATTTGAAAAATACACAAGAAACGCGCCGAGGCACGCCAGGCAGTTTCAGGCAGCGCAGGCAGCCTGGGCTAAGCTGACGGCGGCGGCAGGGGCGCGAAAAGGCAGCCTGTAAAGGTCATCCGCCCGTTTCCCGCAGGAACCTTTCCCGCATGCAATCGCTTAGTGCGCTGAACAGTTCCAGCGCACGGCCCCCGACGGCTACGCCGTCTATCTGCTCCACCCTCACCGCCAGGTCGCCTGTGCTGGTGATGATCACCTCGTCGGCGGACACCAGCTCCTCAAGGCTGTAGGGCCTCTCCTGGACCGGGATGTCCAGTGTCGCACAGGCTTTCAGCAGGTGTCCCCGTTCAATGCCCCGTAAAATCCACTGGTCGCCTGGAGCCGTCACAAGGACGCCCCCCTGCAGGATGTGGACATTGCTGCGCGAACACTCCGTCACACGCCCCCCACGATGCAGGATGACCTCCTGGCAGCCTTGTTCCACAGCCTTTTGCATAGCCATCACGTTTTGCAGCAGGTTGAGCGTCTTGATATCGCAGCGATGGTGGCGAAGATCCTCTGCGGTGATGGTTCGGTACGCCACGGAAGGGTCGGTCACGCGAAACGGTGTCACGGTCACCAGGAGCGCAGGGATAACGTCCTGCGGCGGAAAGGCATGGCTGCGGAGCGCGGCTCCCCGGGATATCTGCCAGTAAACCAGCTGCTCGGGGTCGTCCACCTTTAAAGAGAGTTCCCTGAGCAGGGAGGCAAGCTCTTCACGCGGCATGGGAAAGCGAATCTTAAGCTCCGACGCCCCCCAGACCATCCTGTCGACATGCTCTTCCAGCGCGTAGATCATGCCATTGCGCGCACAGGCCGCTTCATAGACGCCATCCCCAAAGTACACCGCCCTGTCCATCATCGGGAGGCTCATCTCCTCCAGCGGACCCACTTTGCCGTTGTAGTAACCAAGATTTTTCACAGCTGTTCCTTCCCGGCGGCAAGCCGCCTTTTCCCCAGCAGTCTGTCAGGCTTGAACGCCCAGGAAGTCCTTCCACCGTGGAAGGTCCCTCCTGCCCTGTTCAAAGCCCAGACGATAGCTTCGGGAGAGTTTTTCAAAGTCTGTTTCACGGCTGCTCACCGGCATCGTGTCGGGATATACAGGGAAAGCGCGACCTTCCCTTTCCATTTCTTCAAGCTCGTCGAGCGTTCGGTTGTAAATCCCGGGGCGCGCCTCCAGCGCGTCGACAACACCAGGCCAGCCGCGAAAATACGCTCTTGCCGGTTTTGTAAAGCGAAAGGGACGCAGCCTGAATCCTCTGGGCCTCGTCAACACCACGAAGAAGCGCTTGAAGCCGTCCTTCTTTGCCGCCTCCAATGCGAACCCGCCTCCCAGCCCGCCGTCAAAGTATACCTGCCCGCCAATCCGGGTTGGAGGCATCACAATAGGCAGCGAGGAAGAAGCGCGTACAATGGCAGCCAGATCCACCAGGCTCTTCATGTCCTCCCTGCCAAAGTACTCCATCCGCCCGGTGTTGCAGCAAAAGGCGCCGATGCGCAGCATGGCGGGGTTTGCAGAAAACGTCTCAAAGTCAAAGGGCAGCGCGGCGCCCGGAAAGGGCACCTGACCATAGATGTATTCCGAGCGGAAATACCCCTTCCCTCTGATAAGGGACATCAGCCCCCCAAACTGAGGGTCCAGCGTGAGATGGACAAAGGATCGCTCCGCCCGCTTGCTGTCCCTGGACAGGTAGTTGACCACGTGGCAACTGCCCGCCGAAACCCCGGCTGCATAGGAGAAGTACAGCCCTGCCTCAAGCAGCACATTCAGGATTCCCGACGTATAGCTTGCACGCATACCGCCACCTTCAAACAAAAGCGCGGTATTTGAAACATTGTTGACGATCTGCAAAAAAACGCCGACCTCCTCACCGTGTAGGGAGTGACACAGCCAGGGATCGCCAGGGGCAGCACCCGGGAAATCCGGCAGCCGGACCCGAGATCCCGCGCTTCAGTCGAACAGCACCTCCCAGCGTTCGTCCCTGGCAGCGCGAAAGCACATGTCGATCTGGTCGGCATTGCACTTGTGGGTCGCCAATGGAGGGAGATCGTCCGCAGCAAAGTAGCCGATCCCCATGGTCTCGCTGTTAGCCCGAAAGGCGCCGCCCTTCAGATCGCAGAGCACAAAAACCTTAAGGATCGCGAAAGGAAATTGCGGGCAGTTACGCCGCCTTCCGTCCAGCAGAGCGATCAGCCGACGGGGCTGAACCTCAAGGCCTGCCTCCTCGCTTACTTCCTTTGCAGTATTGGAAGCAACCGTCTCCATCACGTCCACCCAGCCGCCGGGGAGAGCCCAAAGGCCGGAATTCTCGTGGACCAGGAGTATTTTGCCCTCCTTGAAAACAGCAGCGCGCGTATCGATCTTCGGGGTCTGGTAGCCTTTTTCGCTGCAGAAGAAGCCTTGGACGGTTTTAAGAGGGATGCCCGTTTTGAAGCTGAGCATCTCCGCCGAAATGTCCCGTAGACGGCCGTATCGCTCCAGATCAAAGGCTCCCTTAGCAAAACTCAGGCCGTTTTGTGCGATCGCCTGGATCTCCATCGCCCAGTCAATCCACTGCTCGTTCAGGGTTTTTTCCGTCACATCTGTCCTCCGGGCCATCGTCACAGGAGCCAAAGAGAAAGCGGCAGGAACCCGTTGCTGTTCCTCCCTCCCGCTTCAGGGCGCCCGCGGACGAGCCGCCGGCCTTCGGAAGCGGGCCAGGAGCCTTTCTCTGCGAAGCTTGCGCATCGCGCGGATACGCAAACGCTCATCCAGATCTCTGGCACCCACGCCGTATACCAGGTAGAGGATCAAGGCTGACAACAGCATGATAAAGACCGTCGATGCACAGCGGCGGCCCGACGCATTGATGTTATGCCCATAGAGACCCTCTTCCCGGGTCATGGCCTGCATCACCATGGCGTAGGTGGTCCCATAGGTGCTGGCAAAGGCAGCGGACATATCATATTCCGTAAAGAGCGCATTAAAGTTAAGGGCAAAGACCGCAAGCACGCTAGGCAGCACAATAGGAAGCTTTACGCGCAGAAAAGAATAAAGACCGCTTGCCCCCAAGGCCCGCGCCGCGTCATCAAGCTCCTCGTCGATCGCGTAGAAGGCCGCCTTGATCATCCGCAGTGCAAAGGGCAGTTTCACAACCGTATAGGCCATGATAATCAGGAAGCGCACATTCTCCGCATAGTAAAGATTGGTATTCAGGACATACCAGACGTTTTCATTGTTGAAGAAGCTGCGGTAGGAATAGCAGATCAGGATCGTCGGAAGCAGCCAGGGAAACAGCAGGCTGTACTCCAGCAGAACGCCTGTCTTTCTTCGCTTAAAGATGTGGTTACATGCCACCACCGCGATCACGCAGGCTGCAGCCGCCGCCAGCGCAGAGAATACAAAGCTCGTGCGTATGCCTCCAAGCGTAGCGGCATTGGCAAATAGTCCGGAAACGGAGCCTTCACGCACTTTGTAGACCCCGCGTGAAGTCAGATAGGAATAGTCCGCCGAGCCGAAGTAGTTGAGCAGCGTCCAGTTTCCCGGATCCAGCGTCTTCAGGCGAATCGCGCTGTAGCCCTGGAAAGAAAACACAACGATCATGACCACCGGCAGCATGTAGAACACGAAGAGGAGGTAGGCACTCGTGTGGGCCAGGGCGTTAGCCACGGGGTTTGAGATCTTCTGCTTTACAAGCTTCGCCTTGGTCTTCGATACGGACAGGTAGTGCCCCTTTCTCTCGTAGGAAGACAGGACGACGAGCAGGACAATCGTAAAAGCCGCCAGAATGATGGATAAAAGCGCCGCCCGGGCGTGCGGAAAGGACTCGTCCGCAGAGGAGGACCCCGCCAGACGGACGATCTCCGGGTTGATGGAGTCATACCCCAACAGGGTCGGCGCGGACATCGCGCAGAGTCCGGTGATAAAGGTCATAACCGTCAGAGAAAACAGGGTGGGCGCAAGGGTCGGGAGCACAACCCGAAAGAGCACCTTCAGGGGTTTCGCGCCCAGGTTTCGCGCGGCTTCGACCGTGTTGTAGTCGATGCCACGGATGGCGTTGCGCAGAAATAACATGTGGTTGCTGGTACAGGCAAAGGTCATCGTGAAAAGCACCGCGCCAAAGCCGGAAAACCAGCCCTCGTCAAAGCCCGGGACCAGCCCGGTCAGCCAGGTGGTGAAGATGCCGTTGCGGTCGTAGAGGAACTGATAGCCCGTCACCAGCGCGACGCCGCTATAGATCATCGTCGTCATGTATCCCAGGCGCAGGATCTTAGCGCCTTTGATATCAAAATACTCGGTGAAAAGCACGATGGCCGTGCCAACCAGGTTCACGGTGATGACCAGAAGCAGCGCGAGTTTCAGGGAATTCCACAGGTATTTAGACATATTGCCTGCGAAAAAGAAGCGGATGACCGCCCAGGGGTCCGTCCGCCCGGCAGCACTCTTTGCCGTAAAAATTTGTGTGAAGGTGTTGAAACAGGGAATCAGCATGAAGCCAAAGAACAGATAGCCAAAAAAGACCGCACCAAACACCTTCGTAAGCCTGCCCACCGAAAGGCTGCGGGCAGCCATCGTCTTCATCCGCCCCCTCCTGCCACCCCGGTGTCCGGATAGGACATGATATCCGCCGAATGGATGCTGATCCATACCGATTCACCAGGCTCATGGATGTGGATGCCGTCGTTCTTCTCGACAGCCTTGAACCGCAGTCCTTCAGCGTTGATGGTGTACTTGATGAAGAGCCCGTAGTATTCCCGGCTCTCGATGCTTCCCCGGGACCTCCATTCCCCGGAGATCGGAGGGGTGTTCAGCTGAACCCTCTCCAGCCGGATGTAATGGCGGTCTCCAAGGCGCAGCCGCTCCCCCATGGCTATCAGCGAAGCAACGACATCCTCGGGCAGGCGGTTGATGTCCCCAATGAAGTTGCAGACAAATTCAGTCTGAGAGTGGTTGTATACCTCGTTTGGCGTCCCGATCTGCTCGATCGCGCCGTGATTGAAGACCGCGATCCGGTCTGAGAGCGTCAAAGCCTCTTCCTGGTCATGGGTGACGTAAAGCGTAGTGATCCCGAAGTTCTTCTGCATCAGCTTCAGCTCGTTGCGCAACTGGACGCGCAGCTTCGCGTCCAGATTGGACAGGGGTTCGTCCAGGCAGATGATAGCCGGCTCGTTTACCAGAGCCCGCGCGATGGCGACGCGCTGCTGTTGGCCGCCGGAAAGCTCGGAAACAGCCCTTTTGAGCTGCTCTTCCTGAAGCTCGACCTTTTCAGCGATTGCACGCACCTTTTGATCCACTTCCGCCTTGGGCAGCTTTTTCACCTTCAGGCCAAAGGCGATGTTGTCCCGCACCGTCATCGTGGGAAACAGCGCATAGCTCTGAAACACGATGCCGATGTTCCGCTGCTCTACCGGTACACGGGTGATGTCTGCATCGCGTACGTAGACGCTTCCCGAAACGGGTTCCACAAACCCGGCGATCGTGCGGAGGGTTGTCGTCTTGCCACAGCCGGAGGGGCCGAGAAAAGTAAAGAATTCCCCTTCCCGAACATCCACGCTGATATTGTGGAGCGCGACGACTTCCCCGAAGCGAACCGTAATCCCCTCAAGTCGGACCATCATCCAAGCCTCTCTCGCTCACGCCTTCAGTCGCAGGGATTCGCATGGCGGGCCTTCATAAGGGCCCGCCATGCATCGCGCCGTGCCTGCGTTTAGGAGGCTGGCTTAGTCAGTACAGCCCAGTTCAGGTTCTCCCAGTCCGGCTCCTCCACGGGGGCGCCCATATCCGCCCAGTAGAAGCCCAGGTTGGTCAGGATATTCGTCCACTGGCTGGAGTACGCAGCAACATAGTCGGCATAATTCATGCCAGCGCCGGGAATCTCCGACAGTGCGAAGTTCTTGAGCGTATAGATGGCGGGAATCCCTTCCGGATAGAGGATTTCAGCTGCCACCGTGCTGCAGGGATAGGAGTCAAACTCCTCCCCCCATTCCGCCTGGAACTCAGCAGACCCGAACCACTCGGCATACGCTTTGACCGTTTCAGTCTGCTCGGGCGTACGGCCGGCCTTGTCCAGGAGGCCAATGTATTCGGCAATGTAGTAGCTGCCGTCCTCTATATTCACAAGATCCCAGTTCTCGGGCTTGAGGGCCCCCAGAAGAGGCGTCTTTGAGTCTTCGGCAGCGGCATCGATCTTTCCATACAGCGAGGAGGAGTAGAATGTGGAAACCTGCACCTCTCCGCGGTTGAGTGGATCAAACCCGTAGCTGTCTCCGGTAAAGATCCCGTCAGCGCAGTACTTCCACAGCGTCTTCCACCCTTCCATGGACACACCGCCCGCTTCGGAGTCAGGGTTCACGAAGGGGTAAAGCATGGCAGAGTTGATGTTGGCATTGGTCGTTCCGCCGACCTTGCCCTGCCTGTACCATGTATAGCCACTGTCGACAATGTCGGCCCAGTGCTCAAATGCCAGCGGGACGCCGTTGGTGCCCAGCTCGTCCGTCCGATAGAGCATCAGGACGTTTTGAATCACAAGCCCGTAGGCCTTTCCCTCATAGGCGTATTCGCCCACCTCTTCAGCCCAGGAAGGGGTCCAGTCCACCAGTTTCAGGTTTTCGTAAGTGCCGTTGACAACCTGGCTCCAGCGCGTCTCGTTTAAGCCAAAGAGGATATCCCCATCCTTGTTTTCATTGGCAGCCTGGATCGCCTGTACGTCGCCGGAAATCACGCTGTTGTCGTCGATGCTGATCCGAAATCCCGCCTCCGCGGCCTTTTGAATCAGCCAGGTGGTGCGCTCCGTCGAATTGGAGTTGGAGTAGATCCGGATGGTATAGTCAGAGCTGTCCGCACTCGCGCCAAAACGCGCCAGAGAAAGCAACAGTGTCAATGCCAGGATCATCACAATGGCCTTCTTCATGATTGTCCCTCCTGATTTGTCGCTACGACGGGCATAACAAGCTCGTCTGGCTCTTTAGATAAACCAATTCTATCACGGCATCTGCCTGGGGACAAGACTCCTGACCGTTTGCCCTGCCCGGGTGGCGCGCCCGGATTGACAGGAAAGTTTTCCAAAGATAAAGTGAAGCCCTTCAAAGAGGGCATGCATCGTCCTTGGAGTCCCTTGTTTGTGACATCCCGGGCAGCATCATAACGGAGAGGCGGGCATGAGATGAGCAGACCGGCAGACGAGAACGAGCTTTTAAAGCAGTGGCTACGGCATCCCGGCATGCCCGAAGATCTCAGAGAAGACCTGGAGGTCCTTCGTGGGAACCCGCAGGAGGTCGCCGACCGCTTTAAAGGGAACCTTGTCTTTGGAACAGGCGGCCTACGCGGGCTGATGGGGGCGGGCCCCACAAGGATGAACGTGTACACCGTCGCGCAGGCTACTGCCGGCCTCGCAGCCCTTCTGAAGCAGCGGAACGCCTCTCCCTCCTGCGCGGTGGCCTATGATACCCGCCAACACAGCGCCCTGTTTGCACAGATCGCTGCCAGCCTCCTTGCGAACAGAGGGATCCACGTCCACCTGTTTCAAGAACCCGTTCCCACCCCCATGCTCAGCTATGCCGTCAGGCACCTGCGCTGCGATGGGGGGCTGGTTATCACAGCCAGTCACAATCCCGCCGGGTATAACGGTTACAAGGTTTATGAAAAAGACGGCTGTCAGATCGGCATCGAAACTGCAGCCCTGCTCTCCTCTCTGATCGCCATGGAACCCGGCCTGCCGGACCTGCCCATGAAACAAGCCGAGGAAGCGTCAGAATGGATCCTCCCCGTGGCGCGGGAAGTATTCGCATCCTATGAAGAAGCGGTGCTCAGGCAGAGTGTCCTGCCACCGGCGCATCCCCTTCATGTGGTCTATTCGCCCCTTCATGGCACAGGTGGCGGGCCTGTGGGGCGCGTGTTGGGCAGGGTGCCCCAGATAAAACTGACGTTCGTCCCGGAACAATCTGAGCCTGACGGTCGCTTTCCCACCTGCCCGAAGCCCAACCCGGAACTCCCGGAAGCGATGTCGCTTGCTGCCTCCCTTACCCTGGCGGAGGGAGCAGACCTGTGCCTTGTGACCGACCCAGACTGTGACCGGGTGGGCGTGGGCGTCCGCTGCGCGAAGGGCATCCGTCTGCTGAGCGGCAACGAAGTCGGCATCCTTCTCCTTCACTTCCTCTGTGACAGCCTGGCGACTCAGAAAAGGATGCCCGCACGCCCTGTTGCGGTCAAGACCCTTGTCACAGCGCCACAGGCTTCCGCCATCGCAAAAGACTACGGCGTCGAGCTGCGCGACACGCTGCCCGGTTTCAAATTCATTGGCGCCGAGATCGCGCGCCTTGAAGAAGAAGGCGGTGAGAGCCGCTTCCTGTTTGGCTTTGAGGAAAGCGCCGGCTATCTTGCAGGAACCTATGTGCGTGACAAAGACGCTGTCTGCGCCTGCCTGCTGATCTGCGAGCTGGCCTCCGCCTACCTGGCAAAGGGGATGACGCTGTCGGATGCCCTTTCTTCCCTGGATCAGCGCTACGGGCATCACGTAAGCCGCCTGGTCAGCATCCATCTGGAAGGACCAGGTGCCTTGGAAAAAATGAAGCGCGCCATGGACACCCTGCGCTCCGCGACCAGGCTGGGGCCGTTTCAGGCCCTCAAAAAAACAGACTACCTTGCTTCGGACACCGGGTTTCCTGCGGCAGATATCCTCAGATTTGACCTCGAATCGACTGGATGTGTCATCATACGCCCCTCGGGGACGGAACCACAGATCAAAGCTTACCTGAACGTGGCAGGGCATTCCCAGTCGAAGGCCGCCGCTCTCCTCGCTGGCTTTGAGCGGGCTTTCAGGCAGACGGTCGCCAGCTCCGTATAACACAGGCGCATCCCCGAAAAGACTATTTCTGTACAATTCCTGTTTTTCCGCTTTCATTCCAGCTTTGTGGGCTTGCGGGGAACCCACGCTGGGGATAGTATAGGTGCGTCCAAAGGCGATGACCGGGAACAGGTAGCCGGCCAGATCCCCTTCAAGAGAGCTTCCGGGTGCTGCGAGGAAGCAGGGGGTGGGACGGTGAGTACATCCCGATAGCCGCAGGCTGAAATTCACAGTAGGCTGAGCCGGAGGCCCACCGTTACAGGGGCAGGCAATGATGGTTGCCGGGGAGGCCGGCCGCAAGCCGGCGAATAGAGGTGGTACCGCGGAACGTTCGCCCTCTGCACAGGCAGGGGGCGTTTTGTTCAAAAGGGCAACAAGCCCTGTGGGAAAGGAGAATTCAACATGTGGAACGCACGCAAGGCCTTACCTCTGTTTCTGATCCTTGTGCTCTCAGTTTCTGCGTTCGCGCCAGCGATCGCCGACAGCGAAAAACCCCTCATCGGCATCATCCAGATCATAGAACACCCGGCGCTGGATGCTGCGCGCGAGGGCTTCATCGCGGCTCTTCAGGAAAACGGCCTCAGAGATGGGGAGAATCTGACCCTTGACTACCGCAACGCCCAGGGCAGCGGGGACATCCTCTCCAGCATCGCAGATCACTTCATCTCCGAAGGGACTGACCTGGTGCTGGCCATCGCGACGAAGTCGGCACAGGTCATGATGGGAAAAACCGAGACAATCCCAATCCTCGGTACGGCCGTGACGGACTACGTGGAAGCTGGGCTGGCCAAGGACAACAACGAACCTGGGTTCAACGTATCCGGGACCACGGACATGAACCCTATTGAGGAACAAATCCATCTGCTGCAGAAGATGGCTCCCCAGGCAAGGAAGGTCGGTCTTCTGTACGATGCCAGTGAGGACAATTCCGTGCTGCAGGCCCGGATCGCCAGGGAGCTCATCGAAAAAGCCGGCATGGCGTACACAGAAATCACCGTGACCAGCTCCAACGACGTTCAGCAGGCAGCCCAGAGCATCGTCGGCGACTGCGACGTCCTCTATATCCCTACAGACAACACCTTGGCCTCTGCCATATCCATCGTGGGCGAGGTCGCCATGGCTGCGAAGGTGCCTGTGATTTGTGGAGAGAACAACATGGTCTTCGGCGGCGGCACAGCAGCCCTGGGCATCAACTACTACAACCTGGGCTTCCAGACGGGCCTGATGGCCCTGGATGTCCTCGCCGGAGCGGACGTATCCAAGATGCCCATCCAGGCCCAGACTGATTTTGAGTATCTGATCAACAAAACTTTCTGCGATGCCATCGGCCTTTCGATCCCGGAGGAGCTTCAGCCCTTCGCGGTGGAAGTCGAATAAGGCGAACAATAAACCCCACACGCCGGTCGCGCTGGAAGCCGGCCGGCGTGTGGGATGGAAAGCCCGGGCATTTTGACCGGTGAGGAGAACGATGCAGCAAGTACTCTTGGGCGCTCTTTCCCTGGGCCTTTTGTGGTCCGTGATGACCATCGGCGTCTATATCACCTATCGCGTGCTCTCCGTGGCGGACCTGTCGGTGGAAGGGTCCATCACGCTGGGCGCGGCCGTCGCGGCGCGGGTCATCTATGATGGAGGCAACCCCTTTGCAGGGACAGCCCTCGCATTGGTTGCGGGGCTGGGGGCCGGCCTTATCACGGGCCTCCTGCACACCAAACTGAAGATCCCAAGCCTGCTCTCCGGTATCCTGACGATGATCGCGCTGTTCTCGGTCAACCTACGCATCATGGGCAAGGCCAACATTCCTCTGCTGCGGATGGATACGGTGTTCAGTCCGGTGACAGCGTGGACAGGCCTTGATAAGACAGGATCCGTCGCTGTGGCGGGTGCGCTGTGCGCCCTCCTTCTCGTCTGCCTCCTGTACTGGTTTTTCGGCACGGAGATCGGCAGCGCCATCCGCGCAACAGGCAACAACCCACACATGGTCCGCGCCCAGGGAATCCATACGGACACCACCATCATCCTGGGCCTCATGCTAAGCAACGGCCTTGTGTCCCTGGGAGGCGCGCTGATCTGTCAGTCGCAGAACTACGCGGATCTGCAGATGGGCACGGGCTCCATCGTCATCGGATTAGCCTCGCTGATCATCGGGGAAGTGCTGTTTGGGAAGCGCAATTTTTTCATCCGCCTGCTGTCGCTCGTCATGGGCGCGGTGACGTACAGGATCATCATCGCGCTGGTCCTTAAGATGGGGATGGCCTCTGAAGACCTGAAGCTGTTCACAGCGCTCACGGTGGCCTTCGCCCTTTCGCTTCCGCGCTTCAGCGAACTGAAGGACGTTCTGCGCCGCTCAGTCAGAGGGGGTGACAAAGCATGCTGCGCCTCACGCACGTGACGAAGGTCTTCAACCGCGGCACCATCAACGAAAGGCTTGCCCTTGAAGACCTGAGCCTGACGCTCGAAGAAGGGGACTTCGTCTCCGTCATCGGCGGCAACGGCGCAGGCAAGTCAACGCTTCTCAACTGTGTAGCCGGCGTCTACCCACCGGATTCAGGGTCCATTGCCATCGACGGCGTCGACCTGACGCGCTTGCCGGAATACAAACGCGCACGGTACCTGGGTCGCGTTTTTCAGGACCCCATGATGGGAACAGCTGCGGATATGGAAATCCAGGAGAACCTGGCCCTGGCTTTCCGCCGCGGGAGACGAAGGTCGCTTAGGTGGGGGATCACCAGCGAGGAAAAAGAAGAATACCATCGGCTGCTGCAAACGCTTGAACTGGGCCTTGAAGACCGCATGACCGTGAAGGTTGGCCTGCTGTCGGGAGGGCAGCGCCAAGCCCTGACCCTATTGATGGCCACGCTGCGTGCCCCGCACTTGCTGCTTCTTGACGAACATAGCGCAGCGCTTGATCCCAAGACTGCAAAAAAGGTCATGGCGCTCAGCGAGCGCTTCATTCTGGAGGGCGGCCTGACCACGATGATGGTGACGCACAACATGCGCGACGCCATCCGTTACGGAAACCGTCTGATTATGATGTCCGGAGGTTCCATCATCCTCGATGTATCGGGGGATGCAAAGCGCAGGCTGACCGTAGAGGACCTGCTGAACATGTTTGAAAAGGCAAGCGGGGGCGACACCGTCAACGACCGCATGCTGCTGGGATGAGGGGGAGGCCGGCTGACGCGTCCCCCATCGCCTCTGTGGAGCACGCAGGTCGTTTGACCCGAGCCTGACCCTGCACTATAATCCTGGAGGATCAGAAGGGGCGAAAGGGGAGCACGGCATGAGGGCAAGAGCGCTGACAGCCATCCTGCTTGCAGCGTTGTTTCTTTTCACGGCAGCCTCTCCGCCCATGCTGGCGGAGAAGCTCATCACCCTGTACACCCACGGAGACCGGGACATCCCCCGCATTGCCATCACCGTGGACGACTGGAACAATCCAGAGCTCCTCCCCGCCTTCCTTGACAAGGCTGCGGAACATGGATGCCGCCTCACCCTGTACCCGGTGGGGGTCAACCTGAGGGAGTCCGACCGGGCATTGTGGCAGAGGGCCCTCGAAGAGGGGCACGAGCTGGGCAACCACAGCAATACCCATCGAAAGATGGCAGAATTGTCCCGCGACAGCATCCTCAAGCAGCTTGGCAACATGGAAAACAACCTCACGACAGCGCTTGGGTATGAGCACCCGCTTAACACATTGCGCTACCCCTACGGGGACGGCAGGCGAAAAGGGACAGCAAGCGCCTTTGCCGCAGCCATTCGGGATGCCGGCTATGTGCACGTCGTGCTCTGGGATGTGGATGACGGAACGCCTAAGGAAATCCTCCGAAAGACAAAGAACGGCAGCATCATCCTGCTGCATGGGAACCGCCGCAGTTTAACGACGCTTGGAAAGATATTGCCTGAGCTCGTCTCGCGGGGGTTTGAAATGGTCACGGTCAGCGAACTGCTGGGCCTGACAAAAACAGGGTGGGCAGAAAAAGAGGCGAGCGCCTCACAAGCCACCGAGCCGGAATCGGCTCCGACCTCTGCCGCTCCCTGAGACCCTGCATCAGACAGAAAAGAACCGACACGAAAGCGCTGGTTCTTTTGTTTTGGCTTTCTCCAGCTGCACGCCCCTTAAGAAAACGCGGTTCGCGCAGACAGGCTATGGCGAAGCACGCAGGTCGGAAGGCCATTCGTCGGGAGACCAGCCCTCCGGAAGCCCAAAGGATGCATCCGGCAGCGTGAAAAAGCGCAGACGCTCCCGGCTGTCAGGGTGCACAAACGCCAGCAGACAGGCGTGCAGCATCAGCCTCTTTGCTTTAGGCGCAGACCTTGGGGCATAGATACGGTCTCCGAGGATGGGGTGCGACATGGATGCCAGATGGACACGAATCTGATGCGTGCGCCCCGTTACCAAAAGGACGTCCAGGAGCGTTCGGTCACCCAAGCTCCGCAGCACGCGCCACCGGGTCAGCGCGTCGCGGCCATCCGCCCGGACGGCCATTTTTTTGCGGTCGGAGAGGCTGCGCCCGATGGACGTGTCCATCAGCCCCTCGTCTACGGAAAAGGTCCCGCTGACGACAGCCAGGTAGCGCTTTTCCACCTGCCGGGCCGCCAGCTGCGCGGACAGGGCCGCGTGGGCGGCATCATGCTTTGCAACCAGGAGAAGGCCACTCGTATCCTTGTCCAGGCGGTGCACAATCCCGGGTCGCCTCTCCCCGCCGATGCCCGACAGGCTGTTTAAATGATGGAGCAGGGCATTGACTAAGGTGCCGCGGTCGTTGCCGGCCCCCGGATGGACCACCATGCCCGCCGGCTTGACCACGATGGCGATCGCATCGTCTTCATAGAGGATGTGGATTGGGATATCCTCCGCAATCACTCCGGTTTCCACCACTTCAGGGATATCAAGCACCACTTTATCCCCAATATCCGGCCTGAATGACGGGCGAAGTTCCACTGTTCCCTCAACAGTCGCGCAGCCCTTGCGGATAAGGGCTGATGCGCGGGACCTGGACATCCCCTGAGACGCGAGGAGCACATCCAAGCGTTCACCGTTGCCGATGAACAGCCTCCTGGTCAAGAGAACTCTCCTTTCGCGTGGCGCAGAAGGGACCAGGCTGTCAGCGCAGCACCTGCTGTGATGGCGATATCGGCAAAGTTAAAGGCGGGAAACGAAACCGGGACCCACACGATGAAGTCGATCACGCCACCCCGAAAGACCCTGTCCAGGAGGTTCCCTGCAGCGCCTCCTACAAGAAACGACACTCCCAGCGCGAGCGTACCCTGAGGCCTCCGCCTGTAAAGAAAAAGGAAGGCGGCAGCCAGTGCGGGGGCTGACAGGGCCGCCAGCAGGCCCGGCCTTCCCTTCAGGACACCGAACGCGGCACCTGTATTAAAGACACCCTGGAGTCTCAGCAGTCCGGGGACAAGCAGAAAATTGGCTTCCTTCAAGAAATGCTTGGTCGTCTGGTCAAGGGCCACGACGAACAGCATGACGAACAGAGTGGTTTTAAACCGCACGCGACTTTAACCCCCAGGCGCTTCGGGCCACCCAAAGGACAGACAGGGATACGGTGTCTGCGCCGCTGCCATCATCCTGCGGCCGCCTTGGCGCGGATATATCGGTCCATAGCCCGGGCAGCCGTCTTTCCAGCGCCCATCGCCAGGATCACCGTAGCTGAGCCGGTCACGGCATCTCCGCCCGCGAATACGCCCGGACGGGAGCTCATCCCGTCCCTGTCCGTCACAATGCACCCGTAGCGATCGCACTGAAGGCCCGGAGTCGTCATCCGAACCAACGGATTGGCTGTTGTTCCGACAGCCACGATGACAGTATCCACCTTCAGGCTGAAACGGCTGTCGGGTTTCTCCACAGGCCTTCGGCGCCCGCTCTCATCGGGCTCGCCAAGAGTCATTTCCACACAGTCAAGTCCCCTGACCCAACCCTGACCATCGGAGAGCACAGCGACAGGGTTGGACAGCGTCTTGAAGACAATCCCCTCTTCTTGGGCATGCCGCACCTCGTCCAGCCTCGCGGGGAGCTCTTTCATGCCTCTGCGGTATACGATAAAGACCTCGCGGGCACCGATCCGGGCTGCGCTTCGCGCTGCGTCCATGGCGACATTGCCTCCGCCAATCACCGCTACCCTGGCGCCGGCCATGATGGGCGTCTGGCTATCAGGATGCCAGGCCTTCATGAGGTTGATGCGGGTTAAGTACTCATTGGCACTGTAGACCCCGTTGAGGGACTCGCCCGGGATGCCCATGAACTTGGGCAGACCGGCCCCACTGGCAATATAGACCGCCTCATACCCCATTGAAAAAAGCTCGTCAATGGTCAGCGTCTTGCCTATGACATTGTTGCAGGCAATCTCCACGCCCGCGCGCTGAAGGAGATCGACTTCGTGCATGACGACTGCCTTGGGAAGGCGGAACTCCGGGATACCGTATGTCAGAACACCGCCGGGAAGGTGCAAGGCTTCAAAGACGGTTACGCCATAGCCCATTTTGGCCAGTTCATCAGCCGCCGTCAAGCCGCTGGGACCGGCGCCCACGATCGCGACACGCCGTCCGTTGCTTACAGGCGGCTCAGGTTGCGCGGGTGCGTGCTCTCTTTGCCAGTCCGCGACAAAGCGTTCAAGGTGTCCGATCCCGACGCTTTCCCCTCGGGCTGCGCGCACGCAGAGGGCTTCACACTGTGTTTCCTGGGGACATACGCGGCCACAGACTGCGGGCAACGCAGTGGCTTCAGACAGGATGTCATAGGCGCCTTCCATGTCCCCCCGGGCGACGCAGGTAATAAATCCAGGGATATCAATGGCCACAGGGCAGCCGGCGACGCAGGGTTTTGCTCGACAGTTGAGGCAGCGCGAAGCCTCCTCGCGGGCCATTTCAAACGTATACCCCTGAGCGACCTCATGAAAGTCCTTCACCCTCTCCGCCGCGGGGCGCACCGGCATGGGCGTCTTCTTCTGTGTCATGTTTCTGGGCATCTCAGCGCTCCTCCAAGCTAAAAAGTTGGCAGGATTCGTCACGCGTGCGCCGCTCAAAATCCCCATACATCCCCGCTCGCCGGATGGCCTCATCAAAGTCGACCCTGTGGCCGTCAAAATCGGGACCGTCGACGCAGGCGAACTTCGTTTCGCCTCCCACTGTCAGCCGACAACCCCCACACATCCCGGTGCCGTCCACCATGATCGTATTCATAGACACAACGGTCTTAATTCCATGGGTTTTTGTAAGCAGGCTTACATACTTCATCATGACCAAGGGGCCGATGGCGATGACCTCGTCATAGCGATGATCTGCGCTGATGAGCTCTTCCAGCGCATCGGTGACCAGTCCCTTTGCGCCGTAGCTGCCGTCGTCGGTGACCACCCGCAGAAGGCTGCTGACCTTTCGAAACTCCTCTTCCAGGATCACCAGGCCCTTGGTGCGAAAGCCAATGATGCTGTGAACTTCGCAGCCTTTTTCATGAAGGGCCTTCGCGACCGGATAGGCAATAGCACAGCCGACACCGCCCCCGAC
The DNA here is from genome assembly GCA_964586835.1 of uncultured Oscillospiraceae bacterium. Lineage (GTDB taxonomy): Bacteria > Bacillota > Clostridia > Christensenellales > Aristaeellaceae > CAZLYF01. The sequence continues at coordinate 19,755 of CAZPIC010000028.1, forward strand.
AACACAGACTTTTTCTAAGCCCTCCAACCTGGAAGGGTTCCCAAGGGGGCCGACAAAATCTTGAAGGCTCTCGCCTTCCACAAGCGTGTCAAGCTCCATCGTCCCCGCGCCGACGATCTGAAAGATGACGGATACGGTGCCCTGTCTCGGGTTGCTGTCAGCGACCGTCAGCGGAATGCGCTCAGAGTCCTCCCGTGCCCTCAGGATGACAAACTGCCCCACCTGCGCCTTGCGCGCCACAAAAGGCGCGTCGATGACAAGCCGGACTACGTCGCTGACGAGGTTCTCCTTCTTCACGATGCGATACATCTCTTCCTCCACATAAAACCTGTAACAGCCTGCCTGTTTTGTCACTCCGTCTCAGGAGTCCTCCTCGGGCGCAGGAATAAAATCCTGCAGCGCCCCAACGCCTTCCACAAAGGGACGCAGCGTAAAGCGCGTGTCCTTTTGAATCAGGGCGAGAGCCTGGGTGGCTTCCTTTCCAGATAAAAGAGCAGGCTGATAGTCATTGTAGTCGTCCGCTCCTGAAACCTTCGCTGGAATCAGGTTGAGGCGGTATCCCAGCCATTTCCCACTGGCGTCAAAGCTGAAGCTCAGCTGCGCGAGCGCTGTATGCCTGCTGCGCAGCTTGGCGTTGCCCCCAAAGCTGAGGTTGCCGAGGGAGTAGATCACCATCCGTCCGTCCATGATGCCAATCCCCTGAAGGACATGCGGATGATGTCCCACCACCAGGTCGGCGCCGTTTTTTATAAACCAGGCTGCCATGCGCTCCTGCTGCTTGTCATGGAGGGGGTCGTATTCCACCCCTCCGTGCATGCAGGCCACAATCACCTGGCAACCCGCCGCACGCAGCTCTTCAAAGGTAGCCCGCAGCTGCGGCCGGCTGTTGACCCAAAACCCAATATAGGCTCCCGTGAACCCGATGCGTACGCCGTGCTTTTCAAAAATATGGGTTTTAAAGGAATGCGGGGTCGACCCAAACCAGGCGGTTCCGCTCTCCTCAAGGGCGGTGACGGTGCTTTCAAACCCCGCTATGCCATAGTCCATCGAATGGTTGTTGCCAAGAAAGGCCAACTCAACACCGCCCACAGGCAATATCTGCGCAAAGGCTGCAGGACCTCTGAAATTGTAGGTCTTTTGCACCCGACCACTCTCTGAATCCGAGAACACGCCCTCTAGGTTGATCACGGTCAGATCGTCTGTGGAAAACAGCGGTGCCAGCTTCGCGAAGGGGTAAGCCATGCCATAGCGCGCAATGTGGCTGTCAAAGGACGCCTCTGAAAAACGCGTTCTTTCCTCGGAACCCAGGGTACAGTCTCCGGCGAAGGTGATGAGGATCTCTGTAGTTTCCCCGCTTACAGGCGCGTGTTGCAAAGGCTCGGCCACAGTCGTCTCAAGTACGCAGATCCACAGTAAACTAAGAACAAACAAAAAACAGCGTCGCACAACCCCTCCTCGCAGCTAACAGCAACAGGCTTATTGTAGCGGGCGCGATTTTCGCTGTCAACGCTCCGCGACGCCCCTGTTGACAGGTTCTCCCCCCTGCGCTAAGATGCATTCGAAACCGATGAGGGGGAAGAGTACCCGGAAAGGTCCTGATGAAAGAGAGCCGCCGGCGGTGGAATGGCGGTGTTGGGGCATCCGGCGAATGGGCTTCCGAGGGCGGCTCCGAAAGGCCTATACAGGCAGCTAGGGGCTGACGGGATCCGTACCCGTTACAAAGGCGGCGTATGTGTTCGCATACGGAACGAGTGGGCTTTTTAGCCAAGTTGAGTGGTACCGCGGGGAACCGCCTCAAGCAGGTTGCTGGGGCGTTTTTTGTTTGCCTCCAATACCACAAAGAAGGGGGTTGATCCGGTTGTACAAACGCAGTGCGCTTGTACGCGCGTGGACGGAAAGGTCGGCTCTCTGTCCGCCCCAAGGCGGACGGGTCTAACCTTTTTCAAAGAACAAACGAGGAGGATCTTCATGAAAAAACTCTTGTTGACCGTTTTGGTTCTGCTGTTCGCTCTTTCCGCTTACAACGGATTTGCAGGGGAAAAAACGCTCGTCATCGGGATTGCCCAGTTCGCCATACACGGGTCCCTTGACAACTGCCGCGAAGGTTTCATCGAAGGTCTGAAGGAAAGCGGATTTATAGAGGGGGAAAATCTGCGCTTCGAATACCAAAACGCACAGGCGGACATGGGCCTTGCTGCCCAGATCGCCTCCAACTTCGTGGACAACCGCGTCGACATGATCTGCGCCATCGCGACGCCGATGGCTGTCGTGGCGCAAAAGAGCGCCGACAGCCGCATCCCCGTGATCTACACCGCCGTTTCGGCCCCGATCGAGTCGGGCCTGGCCACCCCTGACGGGCTGGGGGAGGGCGAGGTGACGGGAACCAGCGACGAGCTCCCTGTTGAAAAGCAGCTGGAAACCATCCGCGCGATGATGCCAAAAGCCAGGGTCATTGGCATCCTCCACACAGTCGGAGAAGTCAACAGCACCGTACAGCTACAGCAGTATAAGGATTTGGCCGGCGCGTTTGGCTTTGAAATCATCTCTGAGGGCATCAGCGTAGGCGCGGACATCCAGCTTGCGCTGCCGGGGCTGCTTAAAAAATCTGACTGTCTGACCATGCTGACGGACAACACCGTCGTACAGTATCTGGATATCGTCCTGGACGCCTCCGACGAAGCGGGCATCCCCGTGTTTGGCAGCGAGATCGAGCAGGTCGCCAGGGGCTGTGTGGCTGCCGAAGGGCTTGACTATGTCGCCCTCGGCAGGCGGACGGGCAACATGGCTGCCCGGGTCCTAAGGGGAGAGAAGGCGGGCACGATCCCCTTTGAAATCGTACGCGACAACGCGCTCTACGTCAGCATCGAGTCCTGTGAACGCCTGGGCCTTGTGCTGCCGGACCTGCTGGCTGACCGTGCGCACTATGTCACTGCGCTGAACTAAACGAGGCACTTGGGCAGGGGACGGCTGCTTTCAGGGTAACCGTCTCCTGCTCCAGGAGGAAGCATGCAGGGGATATTCGAGTCCTTTTTTGTCACGCTGCCGAGCACCCTTGAACAGGGGCTCATCTATGCCATCCTCGCCCTGGGTATCATGGTGACCTATGCCGTCCTCGACTTCCCAGATCTGACGGTGGACGGGAGCTTTCCCCTTGGCGGCGCTGTTTCCACCACGCTCCTGATCAGGGGCTGGCACCCGTTGCCTGCGCTGCTGGCGGCCTTTGTGTGTGGAGCGGCTGCAGGCCTGTGCACGGGGCTCATCCACGTCAGGCTGAAGGTACGCGATTTGTTTTCAGGCATCATCGTTATGACGGCACTATACTCTGTCAATCTGCGCATCACGGGGGGCAGTTCGCTTCTGTCGATTCCCCGGGGAACAGCGACACTGTTTCGCAACAATTCGTTCGTCCGCGCTCTTCCGGACAGGGCGGCTGTCCTGATCATCGTCCTGCTTGTCGTTCTGGCATTGAAGCTGGCGCTCGACCTCTTTTTCAAAACACGGGCGGGGTTTTTACTCAGGGCTGCGGGTGATAATGAGACCGTCGTCACCTCGCTTGCCCGGGACAGGGGAAGCGTGAGGATCCTCGGGCTGATGATCGCAAATGCGCTGGTTGCGCTCTCGGGGGGCGTTCTCTGCCAGCAGCAAAGGCTCTTTGAGATTTCCATGGGGACCGGTGCCATGATCATGGGGCTTGCCAGCGTCATCATCGGCGCCAACCTTTTTAAGCGTCTGGAACGCGTCTCACGGACCAGTTCCGTCATCACGGGCGCCATCATATACAAGGTCTGCGTCTCGTTTGCCATTGCCTGCGGACTTGCGCCGGGGGACCTGAAGATCATCACCTCCGCTCTGTTTCTGGCCATCCTCAGTGCGGGCTTGCTGAAGCGGAAGGAGGGCAGGCATGCTTGAAGCGCGGCACGTGCGGAAGATTTACAACCCGGGCACGGTGCGGGAAATCTCTCTGTTTGACGATTTCAGCCTGACCGTCCCCAAGGGACAGTTTCTGTCCATCGTCGGAAGCAATGGCTCCGGAAAGACTTCGCTCCTCAATATTCTCTGCGGCTCAGTACCCATTGAACGCGGGGGCGTCTTTCTGGACGGACGCGACATCACGCGGGAGAGAGAACACCTCCGGGCCCGCCACATTGGTCGCATATGGCAAAATCCCGCCATGGGGACCTGTCCGGGCATGACCATCCTTGAAAACCTCTCCCTGGCGGACAGCAAGGACAAGGTCATGGGGCTGCGCAGGGGCATAGACAAATCCCGCCTTCCCGCATACACAGCCATGCTGGCGGAGCTTGAGCTGGGGCTTGAGAACATGCTTGAAACCCGCGCCGGAAGCCTTTCGGGGGGGCAGCGCCAGGCGCTGGCCCTCGTCATGAGCGTCATGACGCCCATTGATACCCTCATCCTCGACGAACACACCGCCGCGCTGGACCCGAAAACCGCAGAGGTCATCATGCAGCTGACAGACCGGTTTGTCAGGGAGAGAAAGTTAACGACCATCATGGTGACACACAACCTGCGCTACGCGCTCACCTATGGTGATAGGCTGCTGATGATGCACGAGGGGACGGTGGTGCTCGACCGGGAGGGGGAGGAGAAGCACCGGCTCAGGATGGAGGACCTGCTCAAGATCTTCAATGAGATCAGCATTGAGTGCGGCAACTGAGGCAGGCGCCCAGGGTAACGCCGGCCAGTTTGCCGCTGCCTCGCCGGCATGCTAAACTATTCCCCAGTGCCGGGTCAGGCCGCGCACAGGAGGATAAGGATGCCAACGCTTTCGTTCGACAAGGAATCCATCAAGCAGGCCATCAGGGGAAAGGTCCAGCGGTACAACGGGCGTACGCTTGAAGAGGCGACACCCCAGCAGATATACCACGCGGTAGCGTCCACTGTGCGCGACCAGATCATGCACCTATGGGTGGCCTCGAAAGACGAGGACAGCACCTACACTGGCAAACGCCTCTATTACCTGTCCATTGAGTTTCTCCTGGGCAGGAGCCTTCTTGCCAACACCATGAACCTCCTGAGTACGGACACCTACACGAAGGCGCTGACAGAGCTGGGCCTTTCGTGGAGAGACGTCCTTCCTGAGGAACCGGAACCGGGGCTTGGTAACGGCGGTTTGGGCAGGCTTGCAGCCTGCATCATGGATAGTCTCGCCTCCCTGTGCCTGCCCTCCATGGGCTGCACCATCCGCTATGAGTATGGCCTGTTCAGGCAGAAGCTCACAGGGGGGCAGCAGGTAGAAATGCCAGACGACTGGCTGGAAGGCGGCAATGTCTGGGAGGTCGCCAGGGTGGAGGATGCCTGCGACGTCTGTTTCGAAGGCCAGGTCGTGGAATCGCGCCGGAATGGACAGCTTGTCTTTACTCAAAAAGACTGCCGCATTGTCGAGGCGGTCCCCTATGACATGCCTGTGGTGGGTGCGGGTGGCGAGCAGGTCAATACGCTGCGCATGTGGCGCGCCCGCTCCAAGGCCAGCATCGACCTTGGCGCATTCAGCAGCGGGGACTATCTAAGCGCCACGCGGGAGCAGGAGCTGGCCACGCTGATTTCCAAGGTTCTCTATCCGGAAGACAACCACTACGAGGGTAAAACCCTAAGGGTCTGTCAGCAGTATTTTCTCACCAGCGCAACGCTTCAGTGTGCGCTCAAGGATTTCAAGCGCCGCTTTGGCCGCAATTTTTCACAGCTTCCGGACAAGGCTGTCTTTCATATCAACGACACACACCCCAGTTTTGTCATCCCGGAACTGATGCGCCTCCTGATCGACCAGGAAGGTCTGGGCTGGGATGAGGCCTATCTGATCACCTCTCGCTGTGTGGCTTACACCAACCATACCGTCATGCAGGAGGCGCTGGAACGCTGGCCGCAGGAGCTGGTCCGCCGGCAACTGCCCCGCATATACATGATTTTAGAGGAGCTCAACCGCAGGCTCTGCGAGAGGCTCTGGAACCGTTTTCCGGGTGAGTGGGACCGCATTGCCCATATGGCCATCCTCGCCTACGATCAGGTGCACATGGCGAACCTCTGCGTCTCGACAGCCTTCTCCGTCAACGGCGTCAGCCGCCTGCACGGCGATATCCTCCGGGAGGAAACCTTCAAAGACTATCATACGGTCAGCCCGGAGAAATTCAGCTACATCACAAATGGCATCACGCACCGTCGCTGGCTGATGGGGTGCAATCCACGCCTGGCCAACCTGATCAGCGAAACCATCGGAGAAAGCTGGCAGAAAGAGCCCGAACGCCTGAAAGAGCTTCTCCCCTATGGTGAGGACCCCGCCTTCCGCGAGACGTTTGGGAACATCAAGCAGCACAACAAGGAAATTTTCAGCCACTTCATGGAAAGGAACCAAGGCCTGTCCCTCGACCCGGACTTTGCCTTCGATGTGCAGGTGAAACGCCTCCATGAGTACAAGCGACAGATGCTCAACGCGCTCCATATCCTGGTTCTATACAACCGCATCATGGACGACCCCGGCTTTTCCATGATCCCCCGCGCCTTCATCTTCGGGGCTAAGGCCAGCCCGGGATACACCAAAGCCAAGATGATCATCCGCTTCATCCTGGCGCTGTCCCGCCTCATCGACGAGTCTCCACGGGCCAGAAAAATGCTGCGCGTTGCCTTTGTGGAAAACTATGACGTCTCCACGGCAGAAGTGCTCATCCCCGCCGCGGACATCTCAGAGCAGCTGTCCACCGCGGGCAAGGAGGCCAGCGGAACCGGCAACATGAAGCTGATGATGAACGGCGCGATCACCATTGGCACAATGGACGGCGCCAACGTGGAGATCTACGAGCAGGTGGGCGACAGCAACATCTATATCTTCGGCATGCGCGCAGACAGGGTCGCCTCCATGTACCGAGAGGGAACCTATGCGCCTACACAGATTTTCGAGGCGAACGCGGAAATTCGCCATGCCATGACACAGATGATCGACGGGACGCTGTTTCCCGACAACCCGGCTATCCTGCAGCTTCTCTATCACGACCTTCTGTTCGGTTCGGGTGGCTCCATCGCCGATCCATATTTCGTCCTTAAGGATTTCGGCAGCTATTCCATGGCACATCGCCGGATCGACCGGGACCTTTCGAATAGGACCAAGTGGCTTCAGATGGCTGTGTCCAACACCGCCTGTTCCGGACTCTTTTCCAGCGACAGGGCGGTCAGCCAGTATAACGAAAAGATCTGGCGGCTGAAGTAGCGGCAGGCGATGAAAAGCGGCGCTCCCCGTTTTGCCAGGGCACGAGGCTTGGCCCTCGGCGGGATGGTGGCAACGCTGTATATCGTGCTGACAGCCCTTTTTGCGCCGCTTAGTTTCGGCGAGCTCCAGTTTCGGGTTTCTGAAGCGCTGACGCTTCTGCCCGTGCTTTCCTCTCCGGCTGTTCCGGGCCTTTTTGCAGGATGCCTGCTCGCGAACCTCTTGCTTGGTGCCCCCTGGCAGGACGTGGTGTTCGGAAGCCTGGCGACACTGCTGGCCGCCATGCTCACGCGCGCCCTCAGAAGGCGGCTGTGGCTTGCTGCGCTGATGCCCGTCCTGACAAACGGGCTCATCGTCGGCCTGATGCTCGCCCTTGTTTACAGACTTCCTCCGGCCATGACCATCCTGACCGTATCAATGGGCGAGGCTGGCGTTTGTTTTTTGCTGGGCATCCCCCTTGTAAAGCTGCTCGGACGGCGGCTTGGTGGGGGTTCCGACGCTTTGTGACAGAGCATCGCGTTTTTGGATCTCCGTGGATTCATCCACGGATCCGGCCTTCTGCCCTTGCTTTAAGTCCACATCTCTTCCTCGCCGGTGAAGGCGTTTGGGCTTCAGGCTTTCCGGGAGGCGCCGCATCAGGGCGACAGCCACGGTCCCTGTGGCCGCCCCAGTAGCCACCCCCACAAGCACCAGAACAGCCATATAGTAAAGCAGCCCTGGTGTCCGCAAGGTGAGCATCGCCAGCAGCACCTGGCCCACATTATGCATGACAGCGCCCGCCACCCCGGCGCCCACAGGACTGACGCCCTTTATGCCGTAGATCATCAGGATCATCGCCACCATGCTCAGGACACCGCCTGCAAGGCTGTACTGCATGGCCTGCGGGTTCCCGAAAAGATAGCCTGAGAGCAGCACCTTTACAAGCATCAGCTCCAGGGAGATCGGAGGCCCGAGCCAGTACAGGGACAGGAGAAGCACGCTGTTGGCCAAGCCTAGCTTGATCCCCGGCACCGAGCTGATGGGGATCAGGTTTTCGATGTAGCCCAGGGTCATCATGACCGCCACAAAGAGGGCTGATAGGGCAAGTCGGCTGGCTTTTTTCATTCATGTCCTCCGGTTGCCCTCCGCTTGAGAGGGGCGGCTTCATGGGGTAAGGCTGGCTGTGGGCAAATCAATGGCGCGCGGGGGCCCGTCGGGTCAAATTGCCGTCATCCGCCGGAGATGACCCGGGCAAAGAATCCCCCTCCGCTGAAGTACCCGGCAAGGGTACTCCCTGAAAGGATATCGTCCAGACCCTTGACGGGGATGACCGTCAAGGCGATCGGGATCAGAAGAAATACAAGGGCAACCAACAGGATCCCCCTGGCTGTGCCGAAAAGACCGCCCGCCAGCCAGTCAAGCTGCCTTAGGATGGGGAAACGCACGACATGCCGGATGAGGCTTACAAGCAGCGTGAGCGCGGCGTAGGCTGCAACGACGCACGCGATAAAGCAGAGAACCTGCAGTGCAGCGCCGACGATGGTGCCGGAAACATAATCGTTCACCGTGACCCGCCCTGAGCCTGCCAGGGCCTCCGTCAGCAGATTGTGTTCAAGGATATCCGCCAGCTGCTTGGGCAGCGCAACGCTGGAGAGAACGGTGTCGACCACGCTGCGACTCAGGCTGCTGACGGGAACGGACGCCAGGGAACGGTCTCCCACCCGCGCGATCGCATCCGTGTAGGTAGCAAGCGTCTGCATCAGCGTTGTATTCCCCGCGAGCGCTTCAGCAAGCCTGGGGCCCAGAGTGAAACCCGCGACAAGGGAAAGCAGGCCGCCCGCCATGTTTGCCACGGTCTGGATGAAGCCGTGATAGAATCCGAACACGGCGCTTATACCGACGATAAACACAATGATGCCATCCGCGATGTTCATGGATCCCTCCAGCGAGTCATTCGGTCAGGGAAGGTTGACAGCATAGACCTCTTCTCCACAACTGACCAGGGCAACGCCGTTTGACAACTTGCCCAGATATCCGGTGACCTCCCGGTCCATGGGGAGCTTCAAGGCAGAGAATCTCTGGGCGGAAATCTCTGCTCGATAGAGGCTGTCCGAGGAAAAGGCGAGCAGCGTGCTCCCACGGATGCACGCACCCACACAGGTGTCCGGCAAGGTGTAGCGGCTGTCCTTTCCCTGGCCGCGCAACACGCGCAGCTCGCTGATATCCCTTTCGCCTGCGGTCTGAAGGGCGGGGGCAAAAAGCATGACTGCGCTGTCGCCGCCGGTCTGGCTATCGATCAGCTGCCAGCCGTAAACCAGCTGGGTGGAGTAGGCATCCTTCGTCCCCCGGTAGTCGTACATGTTGATCTCACGCGTGTTGATGACATGCAGTTTCTTCGCAGCATAAACGACCGCGTAGGTGATCTCCTCGCCAAGCTCCACTTCCCCTGTATTCATGGCACCGACGCGGTAGATGTTCATCACGGTCTGGGGAGCCACCCCATAGACATCCAGCACCGTCGTCCACAGGTATTCGCCGTTTTCGAAGAACCCAAGGTCCAGGATCATCCTGTCCTCGTAGGCGACGGATTCCGAGTCCACCGCCAGGCCGTTCAGATCCTTCACCAGGAGGCTCGGCCCAATGTTTCCTCCCACCACCGCCGCGACGTATCGGCTTCCAGCTCGGGCGAATTGGATGGTATCCGCAAGCCTGTCATTGTAGGTTGCCCTGCCGTTTCGATCCAGGATATGCAGGTGTTCGTTGACCCAAACCACCACCACATGATCGCTGACGCTGAAGCCCGCCTCCGGTCCCAGCATATACTTCCACTGTTCCGCGCCACTCGAGGACAGGCAGTAGAGGATATTTCCGTCATAGTAGAGCAAGCGATCCCCAAAGGGGGTCACCTGCTGGGACACCACACAACGCAGTTTTCTGGCAGTTAGCCTGCGGCCTCCCGCACGAAAACCACCCAAGAGCAGCACCACAGCAAACGCAGCGACCGCCACAAGGGAGAGGACGGCCAACGCACGCAAGCCCTTCCTTTTCTCTCCCTTCAAGCCGTCCATGCACGCCCCCCGTTGCTCTGGTCTGACCAGAACAAGTATACGCTGCGTATAGGGTGCGGTCAAACCGGCAGGGCTTGCCGCAGGCGGATCCATGGGGTAGGGTTGCTCTGCCATGGGGTCCGTTCCCAGGGCGGCGTTCCGTAAATTCCTCTTCAGGAGTTAAAGATGCATCAGGTACTCATCAGGGATTTGAACCTTTCCCTTACGGCAGAGAGCGGGCAATGCTTCAGGATGCACCCCGACGGTAAAGGCGGTTGCCAGGTCATCGCCAGGGGCCGGTTGCTGCGTGTGGAATCCCTGCCCGAAGACCGGTACCTCTTTCACTGTCATGCTGAAGAATACGTTTCCATCTGGGAAAATTACTTTGACACCGGTACAGATTATGCGCGTTTTTTCTCGTCCGTGGATCCCGGGGACAGCTTTCTGACGCGCGCGGTCACCTTCGCCCGGGGCCTGCGTATCCTGCGCCAGGAACCTTGGGAAACGCTCATCAGCTTCATTATCTCCCAGCGAAAAAGCATTCCCGCCATCCGACACGCGGTTGCATGCCTCAGCGAGCGCTTCGGCGTAGAAAAGACCGAAGGCGATCAGGTCTTTCATGCCTTCCCAAGCCCCTCCGCCCTGGCTGAACAGGGACCGGAACGTCTCGGCGCCTGTGCCCTTGGATACCGAACCAGCTACGTACATCGGACAGCGATAGCTGTGGCGTCCGGCAAGTTCAGCCTGGAGGCCCTTGCCGGGGCGGGTGACGCAGAGATGCTTGAATCCCTGATGACGCTTCCGGGCGTAGGCAGGAAGGTAGCAGCCTGTGTGATGCTTTTCGGCTACCACAGGCTCAACGCCTTCCCCGTCGACGTATGGATCGACCGGGTGCTCAAACGTGAATACAGCGATACCTTCCCCTTCAACCGCTATGAGGGCTTCGCGGGAGTCCTTCAGCAATGCATGTTCTGCTATGCAAGAAGCCTCGGGCCATCCTGCGGAACAGACTGAAGCCGCTTGTCCAAATGTCCTGCTCCTGAAACAAAGCCTCCCAACCGGGGGGCGCGATATGAAGCGGGCGCAATTCCATCCTGAGGCAATTGCGATGTTCCGGAAGCGTTGATAGGGCAGGTGAAATAAGGGGGTC
>CAZPIC010000029.1:0-5126 GCA_964586835.1 uncultured Oscillospiraceae bacterium
CTTCCATGACAGTCAACGCGAACCGGCTCCAGCTTTCCGCGCTGGCCTACAACCTATTCAACTGGTTTCGAAGAATCACACTCCCCACCAGTATGCGCATGCACCATGTCGATACGCTACGGTTGAAATTGCTTAAAATCGCGGCCAGGCTTGTCCGTGCCGCTCGCTATCTGACCTTCAAGCTGTGTTCAAGTTGTCCGTACCAGGAAGAATTTCTCCAGGCCTTTGCCAATATCCAGCGTCTGACTCCGCTGCTGCAGTAAATCAAGCATTTTGCCCAGCGTACCTTGACAAAAAAAGCCACCATCAGGATATCAAGGGCGTAGCTATGCCCTTCGGGCTTCTTTCACGTTCAGCTTATCAGGAAGTCGGCTTTAAAATGTTGTATCGCATCGTTCTGATTGTATTTTTGCACGCATCTTCAAGCTCGTGAATAATTCAGGCTTATGGAGCAACTCGATGTATTTATGCAAGCATAGCGAACGGGCTCGGGCAATGTCTGCAATCTCGCTGAAACGGCTGTCATGGGCCAAACCGTCCCCTGCCCAATGAACAGGCTGCCTTCCAGCTGATGGTGAATCTTTTTTCTCTGACGTTTCTCCGCCCTCCATTTCTATCATTCATGCGGATCTTGCGACAACGATCGATCCATCCTAACGAATACTCTATTTCTGGAAATGTCTATCATTTGATGTGATTTTTAATTCATTTTGAAGAAACAGTTGAATATTTGACAATGAACTTTGATTCTTTGCGGAACGGAATGTTCACGTGTAAGCTTTGAAATTTTGACGGGTTTTGTTGACAGTGCAGGAGGCATGTGCTAAGATCCATTGCCGTCGGCAGGGATCAAGCTCGCGGGCGATCTCCCGATCGGCTCCCCGGCTCATTAAGCGCCTGTAGCTCAGCCGGACAGAGCAACGGCCTTCTAAGCCGTGGGTCAGGGGTTCGAATCCCTTCAGGCGCGCCAGTGTGTGGTGGGTATAGTTCAGTGGTTAGAGCGCCAGATTGTGGCTCTGGAAGTCGTGGGTTCAACTCCCACTACCCACCCCAAATGTGTCAGGCGATGCCCGCAGTGGGGTGTAGCCAAGCGGTAAGGCACGGGACTTTGACTCCCGCACTCGTAGGTTCGATCCCTGCCACCCCAGCCATACTGACCCATTAGCTCAGGTGGTAGAGCACTTGACTTTTAATCAAGGTGTCCGGAGTTCGAGTCTCCGATGGGTCACCATCCTTCGGGAGCAGGACAGGCGGGCGTGGCGGAATGGCAGACGCGCCAGACTTAGGATCTGGTGCCTTCGGGTATAAGAGTTCGAATCTCTTCGTCCGCACCACGTAACTCAATGCGGTAGTAGCTCAGCTGGTAGAGCGCAACCTTGCCAAGGTTGAGGTCGCGAGTCCGAGTCTCGTCTACCGCTCCAGCCCGGTTTTGCACAAGGTGTTGCGCGGGTGTAGCTCAATGGTAGAGCTCCAGCCTTCCAAGCTGGTTACGTGGGTTCGATTCCCATCACCCGCTCCATCACGCGTGGCGAAATGCGCGCACCCGCCCGGCCGTGTATATCAGCCGGGCGGTTTTCTGAGTGTATCTATCTTGCATGAGCCACACAAAAGCCCCCGCTCTGGGAGCGGGGGCTGCCGTTTTCAATGAGGTCAGTTGGTCAAGTTATAGATCTCGATAGCGGAGTTGACCTCGCGGGCAAGGTTGGAGACCGCATCCTCAACGCTCAGCTCACCGTTGGCAAGGCGCTCCGTATAGGTTTCCACCAGTTGACGTGCTTCAGGGAATACGCTCAGCAACGAGCCGGAGAATTCCGGTGCGGTTGCATGCAGCTGTTCGATGGCTGTCCAGAACTGTGGATACTCTGCGAGGTTTGCCTTGAAAGAATCCAGCTCATGGGTATCCACCGTGATGGGAAAATAGCCGGTTTCCGCGTTCCAGAAGGACTGAACTTCGGGTGAGATCATGTATTTAATGAATTCCCAGGAGGCACTCTGGCGGGATTCGTCGCCAGAGGCTAGCATCCACAGGGCGCCGCCGCCGATGGAGACGCCCCCTTTGTCATCCGGAAAAATGTTGGGAAAATAGCCGGTGCCAATTTCAAAGTCGTCACCTACGTTGGTCAGCAAGGCCTTGAGCGCCGCAGTGGACTCCAGCGTTATGGCGATTTGACCGGAGATGAAGGCAGCTTTCGCGTCGTTGTTGCCGCGGTTGAGATAGGTGATCACACCGTCATCAAGAAGCCGTTTCCACACGTTGAACACCGCGGCGGCACCACCGCTTTCGTCAAAGACGACCCTTGTCGCCCTGGCTTCACGACCGTTGCCGTTGTCCACGTAGTGCTTGCCCATCTTGCCCTGCCACTGCTCAAAGAACCAGCCGTAGTTGCCCATGCCAAAGCCATAGCGGACGATCGTATCGCCATCCATGATCTTCAGCTTTTCAGCCATTTCGACGATTTCGTCAAAGTTGACCGGGGGCACGTCGGGATCAAGGCCCGCATCCCGGAAGGCGTCCTTGTTGTAGTAGAGAAGAGGGGTGGAGGAGTTAAATGGCATGGAATATAGCTGGTTGTCAATGGTGTAGTAGGCGGCGATGTTGGGTTCGATCAGGGAGATGTCATACCCTTCCGCATCGATCATTTCCTGGACAGGTAGTGCCCATCCAGAATCGATCATGAAGCGGGAGCCGATGTCGTAGACCTGCACCACGTCACAGGGCAGGGCGCTCATCCCAGCGGCTTTGATTTTATTGATTGCGTCGTCATAAGTACCTTGGAATTCGACTTGGACCTTGATCTCTCCTTCGTATTCGGTGTTGAAGTCGGATACCATCTTGGAGATAGCCTCGCCATTCACACCACCCATGGAGTGCCAGAAAGTGAGTTCTACGGGTGCCGCAAAGACGCTGGCTGCAGTCAAACTCAGCATCAGGCTGAGCGTGAGGAGGAGGGTCAATCGTCTGCGCATAGTAGGATTCCCCTTTCAGTTTATTCTGAAATGCCAGGGAAGGCATTTCATTATCCCTTGACCGCGCCGGCCATCAGACCGCGGATCAGCTGCTTCTGCATGAAAATGAAGATGGACAGTGAGGGGACAACCACGATGACCACGCCGGCCATCATCAGTCCCAGGGATTCTGCGTCAATATCGTAGAGCATGCTGATGCCTACCTGGACGGTGCGGTAACTGGATGAGTTGGTGACCAGTAACGGCCACATGTACTGGTTCCAGGTATTTAGGAACACATAGGCGCCAAGGGCGCCGAGGGCTGGACGGGACAGGGGCAAGACGATGGAGGCCATGAAGCGTGGGTTGTTGCACCCGTCGATGCGGGCAGCCTCGTGCAGTTCACGGGCGAAAGTCAAGTAGTTTTGCCTTAGAAGGAATATCCCCATGGCGCTGGTCAGGTAGGGAATGATCAGGGCTTTGAAACTGTCCAGCCAGCGCAGGCGGCTGATGGTCAGGTAGTTGGCGATGATGGTGGCCTCTCCCGGTACCATCATGGTGGCCAGTACCAGGAGGAACAGCAGTTTCTTACCCTTGAAACTCAGAAATGAAAAGGCGAATGCAGCCAGCGAACAGGTGACCATCTGCCCCAGCATCACCAGAGTGGAGACGATGAAAGAGTTGCGGATAAAGATGGGAAAGTGATAGGCAGGGTTGGTCAATGCCTTGATGTAGTTGCTTAGGTTCAGGGTAGAGGGGATGAGCGTGTTTTTATAGATTTCGCTCGGTGGCATCAGGCTGATGGACAGGGTGTACAAGAGGGGGGTAAGGATGATCAGAAGAACAGGAAGGTTGATCATCAGGTTCAGGAAGTCCCTGGTTCTTCGCCTGTTCGCGGCGGAAAGCATCAGTAGTGTACGCTCCTTCTCTCGAAGCTGAATTGAATCAGGGTAATGATCAGGACGATCACAAAGAGGATGATGGAGCGAGCTGCAGCGGTGCCATAGCGGAAGTTAAAAAAGGCGTCCCGGTAGATGGCATAGACGATCACGCTGGTCGCTTCTCCGGGTCCGCCGTCGGTGAGTAGGCGGATCTGACTGAAGGACTGAAAGGCGCCGATGATATTGATGATGATCTGAAAGAACAGCGTGGGTGAAATGGAGGGCAGCGTAATCCTCAGAAGCCTTTGCCAGTAATTGGCGCCATCGATGGATGCGCTCTCATAGAGTTCTCCAGGCACGTTGCGGAGCCCGGCACTGATGAAGATGAAGTTGATGCCTGAGGCCAACCAGATAGTGGTCACCGCAACAGAGAATAGGCCCCATCGCCTGTCGCCCGTCCAGTTGATTTGCGTGTTGAGGAGGATGTTGAGCAAGCCGTTGGTGGGGTGGAGAATCATCTTGAAGGTCATGGAGGCTGCGGCTGAGGCAATGGCAAGCGGCATGGCATAGGAAGCGCTGGCGAAGGTAACACCGCGATATTCATTGGCTGTCAGTAGGCTGGTGATCAGCCCCATGAGAAGCCCTCCAAAAGCCACGATGAGCACAAACTGAAAGGTGACGGAAACGCTGGCCCAAAAAGAGCTGCTGCCAAAGAGGTCCAGGTAGTTTTTCACACTCCAGAAGACCTTGGCTTGGCCCAGCTTGTCCGTCAGGAAGAAGCTGAGATAGATGGTGCGTCCGAAAGGGAAGAACAGAAACACGCTGAAGATGATAAAGGCGGGCAACAGGAAGAGATAGGGCTCCACCATGTGATACAGCCTGCTGATGATGGACGGCTTTGCTCGGGGGATCCGTATCGTGGAATTCTTTGATAAGCTCAATCAGATACCCTCCGCCTGGCGCGGCGTATGTTCACAACTGATAATGGCATCCTACCACAGAAATGAGAAATAATCAAGAACAGCGGGATGACATGCAAATCACGCCGTAGTGCTTCCTGTCAAGTTGAGTGCGAACGAATCCTGGATGCCCACATGCTTGAGGGCGAAGAAAAGCAGGTTCTGGCGAGAAATGTCTGCAGGGATGGGGAGAGACTGCCATGCCTCTGTCCCTTTTACTGAACCCGCATAGCGGCAGGGGCTTCTTACCAATCCGGAAGGCGGAACATTTCCGGAGGGCAGAGTCTCGTTTTGTGCTGCTGGGATCACACAAGGTAGTGCCGGGTAGTGGGTAGTGCCG
>CAZPIC010000029.1:5226-30712 GCA_964586835.1 uncultured Oscillospiraceae bacterium
GGTAGTGCCGGGTAGTGGGTAGTGCCGCGTATTTTGTGTAAACCTCGTCTGAGGTGGCTCCGTAGTAGCGGGGCAAAGCGTTCCTTCGCTTCTTTCCCCTTCATGTTCTGATCATCTGTTTTTGTTTTTGCAAGGTCTGACCGTGTGCAGGGTAAATGCACGATCCCACGTAGCAGTATCGCCGGATGACCGCGTTCCTGAGTTGTATCAGTTCTCCGGCCTACAGACCAGACAATGCCACCTCGTTTTACTGTCTTCTTTGGGGTGTTTGTGGAGCATCATAAACTTGCCTGTGCCTGTTGATGCGTAGAACTTTCCTTTCACCTAGTGTCCCAGAGCGCAGAAAACGATGACTGATGATCTGCTAAGCCCTGTGCTTTGATAAAGCTACGAAGAAGATCGGACTTTTTTGTCTTGCTGACCCTTTGCGATGCGCCCTTGGGTTGTTTTATGATCTCTACGTTCGTCCCCACGGGTGCGACTTTCTCTTTTATTCTCTGAGCATACTCGATTCGTGCTCGTTTTTTAATGAGGCGCGACTCCCTTTTCGCGCTCAATGTATGTAAGGTACGCCGCATGCTTGACGGGGACAGGGAAGGGCTTTATAATCTGCGACGTGATCGCTTTCCGATGCTCAAGGGAGCGCGTAAACGAAGAGAGCAGGGGACGATCGCAGACGAAGGGAAGCCGGATACGCCGTGCTCCGGAATGGTTCATGCGCCATTAGCTCAGTTGGTAGAGCACCTGACTCTTAATCAGGGTGTCCTGGGTTCGAGTCCCCGATGGCGCACCACCAGCAAAAACCCCACTCCTTGGAAGTGGGGTTTTTGCTGCTAACGACCATGGACTGGGGGTTTGCATCCAGGGCTGAAAGACGCAGGCAGGCATCGGGGCTGAGGCCGTCGTGCCAGGAGGCGACAGAAAAGCCCGGTCGCACGCACCGCTCTGGTGGCAGCTTGTGGCTTCGCTCAGGGCTCCCGGTTTCCAAAGACCGCCTCTTCCACCAGAACACACAGCCTGTGATAGAGGCGCAGGTGTTCCTCCTGCGCAAGATAGGTTTCTCTCTGGTCTGTGTCCAGCAACAAATCGCAAACCTGGGCTAGCCTGCCTCCGCCCGCGCCTGTGAGCGCCAGGGTTCTCATTCCCCGGGCACGCGCCACCAGCATGGCCCGCCGGACGTTTTCTGCGTTACCCGAGGTGGACAGGCCCATGAGGACATCGCCTTTGCGACCAAAGGCCATGACTTGTTGGGCGAAGATGAACTCTCCGCCGATATCGTTGGCAATGGCGGTCATGAGGCTTGTGTGAGATGTTAGGTCGATGGCGGGTAAGCCCTCCTGCAGATTCGAAGCCCAGGCCTCGCCTACTGCGGCAGTCAGTGCAAGCCCGGGCTGCCGCCTTAGCAGGAAACTCTTTCCGAACTCGCCGGCGATGTGCGCGCAGTCCGACGCGCTGCCACCGTTGCCGCACAGCAGAAGCTTGCCTCCCGTTAGAAAGCACTCTGTTAGCTGTGCTACTGCTTCTTCCACAGTGTTTCTCACAATTCTCCCTCCAGTCCGTCGATGGCGACGGTCAGGGCAGCCATGTCCCCAACCGCGTCTTTGAGCCCTGCAGCCAGCACGCGGCAGGCGCTGCGGGTGAGAGGCAAGGCCTCCCGAGCAATGACCGCATCCATGCCTTCCCTGAACCACTTTTCCGCCCGCGTGAAAATGCTGCCGATCACGATCCGTTCAGGGTTAAGCAAGTCCATCAGCATCGCGCAGGCCATCCCCAACGCCTCGGCACTTTCCCGCAGGATGTGCTGCGCCTCTTCGCCCCCCTGTTCCGCCTGCAAAACAAGTTCCTTTACACTGTAGCCGCTAAGCCTGCTCAAGCTGCCTCCTGAACAAAAACCCTCGTAGGATCCACGCTTCCCATAGGCTTCAGGCCCGTCTGCACGATAACGTATGTGACCGAGCTCTCCAGAAAGACCCGTTGCACCCCGGTACAAGCGTCCGTCCAGGATCAGTCCCGCGCCAAAGCCAGTACCGAAGGTCAGGAACACCATATTCCGACAGCCCTTTCCCGCGCCAAAGCGCCACTCGGCAAGAGCGCAGGCGTTGGCATCGTTTTCGAGGAAGGCGGGTGCGTTGAAGCGCCGGGTGAGCCAGTCGGTGACGGGCACGTTGTCCCAGCCCGGCAGGTTGGGTGGCGAGAGGATCAGGCCGCGCGCTGTATCAAGGGGACCCCCACAGCTGACACCGATGGCTGCCGGCCTGCCGCGGGCGGGTAGCACAGCACTCAAGAGGTCTTCCCAGCTGGGATACAGGGCGGTCTTTACTTCCTGCCGGCTTAAGACTCTTCCCTGATCGTCGCCTGCCAGAAAGGCCGTCTTGGTGCCTCCAATGTCAAGGCCCCAGTATCTTCCTACCATAGGGCTTCGATTTCCTCGCGAGTGGCGGTGCCCGTTGTGCCTATCTTGCGGATGATGACGGCGGAGGCTGCATTTCCCAGGGCTGCAGCATCCTGAAGCCCTGCGCCGGCGGCAAGGGCCAGGCTGAAGGCAGACATGAAGGCGTCCCCTGCGCCGACGGCATCGATCGGGGGAGGCACTCGCTTGCCTGGAATGCTAAGAATCCTTCCCTTTTCCGCGATGACACAGCCTTTTGCGCCTAAGGTAACGACGACGGGGCCTTGAGACTGCTCGGACAGTGACAGCGCGGCCTTCAGAGCATCACGTTCGCCTGTTGCCCGTTCCGCTTCCAGGTGGTTGGGCTTCAGGACCGCATGGCGAAAAAGGCCGATGCGGTCGCGGCTGTCTACGACAACGCGAAGGCCCTCCCCAGCAAGGGCGCTGATCCTTTCCCGCACACGTGGCGTGACGCAGCCTTGCTGCAGCTGGTCGAGTACCAGCAGCACGTCAAGCGTTCCCGACGCAGCCTCAAGCGCCCTCAGCAACCGCTCTTCCTCGCTTTCGGGAAGTGGAGTACGGTTTTCAAAGTCGATGCGCGGGTCTTCATAAACCAGGTCTGATATGCCACAGCGTAGGGGTTTGATGTAAGCTGCGGTGACGACACCAGCTGTCTTAGAAAGGCAGGACACCTGCACGCCCGCCGTGCGGAGCAGGCCGTGCAGCGCGGCTCCTCGCCAGTCTGGTCCGGTCACACCGAACGCGCAGACACTGCCTGGTTCAAGCGCTGCCAGGCAGACAGCGGCGTTTCCCGCACCACCCGGGCTCATGCGCTCCTCAACGACGGGGAGGGGGTGATGGGGTGTCTCTCTGGAAAGCACGCTTTCCCGCATGTCTGCCTTCCAGTACACATCCAGACAAAAATCTCCGAGCACTCCCGCGCGCAGGGTGCCAAAGGGACCAAAAAGGGCGGACAGCTTCATGACCTGGCCTCCGCCTGCTGCACAAGCCTGTGGAAGAGGGCGGGCAGGGTGTGTCGGTGATCTCCCGTGAAGCGCCAGCCCCGACCTCCTCGGCTGACCGGACGGCTCACGATGTTTTTTAGCGGGCGGTAGTAGTAATCTGGGTTCTCGGCGCCTGCTGCCACGGGGCTGCCAAGAGGCCGCAGGTCAAAGTCGGCAGTGGTTATGTCAAAGGTGGGATGCCTGAGGTTGCGCGCAATGGACAGCGCCTTGAGGAAGACCTCTGGGCCTATCACCGACGAGCCAAAGTTTAGGAATACGCCGCCGTCAAGCCCGGACACCGACCGGCAAAGCCGGAGAAAGTCCGTCTGGCAGGTCTTTCCGATGGAAGCGAAGTCACATAGGGGGTGCTGGTGGATGATGTCTGTTCCAAGAGCAACGTGGAAGGTGGCAGGGATCCCCAGCTTGAAGGCCTTATACAGCACACAGTCCTCCCGGTGAGGGAAGCGCTCCGGCATGCTGTCAATGCTTCTTGCCAGCGCCTCCCCGTACCCCCATCCTCTCCGGGCGCCCTCGTTCATCGCTTCATTCATCCAGCGCCCTGTCTCCTCCCACATGCCAAAGCTTCCGTCCTCGATGGCAGTCGGAACGTGCTCTGAAGTACCTCCCAGGTAGGCCAGCTCAAAATCGTGGATCGAGCAGGCACCGTTGCCGGCGAGGTGCTGGATAAAGCCCAATTCCATCAGCCGGATCAGGTACCGTGACAGCCCGCTCTTGATGACATGGGCGCCTGTGAACCAGAGGATCGGACGTCCTCGCCGGAATGCCGCGACGATCCGGTTCACAAGCTCGTCAAGTCCCTCCGCACCCCAAGACTCCGTTTCTCCGCCGGGTGTGAGCAGCGTATCTATGCGCACCAGATTCGTCCGGTTGTAAGCCGATTGTGTTCTGACGTTCTTCAGGTCAAGCGTTTCGTAGTTCACTCATCCCTCCCATGCCTTCAGGGGGCCAGTGCGGCCTTTGTCCAGAAGAAAAGGAGGCCCAACGGGCCTCCTTTTCCTTGGAGAACTTATTTGCCCAGCAGGTCGTGCTCTTCGATGTACTCCTTATTCAGGACGGAAACACCGGTATCGAACAGTTTCTGGTCTTCGGGGATCTCCTCGCCGCGAAGCACTTTCACAGCGCTCTTCATGCCCTCGTAGCCCATTACATCAGGGTTTTGGGCCATGGTGGCAAGCAGCGCACCGTCAACGACCAGCTGGAGAATCGCATCAGACTTATCAAAGCCGACGCCGACGACATCCGCGCCTGCTTCCTTGATGGCGTTGCCGGTACCGGTGGTGCAGCCTTCATTGCAGCCGAAGATGCCCACGCAACCCTCGGTGATGTAGTTTTCTGCAATGGTCTGGGAAACCGTGACCTGGCCTTCGCTGTACTGTGGCTCCAGGATCTCAAAGGCGCTACCTTCAAAGGCCTTGCGGAAGCCCGCTTCCCGGTGCTGAGTGGACGTGGTGGAGGGGTTCACGTTGACGATGCCAATCTTGCCCTCAGTAACGCTCATCTCGGTCAGCTTGTTAAGCATTTCCACGCCAGCGAGCCGTCCGGCCTTCGTGTTGTCCGTGGCCAGCGTCTGATAAGCCTCGGTATTGGCGGGGCTGTCGACGTAGATGAACTTGACGCCTTCCTTCTGGTATTGCTGGATGGTGGCCACCTGTGTGTCGGGGCCGTTGGAAGCCAGCAGGATCAGATCCGCGTTGTTGGCGAAGGCGTTGTTAATGGACTCAATCTGAGCCGCGTCATCCTTGCCCCGTGTGGGGGCGTCCCAGATATAGTTGATCTTGACGCCTTCCGCGGCCAGCTCTTCGACGGCCTTTTTACAGCCGGCATCCACGCTGACCCAGTGCTGATCCATGAGGTCCATAGTGATCAGAAACACGTTGTACTCTTCTGCAGCGATTGCGGTGACTCCTGTGAGGAGCAGAGCGGTAAGCAGGATTGCAACGAGTCTTTTCATGATATGAGTTCCTCCTTTGACGTTTGTTCCAAACGCTGTCCGCGTTCAGGGTTCTTTTTGAAGGCCGCGCGGAGACGGGAGGCACTGAAGGTGCCGCTGCGGATGACCACGTCGACCAGGACGGAAAGGACCACGATGATACCGACGACGATGTTGCGCCAGGCTACCGGCGCACCGACAAGAGAGAGGCCATTGTACATCGTGCCCCACACACTCGCGCCGACGACCTCGCCCAGCAAGATCCCCTGTCCGCCCAATGTGGAGATGCCCCCGATGACAGAGGCCGCCACGGCGTACAGCTCATAGCCGATGCCTGCGTCCATAGAGCCCATGCCGGCCTGGGCACAGGTGATCAGACCGACGACGCCCGCGCAGAAAGCACTGACCGTATACACCCGGATGATGGTCGTGTGGACGCTCACACCGGAAAGCTTTGAGGCTTCCACATTGCTGCCCACGGCGTATATGTATCTGCCCGCACGCGTGCGGGAGAGCAGGTAGTTGAAGGCAAACCAGATAACCATGGCAATCCAGAAGGTATTGTAGACGGAAAAAGTCTTGCCGTAATATAGAATGTCGCGCCAGGCGGTGGCAGCTGTTCCGATTGCGTCGGTGTTCATGTTGCCGTTGACCAGCTGGGCCAGTCCCCGGGCAATAGTCATGGTGCCAAGGGTACCGATGAAGGCGGGAAGCCTGCACACTGAGACCAGAAAGCCATTAAGAAGGCCTGTCAGCAGGCAGGGGACAAGGGTGATGACGGTCGTCAGCCAGGGGTTCATTCCCTTTGTCAGCAACGTAGCGGACATCATCGCGCTCATCCCGATGACCGAGCCAATGGACAGGTCGATGTTTCCGGTGATGAGCACATAGCCCTGGCCAATGCCTATGATGAGGTACGGTGCGATCTGCCGTAGTAGGTTAGCGACATTGCGCTGGGAGAGGAAGTTTGGGTTGATGAGGTTAAAAACGAAACCCAGCGTAATCAGCCCAAAAGAGACCGTGATCACCTGCCCCATCCCACGGATGGCGAACAGGCGCTTGACAATGCCTTTCCTGTTTGCGTTGCCTGCCATGGATTTTTCTCCCTCTTTTAGGCGTTTTCACCACCGCTGAGCTTGTTTTCAAAGCGGGTAGCATATTCAAGGATTTTCTCCTGAGTGGCCTCTTCGCGCGCCAGTTCACCGGTGATGCGCCCATCGCACATCACGAGGATGCGGTCTGCTATGCCTAAAATCTCCTGCATCTCGGAGGACACAAACACTACTGCGATGCCCTGCTGCTTCAGGCGGTTCATCAGATGGTAGATCTCCACCTTCGCCGCTACATCAATGCCGCGGGTGGGTTCGTCGAAGATAACCACCCGGGAATGGCGCACCAACCATTTGGCGACGACTACTTTTTGCTGGTTGCCGCCTGAAAGGCTCGCCGCGTCCACGTCCGCGCTGGCCAGGCGGATGTCCAGATCCGATATCGCTGTCGTGACGGCTTTGTCAACTTGCTTTTTGTTAACTGCGCCCGACGAGGTGGACAAGATGTCCAAGTTGGGCAGCTCTATATTGCTGCGCACGCTCAGCTTCACGCACAGGCCCGCAAGCTTACGGTCCTCCGGCACCAGGACGATGCCGTGCCGGATGGCGTCCATGGGCTTTCGGATGACAATTTCCTTTCCGTCCATATAAGCCCGGCCGGATTGTTTCGGGTCGGCCCCAAACAGGACCCGTGTGGTTTCCGTCCTGCCGGCACCTACCAAACCTGCGATGCCCACGATCTCGCCCTGACGAGCGGCGAAAGAAACGCCGCGCACCAGGTGGCCGGCGTTCAGGTCCCTGACCTCAAAGATGGTTTCGCCCAGAGGGCACTCCACGCGAGGAAACTTCTCTCTGATATTACGGCCCACCATCAGGCTGATGATCTCAGGCAGGGAGGTATCCTTCCAATTTTTAGTCGCGATGAACTGCCCGTCTCGCAGGACAGTGACGCGGTTGGCAATGTGCTGCAGTTCCTCCAGCCGGTGGCTGATGTAGATAATGCTGCGCCCTTGGTCTCGCAGGTTGCGGATGATGGCAAAGAGGTCATCTATTTCGTGAGCGGTCAGTGAACTGGTGGGTTCGTCCATGATCAGTACCCGGGCGTCGGTGGACAGGGCCTTGGCGATTTCGACCATCTGCTGTTTGGATAGCTGCAGATCGCCCACGATGGTGGTGGGGTCGATGTCCACGTTCATGCTTTTAAGCACGACGGAGGCCTGGCGGTTCATCTCCCGGGTGTTGAGCCGTGTTCCGGATAGGCAAATCTCCCGGCCCAGGAAGATGTTTTCCGCCACTGTCAGGTGGCGGCACATGTTGAGTTCCTGGTGGATGATGGCGATGCCCAGTTCCTGAGCCCTGCGGGGGGTGAGGGCTGTACCAACATCCTTGCCAAAGACATGCAGCGATCCTTCGTCGCTCTGGTAAACGCCGCTTAGGACCTTCATCAAAGTGGATTTGCCTGCGCCGTTCTCGCCCAGCAAAGCCATGACCTCGCCGGCTTTGACGCCTAAAGATACCCTGTCCAGTGCCTTGACGCCTGGAAAGCTCTTGCTGATGTCTTTCATGTGGACGACATACTCGTCTGTGTATTCTGCCGGGAGGGATGTCATCCTTGCGCGCTCCCATCTATCAGCCAACGGGCCAGGTTCTGCCACAGTCTTCCGTAGTGCTTCCAGGCCAGGAATGCAGGCGACCCCCAGTGCGGAGCGCAGTCCGAGGTGAAAGCCGCGCTTCTCCCTTTGCCAAACTGGCCAACCGCGATGAAAGGGTCATTGCCGATCCTAGCAAGAACTGTGCCCCTTGAGGGGTCTTCAAGCGTTCGGTTATAGCCAATAAAATAGGGCCACTCCCCGTCAATGCCCTCAAATACGGGGTGGGCAGGATCCGTGACACGGGGGACGGAGCCTTCGGAGGTCTCGATGCGATCGTCGAAAGGCAGCAGGCGCACGGGCAAAATGTCATCGATGGCAGTCATGCCGTAACGTGCCTTTCCTTCGATGCCGGTGAAGGACATGAACCCACCGATCATCATAAAGCCTCCACCGTTCAGGACGTACTGCCTCACCGCTTCACAGCGGTTGGGCATCGTTACGCCCTGGGAAAAGGAAGGCGTGGTCATCAAAAGGGTGTTCGCGCCAACATCTGAGAGGATGATCAGGTCGAAGGCGTCAAGCTTTGAGGCAGTGTCTGGGAATTTTTCGAGTGCGGTATGGCTAGGCATGTAGGAGACGTCCCAGCCGCCTTCCTCCAGCGCTTGTTTGAGCCAGCCCACGTTTTCATAGTAGCCTGACGTTGTCATAGAGTCAGCGCCCTTGACGTGAACGGTATAGCCTATGTAGGATTCGCCACAAATGAAAGCTTTTTTCACAAACCCCTCCGCTTTCCATGCAGGCCGGGTACCCTGTGTCACTATCTGTCATCTATACGATACAATAAAACGTGTACATTGGCAAATAACGGGCAACGCTGGATCCCCGGGAAAGGGTACCGGAGCGGCAGACCGCCGGAGGGTGTGGCGAAACGCCCCGGACCGGGAATCCGCGTGCACAGGGATTTATTCTGAGGCGCAGGGAGAGGCCTTGTGCAAGGCGCCTTCTGAGTTTTCTGCAGAAACCATGCAGCTGAAGGTCCCGTGGTTGGCTGCGTATCCGTATCCGCCCCGTGTATCGATAGCCACAACAGCCATCTCGCCCGCCTTTCGGCCAGCTTTTGCCAACGCTGCACAGGCGTGACGCATGATGGTTTCGCAGGCTGTCATCGCGTCTGTTCCCTGGCCCATCAGGTCTACGATGCGAAAGCACAGCGCCGAGCGAAGGATGTCCTCGCCCACACCGGTGGCAGCGGCTGCGCCTCTGCGGTCGTCTGCGTAGAAACCGGCTCCGCAGATGGGCGAATCCCCCACCCGGCCGGGGAGCTTCAGGGCGAGTCCGCTGGTGGAGGTGCCCGCACAAAAATTCCCTGCATGATCGCGTGCTACAATGCCCACCGTATCGTGTCCGATGGGTTTTCCCTGTACACTATGGCGCTTGATGTTGTCAAAAGAGTAGGGGCTTGCGCCCTGCTCGCAGCGCAGCTCCCTCCAGCGTGTGAGCGCATGCGCTGTCAACAAGTTGCTTCGCGCGTGCCCGTGCTGGTCCGCGAACTGGCTTGCCCCTTCCCCCACCAGGAGGCTGTGTCCCGTCAGTGTCAAGACATCGCGGGCCACCTCAATAGGATGCAGAAAGCCTCTCAGGCCGGCTACCCCCCCCACCTCCAGGGTGGTACCGTCCATGATCGCTGCATCAAGCTCGATGAGCCCGTCCCATCCAGGCAGCCCCCCCAGGCCTACGCTGTCTATGTCGGGATCCGCCTCAATCCGCCTGGCAACTGCGACCACAGCGTCCATGGCAGAGCCTCCCTGTTTCAGGACGGCCACGCCAGCGGGCATGTGTTTTTCCGAAAAAGACCAGGTGCCAAGGATCATCCATCTGTCCATCATGCATCCATCCTTCCTGATGCCCCTGGGCATCGGGGCGCGGTTCCCAGCTTGGGGCACAGTCAGGGCAAGGACTGAGCTGACCGGCTTGCCGGCGTATACGCGCTGCCGCCATTATATTGCAGATCTGTCCAGGCTGTCGAGATAGCCCGAGAGTTTCGGTGCCATCCGAGCGATAGCTCCTGGCGTGAAGGGATCGCGAAGACCGGCTGCGCGCGTCAGCTTCCTGAAGGGCATCAGTCCAGACTGCCTGCAAAGCTCCACATAGGAAGCCCAGGCAGCGGCATGATCCTTCTTGTCCCAGAAAAAGTATTCAAAGGCACAGACCGACGCGAGCGTGTAGTCCAGATAATAGAAAGGATGCAGGTAGACATGTGCCTGCTTTTGCCAGCGCCCGCCTTTTTCAAGGAAGCCAAGGCCATCGTAGTCAAGATGGGGCAGGTACTTCTTTTCAATTTCCCGGTATCTGGCGTGTCTCTGGGCAGGCGAGGCTTTCGGATGCTCGTAGACCCATTCCTGAAATTCATCGATGGAAGCGCCGTAAGGCAGAAACTTAAGTGCGCTGACGACATGGCTGTAACGGTATTTTTCACTGTCCTCTCCGAAAAAGTCACTCATCCACGGATGGGTGAAAAATTCCATGGACATGGAATGCACCTCTGCTACCTCTGCAGTCGCCGAGGTGAGGTCCAGCAGTTTCGCGTCTCGTTGGACATATCCCTGAAAGGCGTGTCCCGCCTCGTGTGTCAGCACGTCCACGTCATCTGAGGTCCCGTTAAAGTTTGAGAAGATGAAGGGGACCTTGTAATCTGCGAGCCAAGTCATGTAGCCACCGCCTGCCTTGCCTTCTCGGGTGGAAAGGTCCATCAGCCCACGGACGATCATTTCGTCAAAGAAGGCCCCAGTCTGCGGGGAGAGTCCCCGGTACATCGCCTGCGCTATTTCTACCAGGCGGTCTTCCCCGCCTCTTGGTAAGGGGTTGCCGGTTTGAAACTCCAGGTTGTAGTCATAGTACTTCATGTCCTCCACCCGGATGCGCTGGGACTGTTCTACATAGAGCCTTTGGGCCAGGGGGACGATGTGTTCTGCGATTTGGTCGCGGTAACCCGCTGCGTCCTGTTGTGTCCAATCCGTACGTCCCATCCGGGCGTAGGCGACGGGGATAAAGTTGTCGTACCCCAACTTTCTGCCAATTCGGTGGCGGGTCCTGACCAGCTTGTCGTAGAGATCGTCCAATTGCTCTGCATGGCCTGCAATCCACTGCCAGTGGACATCGCTGGCGCGGCAACGCATGGCGCGGTCGGGGGACTCCATGAAAGGCTTCATGGCGGACAGGTTTCGCTTTTCTCCTTCGAAGTCGACGAGGGCGGAAGCCATCAGCTTTTCATACTCGGAGCTAAGCTTGTTCTCCTCCACCATGTCTTCTACGATATTTGGGGAGAAGGCCTTCCTGAGCACCTCGTACTTCTCAAGCAGGTGATCACCATAGCGTGTGATGATCTGGTCGCGGTACCGGGACTCAATCATGATCCGGGCTTTATCCGCGTTGATCTCTTCAAAGCGCGGGAGCTCAGCGTCAAAGACATCCTGTTCCGCTGCATAAAAAGGGTCGCGGGTATCCAGGGTGAAGCGAATATAGCACAGCTGGGCCTGTGTCATCAGGCGGCGGCTGCGGCTGTCCAGCGTCTCTACAGCTTCAAAAAACGCCTCTGGGGACTCCGTGCGCTCCATCTTTTCAAGGAGCACCTTTGCCTCCGTGTATAGCAGGTCAAAGTCGGGCCTTTCATAGTTCATCTCGCTGAATTTTTCCATGCCTGTATCCCCTCGTTGCCGGGACCGCCTCGTGGGTGTCCGCGTGATGAGGAAGAATAGCACATAGCACTGCCCTTGGCTATCGGAGAGCAGAGATTTGCGTCTATTTTCACGGGGTCCGGATGCGGATCTGAAGGCGTGAAATGAAGAAGGGCACCAGCCATGGCGCTCAGACGTCCCGGAATTGCGTCCAGGAAGACTAAAATCCATTGACAGCGGTTTTCCGATGCTGAATACTGCGATCGGGAAGCACTTATTGGAGCCTGTCCCCCGCGGCCAGGAGGCGCGGAAAAAGGCTCCGGCGCGGAGGGTTGCATGGCTTACCGGGAGATCGCTTATCCTGAAGAGAAGGGCGCCTTCTACCGCCTGCTCTGTGACCAGATGAGGCTGTACACCGGCGGCGCGCCAACTCCTGAAGCAGCGCTGGCCAACGCCTCGGCGGTGCTGAAGGCTGCTTTTGCGGACGCAAACTGGGTGGGATTCTACCTGTCGGACGGCAGGCGCCTAGTGCTGGGGCCCTTCCAAGGGCGCCCTGCAGTGATGGAAATTGGCTTTGACCAGGGCGTCTGCGGAGCAGCAGTCCTGGAGCGCAGGGCCCAGGCGGTTGGAGATGTGCGCTGTTTTGAAGGTCATATAGCCTGCGACTGCGGATCGCGGTCGGAACTGGCGCTGCCTGTCTTTGGCCCGGCTGGGGAGATCCTTGGCGTCATCGATATAGATAGCCCCAGGCTGGACCGATTCGTCCCTGAGGACGCCCGGGGGATGGAAGAAGTTGCCCGGCTCCTGGCTCCAGTCTTCCTTGAGTGTCGGCGTGAGCGACAGACGGGTTGCCCGCCCTCAGCCGCCCCTCATCTGACTTGAAAGTACGTCTTTTCCAGTATTTACAATATACGGCGTTTTTCTGTTTGAAACCGCTGCAGGCCGGTATATTTTGTACATCAAACGGATGGAGGTGTGCCATGAAAAGAACTCTTGCAGCGGCTATGGGTCTGCTGATGGCTTTTGCAGGCTTCACAGCGTTGGCTGAGGCAGTGGAAGAGCGGGGCATTGCGTTCAGCGACGAGCTTTATATCGACGGCAAGCACGGATATTCCGTTGCTTATCCCGCGGAGTGGCTGGTTCTGTCACGGGAGAGCATGTCGGCGATTCTGGACGGCATCGGGTCGGGAAAGATACCGGGTGGTGGCCTGGCAAGCGGTGATCTTGCCCCATTCAAGGAGGCGATCGAGGGTGGAGACGTTGTCATGTTCAGGGATCCCCAGTCAAACAACAACTTCAATATTGTCACGGAAGTGTCAGAGCAATACAGAAGCCTGAGCACCGAGGATATCTTCCCTGCGATTCAGGACTACCTGAACAGGCTCTATTTTGAGGACAAAGACTCCTTTGAGCTTCTGTACGAAGCAGAACTCGTCGATATAGACGACAGGGTCTTCGTCAGCGCGGGTGTCCGGTTTGTTGATGTTACTCCAGCCAAACGGATTGACCAGCTCTTTTTGTGCTGGGAAGACGCTCTGTATACCCTCACCTTCACCACCGACGAGACGGACGGCCAGACCATGGAGGACCTGGAGGATCTCATCGTTACTGTGGGTTACAGCTTCATTCCCTGACCGGGTCGTTTCGCCCTGGTCCTTTCTCGGCTGGGCCGCCGGATGCTCCCGGCGGCCCGGGCTTTTGTTGCGGTGGCGCCAAGGGTTACAGAGGCGCGGCTCATCCCATGTGAAAGCCGCACCAACGCAGCAAACCCTGATTGCGGCCAACGAGGCGCAGCGCGGGAGCGCGTTGCTGAAACCGCGTGCCTGGGGTATACTGAGCCCCATATCGCGGCGGTAGCCTGCTTGCCTCCATGCCTCCATGCCCGCGCCGCAGGGTCCGGTACCCTGTCCCGTCAGCCGGTCCCGGGCTACGGCGAAGGCGCTTGGTGTGCTGTGCAGGAGCTCCTGTTTCTTCACGCAGCGAAGGTCTAAGGCGTCTTAACCTGCAATGGCTGCGGTCTCTGCGCATGCGTGTTTGGGTGCTTCGATGTTCACCGGAGTTCTGCTATGCGGCATCCTATGCCGGGGCGATCAGTTTCGGCCCCTTTTCGCGCGGTGTATGACATCGCTCTGCGAGCGCTCAAAACAGCATTCAGGAGAGTACCCGTGCTGGGAGCCATCGTAGGCGGCATTGTCGGATCCTGTTTTGAGCGGAACAACATCAGGACAAAGGACTTCAGGTTCTTCTCGGAGGGCTGTTTCTTCTCGGACGACAGCCTCATGGCAGCAGCTGTCGCTGACGCTGTCATATGGTGCAGGGGAGAATACTCCACGCTGGGCCGGTTCGCCGGTGGATGTATTCGGACGATCCAAAGCCCTTTAACAGCTGCGGCAACGGAGCTACCATGCGCGTAAGCCCTGTGGGATTTGCAGCCGTGTCGTTCAAGGAGGCTGCCGACATGGCTCTCAGGGTGACTGCAGTGACACACGACCATCCGGAAGGGATCAAGGGAGCGGAGGCGACAGCGGCGGCCATATGGCTGGCCAGGAAAGGGAAAGCATGGAAGTGATCCGCGGTCATATCCACGGCCATTACGACCTCATGGACTTTACCCTGGCCAGCATCCGGGACAGCTAATGCTTCAGCGGGGCCTGTCAGGAGGCCGTGTCCCAGGCCATCATGGCTTTTCTGGAATCCAGGGGCTTTGAGGATGCCGTCCGCAACGCCATCTCGCTGGGAGGGGACAGCGATACGCTTGCTGCCATCACCGGGGGCATTGCGGAAGCTTTGCATGGCGTTTCGGAGGGGATCATGTGCAGGACGATGAGCTTCCCCAACGGCACGCTTTCTGAAATCGTGGCGCGTTTCTATGCCGCGTTTCCTGCCGGGGAATAAGCGTGGAGGCTGGTGCCGCTTGCAGACAAGAAGGCGTCAGCTGCGTTCTCTTGCTCCGGCGAGGACCATGTTCAGGAGGACAGGATGGCAAAATCCCACACCGGAGAATTTTGCGGTTCTGTTGCACAGACTTTTTACCGAGGGGACTGTCATGATGAGAGACCGTGGCCCTGTGCTGGCACTGGACATTGGCGGTACCCACACGCGCATGGGGCTGATTCACCGCGTCCGGGGACCTGAACGCCTCCGCGCGCGGTACCCACACGCGCATGGGGCTGATGGACAGGGGGAGGGAACCCTATCGTCCTATCGGCGCTTTCTAAGCGCGCACTGGTCCAGTGGCGATGCGCTGGAGGGCCTGATGGGTGTGATGGCGGATTACCTGTATGCTGAGGGGATCAAAACCCCTTCCGTGCTGTCTCTGGGCTTTCCCTCAGCTGTGGACAAGTTCCTGAGGGTCCCCTTATCAACACCCCGTCCATCCCCTCCCTGGATGGCGTTTTGCCTGCCCTGTGTTTTTGGATTGAGACGTGGTCATGTTATACACGCATGCTGTGCGGGCACTTTCCATTCCCGAGCAGGGCGTGACGCTGGACTTCTTCGCCGGCACCGGCATGGGAAACGTTATCGTGATAGATAGGAAGGTATACAGTGGGGCCAACGGCATTGCGGGCGAACTTGGGCATATTCCCCTTCCGGGCAAAAGGAAGCGCTGCAGCTGCGGTGCCCGGGGCTGCGCGGAGCTCTACGCGGCGGGGCACGGCCTGATGAGCGTCCGGGACAGGCATTTAAGGGGCGTCCCCATGGAGGAGCTGTTCACCGTATATCGGGACAGCAAGCCTGTGGCAGATTACCTGAACTTCCTTTCTGAGGTGCTGGCCATCGAGGTGATCATCCTGGATCCGGACCGCGTACTGCTGGGCGGAGGGGTATTCCAGATGCCTGGATTTCCCATGGAAAATTTGAGCGAGAAGGTTTCTGCCCGGCTGCGCAGTCCGCAGGTCGCCCGCAGGCTTGTCTGGAGGACGGCGCCTGACGTGCAGCGTGCAGGTGCGATGGGGGCTGGGTACTATGCCTTTAGAAGGCTCTTGCTGGAGGGAACTGGATGAAGAAGCTGATCGCAGCGTCCATGATGTGCGCTGATCTTCTGGACCTGCGCCGCGGTGTCCGGGAGCTGGAGAAGGCTGGGGTCGATTACCTGCACTGCGACGTGATGGACGGAGACTTTGTGCCCAACTGGATGATGTTTCCCGATTTGGTCAACGCGCTGGGCCGGGAAAGCCATCTGCCGCTGGACATTCACCTGATGGTGCGGGAACCCCTGCGCATGCTGCCCTCCCTCAGCCTGCGCCCGGGAGACATCGTGACGCTCAGCTGTGAAAGTACGGCTCATATCCAGCGCGGGCTGGCTGCTGTCCGTGAGCGTGGGGGAAGGCCAGCCGTGGCGCTCAATCCAGGCACGCCGCTGTGTATGCTGGAGGACCTGCTTCCAGATCTTGAGATGCTGCTTTTAATGACGGTGAACCCAGGATATGCGGGGCAAAAACTGGTCCCACAGACACTGGACAAGATCGCTCGCGCCCGGGGGATGCTGGACGCTGCAGGCTATGCTCATATCCCCATCGAGGTGGATGGTAACTGCAGCTTTGATAACGTTCCCCGGATGGTGCAGCGAGGCGCAGACATGGTCGTGGCGGGCACGAGCAGTATTTTTATGGAAGGCCTATCCCTTGTGGAGGGTGTTAGGATGCTGCGTGAGGCCATGGAACAGGGAAGGGGCGATAGGGGGGAGTGAGCAGGGGCTTCGATCAAGGAGGGTCCTGCACGAAGGATCGGCCAGACTCTGTGGTCCACTGCATGCAGGGCTGAGGCAGGTGGCTCCGCCGGTACACAGCAAAATCAATCGAAGAGGGGCAATATGCTTGAAATTCTGGAGTGTTTTTCCCTGAATGGGACCGCAGTCTTCTGTGAACCCTACGGAGGGGGGCATATCAACCACACCTACCTGGTGAAGACAGACCGGAACCACCCCTACATTCTGCAGAGGATCAACGATCGCATCTTCAGGGACGTCCCTGCACTGATGCACAACATTTCCTCGGTGGCGCGGTATTTGCAGGATCAGGGGCTGGACCACCGTCACGTGCTCACGCTTGTGCCCACGTCCGAGGGGGAGGAGTATGTCCTTTTTGAGTCCGAGGAGGCTGAAAAAACGGCCTACTACCGGGTGTACGAATACGTGACGGACGGCCTGTGTCTGGACTGCCCCGAGACAGCCTGGGATTTCCGGCAGAGCGCACTGGCCTTCGGGGGATTTTTGATGCAGCTGAAGGACTTCCCCGCTGAGACGCTCCATGAGACCATTCCGGGGTTTCACGATACGGTCAGCCGCTATCGCAGCCTGCACCGCGCGCTCCGTGAGGATAGGATGGGGCGCGCAGTGGAAGTCTCGCGGGAGGCGGACTTTGCCCTGGGGCAGGAGAGGCATGCGGGCGCCATGCTGGATCTGCTGAGAAGCGGAGACCTGCCCCTGCGCGTGACGCACAACGATACCAAAAGCAACAATGTCATGTTGGATGCGGCGACCCGGGAGCCTCTGTGTGTGATCGACCTGGACACGGTGATGCCGGGCTTGAGTGGCAACGACTTTGGTGAATCCATCCGCTACGGTGCCTGCAGCAGCTCGGAGGACGCGCAGGACCCGTCACGCACTGAGCTGCGCCTTGACCTGTTTCGCGCCTACGCTAACGGGTTTTTGTGCGCTTGTGGCACAGCGCTTACGCCGGTCGAGGTGGAGACGCTGCCTCTGGCAGCGAAACTGATGACCCTTGAAAACGGCATCCGCTTTCTGACAGACTATCTTGAGGGTGACATCTATTTTCGCATCCACCGGTCCAGGCAGAACCTGGACCGTGCGCGCACGCAGTTTAAGCTTGTGTTCGAGATGGACCGCCATGCGGACGCCATGCATGCGATCATCCGGGAAGAGGCGGCTGGCACAGCCTCCTGCCGGTGATCCTGGACGCTGGAAAACGCCCTGGCGCAGTTGTGACGTCCTTCACCGAAGGCTTTCTGGTTCGACAAGCGCTTCGGCAACCGCCCTGGCAGCCGCGAGTCCCTCGCCGTCGGGCTTCCAGTTGATGCGGAGCTCCGGGGCAACAACGCTGAACCCGGCCTCTTCAAGCTGAGCTCTTAAAACCTTATTGCCTTCTCCCGACCATCCGTAAGAACCGAACACCGCGGCGCGTTTGCCTTTGTATTTGAGTTCCTTCAGAAAGTGAAGCCAGCCCGCCACAGAACTGAGGATGCTGTTCATAGCCGTGGGGGAGCCGACAGCGATAGCCTTTGAGCGGAAGACTTCCGTCATCACGTCGTTCTTGTCGCTCTTTGACAGGTTGTAAGCTTTAACCTTTGTCCCGGGGGAGAGGAGGTGGATCTGCTTTGCGATTTCGTGCGCGATCAGGCGGGTGCTTTCCCACATGGTATCGTAGACGATGGCGATTTGGTCCTCCTGATAGTCTTCAGCCCACGCGACATATTTCCTTACAATTTCGAGAGGGTTATCACGCCAGATGACCCCGTGGCTGGTGGCGATGATGTCTATGGGGAGCTTGAGCGCGACGATCTCTTCGATCTTATTTTTGACCAGTGGGCTAAAGGGCGCGAGGATATTGGCGTAGTATTTCATGGCCTCTTCCCACAGCTCACAGGAGTCCGCCCTGTCGTTGAACAGCTCTTCCACAGCGTAGTGCTGGCCAAAGGCGTCATTGGAGAAGAGGATGTTGTCGCCCGTCATGTAGGCTGCCATACTGTCCGGCCAGTGTAGCATTCTCATTTCTACGAAGATGAGCTGCTTGCCGTTGCCCAGGTCCAGGGTGTCCCCTGTCTTGACGGTGTGGAAATCCCATTCCGGGTGGTGGTACTGGCCAACCAGTGACTTGACCGCATTGGCAGTGCAGTAGATAGGCGTGCCCGGGATTTCCGCCATCAGTGCAGGGAGCGCCCCGCTGTGGTCGATCTCGCCGTGGTTGATGACGATACAGTCAATGCTTCTCAGGTCGATCTGCTGTTTCAGGTTTTCGATGAACTCCGCCGCATGTGGTGCCCACACCGTGTCAATCAGCACGGTTTTTTCTTCGCGGATCAGATAAGCGTTCTGGCTGGAGCCACGGTTGACAGAATAGTCAGCGCCGTGAAACTCGCGCAGATCCCAGTCGATCTTGCCGACCCAGTCGACGTTGTTTTTGATTTTTTTCATCGTTTCTCTGCCCACCTTCTGTGCGTTTTTGCTCGGCCATGAGTTGTCCCCAGGGCCTTACCCCATCATACTACAGCTTGCTGGCATATATTTCTATGACAGTTGCCGCGGAATGACGGGGTTCCGAGCGACTGGAACCCCGTATGAGATTAGGCGCGGCGCTTCTCAGCTACCGGCTGGGGTTGAGGGTCCACTCTTCGATGTAGCGCTCGTAGTTGGACCATTCGTTGGAGAGAATCAGTTGTTCGGGCAGGTTCACGCGGGCGGTGTTGAACACCTGCAGGTTTTTTAGGGAAAAGAGAGGCAGGAACCAGAGCATCTTTTCAGATTCGATCTCCTGCATCTTAAGCAGGAGCGCCTTGCGCTGGGCAACATCGCCTGTTTTCCAGAGCGCCTCGATCAGATCATCCATGTCTGTCTGGTCGAGAGGGAGCACGTTGCCCATGATGCTCTTTTTCAGGTTCGCATTGTGGAAAGGGTTGTAGGCTTCTTCGACGGTCATTGCGGACAGTCCCGCATAGCAGAAGTCATAGTCCCTGACTTCGTAGATCCCCGAGGTGAGGTCCCCGGTCAGCAGCTTCCATTCAGCCTTGATGCCCACATCGTCCAGGTAGCTGACGACTGCGTCCATGAAATTGGCGGTGGTCTGATCGGAGTAATAAGCTGCGAGCTTGACGGTCTTTGAAAAATCGAAGCCACACGCCTCAAGCAGTTGTCTTGCTTTCTCGGGGTTGTAATCGTAGTCATATACTTCATCGTTGTAATAGTCAAACGCAGCGGGGATCTTGGTGTTGGTTAAGACGGCCTGTCCGGGCAGCAGCCCGTCAGCGAGCGCCTTGCGATCGATGGCATGCAAGAAGGCACGGCGCGCGCGGATGTCTTGGAAGAGGCTCGCGTTGTGACCACCCGCGCCGTTGGCATTCCACATGAAGTAACGGATAAAGTAGATGTCCACAAAGAACATCTCATAGTTGGGATTTTGCACCGCCGCTTCCGCGGTGGCCAAGTCGTTGATGTGGAAGAAGTCGATCTCGTCAGCCAGCGCGCGGGCGGGGTAGTCGATTTGCGACATCTGTGTCATCTTGACCAGCTGGATTTGCGGTTTCTTGCCGAAGTAATCCGGAAAGGCTTCCAGCAGAGCATAGTCGTTGGGTTTGAAATCTTTGACGTAATAGGGGCCTGTGCCGATAGGGTGATCAAAGTACTCGGAGGTTGGGAAGGCGATCGGATCGATATGCTCAATTCGATGCCTTGGCAGGATGTTGAGCTGGGCCATCGACAGCAGGAAGGTCCCACTGGGTTCAGCCATCTCAATGGTAATGACATTCCCTTCGGACTTGAGGCCCTCGAGTTCGTCAGCGGGCATGGCGTCTGGGTTGTCGAGGAACTCTCGACCGCCCTGGATGCTCACCAGCGCACCGCGGAGGACGGCGTTGAGAGAGGGAGCTTTCAGCGCATACTTGATGCTGTATACGACGTCGTCAGCGCTGAAAAGCTCCCCGTCATGCCACTGGATGCCATCGTGTATTGTAAAACGATACTGCATGCCATCCTCGGAGACGGTCCACTCCTTGGCGAGGTCGCCGTGTACAGGGTTTAGGTCCGCGTCCAACCGCAACAGGCGCGAGAATAGCATCATGCGCCCGATGGATCCGTAGTCGCCAAGGCAGTTGGGGAACTTGTCACTCATGCCCTCCGTGGTGGGCAGCAAAAGCATGTCCGGCCCCAAGCCTTTCTTGGCTTCCGCGAGTGCGGGAAGCTGAGTGAAGACCAAGCTCAGCGTCACCATTAGGGTGAGGAGTCGTGTTGTGTGTTTTTTCATTTTTTCCTTCCTTTCATGAAGTTTTAACAAGTGAAACGCGCGCCCGCAGGATTTGAGCGTCAAACCGATGATCGGGGGGAGGCTGCGGGCTGTGAGAAGCCATGGCCCCTTCGGGCGAACGGCCGACTTCTGTCATGAGTTGTTTTCCCGGATGACCCAATGTCTGTTTTTGCTCAGTTGCCTTGAGAAATGGCAGGCCACCAGGTGTTCTGGCTCGGAGGGGCAGGGAAGCAGTACGGGCTCTTCTTCTCTGCAAATCTCCTCTGCAAAGCAGCAGCGGGTGTGGAAACGACAGCCGTCTGGAGGTTCACTGGGAGAGGGTACGTCGCCCTCAAGGATGATGCGCTGCCTGCTGACCCCCCTCTCGGGAATAGGGATCGCCGAGAGCAGGGCACGCGTATAGGGATGGCGATATCTGCTGTATAGGTCCGCCGCGCCCGCCAGCTCCACGATCTTTCCCAGGTACATCACCGCGATCCGATCGCTCATGTACTCGACAACAGACAGGTCGTGGGCAATGAAGACATAGGTCAGGGAAAGTTTCCGCTGTAGATCCCTGAGGAGGTTGAGTACCTGGGCCTGGATAGAGACATCCAGTGCGGAGACCGGCTCATCGCATACGAGGAGCTCGGGGCCTACGCAAAGCGCACGGGCGATGCATAGGCGCTGGAGTTGCCCACCGGAAAACTCGTGCGGGTAACGAAAGACATAGTCCGACTGCAGATTGACAGCTTCCAGCAGCTGGGCGATGCGCTTTTTCCTTGCCTTTGCGTCTCCCAAGCCGTGCACCCGGAGAGGCTCGTCAAAGGCTTCCTGGACGGTTTTTACCGGATTGAAGGAGGAATAGGGGTCCTGAAAGACCATCTGAATCTTTTTTCGCGCCCTGAAGCTTTCTTCCCGGTCAAGCGAGAGCAGGTCGGTCAGACCCCCTTCGCCAAGCCGGTAATTCAAATGACCTTCAGTGGGTTCATAGAGACGAACGATGGTCTTTCCGAGCGTCGTTTTCCCGCAGCCACTTTCGCCGACAAGGCCCAGTGTCTCACCCCGGCGGACGAACAGGCTGACGCCGTCCACAGCGTGAAGCGCCCCGGTGGTCCTGCGGAGGAAACCTTCCTGCACCGGAAAATGCATCTTCAGGTGCTGGAGCTCTAAAAGCACCTCATGGTTCATCGCGATCCTCAGGGAGCGGGGTCCCGTCCGCCAGCACACAGCGCACCAGGTGGCCGGCGCCCGTGTCCCTGTACGGCGGTGGGGTGGCACAGCGGGGCGTGGCGTAGTCGCAGCGTGGGGCGAAGGCACAGCCGTCCGAAATCTCCGACGGATCCGGCGTGTTGCCACGGATCGGTACCAAGCGATCTCTCCCCGCATTGCCCAGCACGGGGACGGATTTCATCAGTGCCTGCGTGTACGGGTGAGCAGGGTGGAAGAAGATGTCCTCTGCGGTGCCGAACTCCATGACCTTGCCCATGTACATAACGGCGATATCGTCGGCCATGTCGGAGACGATGCCCATGTTGTGTGTGATCATGATAATGGAGAACCCGAGCTGCCTTTGCAGCTCCTGCATCAGTTCAAGGATCTGTGCCTGGATCGTCACGTCCAGCGCAGTGGTCGGTTCGTCGGCGATGAGGAGCTCGGGCCCGCAGATGAGACCCATGGCAATCATCACGCGCTGTTTCATGCCGCCGGAGAACTGATGGGGATACTCGTGGATACGCCGGTCCGCATTGGGGATGCTGAGCCGCTCCAGCATGGACAGCGCCCTTTGCATGGCATCGGACTTGGAGACACGCTCATGCTCCCGCAGGGCTTCGACGATCTGGTCGCCGATGCGGTGGACCGGGTTCAAAGAGGACATCGGATCTTGGAAGATCATGGAGATATCCTTGCCACGGATGGCGCGCATCTCTCTGCCGGAAGACCTGAGGCTGAGCAGGTTCACCGGGTCGCGCCCCTTGGGGTGGAAGAGGATCTCGCCGCTGAAGACGCGGGCAGTTTTGGGTAACAGCCGCAGGATAGTATGCGCCGTGATGCTCTTGCCGCAGCCGCTTTCGCCCACCAGCCCCAGTGTTTTTCCCGCCCGCACGTCAAAGCTCACGCCATCCACAGCACGGATTACGCGCTTGCGCAGACGAAAGTGTGTTCTGAGGTTTCTGACGCGGAGCAGGGATCTGTTATCGTGAACGGTCATGCTGTGTTCCTATACTTGTTTGGGGTCCAGGGCGTCGCGAAGGCCGTCACCAAAGAAGTTCACGCCCAGGACAAAGAGGGCAATCGAGAGGCCGGGAGCCATCCAAACCCAGGGGTGCTGCTGTATGCTGATGATCTCTCGAGCAGCGTTCATGATGTTGCCCCAGGTGGGCGTGCCAGAGGGTACCCCAAGACCAATAAAGGAGAGAGCAGCCTCCTGCAAAATGAAGCCGGCAGTGTTGAGCGTCATCTGTACAATGACGGGGCCCAGGCAATTGGGCAGGATGTGCCGAAAGGCGATGGACAGATCGCTGAGTCCGAAGACCTTGCAGGCTTCAACGAAGCTTTCCTCGCGCAGGGAGAAAAAGCGGCCACGCACCATCCTGAAGGTGGCGACCCACCCGGTGGCAGTGAAGATATAGATCAGGTTCACCATATTCTGGCTGAGAATTGTCACCAGTACCAAAACGAGGAGGATCTGGGGAAAGATGGAGACAAGCTCTGCGATCTTGACAAAGACAGCGTCCAGGACGCCGCGGAAATACCCACAGAGGCTGCCGATGATGACGCCTAAGACCATCCCTCCGACAGCCCCCGACAACCCCACCAGGATCGAGATGCGCCCGCCGTAGAGTACCCGGGCGAATACATCGCGGCCCAGCTTGTCCGTGCCCAGGGGGTGCGCCCCGCTGGGGGGCAGCGCCTGGGCACTGAAATCCGGCTTCGTTGGATTGTAGGGTGTCAACAGTGGGGCAGAGGCGCACATCAGGATGATCGCTGTCATAGAGAACAGCCCGACGAGGGCGAGCCTGTTCGCAGACAGGCTGTGAAAGACGATCCTGAAGCGGCTGGAGCGCCTGCTCCCTTTGGAACCCTTCATGGCGATGCTCCTCCTTCCTCAGCCGTAATGGACCCGTGGATCGAGCAGGCCGGTCAGCAGGTCTATCAGCAGGCTGGACAGGAGCGATACGATGGAGAGCAGGAAGATGATGATCAGGACCAGCTGGTAGTCGTTGTTGTTGATGGCGGAAAGCAGACGTTGTCCGATGCCGGCATAGCCGAAAACCTGTTCGATGACGACTGCGCCCCCCACCAGCATCGGCAGCCGCAAACAGACCAGGACGCTGATGGGCATCAGGGCGTTGCGGAAGACGTGTCGGGTAAAGACCTTCCACTCCGGCAAGCCTTTGGCACGTGCAGTCTTGACGTAGTTTTGGTTCATGACGTCCAGCATGGAATTGCGTGTGTAACGCGTGAGCGCGGCTGTCAGGGTGATCCCCAGACTCATCGCCGGCAGGAGGATATACTTGAGATTGACCCAAAACGTTGCGCCAATCTCGGTTCTGCCCTGAGCGGGAAGCCATTTGAGCCGGATCGCGAAGAACAGGATCGCCAGGACGCCGATAAAGAACTCCGGCATGGATATGCCAATGACGCCAAAGATGGAAGAGAGGTAATCAATAAAGGAATTGTGCTTGACCGCGGAGAGGATGCCAAAGCCAAGGCCCAGGACGACGGAGAATAAAAGGGAGGCCAGTGACAGCC
The DNA here is from genome assembly GCA_964586835.1 of uncultured Oscillospiraceae bacterium. GTDB lineage: Bacteria > Bacillota > Clostridia > Christensenellales > Aristaeellaceae > CAZLYF01. Next base: position 29,596 of record CAZPIC010000029.1, read on the forward strand.
AGATCGTAGCCGGCAGCAGGTTCGCGATGATGTCGCTGATCCGTGCACCGGTCGTGATGCTGTAGCCCAGGTCACCCTGTAGGAGCCCGGATAGCCATTTGAGATAGCGCACCAACATCGGCTTGTTGAGCCCGGCAGTTTCGCGCAGCGTTTCGAGCTGGTCAAGCGTCAGGTTGGTAATTGTCTCTGGTGAGAACCGTGACATCATAGGATCGCCGGGCGTCTGCTCGAGCGCGATGAACACGAGCAGGCTGATCACCAGGATCATGGGGAGCATCATGAAAATCCGGTGGGTGAAGTATTTAAGCATGTGCCCACCTCGCTGCGCCGGAACGCTTCACTGCGGGTGAAAGCACTGCCCAAGGGTGAGATGCCTGGGGAACGGAGAGCCCTCGCGGACAAAAGACAACCCTTACCCTGTTGCCGCTAGGACATTTTCGACGAGCTGCTATGCCAAGGGAGAGGTTCGCTTTCATGCCTTTCTCAGTAATCATCGTGGGGATTCTACCAGAAAGAGAACTCTCCGTCTACAATCCGTGTCGTCAGGCAGGGCACACGCATGAACGGTCAGGATCTATTCTCGCGTCGAGCTGCTGATAAACCATCACATGGGCGTACCCGATATCCATTGAGCGGAAGAAGATCCATGCGTCATTAAAAGAGGGCGCAAAACGAGTATGCTCAGCCAATGAAAAGGAAGTTGACGCCGGTCTCTGTTGCCGCAGGGAATCAGGCGTTTTGTGCAGCGTGTCTTGATAAAAGAAAACCACCGGAAACCGAGGGGAGGCGTAGCCCTGCCCTTCGAGCATCTCTGGCACGTAGTTTTCAAGAACTCAGCTTCAAAATCAAGTATCGTATCGCCCTATCTGTGCGCTAATGCACGTCTCTCAAGCTCGTAAACCATTCAGGTTCCTATTCTGAAGGGCTTCGCCCAGCTCAATGGTGTTTTTTGAGGGCTTTGGGAAGTCTCGCCCTCATTTATTGTAAGCGTTTAAAGAGGATCATTTCTGATCGAAGTTCATCTCAATGAGAAACAATATGCAATAGCCTCCTCAGGCCCCCCGCAGTGCCTCATGTCAAGTTGAGCGCGAAAGAAATCTTCGATGCCTCACATACT
>CAZPIC010000030.1:0-30591 GCA_964586835.1 uncultured Oscillospiraceae bacterium
CAGCGCTGGAGATGTTTGACGGCTTGAGGCGCGCTGTGCTATAGTGCCGCATCGGCTGTGACGAAGGACAACCCCCGCGTATCGTCCGTTCATTTCAGAGAAGGCGGCCCAGGCTGAAAGCCGCCGGTGAGGTGGCGGGGCATTCACTTCCGAGCCGCCGGGCTGAACAGGAGTAGGCCCGGCCGTCTGCCTGCGTGAAGGGCCGGGAGCGCGGAGATTCCGCGGAAATCGGGTGGTACCACGCTGAATAGGCGTCCCGTGCAAAGCACGGGACGCCTTTATGATGGAGGGAGGGCTCATGGAACTGAAGCAACGGATCCGGGATATCCTGGACGCCCTGGCAGCAGAGCTTGCTCATGCAAGGGATCTGAAGGACCTCGAAAGCGCACGTACCCGTTTTCTTGGCCGCAAGGGAAGCCTGACAGAGCTTCTCCGGGGGATGGGACAGATCCCGCCGGCGGAGCGCCCCATCGCCGGGCAACTGATCAATGGGACAAGGGAAAAGATAAAGGAGATCCTGTCTCAAAAGGAGCATGCCCTCGGAAAGACTGAAAGGGAAGCCCGAATCCTGGCCGAGACCCTTGACGTCACAGAGCCCCGCCCACTCCCCCGCGTCGGATCGTCGCATCCCGTGACGTTGGTTGCGGACGAAATGGTGGATTGTTTTGTGGGCATGGGTTTTGAAGTTGTGGAGGGACCGGAACTGGAGCTTGACCTGTACAACTTCGAGCTGTTGAACATCCCCAAAAACCATCCGGCCAGGGACGAGCAGGATTCTTTCTATGTGGACGACAGGCGCGTACTGCGCACCCATACCTCCCCTGTTCAGGCAAGGACCATGCTGACACGCCAGCCGCCGATCCGGGTGGTTTGTCCCGGCCGCTGCTACAGGGCTGATGAGATCGACGCGACCCATACCCCGGTCTTCCATCAAATTGAAGGCTTGGCCATTGACCGGGACGTGACCATGGCGGACCTGCGCGGCACGCTGGATGCCTTTGCCAGGAGGCTGTTCGGAAGCGAGTCCCGCACCCGTTTCCGCCCAGCTTTTTTCCCTTTTACGGAACCCAGCGCCGAGGTGGACATCACCTGCTTTTCGTGTCACGGAGCGGGCTGCCGTCTATGCAGGGGCAGTGGATGGATCGAGGTGCTCGGCAGCGGCATGGTTAACCCGAGGGTGCTTGACCTTTGCGGGATCGACAGTGCCGAATACTCCGGCTTTGCATTTGGAATCGGCCTTGAGCGGGTGGCGATGCTTAGGTATGGCATTGCGGACATCAGGCTTCTGTATGAAGGCGACGAGCGCTTTCTGAGCCAGTTTCGCTAAGAAGGCACAGGGAGGATACAATGAAAATACCGCTGGACTGGATCCGAGAATATACGTCTTTTCCGGTGAGTCCCGAGGATTATGCGGAACGGATGACCATGACCGGCACGGCCGTGGAAGGCATAGAATACCCCGGCAAAGACTTGGAAGGCGTCGTTATAGGCCGTGTCCTGAACCTGTGGCCTCATGAACGAAGCAGCCATCTGAAAGTCTGCTCTGTGGACATTGGCAGTGGGGCACCGATCCAGGTCGTCTGCGGGGCGGGAAACGTGCGCGAGGGCATTCTGGCCCCGGTCGCTCTGGAAGGCGCCGTGCTTCCCGGTGGCCGACGTATCTCAAAGGGAAGCATCCGTGGCGTTGAAAGCCAGGGAATGCTCTGTTCTGCCGAGGAACTGCTCATCCCCCAGGAGCTCTACCCCTCCTGCGGCGCTGACGGTCTTTTAATCCTGCACGAAGAGGTTCCCGTCGGCCTGGACATACGCAGCTTCTTTGGCCTGGACGGCGCGGTGGCAAACTTTGAGATCCTGGCTGACAGGCCAGACTGCCTCAGCGTATGGGGCCTCGCCCGCGAGACAGCCGCAGCCTTTCAGACAGGCTTTTCCATGCCGGACACCCGTTTTGATGAAGCCGCGGAGAAGATCAGCGAGGTGGCCGGCGTCACCGTTGAAGAGCCTACGCTCTGTCCGCGCTACTGCGCGCGCGTCGTCACGCGCGTTCGCACAGGCCCCTCCCCGCTATGGCTCAGGAAGCGGCTGTTCCTGTCCGGCATCAGGCCTATCAATAACATCGTGGACATCACCAACTACGTGATGCTGGAAACAGGGCACCCCATGCATGCCTTCGACCTGGCACGCGTGGCGGACAGGCGCATCATTGTGCGCAAGGCAGCCCCCGGCGAGCAGCTGACGACGCTGGATGGAAAGCTCCGAGACCTTTCGGGCGGAGAACTCCTGATCTGCGATGGAAGTGGTCCCACCGGGCTGGCCGGCATCATGGGAGGCCTTGACAGCGAGATTACCGACGATACAAGGGAGGTCCTTTTTGAATGCGCAGCATTTGACAGGACTGTAACCCGCATCACAGCGAGGTCTCTGGGCATCCGCAGCGAATCCAGCGCGCGCTTTGAGAGGGGCGTGACGGCTGCTACAGCGATGGTCGCCCTGGAAAGGGCCTGCCATCTGGTCCGCCTGTTGGATGCAGGCGACATCGTGTCGGGCGCCATTGACGTATACCCTGCGCCAATCCCCCGCAGCGTGGTCACGGGCTCAGTCAGCCGCATCGCAAGCAGGATCAGCCTGGACCTGGACGGAGACGAGATGGTTTCCATCCTCCGCTCCCTCAGCTTTGACGCTGAGGCAGAGGGCGACCGACTGACAGCTGTCGCGCCGGCCTTCAGGCAGGATATCTGGCAGGAGGCAGATCTGGGCGAAGAGGTTTTGCGCCTGGCAGGATACGAGCGCATCCCCTCCACCAGGCTCCGGGGAGAGACAAGCCCGGGAGGAGACAGCGCACGCCGCAGGCAGCAAAAACGGCTTGCAGCGATCCTTCATGGCCTTGGTTATTTCGAGACGATGGCTTTCTCCTTCATGAGTCAAGGCCAGTTGGATAGCCTGAGGCTCTCTGAGGGAGACGGGAGGCTTGATCCGGTCAGAATACGAAACCCTCTGGGAGAGGACACGGCCTTTTTGCGCAGCTCCATGGTGCCCGGCATGCTGCGAGCACTGTACACCAACAAGAGCCGGGGGGCCAGGGAAGCCCGTCTCTACGAATTCGGCACGGTTTTTGATGCTTCCGTGCGGACGGAGGAAGGTCTGGTAGGGGAGGAACCCTGGCTGTGTCTGGGGCGTTTCGGGGAAGACGGTGGGTTCTACAGCCTCAGGGACGCCATCTTCGCCCTGTGCGCCCGGGAAGGTGTTGCCTGTACCCTTGTCCCCGGTGGCGAAAACTATCATCATCCGGGGCGCTGCGCCCTCCTCTCCTCCGCGCACGAGCGCATTGCTGTGGTGGGCGAAGTCCATCCGGAGATCGCCGAGGCCTTTGGGCTTTCCGGTCGCATCCATATCGCTGAAATCAACCTTGAAAGCCTCCGCAGGCATTCCTCACCCATGGGCACCGTCCGCAGCCTGCCTCGAACACCTGCCGTCTCCCGGGATCTGGCCCTCGTCCTCCCGGAAGACCAGCATCTCCTGCCCGTCATGGAAGCAATCCGTGAAGCAGCCGGCCCTCTGCTGGAGGACCTGTCCCTCTTTGATGTATACCGCGGCGCCCAAATCGACAAAAACAGGAAGTCCGCCGCCTTCTCGCTTGTATTCCGGGCAGCAGACCGTACGCTCGAGGAAGGCGAGGTGAAGGAAATCCTGGACGGAATCCTTCAGGCACTCCACAGCCGCTTCGGCGCCGCGCTCAGGGCGTAGCGCCGAACAAGTCCAAAGCCGGGGCTGCAATGCCTCCGATGACTGCCTTCAGAAGGCTGGCAAAGCGGTCCCGAACGGTCCTGCCCACCTCCAACACCTCGTCGTGACTGATGGGGGCTTCGAGGATGCCCGCAGCCATGTTGGTGATCGTACTGATCCCAAGGACCCGCATGCCGCAGTGGCGGGCGACAATGGTCTCGGGTACGGTGGACATGCCGACCGCGTCCGCGCCAAGCTTTCGAACCATACGAATTTCCGCAGGCGTCTCAAAGCTGGGGCCATTCATCCAGCAGTACACGCCCTCGCGTAACGGGAACCCCAGCCTTTCGGCTTCGCGGGAGGCCAGCTCGCGCAGCTGTGCATCATACGCCCTGCTCATGTCCGGAAACCGGGGTCCAAAGGGATCAAGGTTTCTGCCGCGCAGCGGGTTGCGCCCGGTCAGATTAATAAAGTCGGTGATCAGCATCAGGTCTCCGGGTGAAAACGCGGGGTTGACGCCCCCGGCAGCGTTGGTCAGGAGGAGCGTTTCAACGCCAAGCAGTTTCATCACGCGCACGGGCATCGTCACGGCCTCCATGGAATACCCTTCATAGGAATGAAAGCGGCCGGACATAAGCAGAAGCCTTTTCTCCCGGATCGTTCCCGCTGTAAATCGACCCGCATGGCCCGGGACTGTGGACACGGGAAATCCCGGGATCTCCGCATACGGGAGAGACCGCGCCTCCGACAGCTGCTCTTCAAACCCGCCCATTCCGCTGCCCAGAACCATCGCAAGGGGAGCTTCCCCGCAGGCTTCGCGGATCGCCACCGCCGCCCTTTTGTACTTCTTCATTCCCATGACAGGCATTCCTCCGTTTCTTTTAAGAAAGATGTCGCACCGAAGCGCTCCGGCAGGCCAAAGAACTCTGCCAGCGTGGCGGCTACGTCCGCGAAGGTGGACCGATCTCCCAGGGCGCTGCGCAAGCTCATGCCTGGCCTCCAGGCCAACAACGGCACGTATTCCCTGGTATGGTCCGTGCCGGGATGCGTTGGGTCGCAGCCGTGGTCCGCCGTGATGATCAGGAGGTCTCCCTTGCGAAGGCTGTCCGTGATTTCCGGAAGCCTGTGATCAAACGCATCAAGGGCCCGCGCATAGCCGTCAGCATCGCGGCGGTGCCCGTAGAGCATGTCAAAGTCCACCAGGTTCACAAAGCACAGCCCATGAAAAGGTCGCCGCATATACCGGAGGGTTACGTCCAGACAGGCGCTGTTGCCCGCCGCAGGCTCGCTTCCCGTCAGGCCGCGGCCCGCGAAGATGTCCCCGATCTTTCCGACCCCGTAGACGTCCAGACCCCTTAGCTTCAGCGCGTCCAGGACGGTCTCTCCGACAGGCTCCAGAGAAAAGTCTTTCCTGCGCTCTGTGCGTCGGAAGACGCCCTTCCCAGTCCCCTCAAAGGGGCGGGCGATGACACGGCCGACCGCCCAATCGCCCACGAGCAGGGAGCGGGCAGCGCTGCACATCTCGTACAGCACTTCCGGCGCAATCACTGCCTCGTGGGCTGCCAGCTGGAACACGCTGTCCGCAGAGGTATACACAATGGGAAACCCCGTCCTGAGATGTTCCTCCCCCAGCTCCTCGATGATCACCGTCCCGCTGGCAGGTCGGTTTCCCAGCGTCCTGCGGCCAATCGCACGCTCAAAGGCCTTGATGAGCGATTCCGGAAAGCCATTGGGGAAGGTCGGAAAGGCGTTCTCAAGCCTAAGGCCCGCAATCTCCCAGTGCCCCGTCGTCGTATCCTTTCCCGGAGAAGCCTCGGCCATCCGCCCAAAGGCACCCGCTGCTTCAGGGTGGGGGTTTAAACCCGCCTCCGGGAGATGTCCAAGCCCCAGCCGCCGAAGGTTGGTAAGGCTGTCAGGCGTGTTTCCCATTACGTGTAAGAGGGTGTTTGCCCCTTCATCCCCGTAGCGCGCGGCGTCCGGCATGGCGCCTGCACCCACGCTGTCCAGCACAATGAGCAGCGCTCGTTTCATCAGATCTCCCCTCCCATCCGGCGCCATTTTACTTTGCCCGGTCCGATTTGTACAGGTTTCGGCGCAGCCTACCTACAATGGGCATGAAAAGGAGGTCGCACCCAAGAGACACCTGAGCGCCAAACGTGTATTCTGACAATATGAAAAAGAAAGCCGTTTCCAAAGAGCACGGATGGATATCTCACTGCGGCTGAAGGGCGATGACAGTCAGGCCAGGAAGCCCGAAAAATCACAGATCCTGGACGTGTTTTGTGCAAGCACAGGATTGAGCTGGTCTCCCGCCCGACGCTATCTGAGCACCCCCTCACCGGACAGGAAGAAGGCCTGGCGCAGCGACATAACGGCTGCGGGACACCAAGCACCTTCAGAGGGTTCTGACAAATCCGGCGAAAGCCAGGGCTGAGATGGGTTGTCAGTCCGAAGAAACCAGACAACATCGCCTGAAAGAACAGCAAAGCAGCGGAAGGCTACAGCCGGCATGCGCGCGGAGCCTGCTGGACCGAAGCTGTCCGCACGCAGCGAGAGAGCCACCGAAGGCATGGACCGAAGGGCCCTGCCCAAGTCCCGGTCAATGTGCGTTGCAGGTAGCCTTCTTGGCCCTTAGCCGGACGAAACTGGCCACCGCAGGCCAGAGCCTCACAGGGCGAAGGCGCAATGAGCAGCTGCTCAGGGGCCAGACTTAGAAGCTCCGGTGCAGTGGGAATCCATTCCCGCAACCATCCGCAGCCCTACACCGTGAAAGCGGATACCAAGCCTGCTTCCTGAGAGGTATCCTCCCGCCTGATCCACGAATCTCTCCACCACGATTTCCAGCACAGGGTTCCCTTCGTTTTATTTTCGATCCCCACGGATCTCTCTACGACACTGCATCCATCGTAAAACCCATGATTCCAGAGAACTCCGTTGCCATGCAGGCAAGGACCCGTTTTGGCCAAGCGCTCTATACAGCACGTTGGCCAGCCCTCAGATTTTCGTGCAGGCCGCTCTTTCAGTGCGTTTTTTGCAGTGAGACCGTATTCAATCCCTGGAAGGCACCGGGACTGTCTTCGCGCTCAATGCACGATAGGTACGCTGCACCGTTGCACACAGCACCCGCTGTCGCTACAATGGGTTTAGAAACGAGGTGCGCCGTGCGCTGGATCGCGTCTGCGGCCTTCGGGTTAGAAGGCCTGGTCAAGAAAGAACTGTCCCAGCTGGGAATAAAGGGAATGCCCACCCTGGGAGGCGTAGCCTTTGAGGGCGATGCGGACGCTGCTTTCCTTGCAAATCTGCATGTCCGGACGGCCGACCGGGTGCGGCTCGTCCTTCAGGAGGGGAGGGCGGAGTCCTTTGATATGCTCTTTGAACTGGTGCGCGCCATTCCCTGGGAGGACTGCCTGGCCCGCAACGCCGCCTTCCCTGTCTCTGCCACCTGCGCGCGCAGCCGTCTGATGAGCGTGCGTGACTGCCAGGCGATCGCGAAAAAGGCCATCGTCGAGCGCCTGCGCTCGGGCTACAGCTGTCAACAGCTTCCCGAGACGGGGACCCGGCACGCGATAGGGATCAGCATTCACCAGGACCGCGTCCGGGTGACCATGGACGCGAGCGGGGACGCGCTTTCAAGGCGGGGTTACAGGACCTGGACCGGTGAGGCGCCGCTACGCGAAACCCTTGCCGCTGCCATGCTTCTCCTGTCTCCCTGGGACAGAAAACAACCCCTCTATGACCCGCTGTGTGGAACGGCAACGATTCTGATCGAAGCGGCCTTCCTCCGCGCAGGGCGCGCGCCAGGACTTACAAGGCCCTTCGCAATGGAGAGCTGGAGCTTTCTAAACCGCAGTCACTTTGCGCATTTGAGGCAGGACGCGCAGGATCGCTTCGATCCACGCCTTGTCAGGGACATCGCCGGTAGCGATATCGATCCCGGGGCTCTGGACCTGGCACGCAGGCATCTGATACAGGCAGGGCTGGAAGGCCTGATCCACCTTGAACAAAGGGATTTCAGGCAGCTTGAGCTCCAGGCACCGGCACCCTGTATTGTCACCAACCCGCCCTACGGCGAACGCCTCGGGGATCAAAAGACGGCGGAAGCCCATATCAGGGCGCTCGGCGAGCTTGCCAGAAGAACACCTGGATCAAGCATCACCGCGATATCCTCTCACCCGGGCTTTGAGCGCTTCTTTGGCAGGCGTGCCGCCGCGAGGCGCCGCCTTTACAATGGACGCCTCGAATGCGAGGTCCTGGTGTTCCCCTCTGTTTCCACCGGGGCTTCAGCCTCCTCGAAGTCCGGGTCTGCCGGCGGAAGTCGGTCACAGACCATCAGCAGCGCGTCTTCCCGGTTGTCTTCATAGTATTCCTTTCTGACGGACACCTGAAAAAACCCCAGTGAGCGATAGAGAGAAATGGCTGGGACATTGCTTTTGCGCACCTCCAGCGTCATCCATGCTGCGCCCAGATTGGAAGCGTACCGAAGCATGGCCTGCGCCAGCTTCCGCCCAACCCCCTGCCCCCTCCTGTCCTCTCGTACCGCGAGATGGATGAGGTGCCCCTCCTCGAAAATCAGGTGCATGCCCCCAAAGGCCACAAGATCGTCTTTCTCAAAGGCTACAAAGTACCTCGCTGCCGGGTTATAGCGCAGCTCCGCTTTGAAGGACTCCAGGCTCCAGGGCTGGACAAACGAAGCCTCTTCAATCAGGAGAACGGAGGGGAGATCCGTCTCCACCATGAGACGAATCTGTATTTCAGTCATCCGTTGCCTCCCTGCTCCTACGGCGCAGCGCTCCAGGAGGCCGCAAGTACAGTGGGATGAGGCCGGCGGCTTCCACAGCTTTTTCCCTGTCCCTGAGAGCGATCGCAGCCGCTGCACCGGCTTTTAAGTGAAGCAGGTGCTCCGGGGCAAAGGAAGCCCTTTCTCCCAGCGCCAGGGCGATCGCCTTCCTGTAAGGAGGCACCGCGTCCCCGATAAAAACAAAGCGCCTGCCGGGGCTGTCCACTGCGGCGATGAAGTCTGAAAGCTTCATCGCCAGGTCTTCTGTAATCCTCCGCCCCGAAGCAAAGGCTGCCCCATAGACTTGACCGGCCCTGGCGTCCCTGATGGCGCATACAACCTCGTCCGGCGTTTCCACCAGGCCCATCGCAAGCGCTTCCAAGGCGTTCACCCCGATGCAGGGCTTCGCGAGTGCCTGCGCCATCCCCTTTACCGCGGATACGCCGATGCGCACGCCCGTAAAAGACCCCGGTCCTGCCACCGCGGCAAACAGCTGGACATCCCCGATGGCGACCCCGCCGCGACGAAGCGCTTCCTCAACCATTGGCATGATGTTTTCCGAATGGGTCAGGCGGTTGCATACCGTCGCCTCATAGAGAAAGACGCCCTCCGTCATCAGGGCTACGCCCGCAGAAGGCCCGGAGGTATCCACAGCCAGTACAATCATCCTGCGTTCGTCCGCCTTTCTTCCGTTTGCGAGAAGCCCGGAAGAAAACGAAAGCCTCCCCTCCGATGCAGGCTAATGGTCCTTGCCTGGTTGCCCGTCCCCCGCAGTCGAAGCTCCAGGCAGTCTTCGGGGAGAAGCTCAGGGGCCCTTTCATGCCATTCAATCAGGGTCACCCCTTCCCCGCCCACCCATTCGTCAAGCCCGGAGGCGAACAGCTCTTCAGGGTCGCGGACGCGGTACCAGTCGAAATGCTTCAGGGCGAGCCTGCCCTCGTCATAAACGTTCAAGATGGTGTACGAAGGGCTCGGAACCGCCCCAGAGATGCCAAGACCCCCTGCGATGCCGCGGGCGAATTCGCTCTTCCCGGTCCCCATCTCCCCCGTCAGCAACACCACGTCCCCTTCCTTGAGCAAAGAAGCCAGTCGGGCGCCGATGCTGCGGGTTTCAGCGCTGCTTTTTGACTGCAACGCCACTCTCTCCCTGCGCTTCTTTCAGAAACCGCGACAGGCGCTTGTACAGCACCAGGACTAAAAAGCTGTTCACCGCACCCTTGACGAGGTTGAAGGGCACCACCGCGCTCACCAGGTATCCCGGCATGTCAAAGTCCAGGATCCGATCCCCGAAGTAGAAGGGCATCAGGAGATACAGGTTTGAAAGGGCCCCTGCAGCTGTCATCAGGAGCACACCCGCAGCCATTCCGACCAGGGCAGCCTTCCTCGTGCGCCTGCGCCTGTAGGCCAGCGCGGCGGGCAAGAGGTACGACGCGCCTACGATCAGGTTGGCGATCTCCCCGACCCCCGAGGAGGTGGAGCCCAGCAGACGGACGGCATTTGTGACCAGCAGCGAAAAGATCCCCGCAGCGGGGCCCAGGGAAAATCCCAGCAGGAGCAGGGGCGTGAAGGAAAGGTCCAATTTCAGCCATGGCGCAAAAAACGGCATGGGGATTTCGGGATAGTAGCTGAGGATCACCGCTGTTGAAGTCATGATGGCGGTGAAGGACAGATAGGCGGCGCCTTGCCTCCTTTTCATCATGAATCCCTCCTAAAAACACAAGCGCCCCCAGCATGCCGGGGGGCGCCGCAGTGGCTGTGAAACGCGCGCTCCTCGCGCTGTGCGGACCCATGGGACCGCAAGGCCAACATAGCACCCGAACCTGTGGGCGTCAAGCGCCACTCAGGAGGACCGTCGCGCCTTCAGGCCGCACGTCCAGCATCAGGCAGGAGCGTTCCCCAAAGATCGACTCCATGGCCCGACAGAAAGCTGTCTCCCTGTCCCTTGGTACAAAGTTGAGGGTTGTCCCTGCAAAGCCGCCTCCGTGCACGCGACAGGCGCCCTTTTTGCCAAGCAGCGCTTTGGCCCGGGCAAGCGCTATGGCGAGGGCCTGCTCGCCGGGACTGACGCTGATGTTTTGAAGCAGCTCCCAGCTGCTGTCCCCCGACTCGGACACCAGCTCAAGAAACAGCGGCAGATCGTCCTCTCGCAGCGCAGACACAGCCTTCAACACCCTGGCATTCTCGGCAAAGTAATGCATCGCCCGCAGCACAGCCCGGTCCCCCACCGTTTCCCGTACCTGTGCAATGTTCTGATCCAGCTGTTCGGGCCTGACCCGCCTTAGGTTTTCCTCTCCAAAAAAGGCGGCCACATCCTGCATTTCCCTGCGGATCCCTGCATACTGAGCGGTCAGCCCATCATGGTTCCCTCCTGTGCTGACCACAATCAGGGAATATCCCCTGTCCGCGAAGGAATAGAACAGGGGGGTGACCTCGGGTTCCGGATTTTTAAAATCGATGGCCACCAACCCGCCGAGGCTGGAGGCGGTCTGATCCATCAGCCCGCAGGGCTTTCCAAAATACCTGTCCTCCGCATACTGGGCGATCTTTGCCCGGGTGACCGGGTCCATGGTGCCGCCGTTAAAGAGGAGGTCCATGGCGGCACAGATGAGCACCTCAAACGCAGCCGACGACGAAAGCCCACTTCCCACCTGGATATCAGAGGTAATGGCCGCGTCAAAACCGCCGATTACAAAGCCCAGCTCCGCCATCCGGGACGCGATGCCACGAACCAGCGAGGCGGAACTCCCGCGCTCCTTTGGGCGTGCAGCCAGGTCGTCCAGCTGAAGCTCAAAGGGCTCGTACTTCTCACTGACGACGCGGACCTTTTTGTCCGCTCGTGCCGTGACCGCGGCCAGCGTATCCAGGCCCACAGCAGCTGCGAGAACTCTTCCTGCGTTGTGGTCGGTATGATTGCCAATGATCTCGGCCCGGCCCGGCGCACTGAGCAGCGTGACCAGATCGCTCTGTCCGAACAGCTCGGCATGGCGTTTCACAAGGCCTGAATACCGCGAGATCTGGTTGACGAGGTTTCCTTCCCTTCTTCCATAGAGGCGCGCGTACCTTTCCAGCGCTTCGGGCGTCTTCATGGCTCTCGCAAGGTCGATATGCGTCATCCCTTACTTCTCCTCCAGGCCGTCAAGTATTTGCTGCCAGAAGTCTAAAAACCGGTCGATGCCCAGGTTGTTTAGTTCCTGGTGAAAGCTGTCCCACTGCTCTTCGCTCTGTTCCCATTCTCCGATCACCCATCTTGCGATGGACTCATCCACATACAGCCCGATCGCGTCCTGCAGAGGCGAGAGGGTGTTTTCCTGTTCTCGCGTCAGAGAAAAGGCGGGAAAAGGATCGGTCGCCACAGACGAAACGACAGCGATCTGGGCGGAAAGAGACTGAACCATGGGGTCGGAAACCCTCTCATGGAAGCCATCCGGCGAAATCCCCGGGGGCGTGGTGCCCGTCATGATGGAGACATCCGATAAAAAGGTGCTCTGCGAGGCGGATTCGGTCCTGCGCCAGGTGCCATCCCCATCAAATACATAGTCCACCCCCTCCAGGCCGGCAGCAGCCAGGATAGCGCCTTCCTGCGAATACAGAGTATCCACCCAAGCGAGCGCTGCAGCGGGGTCGGGACAGGCTGTGGTGATGGCAAAGGTGCCCGTCGTAAGCCTGCTCGCGATGTTGCGCCAGACACGAGCCCCTTCGTACACCAACGGCGGGATGACCACATAATCTTCGACCCATTCTACGGGCACAAAGCTCCCTGGCAGAGGGGCCATGAGCACGCCATAGCGCTGGATGGACCCTTTATCCGGAATCTGGCGCAGCGATGCCGACAGTGAAAAGGCATCCCGATCGATCAAGCCCTTGGCATACAGCTCTGCGCACCAGGCGACGAAGTCCTGAAAACGCGGCTGCAGGGGCATAAAAAGCGCCAAGCCATCCTGGACAAAGACGTTGAAGTCATTGGCAATGAGGCCGAAGGCCTGGGCCAGGTATTTCAGGTCATAGGCCCCGTGAAGCAGCAGCGGGATTTCGTCCCCTTTACCATTTCCATTGGGATCCCGGTCTCTGAAGGCTTCCAGCGTTGCCCTGAATCCCGCTGCGTCTTCAGGCAGCGGGATTTTTAGGGTATCCAGCCAGCGGCGATTGATCCATAGACAGTTTTGAGCGGGAGAGGGGGTGATGAACGGAAGGGCTGCCACCGCGCCGCCTGGCAGCGTCACAGCCTGCCGGTAGGCCGGGTTCTCCGCAAACAGGCGTGAAAGGTTTGGACAGTGTTCGGAAAGATAGGGGGCAAGGTCGATGAGGACGCCCCTGTCTAGCATGTCAAGACACTCTGCTGGGGAGAGCAGGGCTTTGAACAGCAGGTCAGGAAGGTCCGCCGCACCTTTCGTCATCGCTGCCTTGGCGGCTGTCCAGGACAGCCGGTCAGGATACTGTCTAAACGCAAGGCTGAGGCCTGTGCGTTCCTCCATGTTTGTAAAAAATGCATTGTCCGACCATGTCCGCCAGGTATCTTTGCCGTCAAACCCCGCCATGACCAGAGGGCGAGAGGCCACTGCAGCGGAAAATGTGATCAGCAGCAGCAGCAGGCAGAGCACCACAGTGTAAAAAAGCCGTCTTCTTATACCCATCCGCCTCCTTTCCCAGGTCCGATTATACACGCGCCCTTTCCCTTCCGCCAGCGATCACCGAAGCAGCCGCGCAGCCACGTACAGGAGGGCCAGGTGCCCCGGATACCAGGCATAGGCCAGCCACTTGGGAACCCGCCATCCCGTACGCCTGTCCCACAGCATAAACGGCAGCGACCCCAGCGCCAGCGCCTGAAGCTTCAGGAAGGGGGACAGGAGGCTCTCCAGCTTCGTCAGAAAACCCCAGCCCGCGGGGATTCTGAGCGGCAACCCCATCAGGCTGTCTACCCTGACGGAAGCTGTGCCCCAGAACAGGCAAAAAGGCGTCATCATCGCGGCCAGGGCCGCCCGGTCGGTACGCGCCAGGTACATCAGCTGCATCAGAAGGACGCCTCTCCATCCATAGTCCATTTTGACTATCGCACCCGCCATCACGCAAAGTACAGGCGCCCACCACTGGCTCAGATACCGCCTCTTCTTCATGCCGGCGATCCCCGCAATTCCCAGCAGCAGCGTACACAGGACGTTCATTTCGTCCAGGCTGTGTCCAAGGGCCAGCATGTAAAACGGCTGGGCCACCAGGCCCAGGACGAGCATCCTCGCGGCATATCTCCACAGCGACCGCGTATACCGGGTGCCGACGACCGCACACCAGGCGAACAGCGGAAAGGCAATCCTTCCCACTACCCGCAGTTCTGTGATAGCAGGGAAAAAAATAACGCCCACATGGTCTACCAGCATCGTGCCCATGGCAACGGCCTTCATGAAACCTGTGTCGCTGCTGGGAGCCCGGCTTCCTGTCACCGTTGTTCCAAGCATTCTCCCACCCCCCGTTCGCCAGTATAGTTTCGCTGCGCGCTTGGACGCAAGCCCCTCTGCTCCCTGGAATCCGCGATCGTGTGGCTTGTCGAGGCAGGCTGCATATGCTATCGTAATTCGTCTGACGGGGCTTGATCAACAGGAAGGAGCGGAACCCATGCACTTTCTTGTCACCAACGATGACGGCATCCGGGCTCCGGGCATCTGGAGCCTGGTGGACGCCGCGCTGGCCGGGGGGCACCGGGTAACGGTTTGCGCACCGCTGCACCAGCAGAGCGCGTCAAGCCACAGGCTCACCATCACTGAGCCCATGATCGCACAGGAGATGGAGCATAACGGTGCCGATGTGTTCGCGGTGGAGGGAACACCGGTAGACTGTGTCCGCATCGGCCGTCACATGGCCACAACGCCGGTGGACTTCTGTCTGTCCGGCATCAACAATGGCATCAACGCGGGCACAGCGCTCTTCTACAGCGGCACTGCAGCGGCAGCCAGGGAGGCTGCCATGCTTTACATCCCCTCCATGGCTGTCTCCATCGCGACAGGGGCGGATGACAGCATGCTGGCACACCTGGCGCAGACAGCGCTTGAAATCGCCCTTAGGCTCCGAGGCCAGTCCATGCCTCGCATGACCTTCTGCAACCTGAACGCACCCGCCCTTCCTCCAGACCAGGTCGGTCCGCCGCTCACCGCCTCCCTGAGCGATAGCTATTATATCGATCAATATGAGAAGCGCATCAATCCCCGCGGCGTCTCGTATTTCTGGCTACAGGCCGGGGAGGACATGGAGCCCCCACAGCCGGGGACAGACCTGTGGCTGCTGGGGCAGGGACACATGACCCTTACCTTTGTAGGCGGCTTTGTCGACCATAACGGGTTGTTTGATGTACTCTCTGCGCACTGAAGGTTCCCTTGCCACCGAATCCCTCATTGGCTATACTTCGAGCGAAGGATTCTTCAGAGGACGGGCTATGCAGGGCTTTTTAGAGGCACTCAACCGGGGCGGTCAGCGTTTGAGCAAGGGCCATCGCCGCATCGCCGATTTCCTGGAGGTTCATTACGATAAGGCCTCCTTCATGACCGCATCAAAGCTGGGCAAGAACGTCGGCGTCAGCGAAAGCACGGTGGTGCGCTTTGCCCATGCGCTGGGGTACGAAGGCTACCCACAGATGCAGAAAGCCATGCGAGAGATCGTGCGCCATCGGCTGACGCCAACCCAGCGCATCGAGATCGCCGCAGGGATCCCGGACGAAGCCCTGCTTCCCAGGACGGTGCTGCGCACAGACATGGCCAATATACGCGCCACCATTGAGCAGCTGGACACCGCGGTGTTCAGCCGTGTCGTCGAGGAAATCTCAGGCGCCACCTCCCTGTACGTCCTGGGGCTACGTTCCGCAGCCCCCCTCGCCCAGTTCCTTGGGCACTATCTTCACTTTATTTTTGACAACGTCCGGATCCTTGGAAATGGCAGCGCGGACGTGTTTGAGATCATCGCCCGCATCCGACCGGGCGATGTCCTTATCGCCATCAGTTTTCCCCGCTACTCCAACCGCACACTTGAATCCATGCACTTTGCGCGCGCCTGCGGCGTGAAGGTCATCGGCCTCACCGACGGACCCATGAGCCCCATGCACGAGGCTTCGGACCTGTGCCTGGACGCGCGTACAGACATGGTTTCCTTTGTCGATTCCCTGGCAGCACCCCTCTCGCTGATCAATGCCCTCCTCGCTGCGCTCGGCGCCAGAAACCGGGACGTTTTAAACCGTAACCTGAGCCGGATGGAAGGGCTTTGGGAAACATATCGAGTTTATGCCGGCAAAGAGTAAGGCGACCGTAGTGATCATAGGCGGGGGCCCTGCCGGCATGTCGGCAGCCCTTTTTGCGTTGCGCGCAGGCGCACGCACGGTGATCCTTGAAAAGAACGAAAAACTTGGCAAAAAACTCTATATCACCGGAAAGGGCCGCTGTAACCTGAGCAACACCTGCGACCTCGAGGCCTTTTTGTCCTCTGTCCCACGAAACCCGCGCTTTTTGCACTCCGCGCTGGCCTTTCTGTCCCCCGAGGAACTCCGCAGCCTTTTAGACGGGATGGGCTGCCAGACAAAGGTTGAGCGGGGGGGCAGGGTGTTTCCTGTCTCTGACAAAGCCTCGGATGTGACGCGGGCTTTCACCCGTGCCCTGGCGGGTTGCGAGCTGCGCCTTCAAAGCACAGCAACCGGGATCTGTGTGGAAGACGGGGCTGTCCTTGGCGTTTTCATGGAAGGGGGCGGCTTCCTGCCCGCGAACGCGGTCATTGTGTCCACCGGTGGTGCGGGCTATCCCCAGACGGGGTCCACCGGTGACGGTTACCGCTTTGCAGCGGAAACCGGCCACCGTGTATCCCCTCCCCTCGCGAGCCTGGTCCCGCTACTGGCCTCGGACCCCTGGATCCCGGCAGTGCAGGGCCTGTCCCTTAGAAATGTGGTCCTGACCGCCGCCTGTGATGGAAAACAGGTGTTTTCCAGGCTTGGAGAGCTGCTCTTCACCCACTTTGGCCTCTCCGGCCCGCTGGTCCTTGCCCTAAGCAGCCATATAGCGGGCATCGATCCGGAGCGTCTGTCGGTCCGCATCGACCTGAAGCCGGCCCTGTCCGCTGAGCGCCTTCAAGCGCGACTGAACACCGCGCTCGCAGCTGGTGGTGCGAAGGCGCTGCGCTCCCTCCTGGCAGGCTTCATGCCCTTAAGCCTTGCCCTTGTGTTTGAACAGATCTGCGGCGTGGACAGCGCAAAGCGCTCAAGCCAGGTTACAGCCGGCGAGCGCGCGGCCCTCCTGAAACATATGAAGGGAATTCCCATTCGGGTCACGGGACCGAGGCCCCTTTCTGAGGCGGTTGTTACGCGGGGAGGGGTGGATGTTCGGCAGGTCGACCCGTCCACCATGGAGTCACGACGCATCAGCGGGCTTTATTTTGCGGGCGAGGTCCTGGACGTGGACGGCTATACGGGAGGCTACAACCTTCACATCGCCTTTGCCACGGGCGCGCTCGCGGGCAGCTGTGCCGCGCGAAAAGCTTTGACGGAGGTATCCCCTTGACACAACCGGTATACGTTGTGATTGACCTTGAGTGGAACCAGCCGCTCTCCTTCAGCAACCCTGTGTACAGGCGCGTCGGGGACAGGCTGCTGTTTGAGCTGATCCAGCTCGGTGCTGTAAAGCTTGACCATCAGCGCCGCATGGTCGGCTCCTTTTCGCGGTTCATTGCCCCCGCCCACTACTTAAAGCTGCACCCACGCATCCGGCGCATCACAGGCATCAGCCGCGAAGACCTGGACGGCGCGCCTTCTTTCTGTCAGGTCATCGACGCCTTTGCACTCTGGTGTGGGCCGGGCTGTTCGCTTTTGACCTGGGGATCTGACGACCTGTCGGTCCTTAAGCAAAACCTGGATTTCTTCGCTTGTCCCTACGATATTCCACCCGCTTATGACCTGCAAAGGCTGTACGCGGCTCTGCAGGGGGACCTCAAGCGGCGCCGCGGGCTGAGCGCGGCCATGGAGGAATGCCACGTCCCCTACAGCGAAGAGCATCCCTTTCACAGCGCTGTGGATGACGCCTATAACACCGCCCTCGTGTTCCAGCGTTTCCCGGATGCCCAGGCGGTGTTCCAGCATCCCCAGACCCCGCGCCCCTTGGGAGGCGTTAAAAACGGCAGGCGTGAGCGGACGGAGGAAAGCGCCGTTGCCAGTGAGGCCGCCTACTTCTTAAGCCGATCCGCCAGGAAGCCCCCCTGTCCCGTCTGCGGCAAAGCCGCCAGTACCTGGGGCGCCTACCTTCCGGGAAGGCGAAGCGCCTTCGCCGGAATTGCTGTCTGCCCGGAGCACGGGCTGATCCTGA
Source organism: uncultured Oscillospiraceae bacterium (assembly GCA_964586835.1). Classification (GTDB taxonomy): domain Bacteria; phylum Bacillota; class Clostridia; order Christensenellales; family Aristaeellaceae; genus CAZLYF01. Next base: position 17,815 of record CAZPIC010000030.1, read on the forward strand.
TAGAGCTTGACTTCCTGCCAGGCAACGGAGAAGCTCTGTCTGCCAAGCGTCGCCTGAGGCTGGCAGACGAGCAGCACCCTGCCTATGTGCGTACCAAGAAGATCCAATGGACCCGGAAGGCCGCTGAATACGAAGGGAGGGGGAACCCGTGATCATTCATCTGAACGGAAAGCGTGGAGAATATAAGAATCCAACCCCTGTCAGGGAGCTCATCAGCGCCCTGGCACCGGAACAGCTGGAGCAGGCGCTCGGCTGCTCCTCTGGGGGGCATGTCCTGGAGCTCAACGATATCCTGGACAGGGATGCGGAGCTGAACCTGATCACCTATGCGGACGAAGAGGGAAGGCGTATCTATGAGCGCTCCCTGCGCTTTGTCCTGCTGATGGCCGTAGAGCGCCGGCATCCAGACGCGACGGTACGCATCGAGCACTCCATCGGCCAGGGTGTCTACCTGGAGTTTGTGGGAAAGCGGATGACGCACTTTGACGTGATCGAACTGGAAGCTGAGATGCGCGATATTGTCCGGCAGAACCTTCCCTTTGTCCGACAGACCTGGACCCGGGAAAAGGCTATCGCCTACTTCAAGGGGAAGGGTCAGCACGACACAGCCAGGTTGCTCCACTATCGGCCCTATGATTTTTTTAACATCTATGAATGCGGCGGTATGGTAGAATACTTCTACGGGGCCATGCTCCCTTCCACAGGATATACCCCCGTGTTCGCCCTGCGCCAGCGTTCTCCCGGCTTCATCACCCTGCTGCCCACCACAGCAGACCCGCGTCAGCCTGCAAAATACCTGAGCATCCCCAAGCACATGGCAGCCTTTGCCCAGTCCAACTACTGGTGCAGGGTGCTGGACTGCGTCAACGCCGCGGACCTGAACGACCTCATCGCGGGCGGTGGCCTGCGTGACTTCATCCGCGTCAACGAAGCCTTCCATGACAAGTCCCTCGCGGAGATCGCCCAGGATGTCATCAACATGGATGCCCGCATCATCTTCATCTCGGGCCCTTCCAGCAGTGGCAAGACCACCTTTGCCAACCGCCTGTCTATCCATATGCGCGTCAATGGCTGTCGGCCAGCCATCATTTCCCTGGACGACTTTTACCTCAACCGCGAGGACCTGCCTATCGGAGTGGACGGATTACCGGACCTGGAAGCGCCGGAAGCGCTGGACATCCCGCTGTTCAGGCAGCGTGTCAAAAGCCTGCTTGCCGGGCGGGAAACCCTGCTGCCCAGCTTCGACTTCACCACCCAGTGCCGCAGCGCAAAGTGGCAAAAATTGAAGATCAGCCACAAGCAGCCCCTGATCATCGAGGGCATCCACAGCCTCAATCCCTCGCTGCATGAGGGCTTTACCCGCTCCTACATCTGCAGGATCTATGTGAGCGAACTGACCATCCTGAACCTGGACAACCACAACCGCATCCGTACCACGGATGCGCGCCTGCTCCGGCGGATCGTCCGGGATTTCCACTTCCGCAACACCTCTCCCTTAAAGACCTTAGAGATGTGGGACAGCGTTCGTCGGGGCGAGGAGAAGTGGATCTTTCCCTTCCAGGAGCACGCCGACATCGTGTTCAACTCCGCGCTCCACTATGAGCTGCCGGTGCTGAAAAGCATCTCTTTTGACATCCTGCGCCGGGTGCCCGAAAACAACCCTCACTATATCAAATGCAACCGTATCCTAAAGATCCTGAATTACCTTCTACCCGCACCTTCCGATGTCTTCAACGAGATTCCGCCACTGTCCATCTTAAGGGAGTTCATTGGGGGCAACACGCTGTATACGCACCCTTCAGGCGACTGAAGGTCTTAGGTGTTCCTCGTCCTGACCATCTGGATGTTCTCGTACTCAGACAGCTTGTTGACAACGTCGCTGTAGTGCAGCTTTGATGGCAGATGGAGCGTGTAGAGGTTTGTGTAGATATTGGCCTCCGCGGCCTTGGCATCCCTGATCGTCTTGACATGGAAGTCAATGTCCAGCACAAGGATGTTGTTGGTCTGGAAGTAGGAATTGATAAAAGACAGCGTCTCCGTCCGGTTAAAAAAGCTGATCTCCACGTGCTTCATGGTGTTCACCCGAATGATCTTCTGCAGCAGGTGCAGCACCACCATAACGACCACGCCCAGCAGGGCGGCCAGCCAGTAAAAGCCAAAGCCGGCCATCAGACCCAGGCAGGCAATGCACCACAGGCTGGCGGCAGTGGTCAGTCCGGTCACTTTCTGCTGGGAGAAGATGATTGTCCCCGCCCCCAGAAAGCCGATGCTGCTGAGGACATGGGCGGAGAGCCGTGTCAGCGTGAAACCGATAGCGCCATCAGCAGGCAGCCCCAGCGCCGGCTTCCATAAAAGGGTTTCCAGCAGGGCCACAGTGGTTGCCCCCAGGCACACGAGCACGTGCGTGCGCAGGCCCGCGGGCCGATTCTTGTGCTCCCGTTCCGCACCGATGATACTGCCAATCACCACGGCCATAGCAATGCGGATGAGGAGGTCCGTTCCGGTCAGGTCCCTGAATGTGGTCAATGCTGATAGATCCATCGCCGCGCACCCTCTTTTTTTTCCAGTTTACCACAGATGCAAGCGCGGCGCTACCTGTTTTCTGGCCCTACTCCCCCGGTGACGTACCAACACCCAGTTCGTGGTACAGCCCAGGGCACGTGAACTGCCAGAGCGCACAGGGTCTTCCAAAGCAGCGGCTGCCCGGCGGTGTCAGTCCCTGAGGTAGATATCCCGCGTATAGACCCTGTCCTTCACGTCTTCCAGCTCCTCTTCATAGCGGTTGGTGATGATGATGTCGCTTTCGCGCTTAAACTCCTGCAGGTCGCGCACAACCCGGCTGTGAAAGAAGCTTTCCTCCTTCATGGCCGGCTCATAGACGATAACCTCGATGCCCTTGGCCTTCACGCGCTTCATGATCCCCTGTATGGAGCTGTGGCGGAAATTGTCGCTTCCTGTCTTCATGGCCAGGCGGTACACGCCCACGATACGCGGTTTCTTCTGGATGATCTGGTCGGCGATGAAGTCCTTCCGGGTGCGGTTTGCGTCCACGATCGCAGAGATGATGTTGTTGGGCACGTCCTTATAGTTGGCCCTCAGCTGTTTGGTATCCTTAGGCAGACAGTACCCGCCATAGCCAAAGGAAGGGTTGTTGTAGTGAGCGCCTATTCGCGGGTCCAGGCAGACGCCCTCGATGATCTCCTTGGAGTTCAGCCCCCTCGCTTCCGCGTAGGTGTCCAGCTCGTTAAAGAAGGCGACCCGGAGCGCCAGGTAGGTATTGGCGAATAGCTTCACAGCTTCGGCTTCCGTGGGTTCCAGCAGGAGGACGGGCACATCCTCCCGGAGGGCACCCTCTGCGAGCAGTCCCGCGAAGGCCTTTCCCGCCTCCCTGTCCCGCGTGTTCTCAGACGACGCGCCAACGATAATGCGCGAGGGGTAGAGGTTATCGCGCAGCGCCTGTCCTTCGCGCAGAAACTCCGGTGAAAAGATGATGCGGGCGCCATGGTATCTCTCCCTGAGCGACAGGGTGTAGCCTACGGGCACGGTGGACTTGATCACCATCACCGCGTCAGGGTAGTGCTGAAGGACTGCTTCTACCACTGCTTCCACGGAAGAGGTGTCAAAGAAATTTTTGTCCGGATCGTAGTCCGTGGGGGTAGCGATGACGACGAAGTCCGCCCCCGCATAAGCTTCTCCGGGGTCCGTGGTTGCCCTCAGCTGCAGCCTGCCTGAAGACAGGGCTTCCTCGATATCCGGGTCGATGATCGGCGATTCTCCGCGGTTAACAAGGTCCACCTTATCCTGAACGATATCCAACAGGGTCACCGAATGGCGCGCTGCCAGCAACACGGCATTGGCCAAGCCCACGTACCCGGCTCCTGAAACTGCGATCTTCATGGTCTCCTCCTTCTTCCCCAGCGCGATGCGTCGTACAAAGCCAACATGATCTACCCCGCTGCCCCGCGTCCTCTTCCTGCAGTGCGCAGCACTGCTCTTCACGGCAGCGTAGCTGCCTCTTCACACAGTGCGCAGCACTGTTCTTCACGGCGGCGTAGCCGCCTCTTCACGCAGTGCACTGCACTGCTTCTCCCCGCAACCACCACTTTTTTACGCAGCACAGAGTGCTGCTTTTCACAACTTTTTCACGGCGGCGCAGCCGCCTCTTCACGCAGTACACTGCACTGCTTCTCCCCGCAACCACCACATTTTTACGCAGCACAGAGTGCTGCTTTTCACAACCTTTTCACGGCGGCGCAGCCGCCTTTTCACGCGCAAGCGCAGCGCCCTCGCTGCGCTTGCGCTCCTCATACTCCCTGTACCATCTGACAAACGCGGCTAGCCCCACTTCGATGGGGGTAGAGGGCTTGAAACCGAAGTCGCGTTCCAGGGCAGAGATGTCTGCGCATGTCTGGTAGACGTCCCCGGGCTGCATGGGCAGGTATCGCTTTTCAGCAGGCCTGTCGATGAGCCCCTCCGCCATCAGGCAGCTTTCCAGCACTTCCACAAAGCGCCTCAGGTCCTCGGGATGATTGTTGCCAATGTTGTATACACGGGCGGGGTCCGGGTCTCCGGGGGGACAGCCTAACACGCTGGCAACACCCTGCACGATATCGTCAATATAGGTAAAATCCCGCTTCATGTCCCCATGATTGTAAAGGCTGATGGCCTCGCGCCGCAGCATCTTCTGTGCAAAGGAAAAATAGGCCATGTCCGGACGCCCGTATGGCCCATACACTGTAAAGAAGCGCAGCCCTGTCGAGGGGATGCCATACAGGTGGGCGTAGGTCCTGGCCATCAGCTCGTTGCAGATTTTCGTCGCGGCGTAGAGGGACACAGGCCTGCTGACGTCGTCTGCCGTGGAAAAGGGGGTCTTTTCCTGGTTGCCATACACAGAGGAGCTTGAGGCATACACCAAGTGTTCCACCGGGTGCCGCCTGCAAGCCTCCAGCATATTGAAAAACCCCGTCACATTGCTATCGATGTATGCCCGCGGATGGTCGATGGAGTAGCGCACCCCCGCCTGCGCGGCCAGGTGGACGACAGTCCGTGGCCTGATCCGTTCAAAGAGGCCTGTGAGCCCGTCCATATCGCACAGGTCGCCCCTAACAAACTCAAAGCCCTTCATCCCCTCCAGGATAGCGCGACGGTCTTGCTTCAGCTCTGGGTCATAGTAGTTGTTCAGGTTGTCCAGCCCAACCAGCGCTATCCCCTGCCCAAGCAGGTGCCTCGAGAGGTGGAAACCAATAAAGCCCGCGGCTCCCGTGACTAGGATGGCTCGCGCCTCCTTTGGCGTACTATCGGCACACATCGTTCTTGCCCTTTCTCTCGCATCCGGCACTGTTATCCTCAATTTTTCATGACTCTCATCGCCCCAAGCAGCGCTTCATGACGCACACGGTTCTATGGGCCAGAGCCAGTCCCTATCCGCAGCAGCCCTATCCTGGAAGCTCTTGCAAATTATACCTGATGCTTGGGGCTGATCACAAGCTGTCGCTCGCCTCGGGAGTCCTTCCGTGGCTGCCCGTCCCATAGCACCGAAAGCCCGTGCGTTACACTTTGCAGCGCTGCAGGTTCGAGGTAAATCTGAGGCGCATCTCACCTCTTCCACGCAGGGCTTCTCTCTCATTCTCACATAGATCAGTATGACGGACCATCTTATCCATGCCACCCGCGTCTGGATTGCGGGTGCGGGGCAGGATGCGGTTGGTATGGGGCAGTCGGATGCCCAGGCTGGCCACCAGAGCGTAGACCTGCTCCATCTCCTGCCAGTTGTCACAGACAGCCATCGCCATTACTGATAGCGGGATGCCTGCCTCCTGCGCCCGCCTGATGCCTTCGAGCACGCGGGCTAGCCCGCTCTTTAAACAGCAGACTTTCTCGTAGGCTTCATCCGAAGCGCTGTAGAGTGTGGTCTTGATCTCCCAGGGCGGGTAGCGGTCAAAGAGGGCCATGACCTGGTCGTCCATCAGAGAACCGTTGGTTTGCACCGTGATCAGGAGGCTCATGTGGGCGAGTGCGGTATAGATCTCCTCAAAGTCCGTCCTAAACAGGGGCTTGCCGCCGGTCAGCCCTGGATTCAGCATTCCCAATCTCTGGGTCCATTCCGCGATGTGTATCCACTCAGCTACCGTCATCTCCCCAACTTATTTTCTGGAATCCCTCCCTGGATAGGCGTATATAGCATCTGCAGCAGTGGAAGTTGCAACAGAGATGAGTTCCAACATGGCGCCAAAGGGTGTACTGGAATTGAATTTTCCTTTACTTAGTTTTCTATAGAACTCTATACTATTGCGACAATCAGGCAAAATGATCCCTTATGATATCTCATTCTATCCATCTATAATACAGGAGAGTAAGATATGAATTTTTTACAGTCTTCGTGATCATCATGATGGTAACGTGAGTTTTCAATTATTTTGTACTATAAATCCCACTCGGTCGTTTTTCTCTTGGGACGCCCGCGCTGTTTCGGGCGTTTGTGTTTGGAGACATAGTCAGGTGCACACCCCGGAGGAATGGGAAATCCATAAGCATTGCATATCTCCACCTGCGCCCCTACGAAAGGTGTGATGTGCTTTGCTTTCCCCGTGTGTTCGATACACCTGATCGGGCGCATTTCGTCAAGTACCTCAAGTGATGAAGAGAACTGATCTTTGAGCGCTGTCGTCTTCCAAACATGGCGGAGATATGAACTGAGGATAAGGCCAACGAATAGGATAAACAGCCTGCCGTTTTTACCTTCTTCAGACCAATTACGCTGTTTGTCGCAGACCATCTGACTTTTCATCTGTTGAAAGTACTTTTCCTGTTCATCACGCAAGCGGTATGTACAGAAGGTTTCCATCGCGGAGAACTCCAGCTTGTGTGTTAGGATGGCGGAGAATCCCGAAAGGCGTTTTGCCTTCGCGATCTTCTTTTCATTCTCCTTGTAAGACCGGATCACCCGAGTGACCGGGTCATAGCTGATTTCGTAGTAGCAGTAAGCTTTTTTTAGTGTTGTATCATCATCAAGGATAGCCTTTCCGGCAATCATCTCGTCCAGAGCTTCCTTTTGAGTCAGCATCTCGATTTCCAGATTGACAAGCTCCTCACTGCGCCGCAAGGAGTCAAAGTAGATATTCAGCTTGAGGCGGTCGGACTTCCTGGTGCTGCCCCCGGTTCCCTCAACATCGTGCGTGATGTCATATTGCTTGTAGTAGAGCCGGGTCTCCCTGTCGATTTTCATGCCTTCCGGCCTGGTGCTGAATTCACCAAACGCGAGGATCTTCTCCAGGACATGCTTCTGCTGCACCTTGGTGCACATGATCATCGCCTGACCTTTGGCTATGTAGCTTTCCAGGTTCCGCAAGCTCTCGTATCCACGATCGGTTACAAGGATGATGTCCTCAAATCCGGCCTGTTGCAGATCTGCCAGGTTCGTCTGCAGACTCCGGGAATCCGGGATGTTCCCCGGGAATGTCCGGTAGTATACCGGCATGTGGCTCGATAACGTATACACAACGACTTCCACCGTTTGTGCCAGAGGAGGTAATCCTTGTTTTTCCCCCACCGAATATCTGTCAGGGACTGACCGTAGGCAGATCTGCTGGTGGAATCTACGGCGCAAACCTCATCTTTGGCTAGGCGCTCGGAGCGAAGCCTCAGCAGCCCCATTCCTCCAGCAGTTTTTTAAAATCTCGCCCTGGAAACGTTGGAGCAGGCGGAGAATGCTGCTCATCGGTCCGCTGCCCTTGCCCTAAATGACCTGGCCAGGCTTTCTTCCCCGTTAGTCCTTGCCCTGTCGCTCCCGCGCTCGGTCTCGCCATAGGCGCCGTAGTGGGCGTATGCATAGCGGCCATAACCGTAACCATAGCCGTACCCTGTGAAACCGGCACCTGCATCGTTGAGCACGCAGCCCAGGATGCGCACACCGGTGCAGCTGATGCTCTGCAGCCCATCAATGACTCGGGAGACAGGGGCTGTATCCTGCCTGATCACGTACAGGAGGCAATCGCTGAGACCTGCCAGGGCCAAAGCGTCCGCCAGCATCCCACAAGGCGGCGTATCCAGGATGACGTAGTCCACCTGCCTTTTCAGGTCTTCCAGTGCGCCCATAAAGGCCGCAGAGCGCAGCACCTCCACAGACTGATCGCGGTTTAAGCCACAGGGCACAAAGAAGAAGCCTCTTACAAAAAGCTCAAACCGCGCTTGTTCCGGCGTTGCCTCGCCGCGCAGTGCCTGGGCCAGGGTGGCGGGCGGCTCCTTGAGGCCCAGCAGCTTGCGGATGTCCTGGCGCCGCAGGTCCGCATCCACGAGCGCTACGCGGGAACCCTTCTGCGCGATGGACAGTGCCAGGTTGAGGGCGACGGTGCTTTTGCCCTCGCCCGTCAGGGTGCTGGTGACCATGAGTGTTTTTGCTCCGGCTTTGTCCATCTCCCTGGTCACACGGGAGCGTAGCCCACGGATGGATTCCTTGTAGGAAGGGGACACCTGCCGATTGAGGATGATCAGTTGGGGGCGTGCGCGCCCGCTCCTGCGCTTAAACCGCATCCGGGGCAAAACCCCCATGTTTTTCTGGTTGAGCTTCGTTCGGATGTCGTCCGCCTTGCGGATGGTTCGCCGCAGCAGCGCGTACAGGGCCACCAGGCCAAGGCCGGCGGCAAGGCCTGTGAGCCCGCCGCGCCGTAAGGTGCTCCTGGTTGAAACCCAGTTGACGAGCGTTGAAGACACACTGGGTTCTGCCAGCATGTTCAGCCGGGTGTCCCCTATGATGTACTCCGCCACCCTTGGATAGTTCCTGATAGCGGAATGGAGAATCCGCAGCGCGTCCGCAGGATCGGATCCGGTAACGGAAAGGACAAAGAGGTTGGTGTCCTCCAGTCCTCTTGCTGAAAGGGTGCCGTTGAGAGACCGGACCCCCAGATCCTCCCTGATCACCTGCAGAAGGACCTCACTGCGCAGGATATAGGGGAAGGTGCGCGCCATCTGTGTGACCGTGCCATTCTGATAACCTGCTGTGTAGTCGTCACTGCCATAGCTGGTGGTGGCCCGGGTAGACACGGTGAAGGTGGCCTCTGCCTTGTACAGGGGACGATAGGCACGCGCATTGCGGTACAGGTTGACCGTCGGAACAGCGACGACAAGCACGGCCACCAACCACCAGTACCTTTTAAGCCCCTTTATAAAGTCCGCCAGCAATACCGTCAGGTCAGGGCTAACGATGGCCTCTCCTTCTCCATCTGGAGGATATAGCAGATCACGTCTGGTGTTTCCGGCTTCGCTCACCGATGCTGCCCTCGGGCTTTCCTGTTGTCATAAACCCGATACCCATCATTGCCACCGGGTGTTGACAGCGTGCGAGAGCGGTTGAACACGGTGCCCAGCAACTCGGTATTCTCGCTCAGCTTGTCTATAGCATCGTTGATGATCTGTACCGGGGAATGGTCCTGCCGTATCACCAGGAGCGCAGCGCTGCACAGGGAGGCAAGAACCTCGCCGTCCGCAGCAGATGTCAGGGGTGGAGAGTCCACGATCACAAAATCCATGTTTTCCGTCACGGTGCACATCAGCTCTGCCATCCGCTGGGAGGACAGCTGGTCCGCTGAGCTGCGGATACCGTGCCGGCAAAACAAAAGATACAGGCCGGTCTGCTCATCACAGGCCAGCGCATCTTCAAGGCGCTCTTCCCCGCGCAGCAGCTTCGCCAGATCTCCCGCTCTCATGGGCCTGTCCAGCAGTTTGTAGACTGCGGGCCGCTTCAGGTCGCCATCCAGCAGGAGGACCCGATACCCGCGGCTTTTAAGGCCGAGCGCCAGGTTGACAGCGACGGTGCTTTTTCCCTCGTTCTCACCGGAGCTGGTGATAAGGATGCTTTTCAGACCGCGGAGGCTCGCGGCGTATTCAAGCCTGGTGCATATCTGCTTGATGGCCTCAGTAAAATACAGCGAGGTTACCGGGTTGGTAATCAGCACGGATTTATTCAGTTTTTTCAGCTTGGAGCGCAGTGTCTTGTTTTTCACTTCCTCCTTCAGCGTGCCATACAACGGCGCATCCACCAGCTCGCGTACAGCATCCTGGGTTTTCACCGTATCGCGTAGCACGCACAGGGTCATCAGCGCCGCGACACCCAGCAGCGTCGCGATGGCCACAGCTTTGCTTTGAGTTGTACGCAGTGGGATCATGTTGGAAGCCACAGCGGGGATCGATGGCACGTCCAGCACCTCCAAGACCGCATTGTCTACTACATAATTGGAGACTTGTGAATGGTTTTCCATCAAAGCCTTCACCGTCCTGAAGGCCAGTTCCGGGCTAGTGGCGGTGGCACTAAGCTTGAGCAAGTTTGTATACTCCACCACGCTGGTATCCACCCTGGCCGGCAGCGCCTGAAGCCCCATCGCCTCTGCGGACTTTGCAGCCAGGATGGGGCTTTGAAATAAATTGCTTAATACACCAGCCATCTGATACCCGGTGTTAATATTGGAGTAATGAGGCTGGGTGCTGTCCCTTGGGGTGATGTAAAACGTGACTGAGCTGGTAAACTCTGGCTGGTGCAGGTTTTCAAGCACCACCTGGGTACCCATCCAGGCAATGGCAGCGCACAATACGATCACCCACAGGTTGAGCAGCAGATCCCTGAGAACGGAGTATGGGTTGACATGGGACAGCCGAAATTCCCGCATGCGCTACTCCTCCACGATGACGACCAGCTCGGTCTCGCCAGTCATGTCCCTCTGATCCCGCGCCAGGTACCGAATGCTATACATGCCCGGTTGGCTGAGGTCAACGCTGGAACTGAGTTCAAGGTCGTAGTCCGTGAGAGGCTGTCCATCGTACGCGACCTCCAGAAACAGATCATCAGGATTGAATTCGCCCCCCATCTTCACGTAGATCAGGTATTCCCTGAGCTTAAGCTCAAGCGCTGGGCGGCCCGCCTGAACCATTGTGACGTTGAAGCGCAGATAACCCACATCCCCCCTGCTGTTGGTGACCTGGGCTTGCATTCTGTATATTCCGGGCACATTGGCAGAGAGATCGCTGCCGGTCAATTTGATCCTGTCGGAAATATTCCCGTCGATCATGTCGTTCGCCCCCAGGACTTTGAGGATATTAAAGTCGGAACCCACCTCAAAGCGCATAGCCTGTTTGAAGGAAAACCGCGGGGATTTATAATCAGTATAGTGCACACGTCGGGTGGCCTTCACCGTGTGGCGATCATTGTCCACTACGGCATAGGTGATGTTGAGAAGGCCCTTTTCCACAAAATTGCTGCTCTTCTCGATGATTACGCGGTCGCTGAGGTCACCGTCCTTTTCGTCATAAGCATGCACACCCTGCAACAGGTCTGCTTCGACTGCATCCACGGATACCTGTAGCACATCGCTGTCAAAGCGGATGAAAGGCACGCTTTCGTCGCGGTGTGCCTGATTGTTGAAATGAAACCAGACATAGACCCCTGTGACCAGAAGAAAAAGCGTGATGACCAGAGAACGAAACACTTTCATTTTGCATTCGCCTCTGCGTCATGGTTGCATACAATCCTGCCCGAAACGGTCCGCAACAGGTGCTCAACATACGCGCAGGAGTAGCGGTTTTCGATGTGTTCATAGGCGTCCGCTTGGATCGGGGTACGCTCGTAAGGGCTGTGGCCGTCACTGGCGGCGACGCCCACCAGGCGTTCCTCCAACAGCGCATGCGCAGCCTTCCAAGCCCGCCTTTCACAGGAGCCTAGGATGCTGCCCTTGAGCAGCTGAATGATGTAACCTTGAGCCGCCCTTTTTTCTGCCAGGGAAAAGCCCGCCTGCAAAAAGGCAGAACGCTCTGGGCGGACCATCACAGGTACGAGACCTATAGCGGCTACGCTGTCCAGCACCCATTGTAGGTGCTGGAGACGGTCGTTCGACCAAAATTCCAAAAGGATGTACATCAAGCCATTGAGGGTGATAGCTTCATTCGCCCTGATTCTTTCACTCACATGATCTGTTGCAAAGAGTTCCAGGCCCATCATGACCGCCAGAGGGATACGCAGTGCGACCGGCATTTCCCGGAAAGCATCCACAAATTGACTCATCTCTTCGTTCCACAAATTTGCAAAAGATTTCAGCGTGTTCCTGTGTGGTTTGAACACGATACCTTTTGCGCCTATATCCCACACAAAGCGGACCATCATGCAGGCTTCCTTCATGGTTTCTGTCCCATCCTCGATCCCATGCAGAAGGTGGCTTTGAATATCCAGCATGAAGCTCCTTCACTCTTTTAAGATCTGCAAAACCTCAAAAATTTTACGTGATTCTTGTTTCCCCGTCAATGTTTCGGCACGCAGAAACAATCGTGCTGAGCCTATTATACAGACACCCTGCTGCCGATTCAACATGACGGCGTACCTTACATACATTGAGCACGAAAAGGGAGTCGTGCCTCATTAAAAAACGAGCGCGAATCGAGTATGCTCAGAGAATGAAAAAGGAAGTAGTATCCATGAAAGCAAGAATTGAGGTCACAAAGCAACTCAAAGGCGCTTACCAAAGGGCCAGAAAGGCTGAGAAGTCCGTTATTCTGGATAGCTTTTGTCAGAGCACAGGGCTAAGCAGATCAACGGCCAGGCGTTACCTGAGCTCCGGGACACTGGGTGAGAAAAATGTACTGCGCATCGACAGACGGAAGTGTCGGCCAAGCAAATACAGTCCAGCTGCCAAGGAGAAGCTGATCTGGTTGTGGCGCGTCATGCTCACGCCCTGCGGAAAGTATTTAGGGCCTGCTGAAAACCTCAAAACCCGTTGAAGACACTGGAAAAACTGTCCT
>CAZPIC010000031.1:0-27734 GCA_964586835.1 uncultured Oscillospiraceae bacterium
AAGCTTTTTATCTCCACCAGCTCTGCTGGTGGTTTTGTGGGCTAAAGCGCACAACAAAAATCCCCGCTTTCAATGGCGGGGACTGTCCGGTCCGGCAGGCTTTTTCAGCGCAGCCCTTTGAGTGCTCCGCTCCAGGACTCCACCTGATCAAGCAGCGTGTTTAAGTCCTCCACATGCCAGGGTTTTGGGACAAGCCTTGAAAAATCTTCAAAATCAGTGATCAGGTGCAAGGCCACCTGCTGGCGGACATCGGCGACCATCAGCTCGCCCAGGACCCCTCGCAGATGTTCGGCTGCCCGCAGTCCACCCCCGCTGCCATAGCTGACAAGGCCGGCGGCCTTGTTATTCCATTCTGCATACAGGTAGTCAAGGGCATTCTTGAGTGCCCCTGGAATCCCGTGATTGTATTCTGCCGTTACAAAGACAAAGCCGTCGAACTGTGCGATCTTTTTAGCCCAGACCAACGTGTGTTCCTTTTCATACTGGCCGTAACCCGGAAGCCTGGCTTCATCCAGCAGCGGGAGCTTGAAGTCCGCAACGTCCACGAGTTCGTATTGCACACCCTCTCGCTTTTTCGCGTTCTCATAAACCCATTTTGCAACCCCTTCGCCGATGCGTCCTGGCCGGGTGCTTCCAAGAATAATGGCTATCCTGAGCATATCTTAACCTCCTGCGCTGATGCGCTTGATCCGGGCGGTTTGCGAAAGACTGCTGCCACAGGACCGCCGCTGGATTTACATTTTGTGGGCTCTGCCCACAAAACAGATATAACCAGTGCTCAAGCCTTCAAACACCCCGGAGCACGTGAGTCCGGCGCTTAGGGCTGTTGCATAGCCCTCAGGTATTGCTGCAACACCGCAGCCTGATTCATGTCAGGGCTCCGCGCACCGTACAGCAGCGTCACGGTTCCCTCCGTTCCCATCTGTGCCAGTTTGCGCGCCGCAGCCTGCATCTCTGGCTGCGTATCGAGCTCCGTCCGGTAGCGCTCTGCGAACTCCGCAAACCTCCCGCCTCTGTGGCCAAACCAGGCGCGAAGGGCCGGGCTTGGGGCGACGTCCTTCATCCAGCCGTCCAGCATGGCATGGTCCTTTGACACGCCCCTTGGCCAAAGACGGTCCACCAGGATACGCTTCCCGTCGCTGGCCTCCACCGGATCGTATATCCGCTTGATGACAATGCTCATCTTCGCTCCCTCCTTGTCCCCGGCGCCGAAGCATCCGCTCCTGTAGCTTGCGCGTGAACAGCTTCCCTGACTCCCCGCCCGCCACTCACCTGGGCCCGAACGCCGGACTTAGATCATACCCATCTCTTCTAAAACAGGACCATCGCCCCGCTTCCCGGCAGGATCATGGTGACTTAAGCGGTTCCGCAGCTGCCGCTTTTATCCCCGGTGCGTGCGTTTAGATGAAAAGGCTGAATGAAGGTCTTTTCATTTGAACAAGCCCCATTGACCTCCGACCACAGGGCGCCATCCCATCCTTCACACCGCGGATCGCCGTACCTGACATGGCTGTCACCGACCGTCCAATAGCAAAAGGAATCAAGCCAGGTTTTCCGCAGCCTAAAAGGCCCTCTGAAGGCGATCTTTAGCCCACTATGCGGTCACTCCAGTTTCATCCTGCGTTTACAGGTCTCAGGCGACCTTCCCAGAAAATCCCCACAAGGCTTAAAAGCCCCGTTCATTCCTTGCTTAATCCCTTCCTCCCCGGGATGGGACCCCTTCGCTGTGGCGCGCGGAAAAGCCCTTCCAGCGCTTCAGCCGAAGTGCGTTCGTCAGCACGGAGACCGAACTGAAGGACATGGCAGCCGCTGCGATCGCGGGGCTCAGAAGGGGGCCGCCAAAGAGGTAGAGGACCCCGGCTGCGACCGGGATGCCCAGCACATTATAGCCAAAGGCCCAAAAGAGGTTCTGCTTGATGTTGCGGATCGTCCGCCGGCTCAGTTCTATGGCCGAGGGAACGCCCATCAAGTCTGAGCTCATCAGGACTATATCAGCACTCTCCATTGCCACGTCCGTACCGGAGCCAATCGCGATGCCTACATCAGCTTGCACCAGGGCGGGGGCATCATTGATGCCATCCCCCACCATGGCGACTTTCAAGCCCTCCGCTTGCATTTTTTGGATCTCCTGCGCCTTATCTGCAGGCAAAACCTCCGCAAGGACGCGGTCAATTCCCAGTTCGGCCGCGATGGCTGAAGCCGTCCTGCGGTTGTCTCCCGTCACCATGGCAACTTTGAGCCCCATCCCCTGAAGCATTCTCACAGCATCTCTGCTGCCTGCCTTTAGGCTGTCCGCTACCGCCACGATGCCGGCAAGCTGTCCGTCCATCCCCACGAACATGGGCGTTTTCCCATCGCCTGCGAGCTGAGCAGCCTCTGTCTCCATGACAGCAGCAGAGATCCCCCGCTCTTCCATCAGCGACGCGTTTCCCACCAGCAAGGACCTTCCCGCTGCGGAAGCCTCGACGCCATGTCCTGTAATGGACAGGAAATGCTCTGCCTCGTCCAGCTTAAGCCCTCTGTCACGGGCTCCTGCAACGATGGCCTGTCCTAGTGGATGCTCGGATCCCCCCTCCGCGGAAGCCGCAGCCTGAAGCAGCGTTTCTTCCGTGAATCCTTCTGCCGCAAGCAGGTCCGTCACCACAGGCTTCCCTTGCGTGAGGGTTCCTGTCTTGTCCAGAACAACCATATCCGTCTGATGGGCTGTTTCCAGCGCTTCCCCGCTCTTGATTAAAATTCCGTGCTCAGCGCCCCTGCCCGTTCCCACCATGATGGCGGTTGGCGTGGCGAGGCCCAGCGCGCAGGGACAGGCGATGACCAGAACCGATATGAAGATCGTCAGAGCAAAGCGGAAATCTCCGCTCCCCACCAGCCAGGCAACCCCCGCCAGCAGGGCGACAACGCTGACCGCGGGGACAAAGTAAGCGGACACGATATCCGCCATCTTGGCAATAGGCGCCTTCGAGCCTTGAGCGTCCTCCACCAGGCGGATGATCTGCGCGAGCACGGTATCCTTGCCCACCTTCTCTGCCCGAAAGCGGAAGGAGCCTGTCGTGTTCAGAGTCGCTGCATAGACCCTGTCTCCTTCCTTTTTATCCACCGGCATGCTTTCTCCGGTCAGCATCGACTCGTCCACAGCGCTGCTTCCCCCCGTCAGCTGGCCGTCCACCGGTACCCTGGCCCCCGGGCGCACCACAACGATGTCGCCGACCTCCACATCAAAGACGGGAACTTCCTCCTCTTTCCCGTCTCTGATCACAGTCGCTGTCCTGGGCGCCAGCCCCATCAGCTTTCTGACCGCCTCCCCTGTCCGACCCTTCGATAACGCCTCCAACGACTTTCCGAGCAGGATCAGCGTGATGATCATGCCCGCAGACTCAAAGTAAAGGGCATCGACGGCATGCACATCTCCCCCCGCAACCCGCAGGGTATTGTATGCGCTATACAAGAAAGCCGCAGCGGTCCCGATGGCAATCAGAGAATCCATGTTCGGGCTGCGCTGCCAGAGAGCCCGAAAGCCCACCGTGTAGAACCTGTGGCCTACCGCTAGGACGGGCAGGACCAAGGCAAGCTGTACCGTCGCATAGAGAAGAGGAGCACGCATGGGCGCAAGCCACGCTGGAAAGGGCAGCGTCTTCACCATCGGCGCCATCGCCACATACATCAGAGGCAGCGTAAAAAGGGCTGCCAGGATGAATTTGGCAAACATCGAGCGGACCTCCCTTTGCCGGCGGACTCGGTCCTCTTCCGCAGCGTCCTCCCGTCCCGGTTCTAAAGCCCGATATCCTGCCTTTTCAATAGCTGCAGTGATTTGGGAGAGGCGCAGTCTCTCCGGTTTGTAGATCACGGAGGCTTGTTCCGACGCGAAATTGACCGAGGCGCTTTCGACGCCCGGCAGGGTCTGCAGCGCTTTTTCAACGCGCAACGCACAAGCAGCGCAGCTCATGCCTTCCACTGGGATGGTGACACGCCTTTGTGCGCTGTCCTCCACGGCTTCGTACCCCAGCTTTGAGACCGCCTCACGGACATCCCCGACCCCGACGGTGTCCGCGTCATATTCCACATAAAGCTTTCCGGCAGCCAGATTGACATTGGCCTGGCCAACGCCCGGAATTTTCCTAACTTCCTTCTCGACACGCAGCGCGCAGGCAGCGCAGTTCATGCCGCGTACATCCACCACCTGTTTTTCCATGAAAACCACCCTTCCACCATCTCCACGGGCATGCTGGACCGACTGCGACCCTGCCCGCACTTTTATTCTAGCATTTGTTTTCCCGTTTGCAAGTATACACTAAATTGTATTATACTATCTATTATGATACTATTGCTGCCCGAGCCCTCCTTCCCGGCATACAGCCGGGAAGGGAACCACACAATACAAGGAGAACACAGACATGAAATGCGCCACTCCGGGCTGTGGCTGCCCCGTTGATGCAGCCCTCTCCCTCATCGGAGGGAAGTACAAACCCATGATCCTGTGGCACCTGGTCGGAGCGACGCTTCGCTACAGTGCGCTTCAGAAGCTTGTGCCGCGTGCCACGCCCAAGATGCTCACCCAGCAACTCCGTGAGCTTGAGAAAGACGGGCTCCTGTCTCGTACCGTATACGCGGTCGTGCCTCCCAAAGTGGAGTATTCGCTGACCGACCTTGGCCACAGCCTGAAACCTCTCCTCTCCCTCCTGTACGATTGGGGAGAAAGCTACCTGAAGGCCAATGGGGTGGAGGCGAACTGCGTCATGGCGGAGACTCGCGAGCTGCTACGCTGACAGCAGCCCTGGGGTTTGTTCTTTATGGAAAAGCCCTGATATAAGGTGCGTCGACCTATTGATCACACGGCTTGGATCCTGTATGATGGTTTCAGAGTCTCTGCGTCGGGACAACCCCGGGCCCGGGCTCTAAATGATTTTCAGATCATTACACACAAGGAGGGTGAACATGTCTATGGGACACAAGCGTTTTGCTTTGCTGCTCGCCGTACTGATGGCGTTTGCGGCACTGGGCTCCCTGGCCGAGGTCACGCTGGATCAGGTCAACGAATTTCTGAACACCAGCGCCAAGCTGGGCGAGGGTACCAAGGCAAATCCTGTCGCTATCATCCCGATTCATCACATCGACGGGCCACAGGAAGAAGACCTCTTCTATGGTTTTGTCTCCTTCAAGTACGAAGCGAGAAACTACATCAAGTACCAGGTAAGTTTCATTTCCTGCACCTGCCGCTCCGCTGACGTCAATGTCTGGAGCTCGGCCTACGTGGAGTTGACACTGCCGGAAAGCGGCTTACTGGATGACGCTGTGGTCCGTACGCTCTCCTTTGATCAGGACAGCACCGGCCGCTACACCGCCGCGTTCTGGGGGGACAGCAATCCCATCCCCTCCGGACAGACCTACGAGCTGTTCAAGACGGAATATATCCCCTACTACGTGGGGAAAACCTATGTGGATATCAAGGGCTGGTCCACCATCAGGGACATCGACCCTGCTGACTACAGCGCGGGAGAAGGCCGGGCCGACTACAGCGTTGACGCCTATACAGGCGCTACCGTCTCCGCGAACAACGTCCTGCGTATGCTGCAAGCCATGTTTGAGTTCCATGGCAGCGACCCCTATTTTAAAGATGACCCTGCGGTTGGGGCTTTGTTGTCCACCCCCGCCACAAAGGAAGATGGCGGACATGCCGTCGCAGCAGGAGAGGGCGTAGTCGAGCTGGCTGAGCTTCCGGCGCCGGTAGACCTGGAAAAAACTTTCAAGCCTTCCAAAGACGACGATGAGATCCCCTGTACGCCTGCCAGCTTCGGTCCCACCTGCTCTGCCATCGACAACAGCAACCTGCTGGAGTACATCAACCGTCCGGATGTCCTCTATATCGACCTGCGAGACTTTAGCGACTACATGAAAAAGCATTTCCGCAATTTTGAAGTCGTCCCCTTCTTTGCCCTGATCTTCAATGCCGAGGCGCACACCAACGCAGAACTCCCCCAGCTTTACAGCGGTTCACCGGACGCTCCGGTCCCCGTATATGAGGAGTCCGACGACTTGCTGAACGCGCTCTTCCCAAAGGATAAAACCCTCTTCCTCTTTTGCCAGAGCGGCGGCCGTGTCGGCATGATGATGAACATCCTCGCAGCGCGCGGATGGGATATGAGCAAAATTTACAATATTGGCGGCATGGCCCAGTATACAGCCCCCAAATACAAACCCTACATCACCGATACCCCTGAAATGGCAATGGAAGCCACCTATTCCTTTGAAGGCTTGACACGCATCGCGCCGTAAAAGCCTGCACAGGGATTGAAAGGGGCTGCCGGCTTCGGCAGCCCCTTTTTTGTTACGTAAGCCAAACCCCCGTCTCCAACGGTTCAGCCCTGCGCTATGCTTCTCCGCTTTACCCGCGCGAGGGTACGCAGATATACCAGGCCACGCTCTTTCCGATGGGCACAAGCCTCACGCTTTCAAAGCAGGCGAGCGGCCCTCTTCTGCAGTGAATCATCTCCTCCAGGGCTTCGGACAAGAAATGCCTGTAGTCGCTCTTTTCAAGCCACTCAAGCAAGGCCGTGATCCAGGTTCCCGGACTCGCGTAGTCATGGATGACCACCGCGTGCCGGGTCACACGGCTCATCTCCGCGTACAGGCGCGCCCGGTTGACAGCTTTCATCCCGTGGGCGACGTGTGAGGCAAACGATACGTCAAAACGGTCGTGCTCAAAGGGAAGGCCCGTCAGGGCACTCCCCCGATGGAAGTGGATGCCCTGATGGCCAGGCTTCGAGCGGGCTACTTCCAGCATCTCCTCCGCCTGGTCAAACCCGGTCACCTCAAGCCCCAGGCCTGCAAGCACCGAACACAGTGCCCCGGTACCGCAACCCACATCTAAGGCGGAACGGAAGCGCGACAGATCCAAGGCGGAAGAAGCCCGCGAGATCGCCTCCTCAAAGCCCCTCTTTTGTCGGCCGTAAAACCACCCATAGACCCGGGAGATCCGATTGAAGAGCGCTTCGCTGTTGTCCATCGTGAAGATCTGGCCTCCCTATCATCCCCGTCCCATCATACCGAATTCTACATCCGGTATGATACCTCCAAACGCGCTCCCTCTCAACGCTTCCTTCTTCGGAGAGCTGAAATCTGCATCCTGATGACTGAGAAGCAAATTACTGGATATATTCCAGACATAGACCTGTTCCATTTGATTGGAGGCATCATGCAGTCTCGGACAGCGCGCGAAGCAAAGGACATTCTGAAGCAGTACGGCATCAGCGCCACTTGCCAACGGATCTCCGTATTGCTGGAGCTCCTGTCAAGACAGGACCATCCGCGAGCAGAGGACATCTACACGGGTCTCCTGCAGGCTGGCCATTTCCTGTCCCGGGCCACCGTGTACAACACGCTGAATCTCTTCAGCCGGCATGGCCTTCTGAAGGCGCTCCACATCGAAACAGAGAGCCTGCGCTACGATGTCGAGATGGACGAGCACAGCCACTTTCTGTGCGAAGGCTGCGGCAGGATCTTCAACGTCCGGACCCATATTCCCCCAGTGGAGGCTGAAGATCTTAAGGGGTTTTCGGTCAGACAGCAGGAGCTGACATTCCGTGGCCTGTGCCCCTCGTGCTCCCCATCATCTGGACAGCTTATCAAAAATGAAAAGGAGAAAACGACATGAAGAACCCCATGGACAAAAACCAGCTAGGCCCCCCCCTTCACAGCCGTAACGACAGGGTCGGCGAACAAAAGGAACTGCGCACCCATGTCGGAGCCCCAGTCCCCAACAACCAGGACAGCATGACCGCAGGCCCCCGCGGGCCCATGGCTCTTGAGGATGTCTGGTTCCTTGAAAAGCTCGCCCACTTTGACCGGGAGGTCATTCCAGAGCGCCGCATGCACGCAAAGGGCTCTGGCGCCTATGGCACCTTCACCGTCACCCACGACATCACCCGCTACACAAAGGCTGCGATTTTTAGCAAAGTCGGCAAGAAGACAGAGCTCGTCGCCCGTTTCTCCACCGTCGCAGGAGAGCGCGGTGCCGCTGATGCTGAACGTGACATCCGGGGTTTTGCGCTGAAGTTCTATACTGAGGAGGGTAACTGGGACCTCGCCGGCAACAATACACCCGTCTTCTTCCTCCGCGACCCGCTAAAGTTCCCGGACCTGAACCATGCGGTCAAACGTGATCCGCGTACCAACCTTCGTAGCCCAAACACCAATTGGGACTTCTGGACCAGCCTCCCCGAGGCACTGCTGCAGGTGACCATCGTGATGGGTGACCGCGGTATCCCCTCAAGTTATCGGCATATGCACGGCTTTTCCAGCCACGCTTTCAGCTTCATCAACGCGAAGAATGAACGCACCTGGGTCAAGTTCCACTTCCGTAGCCAGCAAGGCATCCTGAACCTTACGGACCAGGAAGCAACCACTGTCGCGGGTATGGACCGCGAAAGCCACCAGCGCGATCTCTACGAAGCCATCGAAAAGGGGATGTACCCCAAGTGGAAGATGTATGTTCAGCTGATGAGCGAAGAGCAAGCCAACGCGATGAAAAACAATCCCTTCGACCTGACAAAGATGTGGTACAAAAAAGACTTCCCGCTCATCCCTGTAGGCGAATTTGAGCTCAACCGCAACCCCTCCAACTATTTTGCTGAAATCGAGCAGGTCGCCTTCAATCCAGCACATGTGGTGCCCGGCATCAGCTTTTCTCCTGACCGCATGCTCCAGGGCCGGCTTTTCAGTTACGGCGATGCTCAACGCTATCGCCTGGGCGTCAACCATGCCCAGATCCCCGTCAACAGCCCCAAAGGCGTCCAGCAACCCCACAGCTACCACCGGGATGGCATGATGCGCGTAGATGGAAACCTGGGCAGTGAACTCCACTACAACCCCAATTCCTACGGCAACTGGCAGGAAAATCTCAGCCATGCCGAACCCAGGCAGCAGGGTGGGGACGTTCTCCGCTATGATTTCCGCGAAGATGACAGCGACACCTTCACCCAGCCTGGCGAGCTCTTCCGCGCCATGACGCCCGACCAGCAGCAGGTACTTTTTGAAAACACGGCGCGGAACATGGGCGACAGCACGATGCAGATCAAGCACCGCCACATCTTCCATTGCTACCTGGCTGATCCCGCCTACGGAAAGGGCGTGGCCGACGCCCTGGGTATCGACCTTGGCACCGTGGACCTGAAGCTGCCCGCAGCTGACTCTCTGAAGGGGAACCTCGCTGCTAACAGCGCCCACCCCGAGCTCAACCATCCCACAGCACCGGTAGATTCCTGCCGTGCGATCGACACCAACCAGAAAAACGCCTACATCAACCCGGAGGATGACCCCTGGCTGCTGTGACACACCGACCGTTCCGTTCCACCCCAGGTCTTAGACCCGGATTTCGCAGCCAGCGGAGTCCGGGGATCCAAAAAGCCTCATTCCATGAGGCTTTTTTTCATCATCCAGCAGTCTCCGCGTAAGTGTGCGCACAGCCTAGGTATACCGCTCTTCAGACAGTCTCTGGGGTCAGACCTCAATATAGAAACGGGATAGCGTCACACATTCTTTCCAGATCTGTCCGAGCTTATCCCGTGCCCTTTTGCTCTTTTGACTATCGGCGGGCTAGCATGCGTTTGCCCTCCTCTTTCCTCCGGATGCCCTTCTCTTTTCTTCGACACCCTGAGGATCATCCGTGGCTCTGCAAGGATCGTCGCGTCTTCTCCATTTTGCTAATACGCCTGGACACCCCGGGGCGCCATGGGTTTTCTTTATGGCAACCTTTCTCTCACTGGCAATCTGTTTTTCATCTGGCGTGTGCACGGTTGTGCGCACGAGTGATCGGGCAAACAGCTTTCTCTATCCCCAGGGATCAGGGAGGGTCCTCACGGGCTTTGCTGTTCCTCTCCCACCGCCTCAATAATATCACCAAATACCTGAGGCGGAAGAGAAAAGGTCTGAATCCCATTGTAGTACACCCGGACTTTCTCCCCCACCTCAGCTCCTGTCCTCAGCAAAGACCTTCCGCCCAGGTTCACACGCACAGTACCCTCCACCGACTCCAGCAGCAGCCAGTCTTCTCCCTTCTCCGTGACCGTTCCACTGATCCCCAGGAGTAGCTCTGCCTTCAGTGCGCTAACCTGTCCCGGTTCGGACAGGGCTATGATGCCCTGATGAAAGACGACCGCGATCTCTGGTTGCGCGGGGAAGGGCATGGCTTCGCGCAGGTGAACCAGCAAGCGCCCCTTGTCCCCGGTCTCAAGCAGCATCCGACCAGCGTCCCCATCATACTCCAGCACCCGACCTTCCAGCCTGTAGCACACGACCTTGTCCGCGGTCACCTGGGGAGGCAGCGACCGGGTCATCAGGCCATCATAGTCGACAAACACATACCAGCCCTCCATGGGCGCCTCAAGCCCCTCCCAAACAGTCCCGGTTCCTGTCTTTACCAGCACCTCCCCGTAAACAGAATCCTTCATCAAAAAGGTTCCGTCCTCTTTAAGGCCAAGCACTTCCCCTTCAAGCTTCGCCCCGATAGGCGTTGCCGCTGCAAGCCCGGACAACACCGCAAAGACCAGAAATAAACCCAGTGCACAGATTCTTTTCATGTCGATCTCTCCTTCACCCTTAAATCAGGTCGTCCCCTGATGAGGAGGCTTCGTCCATGGTCCTCCACTGTCAGTCTGGCACGTAGGGGGTTACAGCTACAATCTCATCCTCCAGGTAGACGACGCGGAACATTTCCGACCCATCCAAGCTGAGCATGGCCAAGAAGCTGCCTGGAGATAGCGACCGCGTCGGATAATTCCGGTCTCCCCAGTATAGGATGGCGTTGTCTCGCACCGGATACTTGTAGATGGCCTTGGATTCGTTCGTGAAACCGAGGGCTTTGCTGCTCGCTTGCTCCCAGGTTGCAGTAACCAGGTCGAAGTCCATATAGTATTTGCCGCTTTTCAAGTACATTTTCTTCAGGTAGCCCACGCTGCTGTAGGTGCGGGCTTCGCTGGGTCTCCTCTGCAAAAACACCGTGTATACCCTGCTCTCCGCAGAGGGTCCGGTGACCACAATGTTCACTGCCTGTGGCTTGTCCGTCATCACAAAGTCCGCTGTCTTGTGGCCGGAGATCACAGCAGTACCATTGACCAGGATCGTAGCCAGGGGGCTTGCGCTGACCGGCGTGAAGTTGACCCGGCTCACCCAGCTCGCCACAGTCAGCAGATAGCTGGATTCATAGGGACTGAAGGTCTGGGGCAGCATGATGCCAGTGTTCGGGCAATTGTGCTCAAGACTTGCCAGCATGCTGTCCATCATGAGCGGGGGCAGCGCCAGGCCGGCGGGCACGATGACGGTCGCCAGCAGGCAAGCTACCACGAGGACAACAGGCATTTTTCTCACAGCATAACCCTCCTTTAATTCAAGACTCGTGCATTCGTTGGGCGTGTACCGGCGGAGTCCTGGCCCGCCGGGCTTCCAGTCACCAGTCCTCGTCGGGATTGAAACCAACACAGGCCATCCCTCAGCGCCGTGACCCTGCACAGGTACAACGATTCAACCGTACACTTTCATGCAAAACAGCAAAGCTATGGCACTGGCCGCATAGCTAAATACCGTTTGCTACGCCAGGGCGCAGACAGGACGGGTTCCCTCATCGCCAAAGGCCTCCTTCTTTCCCCTTCCACAGGCAGAACACGAGGCCTGTTTCAGCCGTCGCTGCGGGCAGTGTCCGCCTTTTCCCGGGCCACGCGCAGCAGCGCTCTGATCCGGAAGGCTGTCATATCCAGCGTCTCGTTGCGTATCGATGTTGCGTCAAACTTCATCAGGCGAAAAACCGCCTGGATGCACAAGCCTGCGCCGGCAGCTGACAGCAGCGTTCCCGGGCCGACCGGGCCACCAAGCAGCCACCCAACCAGAACGGCCACGGACTCTATCCCCGCGCGACACAGACCGACAGGGTACCCAGTCTTTCGCTGTAAAGCCACCATCAGGCTGTCTCGAGGCCCGATGCCCAAGGCAGCCCTCACGTAGAAATACACGCCGAAGGCGACTATAAACAAACCGCCCAGCATTGTCACGACGCTCATGATCGTTCCGGAAGGGGGAGGAAGGACATCCAGGGAGGTGAACAGGTCGATCAGGCCACCGATGAAAAGCAAGTTCAAAACAGTCCCGATGCCCAGTTTCTCCCGCAAAAGAAGATCCACGACGCATAGCGACATACTGGCAAGGATGGATGCGGATCCAAGGCTGATGCCCAAAGCACTCCCAAGTCCGCTGTGAAACACTTCCCATGGAGCAAAGCCGATGTCCGCCTTCATAGTCAGCACAATCCCCAGCGCATACAGCACCGTCCCGATTGCCAGGTCCGTCCACCGCTTCAGGTAGGCATTCATGCATCTGTCCTTTCAGGTTGCCTGGCACAAGAGACCAGGGTGGGTTCTGCTGTCTTCATACTATCGCCTGGTTCTCAGGTATGATAAAGCAGCGCTGTGTTTTCAGCAAACAGCAGATGATTTCATCCCGCTTCTCCTTCTTCCCCCTGCACCCTGGAGCGTTTGCGTAGGCGGCAGGCTGCCGCGTCTTTAAAGCCATGGTATAATGGGTTTGCTGGCGCACAGGACCTGGGGTGCGAGGTCATAGTCCCTGGCAGCGAAACCTGTGCCTGCCGTGTTTTTAGGCTTCCGGCGGGGCGCCTCCCGAAGCTGCATAAGCCTCCGCGCAGGGGTTCTCCGTTGGAAGCGCAGTCGGTGGTTCAAGCCGTCATGGCGGAATTCTGGACGCCTCCGCAGCTTCGACAGAATCTACGACCTGGAGGGTGCACGTGACAGAGCTGTTTCACAACCTCAATCCACAGGCGCTGGTCCTGCTGAGGCTCTCCGCCATGCTGTGCTTTGCCTTCTGTTTTTCGCGGATTGCGAAGCTGCTACGCTTCCCAAACGTAACCGGATACATCATCTCCGGGATCGTCATCGGCCCATATGCGCTCAACCTGGTTTCCTCAGAGATGGTGGACTCCATGTCCTTCATGACGGATATCGCCCTGGCCATCATCGCCTTTGGAACCGGGCAATATTTTAAGTGGTCCACGCTGAAGCGGAGCGGGTGGAACATCATTGTCATCACCCTCCTGGAGGCACTCATGGCGGCGCTGGTCATCTCGCTGACGATGATCTTCGTGTTTCACCTGTCCGTCCCCTTTTCCCTGCTGTTGGGAGCCATCGCCTCAGCCACTGCGCCTGCCTCTACGCTGATGACCATACGGCAATACAAGGCAAAGGGCGTCTTTGTGGATACGCTCCTGCAGGTGGTCGCCCTGGACGATGCTGTCGCACTGGTCGCCTTCAGCGTCTGCGCCACCATCGCGGAGCTGTCCGGAAGCCAGGGATCGGTCAACCTTAACGATGTCGTACTCCCCATCGTCTATAATATTCTCTCCCTTGGCCTGGGTGCAGTTTCCGCCTATATCCTTCACTATTCCATGCGACGCGTACACTCTTCCTATAACCACCTCCTCCTGGTGGTCACCCTGCTCCTTTTTCTGTCCGGTGCATGTGCGGTGGTGCACATCTCTCCGCTGTTGTCCTGCATGGTGTTTGGCACCGTGCATACAAATATCTCCTCTAAAAACACGGTGTTTAAGAGAGTGACGCGGTTTTCACCGCCGGTACTGACGCTGTTTTTCGTGATCTCCGGCATGCGTCTCGACCTGTCCGCGCTTACTACGGCAGGTGTCATCGGCGTAGTTTACTTTTTCGTCCGCATCATCGGAAAATACGCTGGAGCCAGCCTGGGCGCACTGCTGACCAGGAGCTCCGACGAGGTTAAAAGATACCTCGGTCTCGCCCTCATCCCCCAAGCAGGCGTTTCCATCGGTCTGGCTGCCCTGGGGAGCCGCATTTTGCCTGCGGATATGGGAGCGCTGCTGTCTACAATTATCCTTTCGTCTTCGGTACTCTATGAGATGGCCGGACCTGCTGCCGCCAAGCTTGCCATGCACTTAGCAGGCGTCATCAGCATCGAGGCTGCCACGCCGGCCAGGACACAGCCGTATGCGGCAGCCTGCGTGAGCGGGGTGCCGATACCGGAGGCTATGGAGCCGGACGAGGATCTATTCATGCCTTCCATCCTGGACTCCATCTGGTCCGAAGACGAGGAGGACGATCAATCCGACCTGGGGATCTCCAGGCTGTTCCCGTTTCGCAAAAACCGTTGAAAGGGTGTTCTCGCTATGCAGGATCCTGCTGCCCGGGAAGCACCTCTTCCGCAGTACTCTTCGCGTGCAGGGGTGCTTCCATCTCGCGGAGGGTGGCCTCCCTCATGCCAATGGACACCGGCACGTCAAGCCCGTAGGCACCGGAGGGCAGCATGAATACGGTTCCGCTCCCTTCGCCACCCAGATCCAGCTCTTCATAGAGGCGCGCAGCGATGGCGTCGCTCAGCCGTGAATCTGTCAGCCAGAAAATGATTTCCTTTTCTTTCTGGACTTCTATGTTGAACAGCTTGATATCATGCCCGCCGGATCCGCGCCCGTGCAGGATGGTCGCCCCCCCGGCGCCTTCCTCACGTGAGATTTCCACGGCCTGCTGGGCTAGCCCTCGGTTGACCACGGCAACCAGGCAGTCATAGAACTCGATTTTCTTAGGCGCACCAGCCGGTTTTTCGTAGGCAGGCTTCTGCCTGGCGCTGGGCAAGGTGGCCTTCTTGCGCCCAAACACCGCTCCAAGGATGTTGATAGACAGCACGGGTGCCATAGCAACCATGGCGATGACGCCGAAGCCATCCACCATCACGTTAGCGGTCGGCGTCATGGCAGCAGCGCCCTGGGCAAAGGCCAGGACGAAGGTGGCGGTGATGGGGCCGGAGGCGACGCCGCCTGCATCATAGGCAATCCCCACAAAGACCGGGTCGCTGCGGAAGGAGAGGATCACCGCGGTGAGAAATCCTGGAAGCAGGAAGTACCAGAGCTTGACCCAGGGCAGCATGATCCTGAGCATAGAAGCGGCAATCGCCAGCGCGACGCCCACGGACAGCGTCATGCGGATCAGTCGCAGCGGGATCCTTCCTCCGGTGGCATCCTCGATCTGATGTCCCAGTACATGGACCGCAGGCTCTACCAGAACCACAATCATGCCCAGCAAAAATCCGACAACCGGTAGCAGCCAGGGAAGCTTTGCAGCGAAGCCCCGGCCAAGGATCTGCCCCATATCCATAAACCCTGAGTACACCCCCGTTAAAAACAGCACAAAGCCCAGCAGGGTGTACAGAAGTCCTTTGACAACGCGCGCGATCTCATGGCGTGGTGCCTTGAACTTCAGGAAGTTCAGCAGAAAGAAGAGCAGTGTCAGGGGAAGCAATGCGAGCACAGATTCTCTCAACACCTCTGGCAGAATCCCGACCATCGGCAGAAAGATCCCTGAAGCGGGCACAAAAACCTCTGGCAGCCCCTGGATCCTGCGCTGTCCGGAGAGGATGCTCATCAGGATCACAGCGATGATGGGCCCCGCGCTCATGACGCCCACCATGCCAAAGCTGTCCTGCTCCGCATGTTCTCCGCCCTTGATGCGCGACAGGCTGGCGGACAGAGCCAGTACAAAGGGCGTCGTCAGGGCTCCAGTCGTAGCGCCCGAGGAGTCAAAGCTGATGGCCAGAAACTCCTCCGAGGCAAAAAAGGACAAGATCAGGATGAAGCCGTAGGCCAGAGCCATAAACAGGGCATAGGACATCCTCCCGCTGAGTAGCCTGAATGTTCCCAGTGCAATCAGGATCCCAACGCCCGTTGACACCATGTAGACCATAAACCCCGCGCCGATGACGCCCCCGGAGGCCTTCTGCACCTCTTCTCCCAGGATCAGCAGGTCTG
The DNA here is from genome assembly GCA_964586835.1 of uncultured Oscillospiraceae bacterium. GTDB lineage: Bacteria > Bacillota > Clostridia > Christensenellales > Aristaeellaceae > CAZLYF01. Next base: position 15,824 of record CAZPIC010000031.1, read on the forward strand.
GCTCTGCCACCGTGATAAGGAATCCCAGCAGAAAGCTGAACACGCCCATCTTCCATGCTGTTTTAGACGTGGCCAGTTCTTCAGCCATGCGCTCGCCGATGGGGTTCATCGCAAGGTCCACGCCCAGCAGGAAGACCGCCAGGCCCACAAGCAGCAGCGCCCCTCCGATCAGAAAACGGACAATGACTTCCGTTTCAGTTTTCACAAGCGTCAGAGAGAGGATGAGCACCAAAATAATCACCGGAAGCAGGGAACGGGTGACCTCGTTCATTTTTTGTCTGAACAGGTTCATTGGCTCACCGCCCTCTTGGCGCGGCGTTCCTCATAAAGGCCAAAGGTTTTCAGAACAGGCAGGGCGAAGAGAATACCGCTTCCCCTGCGTGAAAGGCTCATCCCGGCGAACACCGCATCCCGGATGGCAGGGGCAGACTGGGATGGCGTGACAATGAGGACAATGTCCTTCTGAGGCTCAACCATCAGCGGGAAAAAGAAATCCCCGGGTACGCCCGCGCCATGCGCGTGCATGATGGTGCCCCCTTGCGCCCCGGCAGCCCTTGCCACGGACATGCACTCCCCGCCCAGTCCACGCTCGAGGACGGTCATCAGGCAGACGAAGGGGGCGTCTGTCTGCCGACTGAACACAGAAGGTGCTACGCGGTCCGGACTGAACCCCCTGTACGGGACCGAAAAGGCAATGCCTTTGCGGCGCTTGTGCAGCTTGAAGACATCCCTCAGCAGTGCATATAATCTGTCACTGACATCAACGGGTACAGCCAGCATCAGCACTTCCTTGTCCGTCCGGCTGATACCCAGGAAATCCGTGATTCGGGAGGGCATTGTGCCCTCGCCCAGCATAATCGTCCCCTGGTGCACCCCCATGCTCCGCACGCGATGCAGCAGGTCATTCGCCTTGCCACGGTCCACCACGATAAATACACAGGATCCTTCCGTCATATCCCTTCCTTTCACGCATCCATGCTGCGCCCGTCCAACGCCCCGACCCAGCCACAGACCGTTGCTCGGGGCGCACTTTCAACGGCTTATCCTATCACAGCCCCCCGCGCAAGACAATTGAGACGCGACTTTTGCGCACTGCGGTGCGAGATGCCGGCGCAAGGGTATCTTCAAATACGGTAAAACCCCGGATAGCGCCCGCAGCGCTGTCCGAGGTTGTCTGTAGCTGCCTAAGAAGGGCGGGCGTTTCAGCTTGCCCGGTCATCCTGTTCAGTCATACAGAAGGGGCGCAATATGCGCTTCGTCCATGTTCTCAGCGTCGTACCAGTAGCAGCCGGTATCGATGACGAGGGTGCCATGCTCGTCCATATCACCCTCGACAGGCTCCCCGAGAACCAGCTTGCAGGCGGTCGCAACGGTCACATAGCCCATCCCTACGGGATCCTGAGTGATGGCGCCGGCAATCTCCCCGGCACGAATGCCGTCTTTGAGCGCGGCGGAGGAGTCAAACCCAATCAGCGTCACTTGGCCGATCATGCCGATTTCCTGCAGGCCATTGTAGGCACCGACGCAGGCTCCTTCGTTTGAGGCGTAGATCAGATCGATATCCGGGTTGGCGATCAGCATGGACTTGGCGATATCAGCCGACTTAAGATGATCGCCGTCACCGTACTGGGTATCCACCACCTGGATGTTAGAGTGAGCCTTGATATAATCGATAAAACCCTGTACACGGGCTACCGCGTCAACGACCGTCTGGCTGTGGCCGACCACGGCGATCTTCCCCTCCGTCCCCATCAGACGGATGGCATTCTCCGCAGCGAGCTCCCCGGCGGCATAGTTCGAGGTGGAGCAGTGGACATCCGCTACCGGCCCGACACCGGCGTCGAAGCCGACCACCGGCATGCCCTTTTGTTTCACCTCTTCCAGCAGCACCCTGACGGACTCGATGTCTATCGCCGCCATGGTCACCGCAATGAGGTTCTCATCGGTCAGATTGGCGCGCAGGATATCCACCTGTTTGTCAACCATCGTTTCCTCTTCCGGCCCATCAAAGACAATGTAGACTCCGTATTCCTGGGCAGCCTGCTCCGCTCCGGACTTGACCGCCTGCCAGAATTGGTGGGCGACGCCCAGAGGCAGCACGGGGATGAATTTCCCTTCAAGGGGCTTAGGATTTTCAGCATAAGCGACTGCTGACAGCAGCATCATAGAAGCGAGAAGAAACGCAAAAAGCTTTTTCATGATTTCCTCCGATTTTCAGGATTGTTCAGTTCTGATCAAGCCTGCTCTCGTCTTTGGCGCCGCAGCTTATCAAAGTAGACAGCCATCGCGAGCACAAAGCCGGTCACAACCGTCTGCCATTCCGTGGAGATGGCCATGGTTCGCAGTCCGTTGGTCAGGATGGAAATGATAAACGCGCCGATGACCGTACCTGTAACCGTTCCCTCACCCCCTGACATGGATGTCCCACCGATGACAGCTGCTGCGATGGCTTCAAGCTCGTACCCGGCTCCCAGCTGAGGCTGCGCTGAACCCAAGCGGGCGCTCATGATCAGCCCGGCAGCTGCGCTGAAGACTCCGCTGACCATGTAGATCAGGATCTTCCATTTGTCTGTTTTAATCCCAGACAGCCTTGCCGCCTCCTGGTTTGATCCGATGGCTGTCGTGTAGCGTCCGAGAAGGGTTTTTGTATAGAGCAGGTGCGCGACAACGATAATAGCGACAAATACGATGAAGGCGGTATAGAAGCCCTGGATCCCAAGAAAGTTGCCCATGGCGATGTTCTTATAGCCTGGCGCCGCTGTGAAATAGACCGGCTTGATCCCTGAAACCACCAGGGAAAGGCCTTTGGTCATCATCTGCATGGCCATGGTAGCGATGAAGGGCGGTAACTTCATCTTGGTGATGCCAAACCCGCTGACAGCCCCGCAGACCGCCCCGACTGCGAACCCAAAGAGGATCGCGAGCCAGAGGGGGAAGCCCCAGGATACAAATGAGACACCACTCATCACCGAGCAGAAGGTCATGGTCGTGCCCAGGGAAAGATCAATCCCTCCGGAGGTGATGGCAAAGGTTGCGCCCAGTGCAAGGATGCCATTGACGCAGGTAGATAGCGCAATGGTCATGATATTGAGATAGCTTGCAAAGTTTGGTCTCATCAGTGAAAAGAAGACGAATAGCACGACAAGGGTCGCCAGGATAATCAATTTTTGGGCGCCCGCATCATTTCCCAATGACTTTTTCATACGCCTTTCCCCTGCCTGCTTTCTTCACGCGCCGTCGCGTACTCCATGATTTTCTTCTGTGTGATCCCATCACCGGCAAGCTCTCCGGTCACGCGGCCCTCGCACATGACGACCACCCTGTCGCACAGGCGCAGAATTTCAGGCAGCTCGGATGAGATGATCACGATAGTCTTTCCCTGCGCCGCAAGCTCCTTTAAAAGCCTGTATATCTCATTTTTCGCCCCCACATCGATTCCCCGGGTGGGCTCGTCAAAGATCAGGATGTCACAGTCGCGCGTAAGCCACTTGGCTAGCACGGTCTTCTGCTGGTTTCCTCCGGACAAGAACCTCGCAGGCCGACTGACCGATGGCGTCCTGATGTCCAATCGGTCTGCCATCTTCACTGCGTTCTCCCTGGCCTTTAGAAAGCTGATGAAGATCTTTGCGCGCAGGAAGTCCTTCATGCTCGCAATGGAGATGTTGGTTTCCACATCCAATCCAAGCATCAGGCCGTATTGCTTTCTGTCCTCAGACAGATAGGCGATCCCATGCCTGACGGCATCGGAGGGCTCGTTAATCCTGGTGATCCGCCCGTTGACCAGCACTTCCCCGGCACTTTTTCTGTCGGCGCCGAACACAGCCCGCGCCGTCTCTGTCCGCCCTGCCCCCATCAGCCCGGCTAAGCCCAGTATTTCACCCTTTTTAACGTGAAACGAAACCTGCCTGACCATCCGGCCCCGCTGGATGCCGCGCACCTCAAGTGCAACCGGGGCATCGGCCGGGAGGGCGGTTTCTTCCTTTTCCACAAAAAGCTCCCTGCCCACCATGTAGTGAATGATCTGGCTGATAGAGGCTTCCGCTGTAGGCAGGGTGGTCACGGTCTCACCATCGCGCATGACGGTGATCCGGTCCGATATCCGTTTCAGCTCGTCCAGCCTGTGCGAAATATACACAATGCCTTTGCCTTCACTACGCAGAATACGGATTACGGCATATAGGTCGTTGATCTCCGCTTCCGTCAGCGAAGCCGTCGGCTCATCCATGATGATGGTGTCCGATTCATAGGACAGAGCTTTGGCGATCTCGATCATCTGCTGTTTGGCGACGGTCAGCCGGCCCACCCGCAGTTGAGGATCGATGTCGATATTCAGCCGGCCAAGGATGTCACGGGCTTTGCTGTTGAGCGCGGCGTCATTGAGAAACAGCGGTATCCTTCCCCGCTCCTCGCGTCCTATGAAGATGTTCTGCGCCACCGTCAGATGGTTCATGAGGTTGAGTTCCTGATGGATCATCACAATGCCCAATGCCTGAGAAGCCCTGACATCCGGGACATCAAGCTCTCCGCCCCTATAGTACACGTGTCCAGCGTCTTTTCTGTATACGCCTGTCAGAACCTTCATCAGGGTTGATTTACCAGCGCCATTTTCCCCTACCAGGGCGTGTACTTCCCCCGCGTTAAGCTCAAACGCGGCCTTTTTCAGGGCTTTGACCCCCGGGAACTCCTTGCAGATATCCGCCATCCTGATGAGGTTCTGCGCCATGGAAATCGCTCCTTATACGGCATCTGTGCCGCAGCCTCCATCGAAGAGCGCCTGCTCCCCTGCCGCACGCCTGATGGCCCAGCGCAGAGAACAGACCAAACCCCCTGGCCCAACCGAAGCTCTGTCAGATCTGTCTTTGCACAGGGGCTCAAAAACCGTTTTGTTGCCCCAAACTACCATATTGGAATCGATTGTGCAATGGTCTTCATAAAACCCTGCCCGTATTAGCCAGGTCTCGTGTTCAGCGTTTTCGACGGGCTGCAGCTTCCGCACCGTCCTTCATGGCGCGGATATGTTCAAGCGGCGTGCCAGGGATCACGTCGCAGCCGTTTGCCAACAAGAAGCCTCCGTTGCTTCCCGCGGTCAGGCAAAGTTCCTCAGAGAGCATCCGGATACTGGATGCGCTCCCGCTCTTAAGCTGCTCCGGGCTGATGTTGCCAAGCACTGCGAATGCCCCCGCCGCGTCCTTCAGGGCCTCCGAGAGCTCCACCCTATCAAGCGAAAAGCCGTCAAAACCCAGCCCGTGGGCTTCCCGAAGTCTGGAGCTGCTGTTGCCGCAGATATGCAGAAACTGATAAAGGGCTTTACCACGACCCGCGACACGTCCCTCAAGGAGCCGCACCGTGTCCCTGTACAGGTTGCCGCCGATCATGTCCGCGGACGCGACCGGATCCCCATGCATGACCAGATCCACGCCATGTTCCGCCAGGAGGGCATTGTACTGGGCGCATAACTCCACCGTATAGTCAAACAGACGCGAGAGAGCTTCTTCGCCATCCATCATCCAAAGGAGGAGGTTTTCAACACCGGCCATCCGCGCCGCTGTCGTAAAAGCTGTGCAGCCGCAGGAAGCCACCGGCTTTCTGCCCCTGAGCGTGCTTTTCATCGTGTCGATGCAAGCAAGGATAGCCCCCATGACGGGGCTTCTGAGCAGGGCGCCGCGGATCGACGTCCCATCAAGGTCGTCGATCTGACTGGGGTCCTGAAGAAAGGGCAACGATTCACAGGCCTGGCCCTTCCGGTCCATTCTGGCGGGAAAGCCAAGCGCATACAGCATAAACACGGTGCCCCCCGGCGCCCAGGTCGCGTCGCTGCCCATATCATCATAGGTCCGGACAAAGAGATCCGCTCCACCCGCCGGTCGCAGGAACAGCTCCTGATAGGACACCTGCTCTCTGTCCACAATCCAGGTCCCCGCATCCAGGACGATCACCGGCACCCTGTCCACGGGTTCGAAGCCAAAGGCCTTCCTGATGCGTTCAGTGCTGTTCATGGGGTTCCTCCGAAAAAGACAGCGCTCTCTGTCGCTACCGGTATAGACACATCCAGCAGCGGAGAGCCTGGGTCCATGCTGTCCGCCAATCACGCAGACAGGCAGGAAGCTGTCGAAAACGGATCCGGAACCGCGGGAAAGGCCACACATGCCAGAGACCTACGCTCCGCCTTTTCCTTCTCCGCTTTCAGGCAACTTCAGAAACGCTGCCACCTCAACAGGTTCTAAGCGGTATGGTGAACCCCTGCCCTGAAAAAACCCATGGGCCCTGATGAGGTGGATGCTCAGGTCCGTCCAGCGCAAAGCCTTGCCCGTTTCCCTGTTACAAGCTTCTGTGTTGCGTTTTGCCAGGCGGACGCCGTCCTTAAACGGGCAGCCAATAAGACCCAGATACTCTTCCACCGTCACCATGAAGCTCCCGGCCTCCACCGGTGCCCCCGGGTTTTCCAGGCCCCTTTGGGTCAAGCGCTCCAGGGCGTCGGCCATCTCTTCGGGGCGGACACCGGCGGCTGCGAGCTGGGCAGCGTCCGTGTCGATGATCTCCGTGAGAGAGCGCTGATCTTCCCCAAGAAAACCATCCCTGACAAGACGCCCGGGTCCCATGTCCGGCCGGAGCAGTTGATCCTTTGGATGTTCCTTCATCTTGACTCCTGATCAGAACTTGTCAAAGTAAATCGTGCTGTCTGTGAAGCCCTTCTCCCTGAGGATCCTGATGCAGGCATCCAGCATACCCGGGCTTCCACACAGATACGCCTCCCGGCCTTCTCCCGATTCCACCTGTCTGGAAAGCACGTCCGTAACCAGCCCTGTCTCCCCGGTCCACCCGTCTGATGCCTCCGCCCGGGCAACAGCTGGTATGAAAGAAAAGGCTGGGTGCTCCTTCTCCAGGCGGGCGAACTCGTCCAGATAATAGAGGTCCCTGACGGTATTGGCGCCGAAGAAAAACCGCATCTTCAGGTCATCGCGACCTTTTTCGATCACATCATAAATCAGCGACCGGATGGGCGCCAGGCCGGAACCTCCCGCGATGAGGATCAGCTCCCGGCAATGCCCTCGCAGATAGAAGTCCCCATACGGGCCTGAGAGCCGTATCTGATCCCCTTCCTGAAGAACGGTGTGCACATAGGTAGTGAGCAGTCCTCCCGGAACCAAACGGATGATGAATTCAAGATGGCTCGCTTCCGAAGCCCTGGATGAAATGGAATAAGCCCGGAACACCTCTTCTCGGACCTTGCCATAGGGCTTTGAGTAGATCTGCATATACTGGCCTGCTTTGAACGCAACCTGTTCCCCCTCGGGCAGTTTGACAACCAGGCGCTTGATATCATAGGTCATGTCTGTGATGGTCTCCACCTGGCCCCAGTATTCCCGGATATTGAAAAGCTCTTCCGGAATCCGCAGCTTCATGGAACTCTTGACCTTTGTCTGACACGAGAGGCGCAGAAAGCCAGCTCGGTCTTCAGGGCTAAGAAAGGGTTCCTCCGTTGGAAGGATGGGCCCGCCGCCTTCCAGAATGCCTACCTTGCACAGCCCGCAGGTCGCCTTTCCACCACAGGCAGAAGGAATGAAGATCCCCTCGCCGGCAAGGGTGGACAGGAGCGAGGCCCCCCCCTGAACGACAAGTTTTTTCTGCCCGTCGTTGATATCAAGCTCGCAATCTCCATAGTTGTTGAGAACCCGTTCGGCCGCTGAAACCAAAATGGCCAGAGCCCCTGAGAACAACACCAGGCTGAAGACAGTTTTAAGGATGACCGCATAGTCCATATTCAGCACCTGCCTACTGGATGGTGAAAATGCCTGAGAAGCCCATGAACGCCATCGCCATGATGCCCGTGATGATAAAAGAAAGCGCAGGGCCTGCGACGCCGGGGGGCAGTTTCGCCCCGGCAAGTCTTTCCCTGATTGCCGCAAGCATGGCAATGGCAAGCCACCAGCCAAGACCGGATCCCAAGCCGAAAAGCAACGCCTGCACGAAGCCATAGTGGCGAATGACGATGAACAGCGTAGCTCCCAACACAGCGCAGTTGACCGTGATGAGGGGGAGAAAGATGCCCAGCTTCGCGTGAAGGTCAGGGGTGTACCTGTCCATGATCATCTCGAGCACCTGTACAAGCGCGGCGATGACCATGATAAAAATGATGTATTGCAGGTATTCAAGCTTCAGGGGAATCACAACGAAGCGATACACCAACCAGTTGATGGCTGCGGTGATCACCAGTACAAGGGTGACTGCCTTTCCCAGGCCGGATGCCGTTTTGAACTCGCTGGATACAGACAGATAGGAACACATGCCCAGAAAATTCGCAAGGATCATGTTGCTCGTCGCAATCGAGGCAAAGAAGATGATCAGTGGATGGATGTCAGGCATCTCGTCCTCCCTCTCAACCGGCGGGGGTGGCACCGCGGCGGGCTCGTGCGGACAGGGCCCAGATCAGGGCGCCTATGATGAAAAAGGCTGCCGGTGGCATGATCATGATGGTCCACGGCTCAAAACCGGGCCAGACCACAGGGTAGGAGAAGACTGTGCCAAAGCCCAGGACCTCCCTGACGAGTGCTACCAGAAGCAGGACCCCCGTATAGCCCAGCCCAGAAAAAAGCCCGTCCAGCATCGCCGGGATCGGGGGGTTCTTCTGCGCATAGGCTTCCGCTCGGCCCATGATAATGCAGTTGGTGATGATCAGGCCCACATAGGGGCCCAGCTGACGGGAGATCTCGGGTAAAAACCCCTGAAAGAAAAGGTCCACAAAGATGACATAGGCTGCGATGACCAGCGTCTGCACCAGCATGCGGATGCGATGGGGAATACTTGAGCGGAGGGCTGAGAGGGTCAAGCTGGAAAGCGCAGTGACAAAGCTAACCCCCAGACCCATCACCAGAGAGTTGCTCATGGTGTTGGTGACTGCCAGGGAGGAGCAGATGCCCAGGATCTGTCGGAGTACCTGATTCTCCCAAATCATCGCACGCTTGGCAATGTGGCAAGGTTTCTCAGACATCGTTCACCGCCTCCTCCCCCGCGAAAATACGCTCGACAAGCCCGTTGAGGGTCCTCAGCACCGCTGCGGAGGTCTGCGTCGCTCCGGTAATGGCATCCAGGCCATCCTCCGCCTGCTTTCCATACAGAAGTGGCACGCCCTCCTTGATAGGGAGATTTCTAAACTGCGCTTTGAAACCCTCTTCGTCTATGCGCCCGCCAAGGCCAGGGGTCTCACTCTGGAAGGTAAAAACCAGCCCCGTCGTCTTTCCCAGGGAAGCGTCAACTCCCAGATAACCTCGAAGACTCCCCCACAGACCAGCTCCTTCAAAAGGGAAGGCGTAGGCTGTGGTCTCCGAATCCTGCACGAGGATATAGCATGTCAGGCCGTTTTTGCTTCCTTCTTGAATCAGCTGTCCAAAGCGCGCGTGCGCTTCCTCATCGTTTAGGCCTCTTTCCAGATCGAACACATAAAGCACGGCCCTCTCCTCACGCAGGCGCGCATGGTTGTCAATCCGGGGAGTAAAGGCCTCGTTGGCTGCGGCCAGCCCCAGTGTCAGCACCGCGGTCAGCGCCACCATGTAAAGCACGGTGTAGACATAGCCTTTTTTCATGTGGCAGCCTCCCTGGACCGGGCGTGGCTGCGAGCCCGGGCCCGCTTGATTTGAAGCTCCATCAGCGGCACGAAGGCGTTGGCGATGAGCACAGCGAACATCATTCCTTCCCCAAACAGTGAAAACTGACGGATGACCATCGTCACCACCCCGATGAGAGCACCGTACATCCACTGGGCTGCTTTCAGTCTGGGCGCCGTCACGGGATCCGTCGCCATAAAGACGCCGCCGAAGAGGAAGCCTCCGCTGAGGAGTGCAGTCAGGGGTGGCGTGAACCCGACTCCCGCATAGTATAACACCGCGGAAAGCAGCACCCCTGAAGCGAGGGTCGAAACCATAACCTGGTAAGAAGCGGTTTTTCGCCACAGCAGATACGCAGCTGCCAGAAGGATCAGGATGGCGCTGGTCTCACCCAGGCTCCCGGACACAGTCCCAAGGGTTAGCCTGAGCAACGACACCGCTGGCCCTCCTGCGTTGGCCACACGCAGGGGCGTCGCCACGGACACCGCGTCGGCCTGAGCAGGAAACCAGCGCAGAAACCCGCCTGGGAATCCAGTAAACGGCTCGGTCCATGACACTGCCAGGTGCCCAGGAAAGGCGATGTAGACAAAGCACCGCCCCACCAGTGCAGGGTTGAAGATATTCCTCCCGAATCCGCCAAAAACGCACTTCCCGAAGACGACCGCAAAAAGGATCCCGACCACGGCAATCCATACGGGCGTCGCCGGAGGAAGGGTGAGCGTGAACAGGGCAGAGCTGACCAGCACCGCCTCGCTGATCTTCGTTTTCTCCTTCTGGATCGAACGCATAACCAGGTACTCTGACAGACAGGCCACCACCGTCACCACAGAAGCCAGCCAGATATGCCTCCATCCATAGAGGTACACGGACATCAGCGCAACAGGCACCAGCGCCACCAACACGGTACGCATCATTTTCTGCCTGATGAAGGGGAGTTTCACAGCCATGGCGACATCACCTCAATAGAACCCATTATATGTAAAACCAGGCGTCTGACAAGACGGGGAAAAACATCACAGACAGCCGACAAAGGCTCAAAGACACAGCCCGTGGTCCGTCACGCAAGGCGCGTAAGCTCTTCGCTCAGCTTCTCCTCCATCAAGGCAAGGGGCGCCTCGACCCCGGTCCATATTGAAAAATTCAGCGCCGCCTGGCTGGCCAGCATCCCAAGACCCGTCACGGTCCTGGCGCCACGCCGCGCTGCTTCTTCCAGAAAGGCGGTACGCGATGGATTGAACACCACGTCACATACCGTCATGTGGCTGTCGATCCCTTCGTAGTCGACATCTGGCTTCTGATCTCCGTGAGGATGCAGGCCCACACTCGTGCAGTTGATCAGGATCTCCGTACGGGGCGGGATGCCTGCAACACCGACCCAGGGGCGGTACTCCGCCACATCGGCTGTATGCCGGTTGAGGGCGTCTGCAAGCTCTTTGCCCCGTGTCCAGCTGCGGTTGATAATGTGAAACCCGGTGGCTCCGGCGATCAAGGCCTCCATGGCAATCGCCCTGGCAGCTCCTCCGGCGCCCAGGACCGCCACCTTTTTCCCTTTCAAGGCGATCCCTTCCCGTTCCAGGGACAGCACAAAACCCTTTCCGTCCGTATTTTCGCCAATGTACAGGCCTTCGCGCTCAAACACGGTATTGACCGCACCGATGAGAGAAGCCGCAGGGGTGCATTCATCCAGGTAGGGAATGACCGCAATTTTGTGGGGCATGGTCAGGTTGACGCCGCGCATGCCGATCGCGCGCATGCCGGCGATGGCGTCCTTCAGCCCAGCCGGGGTGACTTTGCAGGTGATATAGCGGAAGTTGAGGTCAAGGGCGGCATAGGCCGCTTCTTCCACCGCGCCAGTGGGGTTTCCGTCCACCGGATCACCAAAAAGCCCGGTCAGCTCGGCTCTGTAGTTCTTTGACAAGCTTCCTGCCTCCGTTTCTAAGTATGGACTTCGCACAGCAGCAAACTACCTCGTCCCCTCCCCTTTGTCAAGGGCTCCAATTGGACCGCACAACTTCCTCCCTATCTTGCAAGCCTGCAGGCAATGCTGTATGATACGCGTATTGGCACTCAACACTTAAGAGTGCTAGCAGCTACACAGACCTGTAGAAAGGCGATTGCACCTCAAGCCTCTGAGTGACCGTCTGTTCATCAGGAAGATTGAGTTGGCAGGCACCCCAGACATCAAGCCTCCTCCCGAAAGAAACTGCTGTGGAAAAGCTGCAGTTGGAGGGGCTTGTCGCCATGGGCTTGGGTGTTGAGGCGGTAAATAAAGCTTGCATTATCTGAGCATGGATGATAGAATAGAGTTA
>CAZPIC010000032.1:0-26090 GCA_964586835.1 uncultured Oscillospiraceae bacterium
CAGAAAAGATTTCAAGGAGGGCAAGCCCTCCAACAACATCCGCATTTACGGGTTCGATTATAAGGACTTCAAGTTAACCGTAATTCCCGAGGAAGCCGAGGTCGTACGGATGATATTCGCTGACTATTTATCAGGGCTTGGGAAAAACGCCATTATGAAGAAGCTGGTTAGGCTCGGAGTCCCTACCAAGTGCGGCGGTCGGTGGTCGGAAAGCACCGTAGGCTCTATTCTCAAGAATGAAAAATTCATCGGTGATACGTGCCTGCAAAAGGGTTTTATCACCGACCACCTTACCAAGCAATGGAAGTCAAACAGCGGTGAGCTGCCGAAATATTATGTCGAAGGCTCACACGAAGCAATTATTGACAGAGAGACTTTCGAGGCAGTTCAAATAGAGATAGCTCGGCGAGCAGCGAAGGCAAACCACCCTCGGAAGCTAACATTCAGTGAGTTTTCAGGACAAATCATCTGCGAAAGATGCGGAGCGAAATTCCGCAAGAAAGTAAACGGCACCGGGACAAAATACGCTAAGGTGGTCTGGGCTTGCGCCACCTACACTTACAAGGGCAAGCACGAATGTGCCGCCAAACGAATACCCGAGGGCATTCTCAAAGAGAAATGCGCTGAGGTTTTAGGGATTGCGGAGTACGACCCCGCCGTGTTCACGGCAAATGTCGCTGTGCTAACAGTCCCCGACGATGGCGTTCTGTTATTTGTTTTTAAGGACGGTACAGAGCGAACAGTCACTTGGGAGAACCGCTCCCGCCGAGAGAGTTGGACGGACGAGATGAAGCAAACCGCAAGAGAACGAGCGTTGGGAGGTGCGGACAATGGCTAATATACGAGTTATCCCCGCCACCGCCCCAGCTTTGTCGGCACAGTCAAAGGCGAACACTGTCAAGCGGCGCGTGGCGGCCTACGCAAGAGTTTCTACCGACAGCGACGAGCAGCTTACAAGCTATGAAGCGCAGGTGGACTATTACACGAAATTCATCCAGAGCCGAGAGGACTGGGAGTTTGTGACCGTCTACACGGACGAGGGCATTTCGGCGGTCAACACCAAAAAGCGTGACGGCTTCAACCAGATGGTAGCTGACGCTCTGGAGGGTGGCATCGACCTCATCGTCACAAAGTCGGTCAGCCGCTTTGCCCGAAACACGGTGGATAGTCTCACGACCGTCCGTAAACTCAAGGAAAAAGGCGTGGAGGTTTGGTTTGAAAAAGAGAACATCTACACGCTGGATTCCAAGGGTGAGTTGCTCATTACGATTATGAGCAGTTTGGCACAGGAAGAGAGCCGCTCCATTTCGGAGAACGTGACTTGGGGTCAACGCAAACGGATGGCAGACGGCAAGGTCAGCCTTCCTTATAAACAATTTCTCGGCTATGAAAAAGGCGAGGACGGTTTACCGAAAGTAATCCCTGCCGAAGCGGAAATAATACGGCTCATTTTTAGGCTCTTTATGGAGGGCAAGACCTTCTCGGCAATCGCCAAACACCTCGGCGACCACGGCATCCCGTCCCCGGCGGGCAAGGAAGTGTGGCAAACGGCGGTGGTTCGGTCAATCCTGACCAACGAAAAGTACAAAGGCCATGCCCTTTTACAGAAAACCTACTGCACAGACTTCCTTACAAAGAAGATGGTCAAGAACACGGGGCAGGTTCAGCAATACTATGTGGAAAACAGCCATCCTGCCATTATCGATCCTGATGAGTTCGACGCTGTTCAGCTTGAGATTGAACGGCGTAAAAACCTCGGCAGACCCACGAGCAGCACGAGCATATTTGCATCAAGGCTTATTTGTGCGGATTGTGGCGGTCGCTTCGGCAAGAAGGTCTGGGGCAGTTATAAGGGCGATAAGACCTACCGCAAAGAGGTCTGGCAGTGCAATGATAAATACAAACGGCTCGGCAATCCCGGAAAAGGATGCCAGACGCCACATATCACCGAAGAGGAGATTAAGGAAAGGTTTTTAACAGCTTTCAGCCACCTGATGGATGACCGCGATGGGCTGATTGAAGATTGTCGACTTGCGCAAAACGTCCTTTGTGATACGAATGCGATTGATACGGAGCTTGCTGAATTATTCCGTGAGATTGAGGTTGTAACCGAACTCTCCAGAAAGGCAATTTATGAAAACGCTCGAACTGCCATCAATCAAACGGAATGGGCGGAGCGCAACAACGCCTACCTTGAACGCCACCGCAAAGCCACGGAGCGGGTCGACGAGTTGGAAGCTGCCAAACGTGAGCGCCTCGGCAAAGGAAAAATTATCGAAGGCTTCATCAAAGACATCGAGAACCGCCCGCTTGCCATCGCCGAGTTTGACGAGAAACTGTGGCTTGCCGTAATCGACCAAGTGACAGTCGACCAAGACGGCATAATGATGTTCAGGTTCAAGAGCGGCTCGGAAGTCGCCGCTTAACATTGCCAAATCAAGGTTGCCAATTCATCCAGGGTGTTGGCAACCTTAAATCATATAGAAACCCAGCAATCATACGGCTTTCTCGGTCAAGGTTGTAAGGTTGCCAAGGTATACGGCTCGCCCTTTGGGTGGGCTGTTTTCTTTGCCTGAACCCTTATTTTTAACGGGTCGTGTATCGTTAAAAGATAGCCTGATTTTCGGTGCAACTTTTAACGATTACCTTTCTTTTAACGATTTACCCCTGCAGCTGCCCCAAAAACCGCTATGGTTTATATCAAGTGTCCTCCGAAAACGGCTATTCAAAAACACCAACTATTGCTACAAGGCAAAAAGCACAAAGCCCGAAAGTGGCTTATTTCAAGCACTTTCGGGCAAACAAAAAACCACCTGCCGACAAAATTCCTTTTATCAATAGATGGTATTTGATTTGGTGGAGGTGAGGGGAATCGAACCCCTGTCCGAAGACTCAGGTATATGGTTTTCTCCGAGCGCAGCCTGTCATTTAACATTCCCTCGCACGGCCGCCGTCAGGCAGGCTTCCGCGTCTGGTAGCTTCATTTTACCGGGTTCGCTGCAAAGCTTAGGCGACCCTGTTCCTCACATCAATGACGCCGGTGATCTCAAGCCGTGAGCGCTTCAGGCCGACGACGCGGCATTAAGCCGCGAAAGCCAATTGCTGATTGTTGTCGGTTATACTTTTTCCCGTTGTTACGCGGTCCAGGGCCGCGGCCCGCTTGCCATACATCTGACCATCCCCGTCGAAACCAGTGCACCCCCCTGTGGCGCCCGACACGCGCCTCCTTTTCAGTCCTCAGCCCCGCGGTTGCTTCCGCGGAGCGCCCTTTCCGCTTCACGCCTGGCATCCTTCGCCGCCAGGTCCTCACGCTTGTCGTGCAGCTGCTTGCCCCGGCAAACACCGAGTTCCAGTTTCATCCATCCGTCCTTAAGGTACACCTGCAGTGGGATGAGGGTAAAGCCCTTCTGCTGCGTCATGGAACGAAGTTTGCGGATTTCGCTTCGGTTCAGCAGCAGCTTCTTTGGCCGCAGAGGGTCCGTGTTGAACACGCTCCCCTGCTCGTAGGGGCTGATATGCATCCCTTGGACAAAGACCTCGCCATCTCTCACGGTGGCGTAGCTTTCCCGGAGGCTTACCCGCCCCAGGCGCAGAGACTTCACCTCTGTGCCCCGAAGGGCGATACCGCACTCAACACTCTCGACCACGAAGTAATCGTGGCGGGCGCGGCGGTTCTGCGCGACGGGCTTGACACCTTTTGTCTTTGCCATGCTGTCATCCCTCCCCGCAAAATTATTGTACCATGCGGAAAGAACAAAGACAATCAGGGAAACAGGGTATGCTTACGCAGACAATGGCAGAGCGCTGTGAAACGCTTCGCGGGCGCCATGGCACTCCCCGGCCTTTCGCAAGTTGCGCGGAATGTTACAAGCAGCCTTCCCTCTTCATGGACTCAAGCGCCGAGAGCAGTGCCACCTTTCCGTGGGCATAGCTCAGAGCCCCCTGCAGATATACGGTGTAGGGTTCACGCATGGGCGCGTCAGCGGACAGCTCGATGGAAGAGCCGGACACAAAAGCGCCAGACGCCATGATGACCTCGTCCCCATACCCCGGCATCCCCCAGGGTGCCGGCACTGCAAAACTATCGACGGGTGAAGCCGCCTGGATACCCCGGCAGAAGGCGACAACCCGCTCGGGTGTCTCAAGGCAGAGAGACTGTATGATGTCGGACCGCGGTCCGTCAAAACGCGGGGAATGCTCCATGCCCAGCAACTCAAAAACCCGTGCTGCGAGGGCAGCTGTTTTCAGCGCCTGGGTGACCGTATGGGGAGCCATGAACAGGCCCTGGTAGAAAAGCCTGTACCCGCCCGCGTAGCTGCCCACCTCGCGACCGATGCCCGGGGCGGTCAGGCGATTGGCAATCCGGTCGATCGCACGGGTGGTCCCCGCTATGTAGCCACCGGTGGGTGCCAGACCACCTCCGGGATTCTTGATCAGGCTGCCGGCGACAGCGTCAGCCCCGAAGAAGCTTGGCTCGTCCTGCGTCACGAATTCCCCGTAGCAATTGTCCACCAGGGTGAAGATCTCGGGCCTTGACTGCTTCAGCTGTGCAATCAGAGGACCCATCTCCGCAGGCCTCAGCGCCCTGCGGGAGGCGTAGCCGCCACTTCGCTGGATGAAGACAAGCCTTGTGTCAGGCCTGAGCGCCTGCAGCACGGCTTTCGTGTCCAACCCGCCATCCTCCGCCAAAGGTATCTCGCTGTAGCTGACCCCCATCTCTTTCAGGGTGCCCGGCCTGTTCCCTTCGCATCCAATCATGGTCTCCAGCGTATCGTAGGGCCTCCCGGTGGCGGAGACCAGATGGTCCCCCGGTAAAAGCAGCCCAAACAGGCAGACCGACAGCGTATGCGTGCCGCTGGCAAGATGAGGGCGCAGCAGCGCCTCCTCGGCCCCAAAGAGGGAGGCTATGATGCCCTCCAGGGTGTCTCGCCCCGCGTCGCTGTAGCCATAGCCCGTTGTCGGTGCGAAATGCCTCTCCGCGACGCGAAATTCCCGGAAAGCGTCCAGCACCCTGATGGTGTTCGCCTCCTCGCGCGCCTCCATGGCAAAGAAGACGTCTCCACAGTCCCTTTCCGCCCGTTGCACCAGCCCCCTCAGGTCCACTCGCATCCGTCCTCCCTAAGCCTTTTGATGATATCATCCACCACGGCGTCAGCGCCGTTGCCGTCCTCGACCGGCAGCCACAGCACGCGCCCATCCCCACGAAACCAGGTCAACTGCCGTTTGATGAAGCGGCGCGTGCGCAGCGCAATGGTCGTCCACGCTTCGCGCAGGCTGATCTCCCCCTCTAAAAAGGGGATGAGTTCCTTGTATCCCAACCCCTGCATGCTGTGAGCGTCTTTCGAGACCCCTGCGAAAAGCAGTCCTTCTACCTCTTCTACAAGGCCTTGCCGCAGCATGTGACCAATGCGCTCATCCGCCCTTTTGTACAGGGCCTCCCGCGGCCACATCGGGGCAAAGAGCCTGAAAGTGTAAGGGGACTGCATATCGGGGAGCAGCTGCTGCCCAAAAAAGGAGCGCCCTGTAAGCTCAAAGACCTCCAACGCCCGCACCACACGCCGGCTGTCGTTTGGGTGAAGCCGGGACGCGGCTTCAGGATCTCTGGCCACTAGCATCGCGTGGAGAGCAAGCTTTCCCCTGCTTTCAAGGATGGCCCGATACCCTTCTCGCAGCACTGGATCTGCAGGCGCGTAGCCCAGGGTCATGGATTGGGAGAGCGCCCGCAGGTAGAGCCCCGTCCCTCCCACGACAAGCGGTCGGCGCCCTCTGGCAAGGATCTCCTCCATACAGCGCTTCGCTTCGATGGCATATCGCGCGACAGAATAGGGCTCCTGGGGGTCAGCGACATCCAGCATGTGGTGAGGCGTTGCCAGGCGGTCCTCCCGGTTGGGCTTGGCCGTGCCGATATCCATACCGCGGTACACCTGCATGGAATCCATACAGACGATCTCCACGGAAAGATGCTCCGCCAGCCTGAGGGAGATCTCTGTCTTTCCCGCCGCGGAGGGGCCCACGATGCCCAGAACGAGGGGTTTTTCCGGCGTCCTCTGCATCCTCAGCCCTGGATGCGGCCGAAGCGCCTGTCAAGCTCCTGTCGGGTAAAGGACAGCATCAGCGGTCTGCCATGCGGACACGTGGGGGTGATGTTGCCATCGAGCATGTCCCGCACCAGGGAGATTAAGGCCTGCTCCGGAAGCCTTTCTCCTCCCTTGACCGCGTACTTGCAGGCGGTCTGCAGGATGCGCTCCAGCTTCTTCTGCCCAGACAACGAGCCCGTTGACTCCAGCTCGTCCAGGGCTTCCCGGAGACAGCCCTCGGCCACGGGCTCCCCCAGTTCCATGGGGATCGCCTTCATCCGCACGCTGCGATCGCCGAAGTCTTCCAGGTCAAAGCCCACCCGTGCCAAAACAGACCGGTGTTCTGACAGGACGGCGTGTTCGCGCCAGGTCAGTTGCAGCACCCTTGGCAGCAGGAGCATCTGCGACACAGTCCCTTCCTCCAGGGCAGCAACCATGCGGTCATAGAGCAGGCGCTCGTGCAGGGCGTGCTGATCGCAGAGGATGAGCGCACCCCCGCCCTCAAAGAGGATGTAGGTGTCAAACGCCGTGCCGATCAGGCGCACCTGCGTCGCCTCAAGCGCCGGCGTCAGCGTGGGCACGGGTTCGGCCTCCAGCTTCCTCGGGTGATCTTCAGCCGGGACGTCAGCCACTTCCGTCAGGAAACGGGGAGCCTTTTCAGGTTCTTCGCGCGCTGGATCCCGAAGCCTCATCGCGTCCGCCACATCCCTGCCGGGAAGAGGGGATGTGGTCTTCAGGCTGTGGGGCTCTTGCGGCCTGAGCCCCGGCTCCACCTCGCTGCGGAGGATGCTTGCTTCCTGCCTTGCCACCGGCTCCCGGGGCAGAAGCGGCGGTGGCAGAGCCTGGGCTGCGCCCCCGAACACAAACTCCGATAGCACATTCTTTACAGCATCGTAGACAGAGTGCTCGTCCCTGAAGCGCACCTCCCATTTATTTGGATGCACGTTCACATCCACCGCATCAAAGGGAAGCGTCAGGTGCAGCACGGACAGGGGAAAGCGGCCCGTGGGCACCCTTTGCCGCAGGGCTTCCTCAAGGGCCCGGGACAGAAGCTCACTGCGGATAGCCCGTCCATTTAAAAAGAAAGACTGATGAGAGCGGTTCCCACGCGCCTCATCGCCCACCCCCACGTACCCTGACAGCAGGACGCCAGCCTGGTTCCCCTCGATGGAAATGAAGGCCTTCAGCGAAGAGGTCCCGTAAACACTCATGACAGCGCTTTCCAGCCTGCCCTCCCCGGGGCTGAACAGGAGGTTCTTGCCTTCGCTGGTGAGCCGGAACGAGGTCTCTGGCTGCGATAGGATCAGGCGCGTCATCAGGTCGCTGACCTGTGCGGCCTCCGTCTGGGGCCTTTTTTGAAAACCCCGCCTGACCGGCACATTGAAAAAGAGATCGCGCACCGTGACCGAGGTCCCCTCCGCGCAGGCGGCTTCGGCGATGTCAAGGATGCGGCCTCCCTCGTTGACAACCTTCATGCCCGAGGCACTTCCCCGCCTGCGCGAGAGGAGGGTCACCCGGGACACCGCAGCAATGGAAGCCAGGGCCTCGCCGCGAAAGCCAAGCGTCCCCACATGGCTTAAATCTTCCGATGTACGCAGCTTGCTGGTGGCGTGCCGCTCAAAGGCCATGCGGAGGTCTTCTTCCGCGATGCCCACGCCGTTGTCTGTCACGCGCAGCAGGTCAAGACCCCCTGCCCTGATCTCCACCACCACCGAGGAAGCGCCCGCATCCATGCTGTTCTCGACCAGCTCCTTGATCGCGGCGGCAGGCCTTTCCACAACCTCGCCTGCGGCAATGTGGCCGATCACTTCGGGCGGGAGCTTTCTGATCTTTGTTTCAGCCATACGGCCCTCAGAGCTTTCTTGCCTTTTCACGCAGCAAAAACAGCGCGTTCAGCGCATCCATCGGGCTCATGGACAGGACGTCCATCCCGGAGAGTTCTTCCACCAGCTCCGTCTTGCCAAACTCCAACAACTCCATCTGGCGGTTTTTCCTGCCCCCGCGCTTTTCCAGGATGTTCTTGCCGATGGCGACCTGGTTGATATCGTTGACCTCAAGGCGGGCCTGGATCTCCCTGGCGCGGGCGATGACGGGGCCCGGCACGCCCGCCAGCTTCGCTACGTGCACGCCGAAGCTCTTGTCCGCACCTCCCGGCATGATCTTATGCAGGAAGACCACTTCCTCCCCCAGTTCCCGGACGGACACGCAGTAGTTCTGAACCCCCTGAAGCACGCCCTGAAGCTCAGAGAGCTCGTGGTAATGCGTGGCAAACAGCGTCTTGGCGCCCACGCGCTTGGGGTCTGCCAGGTATTCCACCGTCGCCCAGGCAATGCTCAGGCCGTCAAAGGTGCTGGTTCCGCGCCCGATCTCATCGAGGATCACCAGGGAACGCTGTGTCGCGGTACGCAGGATAAAGGCCAGCTCGCTCATCTCCACCATGAAGGTAGACTGCCCGGAAGCCAGGTCGTCCGAGGCCCCGACCCGGGTAAAGATGTTATCCACCAACGGCACCAGCGCGGAGGTGGCGGGAACAAAGCTTCCGATATGGGCCATCAGCGTAATCAGGGCTGTCTGGCGCAGGTAGGTGCTCTTCCCAGCCATATTAGGTCCGGTGATGATGAGCATCCGCCGGTCCCCCCCGTCCATCGCCGTGTCGTTGGGGACGAAGTGCAGCCCTCCCAGGGTCTTTTCGACCACAGGGTGCCTCCCGTCGCGGATGTCCATCTCCCCCTCCTCGCTGAGTACCGGGCAAATGAAGCCATTCTCCCGGGCAACCCGCGCCAGCGACACCAGGGCATCCAGGGTTTTAAAGCCCTGAGCCGTGCGCTGCAGGGCCCGAAGCTCAGCCGCCACCCGGTCTCGGACACCGTCAAAAAGCTTGGTTTCCAGCTTCACGGCTTCGTCTTGGGCGCCCAGCACCCGGCGCTCGATCTCCGCGAGCTCCTCGGTGGCGTAGCGCTCGGACGAGGCCAGCGTTTGCCGGCGTCGGTATTCGGGGGGGACCAGGGCAAGGTTGGACTTGGTGACCTCGATGTAGTAGCCAAAGACCCGGTTGTACTGGACCCGCAGGTTCCGGATGCCCGTCCGCTCGCGCTCCCGCGCTTCAAGGTCGGCCAGCCACTGGCGCCCCTCCGTCGCGGCGGCCCGAATGCCATCGAGCTCCTGGCTGTACCCCTTGCGGATGACGCCTCCCTCTGTAAGCAGGGCTGGTGTATCGGGGTCGATGGCCTCTTCCAGGAGGTCGGCCAGCTCCGAAAGCGGGTCGATCAGTTCACACAGCCCACGGATGCCTGCCGCCTGAGCGGGCTTCAGAAGCTCCAGCACGCGGGGTGCCTGCCTTAAGGACCTTAAAAGAGCCAGGCAGTCCCTGCCGTTGAAGGTGCCGTAGGAGATCTTGGACAGCAGGCGTTCCATATCGTAGACGCGGCTCAGGCAGCCTGAGGCCTCCTCTGCGAGGACGGGCTCCCCGTGCAGGAAGGACACCGCCGACAGCCGTTCACGGATCAGGCTCACGTCCAGCAGCGGCGCCTCCACCCAGGCGCGCAGCATCCGTCCGCCCATGGCCGTCTGCGTCCGGTCCAGCAACCATAAAAGCGACCCCTGCAACGTGCGCGAACGCAGGCTTTCCGTCAGTTCCAAGTTTCGCCTGGTTGCCAGGTCCAGGGGCATGGTGTCGGAGGGCGCCAAAACGCGCAGCGCGCTGATATGCGACAGCGCGTTCTTTTGCGTCTCGGACAGGTAAGCGATCAGCGCCCCCCCCGCTGCTACGGCAGAAGTGTGGGAGCGGTCAAGCCCCAGGGCTTGAAGGGCTGAGACCTGGAAATGGGCCAGCAGCGCCTCTCTTGCCTTTTCGGAGGAGAAATCCGCTGCCGGACGGGGCTGCAGGCAGGCTTCCGTGAAGCCTTTGACCTGGTCGGGAGCGTTGGTGATGACCTCGCTGGGCATCCGGGCTGAGAGGGCTGCTTCCAGGTCCGGCCCGGCGTCCGCCAGAGGGCGCAGAAAAAACTCCCCCGTCGTCACATCGCACAGGGCCATCCCGGCACGGCTGCCAGACACAAAGACAGAGGCGATGAAGTTGTTGCGCCTCTCTTCCAAGGAAGAAAAGTCCGACAGCGTGCCCGGGGTCACGACGCGGACCACCTCGCGCCTGACCAGGCCACGGGCAGCGGACGGATCCTCCGTCTGCTCGCAGACGGCCACCTGATAGCCCTTTTTGACCAGGCGGGTGATGTAGCTGTCCGCGGCATGCCAGGGAACCCCACACATGGGCGCCCGCTCTTCAAGCCCGCAGTCCCGCCCTGTGAGCGTCAGCTCCAGCTCGCGGCTCGCGGTGAGGGCATCCTCAAAGAACATCTCATAGAAATCGCCCAGGCGGAAGAAGAGGATCGCGCCCGGCGTCTGCTGTTTGATGCTCAGGTATTGCTGCATCATGGGAGTCAGTTCAGCCATCACCCTGCCCCCAGCTGCGCCACCGGCACCCCGCGCAGGGTGTTGCTGCCAGCCCCGGTCAGACGCACCGGGACGATAGACCCCGTCAGCGAGATGTCGCCCGGAAAGTTTACGGAGATGTTGCGCCCGCTCTTGCCCGTAAGCTGCCAATCGCGGCGCCGGGAGGAGCCTTCCACCAAAACCTCCACGCGCTCCCCGATCAGGGAATGCAAAACGCGCCTGGTGATCTCCTCCTGCAACGCAATCAGGCGTCCGAGGCGATCCTTTGATACTTCGGGTGCTACGCGCCCGGGCAAGCCAGCCGCGCGGGTCCCTGTCCTCGGACTGTACACAAAGGTGAACGCGCTGTCGTACCCCACGGTCTTCACCAGCGCGAGGGTCTGGCTGAAGTCGTCCTCCGTCTCACCGGGAAAGGCCACGATGATGTCGCTGGTCATGCCGATGCCGGGGACCATTTTTCGAAGCCTTTCGACCTTGTCAAGGTATTCACCGGCTGTATAGCCGCGGTTCATCAGGCGCAGCACCCGGTCGCTCCCGGACTGAACTGGCAGATGAAGGTGCGGGCAGACCGCCCTGTTGCTTGCCATCTCTTCAATGAGCCTGTCGGAGAGGTCCTTGGGATGAGAGGTCATGAAGCGGATGCGCTGAAGGCCCGCAGCCTCAAGCTTTGACAGAAGCTCCGGGAAAGCGATGCCGCCGTTGTCTTTGCCATAGGAGTTGACATTCTGGCCTAAAAGGGTCACCTCCCTGACGCCCAGCTTAAGCAGGGACTCCACCTCTTTGAGGATGTCTCCTTCCGCCCGGGAGCGCTCCCTGCCACGCACATAGGGCACCACACAGTAGCTGCAGAAGTTGTCACAGCCCACCATGATGTTGACGTACGCCTTGAAAGGGGAAGAGCGCTCTGCGGGCAGCCCCTCCAGGAGCAGATCATCCTCTGCGGGCTCGCACAAAACGCGTTCCTCGGTGTCGATGACCGCGAGCAGGTACTCCCCCAGACGGTGGAGGCTGCGCCCGCCGAAGGCCAGGTCCACGAAGGGCAGCTCGCGCCGGACCCTCTCGGCCATCCCCTCCTGCTGCATCATGCATCCACAGATGCCGATGATCATGTGCGGTCTTTGTTTTTTTGCTTCATTGAGCGCGAAGACATTCCCCAGTGCCCGCCTCTCAGCGTTGTCGCGGACACAGCAGGTGTTGAAGAGGACCAGATCCGCCTCCTCGCGCCGGGACTCGGGGCTTAGGCCCATCTCGCGCAGCAGGCCCGCCAGCGTCTCGGAATCCCGGTCGTTCATCTGGCAGCCGTAGGTCACCACGTGGAAGCTGTGAGGCCTGCGGGGGTGGTGCTTCACCTGCAGGCGGAAGCCGCGCTGGATGTCCGTTTCCTCTGACGACAGACAAGCTGTGGGTACAGACGTCATGAAAGCACGCTCCCTTCCTCCACGCTGAGGGCAAAGCCCGTTCCACCGCACGCGGGGCAGGCGCGCAGCGTCTCCGCCCGAAGCGGTTCCTCGGATTTTTTCCGGGTCAGCTCCACAAGCCCCAGGGAGGTAAACCCGTGCACTACCGTCTTGACCCGGTCTTCCCTGAGGGCGGCCTCCAGGCGCGCAAGCAGTGTTTCTCTGCTTTTTTCTTCGTGCATGTCTATAAAGTCCACTAGAACGATGCCACCCGCACGCCTTAAGCGCAGGAGGCGCGCAATCTCGTCCGCCGCCTCCAGGTTCAATGCAAGCACCGAGCTTTCCTTGTTCTGTCCCGCACTGTGGCCGCTCGTATTGACGTCAATGACCGTCATCGCCTCGCAGGGGTCGATGATCAGCGTGCCCCCACTCTTTAAGTATACCCTCCTGCGAAGCGCCTTGCGCAGCTGTTCGCGCACCGACCACAGCGCAAAGGGTTCCGGGTGCGTATCGCAGGGGATCCCATCGGGGAGAGGCACGTCGCTGCAGTTTGTAATGAGCTTGTCCGGGGCATCCCCCATATCCCGCAGGAGCCTCTCCAGTGGACCCGGCCCCTGAAGCAGAAACGCAGGGGCGGAGGAGGACGCGGCCTTCCTGAGGACTGCCTCCCATTGTTCAAGCAGCGCGCGGATCTCTGTCGCGACTGCCTCCCCATCCTTCCCAGCCGCGTACGCGCGCATCACAAGCCCCATCCCCTCAGGCACGCTCTCGCGTGCCACGCGCACAAGCCGGTCCCTTTCCTGTCTGTCTGCCACGCGGGCCGATACATGGATCCCGCGGCTGACGGGCAGCAGGATCGCCAGGCGGCCGACCAGGGTGATATCCCGGCTGAGAAAGGGGGACTTGCCCTGCGTCGGCGGCTTTCTGATCTGGACGATCAGCTCGTCCCCTGACCGTGGCCGTACGCCGACAGGGATCCCGTCCAGCGGAAGAAAGCCCTCCATCTCCGGAGAAAGGCGGACAAAGACAGCCGAGAGGCTCTTGAGGAAGCGGGTGACCCGGCCCAGGTAAACGCTTTCCACAAGGGTCTCCTCGCCGGCCCATACATGGCCGTAATCCGACAGACGCCCCTCCTTAAGAAGGGCATACTCCGTCACACCGGCGTCCGACTCAAGCAACAGAAGCTTCACGCTTCCTCCAGTGGCCTGAAATCCTGTGCGTACAGACGCGTCCTGGCGATGCGGCACCGAGGCACCGGGATGCCCCCAAAGGCGGAGAGAGAGGAGAGCAAAACCTCCGGCCGCAGGGTGCCCGACTCCCTGAGCGCGAGCACCGCGCGCAGCCTGTCCCCCTTTGTCAGGATGTTGATGATCAGCGGGCGCAGGTCAAAGGTCTTTTCACCCTTTTTGGTCCTGTGTCGGGCCAGGATACTCTCCCTTTCAAGGAAGTCCGGCACGGCGTCAAGGAGTTCCTCCGTGGCGGTCAGCGGCACGATCTCATATTCGGCCGCAGCCAACAGGGCCATCGGGGCCGGATGCCCATCTCCCACCTGCCGGCAGCTCACCAGGTAAAGCCCCTGGGGAAGCGCTGCCTGGAAGGCCTCCGCGAAGTCCTTCTGGGCGACGGGCCGCTCAAGGCGGACATCCATGACCTCGTTGTGCCCGTCGATCCCCACAGCCAGCGGCGCAGCAAAAGTGATCAGCATATGCGGGTTGAAGCCCTGGGAGTAGGCGACGGGCAGGCCGCTTCTTCGCAGCGCACGCTGCATCGCCCGTGTCAGGTCGAGATGCCCCACGTGACGGAGGCAACCATCCTTGCGGTAGACGACCCTCATCTTCATGGGCAGCACACCCCCGGCAGCCGGTGGATCCCGCAGCCCGCGCACTGCTCCCGGCAGTCAGCCATGACAGCGCCCTCCAGGGCGCGCAGCCTTTCATGCCACAGGAAGTCCCGGGTGACACCGGCGTCGATGAAATCCCATGGCAGGACTTCGTCCCTTTCGCGCGCCCGGCCGGCATAAAAGGCCGGGTCAAGCCCGCAACGCTCAAAGGCTTCAAGCCACCGGTCAAAGCGGAAGTGCTCGCTCCACCCATCCAGGCGGCAGCCCAGTTTCCACGCTGCATGGATCACCTCGCCGATGCGGCGATCGCCTCTTGACAGGCAGGCCTCCACGAGGCTGAGCTCTGCGTCATGCCAGTTCAACACGACGCCCTTCATGGAAAGGATCTCCCGAAGCCTGGCCTGTTTTTGACGGACTGTGTCAAGGGTATCCTGCGCCTCCCACTGAAAGGGGGTGAAGGGCTTGGGAATAAAGGTCGCCACGCTGACGGTAACCTTTAAGCTTCTGGGCCTTGACCCCCGGGGCAGGGAGTGGTAGGTATCCGTCACCAGGCGGACCGCAGAAGCAATGCCGTCAATATCTTCATCCGTCTCTGCAGGCAGGCCGATCATGAAGTAGAGCTTCACGCTGTCCCAGCCACTTTCAAAGGCGTCCCGCACAGCGCGGACCAGGTCCTCGTCCGTGACGCCCTTGTTGATGATATCCCTCAGCTTCTGTGTGCCGGCCTCAGGCGCCAGTGTCAATCCGGTCTTTCTCAGTTCCCGGCTCTGCTGAAGGGAGGTCCTGACCAGGCTGTCCAGGCGCAGGGATGGCAAAGAGAGAGAAACCCTGCGCTCCCGAAAGCGGTCCATCAGCCCTTCCACCAGCTCCGCCAGCTTGCTGTAGTCACCGCTTGAGAGGGAGGACAGGGAGATCTCCTCGTAACCTGTCGCCTCCACCAGGCTTTCAGCCAGGCGAAAGAGGGTCTCCAGGCTGCGCTCCCTCACCGGCCTGTAGATCATGCCCGCCTGACAAAACCTGCATCCACGTCCGCAGCCCCTCATGATCTCAAGCACAATGCGGTCATGGACCACCTGCAGATAGGGAAGGGGAATGCTGTCCGGATAGGCTGCGGCGTCCAGGTCTGCCTCAATCCGTTTGCGGACACGCGCAGGCGTCTCCTCTGTGCGGGGCGTGAAGGCCTTCAACCTCCCGTCCGCATGGTAGGAAGCCTCGTAGAGCGAGGGTACGTAGACCCCCTCAATGCTGGAGAGCGCCTCTATGATCTCCCGACGAGGTCGCCCCTCTCGTTTCATGCGGCCTACCAGTCGCGTCATCTCAAGGATTCCCGTTTCCCCATCTCCCAGAAGAAAGGCGTCGATGAACGACGAAAGGGGTTCGGGGTTAAAGGCGCAGGGGCCGCCCGCCACAACGATGGGCGCGTCGGGGCCCCGGTCACGGCCAAAGACAGCGATGCCGCCCAGGTCCAGCATTTCAAGGATGTTGGTATAACTCATCTCATACTGCAGCGTGAACCCCACCAGATCAAAATCCCGCAGAGGGGTGCGCGTTTCCAGCGAAAACAGCGGCACCCCCGCCTGCCTGAGCTCGCCGGCCATGTCCGTCCAAGGCATAAACACGCGCTCGCAGAGAGCCTGAGGCTCAGCGTTGAGCACATGGCAGAGGATCTTCATCCCCAGATGGGACATGCCCACCTCGTAGACGTCAGGAAAACACAGGGCAAAGGCCGTGGTGTCCGGCCCCCTTGGCTTGAGCTCTGTATTCATTTCACCGCCGGTATAGCGGGCAGGCTTCTCTACGCTTTCAAGCAGCGCTTCGATCAGCGCGTTGTGGGTTTCCTTCAAAAAGCCTGCCCTCCGGTTGAATGGGTTCACACCGCATCATAGCACACGGTCTGCCCGCTGTCCATGCGCGCCGGCGGCGAATCAGCCGTCTTCATGGCTCCTGGTGATGTTGCGAAGCCAGATACCGGACCGGACAAAGCCCAGGCCGAGGGCGCTTTTGAGCAGCATGGAGAACTGAGACAGGGGGTACAGGGCCATGATGTCAAGATTCGTCCTGTGGACCAGAAAGAGCGTATAGGGAATGACGACCACCCAGTTGAAGGCGCTGTCAAACAGAAGGGTCATAAACGTGGAACCCCCGGAGCGAAGTGTGAAGTAGCTGCTGTGGGCAATGGAGTATATGGGCATGAAGACGGCGCCGACGAAGATGAAGCGTGCCGCCATCTCCTTGACCTCTGCCGTTGTGTTATAAAAACGTGGAAAGGCCCCCGAAGCCAGTGCCATGAGGGCGCCGATGGCCACAGACAAGCTGAAATTGAAAAAGATCAGCCGCCAGGCGTCCGTCCGCGCCCGGCGCAGTTCACCTGCGCCCAGCAACTGCCCGACCATGACCGCCACGGCATTGCCCATGGAGATAAAGACCACGTTGAACATACCGGCAATGGTGCTCGCGATGTTCATGGCTGCCAGCACCGTCAATCCCCGCACGGAATAGATCTGCGTCAGCGTCGCCATGCCCAGCGCCCACAGCCACTCATTGACCAGAAGGGGCAGACCTCTTTTTGCCATGGCGCGCAGCAGGCTTGCCGGCACCCGCAGCGAGTGAAAAGCCCCGTGCATGAAGTCATGCCGCCGTCCCCTGTGAACGGCGGCGATGATGATCGCCACCTCCACAAAGCGTGACAAGACTGTCGCCAAAGCCGCGCCATCCACGCCAAGCGCCGGGAAGCCGAGGTTCCCGCCGATGAGCAGCCAGTTTCCAAGCAGGTTGACAAGGACCGACACTATGCCCGCCTTCATGGGAACCATCGTCTCGCCCGTCTCGCGCAGCGTGCTCGCGTAGACCTGCGTCAGGGCGAAGGGGAGGAGGCCAGCCAGCATGACGCGTAGATAGCGCCCTGCATAATAGAGCGTGTCCTCCGCGAGCATGGGGTCTCCCTTCCCGGTCAGGAATACGGAGACGAGGGGCTTGTCGAACCCTATAAAGGCAAGGAGGGCCGCCAACAGGATGGCAGCGCAGACCCAGAGCTTCACGCGGAAAGCGTTTCGGAATCCTTCCAGGTCGCCCGCACCAAAGAACTGGGCGCCGAAAATGCCGGGGCCGGAGATGCCACCAAAGATGCCCAGGTTGTATACGAACATCATCTGGTTAACGATAGCAACGCCGGACAACTGGGCCGTGCCTAACTGTCCGACCATGATGTTATCGAGCAGGTTGACCAGATTGGTCACGCTGTTTTGAATGATGATAGGCATCACAATGGTCATCGCCGCGCCATAGAAGGCGCGGTCTCCGATCAGACCTCGTCTAAGCCTTCCCGAAAACCTCATCGCGGGCCCTCCTGCGCAGCACAGCGCGCACTTCCGCCTTCCCAAAGCCTGACATAATCATACATCATTACCGCGGCAGCCACGGACACATTCAGCGATTCTGCCCCGCCGGGCATGGGCAGGCGGACGCGGCGGGTGGCCAGGGCCAAAACCGCCACGCTGACGCCCGCACCCTCGTTTCCGAGAACCAGACAAACAGGTTGATCCGTGACCGGGCGACCGAAAAAGGGCTCCCCCTCCATATCTCCCGCCACGATATCATAGCCCTCCAGCTGTTTTAAGGCCTTGGCCAGCTCGCCTACCCGGAGAACCGGCACGCGAAACACCGCGCCCATAGTGGCCCTGAGCGCCTTGGGCGAAAAAAGATCAGCCGTCTCCGCGTCCGCCAGCAGGCCGGTGAAACCCGCCGCGTCCATGGTACGCAAAATCGTCCCTACGTTGCCCGGATCCTGAAGGCCGTTGAGGGCAAGCATCCTGCTTCCCAAGGCCCCGAGCGTGGGCGACACCGGCAGTCTGCAGACCGCAGCGACGGCCTGTGGGGTCCGGACGTCGCAGACAGAGAGGAAGTCACGCTCCCCAAGCAGGTATTGCGGGATGTCTAAGGCGACGGTCCCTTTGCAGGGCATGGGTTTTCCTTCCATGCACAGCAGTGCTTCGGCAGCGCCTGCACGGAGGGCCTCCTGCGTCAAATGACAGCCCTCTGCAAGAAACAACCCGCTCTCCTGGCGGGCTTGCCGCTTCTTCAGCGACCTCCACAGGCGGATCTGCGCGCGCTGCGCCCGTACCGGCCCGCTCAACTCAGCAGGACAGAACGGGGCAGCCCACACAGGTGCGGTTTGAGCATGCTCAGGTCAGCTCCTCTAAATGCTGCATAGGGAAGGATCCAGTCGCGGAAGGCGTAGTCCAAAGCTGCCACAACTCCTCCTTCCAGCAGAGGTGCGGCGTGCAGCAGATACGTGAATACGCTCGCGCGAAGGGTCAAGGGCAAACGGATACCCTGGTCTTCCAGCGCCTTCTCGCCCAACTCGAGCAGTGAAAAAACGGAGGGCGGCAGGTCTTGCGCAGCCGCCTGAACGTGCTCCCTGAGTTTCAGCGCGCTGACGGGCTCCCCCGCCCGCGCTTCAGGCCGCGCCCATCCTGCTTTCACTTCCATCCGGACGGAGGGCCAGGGGTCTAAGTCATAGTCCCGGGCATCGCCTTCGACCGGGCCCCATTCCACCGCCAGAATCATCCGCGTACACCCCTCGGGGACAGGACCATCGGTCAGAGAGAGCAGGAAGGCGTACGCTTCCCCGCCCCGCAGCAGCGTCGGCAAACGGCCTGCCGTCGCTTGCCTTGCACAGGCGGCGCCAAGGGCGCGGCACAGCGTCTCCGCCGCGAAGAGTGAATCACCCGGATGCGCGGCACAGATCTGCACGCGTGGAAAAAGCGTCAGCTGGATCAGGATATTCCACGCATCGCTCTGCGATACCTGGAAGCCCGCCCTGCCAAGCTCTTCGGCCAGGCGCTGCGCAACAGACTCCGGTCTGGTCTCTACAGCCATGGGAGGATAGAACCTGGGGTCCTGAGGGTCCAGGCTGCCCAGCTCTCGCACAAGCCTGTCCTGTTCGGCCACCAGCGCTGCCCGCTGCTCGGAAAGGTCCCGGAGGGCAGCCCTCGTCCGCTCGATCTCGTCAGTCAGCCGGAGCAGTTCACCCTTCGCGGCAGCCGTGGCTTCCTGTACGGCCTTTTCGGACAGCGCCCGCTCATCCCGTCGGGCCCTGTCTATTTGAAGGAGCAGTTCCAGCCGCTCCGCTTCCATCTCCTGCAACTGGTAGTTCATTGCCGCAAAGAGAGGGCTTCCGCTTTCCCCGATCATCACCTTGCAAAGTAGCCTGTCCGCGCCAGGCATACCAACCAGGAATCGCGCCGCCCGTTCCCGCGTTTCGTCGTCCATCCACAGCGTATTAAGCTCACGTCTGAAGCGCTCCAGGGGGCTGGGCAGGTCCTCAGTCGGCACGGACTGCCCCGGATCTGCGGAGGCCCCCTCCTGGCGTCCTTCCCGAACCTGTCGATCCACCACCTCATGCAGGGGGTTATGCACCGGTGGAAGCGCAAGCGGCGTGGCGTGGAGCAAGGAGACCGCTTCAGGCTTTTTCCCGTCTTTTTCATTCCCGAAACCGGCATCTGGGACCAGCTCTCCGCGGGCTTCACCGCCATCCTCCTCCCGATCCTCCCCGGGCAGGTAGAAAAGGAGCTCCTGCCCCTCCTCCGCAGTGATGGCAAACAGCTGCGCGCAGTCCGGTGCGATCTGCACAAGCTGTCCCAAGGGGGTCCCATCCTCCTTCTGGTAGGGCCCCTGGATACGCCCGCCGTCGCGCAGGTAGTAAAAGGGCGTCCGGGACACAGAGGCTCGACCTTCGGGGATCACCTGACAGAGCATGCCCACAGGCAGCGCCCTCACGGCATCCGAATAGATGATGTAGCGGTTGTGTTCCCCTCTGGACGGCGCGTAGTTACGATTGGGGCGGATCTTTGGCCTTCCCTTTGGGTTGTCGCGCAGGTTGAGAACGCATATGCCACCTAAGCGCCGCATCCGGTCTTTGAAGGTATATTGCTCCTTTTTGTCGGGCACCACGCGGATGCAGCCCTCGTCTCCCAAGTTTTCAAGGTCTTCCCTGGAAACAGCGCCTGCATCCGTCAGAAAGGGACGTACGCGAAACAGCGAACGCTGGGTGTTATCTTCTTCTAAAAACGCGAATACCAGTCTACCGGTGAAATTCATGGTACCTCTTCTTTTCTGATGAGTCCGGACCATGGGTGCTGACCTGATTGTATAAACAGCACCCCAGCGCGTCAAGCCTGAATCGGGGGACGCGTTGACACGCCTCCCCGTCGGGGATAGCATGCAAGGTGCATTGCAACAAGCTGGAGGGGTTCACAGGTATGGCAGCATCGAAAAATCTTGAATCACAGCGCAGGGAAGCGCAGGGCATCGTGTACTACGACCGGGGGGTCGTTTGGGGCACAAACGGACGTGGCTACAGCCGCCTTGCCATCCAGACGCATTTTGTACAAAGGGGCGAGGATCAGGCGGAACTGGTCCGCAGATACGTCCTTCCACTGGCTGTGGAAGGGGATGTCCTCTCCTTTGGCGCAAAGGTCATGAGCATGTGCGTCAACAGCGTCCGCACCCGCGATGAGGTCAAGCCGGGTTTTTGGGCCCGTAGGCTCTGGCGCTTTGCAGGCATCAACGAGACAGGTGTGGGCATGCACGAACCCTATAAACTGCAGCTTGCGATCGAAATCTGTGGCCTCCCCCGCATGCTTTTTGCGGCGTTCTGCTCCGCCGTCACCAAGCCCCTGGGGTTCCGCGGTGTGTTTTACCGGGTCTGCGGAAAGGGAATCGGAGGGATAGATGGCTTCTACTCCCGGTCAAGCTTTGAGATCTACAGGGACCTCGCGCTCATCAACCCGGACAAGCCGGATGCCCTCTGTGACGAGCTGTACAGACAGACGGGGCTGCCCGTCGTCCTGATGGATGCCAACGATTTGCAGCGCGACCAGCTGGGCAAATCGACAGGCTTTCCCCTGACGGATGACGAAATCCAGGACGCGCTACGCGACAACCCTTCCGGACAGGGCGACGAGCTGACGCCACTCATCCTGATCAGGCCTCTGCTAGAGGAAACGGCTGAAACACCTTCCTCTTAGCCGGCATAGACGTTCTGCAGTGCGGCATACAGCTTTCTGTAGCGCCCATAGACTTCCCTATAGGCTTCGTGCCTGTTCTCGTCCGGTAGATAGGTTCTGCCAGGCTTAACCAGGGCATCCGCGGCCTGTGCAAGGTCTGTGTACGCGCCGCAGGCGACGCCGGATAGCATGATGGAACCCAGCGTTCCGCACTGTGCAGTGCCTAAGGAGACAATAGGCAGGCGTAGAATATCCGCTTTCATCTGCAGCCAGACCGCACTCTTAGCGCCGCCCCCCGCGGCAAAAAGGCGGTCAAGGTGGATGCCCGCTTCATTGAGGGCCTCCAGGTTTACACGCATCTCATAAACGATGCCCTCCATGAGCGCACGGTACACGTCCACGTCGGTATGCCGGACGCTCAGGCCTACGATGGCGCCCAGCGCCTCGGGGTTCATGTAGGGCGTGCCTGCCCCCGCGAAGTGAGGCAGCGCCATCAGCCCGCTGGGATCCTCACCCAATCGGGCGTCCATCTCCCTGTAAAACCCCGAGTCTCCTGAGGCGCCCTTCATCTCGTCCCTGAACCATTTCAGGAGGGCGCCTCCCGTATACGAGAAGGCATACGTGGCATAGGTATCCGCATGAAGGAAGGGAACCACGGGATACCCGCCCTTTTGAATCCGTTCCGGGTCGGGAAACCCCCTAAATACGGGCGTGATGCACTCCACCGTCCCGCTTGAATCCACGGCTTCGCCCGGGGCGAGAACGCCCGCCCCTACGCAGGCCGACACCTGGTCGTGGGCCACGCTGACCACAAGGGTTCCCCGGGGAAGCCCGAGCTCCGCCGCGATGCTGTCCCGAAGAGGCCCGGCAACGGTGCCACTGGGCACCGGGGTTGAGAAGAGCTCCCTTTCGATGCCCGCAAAGGCCAGGATTTCTTCGCTGAAACACCGGTGCCGGACATCGAAAGCCATCGTCCTGCTGGCCAGAGAATAATCGATCTGCCGCACGCCCGAGAGCCTGTAGACGATGTAGTCCTCTACGAGAAGGATCTTCCGGATGCGGGAAAAAAGGCCGGGCTCATGCTGCTTGACCCACATCAGTTTAGGCAGGGTATACATAGGGTTAGGCGTCAACCCCGTGATGGAGGCAACGTGCAGGGTGCCCAGGCCTTCGGCGACCTGTGAAGCCTCCTGCGCGCCCCGGGGGTCAGTATAGAGCATGGCGTTCATCAAGGGCTTGTCGTTCTCGTCCAGCAGTGCGGCTGTCTCGCCAAAGGACGTCACGCCAATGGCAGCCAAGCCGTCGCAATCGGGGGCCATCCGCCGCAGGATATCCGCCACGGCTGCAAAAACAGCTTCCAGGTCCATCTCAAAGGGACCCAGGTTCCCTCCCGCTCGGTACTCTGTCTCCTCTTCCCTGATAAAGGTACCGTCAGCGCCGTAGAGGCTGACCTTGCATGCGGTGGTACCAATGTCTATGCCTGCGATTTTCATTATAGCGCCGTCGTCTCATACCCGAGGTAGTTCACAAAAGCTTCGGCGACAGCCTTTGCCACATGTCCCTGTGTGGCGGTAGTATGGTGCCTGAACCCACTTTTGCCCATATAGATGAGCTTGGGCTGCAGGTCGTCGATTCTCGCGACGCCGGCGCACCCGAAATACTCCTCCTCGATGGGCTCGCCCGTGACTTCTCCCTCGCCCACATAGGTCAGAAGTTTGCCGTCAAGCGTTGCGGCACTGGCATAGGTGATGGGAGCTTTGGCGATGCGGCCCGCGTTGATGCCCCAGCCCTGATCTGGATGATTGCCTTTGGCGAACATCTTGTGAACACCCAGCGTCCCCTTGTCTTCCATCAGCTCGCTGGCGATAGGGCCACAGTGGAAGAGGATCACCCGATCCGGATCGTCGCCATAGTTGTTGTTCCAGTCCAGGCACATAGCCGGTTTGCGCGAAGCCGCGGCAAGCGCCCGCATGGTGACGACGTTGGCGATATCCATCTCGCAGGAGGCGGCGATGCCCCGGCTGTTCAGCATTCCCAGCAGCACGCAGGGCGCCACGCCAAACTGCTGGTGCATCTCGTTCCAGCAGCGGATGGAAACGGTGTCAAGCCCGTTTTCCAGGATCATGTCATCCACCACCACGCCCATCTTGGAGAGCCATCCGAAATGCGCATCGGGAATGCCGCCCAGGTCGGTGTACTCCCTGAGTTCTTCCTGCTTGGCCAACAAGGCCGGGCGCTTGTCCTCCATTTTCCGCATGCGATCAAACAGCTCGCTCAGGTCATAGCTTTCCACCGTAATGCCGTATTTTTGCAGGGCAATCTCATCGCAGCGCACCGTCTTAAAGGCGGTGGTGCGCGCGCCGATGCCTCCGATGGTGAAGCGCCGGTTAGCCCGGACCACGCGGCACACGGCGGCAAAGGTCTCGAGGTTTTCGGCAAAGCCCTCCGAAAGCGGATGGGCAACATGCTGAGGGAAGACTGTGTACTTGATCCCATACTGGTTGAACATATCCATGATGGAAAATTTGCCGCAGTAGGAATCGCGCCGATGCTCAAAGTCCATCTTGCCTATCTCGTCCGGATAGGCTTGGATGTAGATGGGAACCTCCGCGTCGCGCATGGCGGCGCAGGCGCCGTTTTCATCCCCGAAGTTCGGCAGGCTCATGAGGATGCCGTCGTACTTCCCCTTGTTTGCCTCAAGAAAAGCGGCATACCTGCGGCCTTCCTCGGGCGTTTCCACCGCTCCGTAGCGCGTGGCGCCCTCGTCCATGGCGATCCATCCGTATCCTGCCTTTTCGACCGCCTCGATCATCTCCGCGCGGGCGCCGGCTATAAGGCTCCCCGGGAAAAATCCCCTGTTGGCGAAATAGAGCGCAAAGGTCTGCCTGTCCATCTGCTCCTCCTTGCGGGTTGTATATTCACGCGGGGTTCCGTCTCCGCGCGGGTCACATGTCTTCAGCGTTCTGGTAAGCCGGCTTTCGCCGCTCCTGAAAAAGGGCAGGTGCACGGCAGCCTCTGCTCCTCCCGGCATACACCGCTCCCCACCGACAACGGCTTGTGAGGGCAGAGATCCGCAAGCCGGGCGTGAAGGCGTATCCTGCGGCTTCCGCCCGGTAAGGCGTTTAGGGCTTGGTGGCCGTCCTCTCCAGCAGCTTGTTGCTGCGAGACAAAAACTGCTTCAGGTCGTCGGCCTCAAGCGGCCGGGAGGCCATCCTGGCCAGGTCAAAAAGCTGGCGGCAGACCAGCGACTGCAGTTCCCCCGCCTCCATATCTGCAAGCATCCTGACGGTAGGGTTCAGGCGGTTAAGCACCAGCGTATACTTTTCAGGCATGCTGAAAGACTGGCCATAGACAACGCTCATTTCCTTAAAGCGGCGCATCTGCTCGTCCTCCGTCAGCATGGCGGGCAGGTCGCGGTCAGAGATCGCCTCCAGCCGCACGCTTAGCTCGGTGTCGCCAAGCGCCTCCCGGAACATCTTTTCAAAGGACTCCGCGCTTAAATCCTTTCCCTCTTCGCTTTCCTCCG
The DNA here is from genome assembly GCA_964586835.1 of uncultured Oscillospiraceae bacterium. Taxonomy (GTDB): domain Bacteria; phylum Bacillota; class Clostridia; order Christensenellales; family Aristaeellaceae; genus CAZLYF01. The sequence continues at coordinate 24,297 of CAZPIC010000032.1, forward strand.
TCAGGCCCGTGACGTCAGCGTCCACACGGACAAAGGATGATTCCTCGCCGCCGGAGTACTCCATAAAGGACATGAAGTTGATGTCGATCAGGGTATCCATCACCACAACGTCAATCCCCCGGGCGGTATACAGCGCGACACTGGCTGCCTGTCGGTTGGGCTCGCTGGTATAGTATACCTTTTTTTCTGTCTTTCCGCCATTGCGTTCCCTGTATTCGGCAAACGTCAAGTGTTCTCCTGCCGTCGTTTTAAGCAGCAGGGAATCCTTGACCGAATCGTAGAACTTCCTGTCGCGGATGCAGCCATACTTGATGAAAGGATGGATATCCTCCCAGTACTTTTGGTAGTTTTCGCGCTCGGACGTGAACAGGCCGTTGATCCTGTCTGCTACCTTCTTGGCGATATGGTTGGAGATCCTGCGCACGTAGCCGTCGTTTTGCAGGAAGGAGCGCGACACGTTGAGCGGAAGGTCCGGACAATCGATCACACCCTTGAGAACCATCAGAAACTCCGGAATCACTTCTTTGATGTTATCCGCCACAAAGACCTGGCGGTTAAATAGCTTGATTTCGCCTTCCTGGCCGGCGAAGTCCTTGCGGATATGGGGAAAATACAGGATCCCCTTCAGGTTGAAGGGATAGTCCACGTTCAAGTGCACCCAGAAGAGCGGATCTTCAAAGGTGTGAAAAACCCTGCGATAGGTTTCCTTGTATTCCTCGTCCGTCGCCTCTCTGGGGTTTTTAAGCCACAGCGGGCGGACATTGTTGATGGGCTTTTCCGCCTCTGCCTCCACGGAAGGGGCTTCCGCCTCCACAGAAGGAGCCTCCATCTCCACAGAAGGAGCCTCTGCCTCCGCGGGAGAGGCTTCCGCCTCGGGCGCGTCTGCTTTGGCTACGGACTCCTGTGCGTCCTTCGCCTTCCTGGCCTTTTTTTCAGCCTTCTCCGCCTTCTTTTTCTTTTTCTTGTCTTCTTTTTCTTGCTTTTCCGCTTCCAGATCATGCAGGTAGATCGGTACCGCCATATAGCCGCAGTACTTTTCTAAAATTTCCCGCACCTTAAAGCCTTCCAGGAACTCTTTCTCCTCGTCCATGATGTGCAGCGTCACCGTCGTCCCCCGGCTGACGCGATCGCCTTCACCCATCTCGAAGCTCATCCCGTCGGCACTGGTCCAGCGTACTGGCACAGCGCCTTCCTGATGCGACAACGTGTCGATGGTCACCCGGTCGGAGGCCATGAAGGCAGAATAGAAACCCAAGCCAAAGTGGCCGATGATGCCTTCCTTGTCCCCGCCGGTATAATTTTTAAGGAAGTCCTCCGCGCTTGAGAAGGCAACCTGGTTGATATACCGTTCCACCTCGTCTTCTGTCATGCCCACGCCATTATCCGTAAAGCGCAGTTCTCCTGCCGCTTTGTCCACGGTGACGTCGATGCGCAGCTCCTCCTCCTCGCCCAGGCCAAGCATTCTGAACTTCGTGATGGCATCGCTGCCGTTGGATACCATCTCACGGATGAAGATATCCTTGTCAGAATACAGCCAGCGCTTGATGATCGGCATGATGTTCTGCGCATCAATTGAGATGCTGCCGACCTTGCCCTGCCGCAAATCCTCGCTCATCGCTTTCCTCCGTAAGGGGCACAGCCCCGTATTTTCACCGTGATGATACCATGCTCCACGCAAACCTGCAAGCCAATTTTAGCACTCTCTTCCTTCGAGTGCTAAAATTGGCCAGGAGGGGACACAGGGCTAACGCATGAACGATTTATCTCGATTGTATTATGAATTATTAACAAATA
>CAZPIC010000033.1:0-24206 GCA_964586835.1 uncultured Oscillospiraceae bacterium
TCAGGCTGAATCGTTAACTTGATGTCTGAAAAACAGGCGCAGCGCAATTAGCTCAGTGAGATAAGAGGATTGACACAGCGCGGCCCACGCGCTATCATCATAGCAATATAATAACAAAGGAGCCGAATATGAACGGAAAAACGCTGGTCATGGGTGTCATTGGCGCGGATGTCCATGCCGTTGGCAACCAGATTCTCTATCATGTGTTCAGGAATGCCGGGTTCAATGTGATCAACCTGGGTGTATTGGTCCCCCAGGAAGAGTTCATTGAGGCGGCCATCGAATCAGCAGCTGATGCGATCATCGTCTCTTCGCTCTACGGGCATGGGGAGCTTGACTGCCAGGGTTTCCGGGACAAGTGCGACGAAGCGGGGCTGAAGGGGATCCTCCTGTACGTGGGCGGCAACATCGTCGTGGGCAAACAGCCTTTTGAGGAGGTGGAAGCAAGGTTCCGCGCCATGGGCTTTGACAGGGTTTTCGGGCCGGGAACGCCGCCCGAGGCCGCCATTGAGGCCCTTAAGGAAGACCTGTCCATAGGAGAAGGCTGATGCGCCCCATCCTTCTGATCGACTTTGGATCGACCTACACAAAGGTGGTCGCGGTGGATCTGTCCACGCCTCGGGTGCTCGGCACCGCGCGGGCGGCGACGACAGCGGCGACCGATATTTCCGACGGGCTGTTAAACGCGCTGGGGCTCCTGTATGAAAAGACAGGACAGCTTGCGTTTGAGGCCCGCCTTGCCTGCTCCAGCGCGGCGGGCGGTCTGAAGATGGTGGCCTGCGGCCTGGTGCCCAGCCTTACTGCGCAGGCTGCAAAGCTTGCTGCCTATGGTGCGGGGGCTAAGGTCATCAAGACCTATGCGTATACCCTGACGCGGTCGGATTTGAAGGAGATCGACACCATCCAGCCGGACATCCTTTTGCTGACGGGTGGGACAGATGGTGGCAATACCGAGGTGATCCTCCACAATGCGAAGGCCCTTGCCGGGCTTGACCAGCCGTTTCCCATTGTATATGCGGGCAACCGTGCAGCCAGGGACGAGTGTGCGGATATCCTCGGTGAAAGCAGCCATCCCTTCTATGCGGCGGATAATGTGATGCCGACACTGAACGTCCTGCAGACGACGCAGACCCAGCAGGTCATCCGCGAGATCTTCCTGGAGCGGATCATTCAGTGCAAAGGTTTAAGCCGCGCACGGGAGATCTTGGATGGCATCATGATGCCGACACCCTCCGCAGTCCTCACCGCGCTGACCCTGCTTGCCAAAGGCGTTGGAAAGCGCAAGGGGGTGGGTGAACTGGTCGCTGTGGACCTGGGAGGGGCGACCACGGACATTTATTCTATTGCCGACGGTGAGCCGTCGATGCCCGGCACCGTCGTGCGTGGATTGCCAGAGCCCCATATCAAGCGCACCGTGGAAGGGGACATAGGCATGCGTTTCAGCGCGAGGGGCACCGTGGAAGCAGCAGGCTATGAGGAGGTAGAGCGGCTCAGTGGCCTGGCTGAAGGTGAGGTGAACGCGCTCCTGGACAGAATGGAAGCCCATCCCGGGATGCTGGCCAGGGAGGCCGGTGAAATAGCCCTCGACCATGCGCTGGCCGTGCTGGCCACCCGTATCGGCCTGACCCGCCACAGTGGAAGGATCAAGCAAGTCTACACGCCCATGGGCGCCCTGTACCAGCAGACAGGAAAGGACCTAACCCGGGTGGAACGGCTGATTCTTGCAGGGGGCGCTTTGACCGTGGATGCCAGGGACCAGGCCATTGCTGCGGAGGCACTCAGCGTGCGGGACGCAGAATCACTGGTGCCAAGGCGGGTGAAGATCGCAGCCGACAGACAGCAGCTGTTACCCGCCATGGGACTTTTAGCTGGATACGACAGGGAAGCCGCCTTTGGAATCCTGTGCAACATATTCGGAAAGGAAGAAGAATATGCAACTCTTGAACAAAAAATGGGATGAGGATGAGTTTTTCAGGCAAAGAAGGGAGGCGCTGGGGGGCTGGCCAACTGGGGCGGAGGTAGACCTTGACGAAGCGGTGGCGTATCACAAGCGCATCCCGGAACACAAGCGCTTCGTCAACAAGCTTCAGGTGGCCGCGAAGGAAGGGGTCACCCTGATCCAACCGAGAGCCGGGGTGCCACTGGTGGAAACCCACATCGAGCTTCTCAAATACCTGGAGGAGGAAGGTGGGGCGGACCTTCTGCCGACGACCATCGATAGCTACACCCGTCAGAACCGCTATTCAGACGCGGAGCGCGGCATAGAGGAATCCAGGGCTACGGGAAAGGCCATGCTCAATGGCTTTCCTGCTGTCAACCATGGCGTGGCCAGCTGCAGACAGGTGACTGAGGCGGTGCGCTCCCCGATACAGGTCAGGCACGGGACGCCGGATGCCCGGTTGCTGTGCGAGATCACCCTGGCCGGCGGCTACACGAGCTTTGAGGGCGGCGGGATCTCCTACAACATTCCCTACGCAAAAAACGTCCCCATCGCCGACACCATCATAAGCTGGCAGTACTGTGACCGCCTGGTAGGCTACTATGAGAGCCGGGGGGTTGCCATCGACCGCGAGCAGTTCGGCCCGCTGACGGGCACGCTGGTCCCGCCCTGCGTATCAAACGCAGTGGCTATCATCGAGGCGTTGCTGGCGGCCGAACAGGGAGTGCTCAATATCACGGTCGGTTATGGCCAGTGCGGGAACCTGATACAGGATGTGGCAGCGATCAAAGCCCTTGAACGACAAACCACCGAATACTTAGCCCGCTTCGGTTATGAAGGCCGAGCCGTCCGGACGGTGCTGCACCAGTGGATGGGCGGCTTCCCCCAGGATGAGGCGAAGGCCTTTGCAGTGATCTGCCTGGGCAGCACGGTCGCTGCGCTGTCTGGAGCCAACAAGGTGATCGTGAAATCCCCCCACGAGGCGGTGGGCGTGCCTACCAAGGAAGCCAATGCCATGGGGCTTCGTGCGACGAAACAGACGATCTCCATGTTGGCCGACCAGTCGATGCCCGAAGAGAAGATGCTGCAGGACGAAATTGCCGCCATCAGCGCCGAGACGCGGTGTATCCTTGAAAAGACGCTGGAACTGGGCGACGGGGATATCGCTGTGGGCGCTGTCCGTGCCTTTGAGGCGGGCGTCATCGACGTGCCCTTTGCACCCAGCAGACACAATGCCGGCAAGATCCTTCCCGCAAGAGATGTGGATGGGGCTGTGCGTTTTCTGGACACGGGAAAACTCCCCTTCACGGAGGAGATCCGGGAGTTTCACCGCATGAAGATCGCCGAGCGCGGGAAGCAGGAGCAGCGCGCGGTGTCTTTCCAGATGGTGATAGACGACATCTACGCGGTGAGCAAAGGCTTTCTGACGGGTAAACCCAAAAAGGATTGACAGGAGAACGGATATGAAAATTACACAGGTCATCTGTGCCAAGGGACGGACGGGCTTCTTCTTTGACGACCAGAAAGCCATTAAGGCGGGTGCAAAATCGGACGGGCTTTTATACCTGGGAAGCCCTAAGACGCCGGATTTCACCACGATTCGCCAGGCAGGCGAGGCGGTGTCCGTCATGCTCGTCCTGGAAAACGGCCAGATCGGGTGGGGAGACTGCGCGGCGGTGCAGTATTCCGGGGCCGGCGGCCGAGACCCCCTCTTTCTCGCGGAGAATTTTATCCCTATCATTGAACACGAGATCGCTGACTGCCTGATCGGGGAAGAAGCTGATAGCTTTGTCCGGCTGGCGAAGGTCGTTGACGGCTTGCGCGTGGAGGGCAAGCGGCTGCATACCGCCATCCGCTACGGGGTATCGCAGGCCATTTTGGATGCGGTGGCAAAGGCCGAAGGGCTCAACATGTGTGATGTGGTTGCCCGAGAATACGGAACCCAGGTGGCGGATCAACCGCTGAAGCTGTTCACCCAGTCCGGGGACAACCGAACCGTCAACGCTGACAAGATGATCCTGAAGGGGGCCGATGTCCTGCCGCATGGCCTCTTTAACAGCGTGGAAAAAACAGGGGAAAAGGGCGAAAAGCTGCGGGAGTATGTGCTGTGGCTCAGGGACAGGATCTTACACCATGCACCCAGCAAGGAGTACCACCCGGTCATTCATATCGACGTCTACGGAACGATCGGACAGGTCTTCGGTTGTGACAACTACGCCGTGATGGCCGAGTACCTCAGGGGATTGTCGGAGGTGGCAAAGCCCTTTCACCTGCGCATCGAAGGACCGATGGATTCGGACAGCCGCGAGGCGCAGATGCGCGACCTGAAGGGGCTCAGGGAGGCTGTGGACAGCCTCGGCATCGACGTGGAACTGGTGGCGGACGAGTGGTGCAATACCCTGGAGGACGTGAAATACTTTGCGGACAACCGGGCGGGCCACATGATCCAGATCAAGACCCCGGACCTTGGCAGCTTGCACAATACCTGTGAAGCGGTCCTCTACTGCAAGCAGAGGGGGGTCGGTGCTTATCAGGGGGGAACCTGTAACGAGACGGACAGATCGGCCCAGGTATGCGTGCACTGCGCGATGGCCACCAACCCGGACCAGATCCTTGCCAAGCCGGGGATGGGCGTCGACGAGGGCTACATGATCTGCTTTAATGAAATGAACCGTATCCTGGCGCTGAGGGCAGCAGGCATGGGGGTGGCGCACTGAGGCGCGCAGAGCAGACGAAAGCGAGGGGCTGGAAAGGGAATGCGAGCAGAACACCATCCGCTGTACAGCGTATACTTTGCACCGCGCGGATATGTGCGAATCATGCAGATGGGCATGGCCATCTCCCACCAGCACCTGACGCCCTTTGACCGCCTGATCGGCATGATCGGAGAGGCCGGGTCCGGGAAAAGTCTCCTGACCAAGGGGATGTTTCCGGGACTTGAACTAACCAATGACGACAATGGCATCAATGTGCGGCCGCTGCCCATCCTGGACATCGATCAGTCGGGTTTCTATCAACAGCACACCTTCCATATGGACATCCGCTTTGAGTCCGCCTTCACGCAGATGCACGCCCTTGCCGATGCAATCAGGCAGGCACTGAGCCTTGGCAAGCGTGTCATCGTGGAGCACTTTGACTTGGTATACCCCCTCCTGGGGCTTAACGCAGAGTTGCTTGTGGGGATCGGAGAAGAGATTATCGTGGCGCGCCCGACCATCTTTGGCCCTGAACCCGCGGACATTGCGGAAATCGTGTTTCAATCAAACAGATACAGGCGGATGGCACATACCGCAGAAGATCTGACGGAACGCTACCTAAGGGAAAAGCAGATTAGCGAATACTCGCATGGCGATGTCAGGCACGGTTTTCTGTTGCGGTTTAGGGAGCCACCGGGCATCGATGTGGAGGAGATGGAAACCTACGTGCTAGACTTGATTAAAAAGGATATTCCCGTCAGCTATGCGGATGAGCAGCATATCTACATTGGGGACATGCGGCACAAGTGCACCGGGCCGCGCATGCACGTCGCCTCGACGGGACAGATAGAAAACTTTCATTTTTTAGAGGGTATGCTCTTTGACGAACTCAGCGGCAACCACTTGCTGGTTGGCCTCCTGGGCACGGAGGGGATAGACAACGTCCGGGATCTAAACCGCATCATAACGCACTGAGCCCGTGAAAAGCCGCCCGGTATCCGCCGGGTGGCTTTGCTATGGCTGGGGCTCCCTGGTCATTAGAAGGATGTTTTCCACATGGGCGGTCTGACAGAACATGTCAACCGGACATAGGGCGCTGATGCGGTAACCGCTTTCTACAAGGCGCCGGGCATCCCGCGCCTGCGTCGCCGGGTGGCAGCTGATATAGAGGATCTTTTGCGGAGAGGCCTTTGCAATGGTGTCAAGGACAGGGTCTCCCAAGCCCTTTCGTGGCGGATCGACGACAATGATGTCGGGGCGCAGGCCCTGAAGGACAAGCCGCAGGAGGACTTCCTCCGCGGATCCCTTCATAAAGTCCGCGTTGCCGATGTGGTTGACCACCGCATTGCGCTGAGCATCCCGAACGGCATCGGCAGAGATCTCGATGCCGACGACCCGCCTGACGGTCCGAGCAAGCAGCAGGGAGAATGCACCCGTACCACAGTAGACATCTGCAGCGACCTCCCACCCCTCCGGCTCCAAAAGGGCCAGCGCGCGGTCATAGAGCGCTTCAGCCTGAAACGGGTTGACCTGAAAGAAGGAAAGCGGGGACACGGAGAACTGAAGGTCGTGCAGGCGGTCTTCCATCGAGGCTGCCCCCCACAGCGTTTCGCTGCTGTCGCCTAAGATGACGTTGTCCCGCCGGAGATTTTTAGTCATATTCAGCGACACAAGGCCGGGGACGGTGGCGCGAAGCAGGCTTGCAAGGCTGCCCGCCCGGGGGAGCTTGCTGCAGTTGACTGCCAGTGTCACCATGACGTCCCCTGTCTGTGATACCCGCGCGAGGACGTGCCGCACGATGCCGGTGCCCGACACCTCATCATAGGCCTGGACGCCTTCCTGTTCCATCCAGGCCAGCACTGTGCCGACTGCCTGGTCGATACCAGGCATGGAGATCAGGCAGTCCTTCACAGGGACGATGCGGTGACTGCCGCGCATGAAAAAGCCGGCAGCTGCTCTCCCGTCCACGGTTCGCACCGGCATCGCAGCTTTATTGCGGTAGCGCCAGGGCCTGTCCATCGCGAGCACCTCAGACACGGGGAAAGAAAGACCCCCAATCCGCTGAAAACAGTCGCGCACGATGTCCCGTTTGAAATCAAGAGCGGCAGCGTAGCTCATATGCTGGCAGGAACACCCGCCACAAGCGCCATAGACTTCGCAGGGAGGCGACCTGCGGACGTCGCTTGCCTCCAGGACGCGCAGCAGCCTCGCAGTGGCATGCGCTGCGCTGGATTTTTGGAGCCGCGCTTCCACGGTTTCCCCGGGTAAGGCGCCGGGTACAAAGACAACCCTGCCCTCATGTCGGCAGACGCCTTCGGCACGGGAATTCAACCCGTCTACCGTCAGCCGCAGGGGAGAGGAGCCGGCCTTCGGTTGGCTTCGAAACGGCGTTTCAGTATTCCTTGCCTTCATATTGTCTGCAGATGCAATACTTGGAGATAGCGCTGCGGGAGGCGCGCCCTACCGCGCCTGAAAGGAGAGAGGAAAGATAGGACGGAAAGATTCGATCGTACTTGACTTCCAGGATTAAAGGTTCGTTGGGTACGGGGGGAACGGTGGGCAGGCTGCGGTTGAACAGGTCCGTCGACGCAAGACCGGTCCTGAGCTGTTTATCGAAGGTGATGCGGATGTTTTCTGCAGGATGGATGTACGCTTCCCTGACATAGTCGACGATGACAACGGGCTTAAGGAGCCGGAGCCGCATTTCGCGGAACATATCGCGCAGAAGGCCGGAGGAGGTGTGCTCCAGCCCCGAGGGGTCTCCCGCGATGAGCTGATCGCTTAAGCGGCGCGATATGATGATGCCACGCTTGGAAATATAGTCCGAAGCTTTGCTCTTGCATTCAAGGCGAATTTTCCCGTCGGAGAGGTCGTAGATGCGGATGCGATATTTGTCCCGGTCACGGACGCCTTGCACCTTGTCATAGAGCGCGGTGTCAAAGATAGTATCAAAATATAGCGAGCGGATATGGTATTCGTTGTTTTCGTCCGCATTGGGGTCGGGTGAGAGCACCTTGCGCAATAGGCCCGACAGGATGCGGTACTGACCCTTATTGATATAATATTTAAGCTCGTGTCTGACCTGCAACGGCATTGTACGCTCTCCAGCCTTCCACAATCACTCCGGCTTTTCAGCCTGATTCGCTCTGGCAGGATACGAGCGTGGCGTCGTGGACACCGCCAATGTCAAGCATATTGGCAACGATGTCGGAGCGGTGGTGCAGCCGCACGTCGATCGTCATTTCCGCGCCTGCCCGCGTGACAGTTTTGGAACGTACCTTGTACGCCCTGACCCCGCGGTGGAGCTCGGCTTCGATTTCCGGTTCCGCGTGGGGATCGTAGTGGAGTACCAGCAGGTAACTGCTGCCGGAGCGGACCCTCACATAGGAAATCATGATCATGATGGCCGATATTCCCAGCACCACGACAAGCGCCGCTACGTGGGAGCCCGAGCCTATCAGGATACCCATGGTGATGGTCCAGAACATATAGGCGGTGTCAATGGGATCCTTCACTGCCGTCCTGAAGCGGACGATGGAAAGGGCGCCGACCATGCCCATGGAGAGGGCGACGTTGGATCCGATGGCCATCACGACGGGTGCGGTGATCAGCGTAAGGAGGATCAGGGTGGTTGCGAAAGAGGGGTTGTACAGCACCCCCTTGTACGTATGCTTGTACACCACCGTAATGATGACGCCCGCGACGAGGGAGAAGGCCAGGGTGATGGCGATATTTACCGGCGTGAAGTTGATAAACTGCTTGGCCCACCAGTCGCTGGCGGCTATGGCTGACTTTGAGCCGCCCGACGTCACAGTCATGAGTGTGAACCTAGTCATACGCGTCCTCCGGTCTTTGAAAATCCGCCTACCATTATACCCTGTTTCTCCTGCATGTCCACCCCGTGAGAGACCCCAACCGGGCCTGTGTATGAATGATTTGCGCTAAAGGCATGACAGGCTCTGTCAAGCGATCGAGAAGAGGCGGGGGAATGTGAAGGTGCGTCAGGGGCTGCCGCAAGGAGGGATCCTGACCCTTCATGCGTAAGCCCTGCTGCCGGGAGGCTTTTCAGAGCCGGTCCATTTTGCTATACTACGCCATGGGAAACCGAAGGCACCCTCAGGAGGCGCAAACCTGTTGACATCGTACAGAAAGACCCACGTCACAGTGGACCTGGCGGCGTTTGGGCGCAATGTCCGCAGACTGCGCGGGCTCCTGGGGCCCGGTGTGAAGCTGATGGCGGTCGTCAAAGCGGATGCGTACGGGCACGGATTGCTGGAAGTATCCAGGGCAGCGCTCCGCGCGGGAGCAGACTGGCTGGGCGTGGCGATCCCCGAGGAGGGTGTCAGGCTCAGACAGGCGGGACTGTCCCTGCCCATCCTTGTATTGGGAGGGACGAACGAGGCTGGGGCGCACGCAGCCGCAGCGCATGGCCTGACCCTGACCGTCCTGGATGAGTCAGGGATTGCCTTCGCACAGGCAGCGGGACGCAGGCTTGGAAGGCCGGTTTCTGTGCATCTGGCGATGGACACGGGCATGGGCAGGTCAGGCGTCAGGACGCCGGCGGAGCTGGAGACGCTGCTGTCAGCGATCAGGGCGCGCCCCGAGATCAGCCTGGAAGGCGCCTTTACCCATTTCGCAGATGCCGACAACCCAGATCCCTCCTTCACCGACCTGCAGCTTTCACGGCTTCGCGGACTTATGCCCCGCCTGCCTGCCGGACTAATCCTGCACGCTGCAGCAAGCGCCGCATCCCTGTCTAGAAAGGATGCGCACTTTGATATGGTGCGTGCGGGGATTGCGCTGTACGGCTATCCTCCGGTCCCGACGCCCCTATCATTTGAGCCGTGTCTGGAACTGTGCGCACAGGTCGTCAGCGTGAAAACCGTTGGCGCGGGTGAGCCGATCGGTTATGGCTGTGCCTTTACCACGCAGTCTGACACGAGGGTGGCACTGCTTGATGTGGGGTATGCTGACGGGTATCCTCGCGCCCTTTCCCTAAAGGCGTCCGTCATCATTCACGGACAGCTCTGTCCGGTGCTTGGCCGGATATGTATGGACCAAACCATGGTAGATGTCTCACGGGTTCCACAGACACAGCCAGGGGACGAAGCCGTGCTCCTGGGCCGAAGGGGACAGGTTGCCATTACGGCGGAGGATCTGGCGGCGTTGGCCGGGACAATCACCTACGAAATCCTTTTGCTGCAGCGGCGAAGGCTATCCTTTACCTACAGAGAAGACGGAGACCAGCATGGGTAAAAGCGCAGGAAAAGCGCCACTGGTTTACAAGCCCTACCAGACTGGCCACTGGCACAGCAGACTTGCAGCGGGGAGAGGGCTGAAGCTGCTGGGGTACCAGGCTGTGTTCGTGTTTTTATATCTGTTTATCGTGCAGGCGCTCAACTTTAACTCGTTGATCCTAAGGCTGTCCCTGAACCTGGCTGTGGTCGCGGGGCTGTTTGCGTTTCTCTTTTTGGATGGGACCAGGATAGGCGCGAACGACACGGCCTTTGCGGAAATCGTGCTCGCAAAGAAGGACAGGGGACAGGAAGTTAACCGGGATGAACTGGACCGCTGTTTTCACAGGTTCAAGGGGCTGTATTCTGCCGCGGTGGGCATGCTGCCCCTGTTTCTTATATGCCTTGTCTTCGCGCTGACGGCTACCCTGCAGCGCTACAGGCTGGGCAGCCTGCCCGAATGGCTCAGCGCGTATGAAGACAGGGCTGAGATCGAGCTTGCACTCAGGTACTATCACACCACGCCGGGATTTTCGATGGAAGACGCCTTGCGCGTTGTGGTGCGGCTGCTGGTCTTTCCCTTTGTGAACATCATCGGTACGGACAGCAGCCTGGCCCTGCTGTGGCTGGACAGGCTCAGCCCGCTGCTGGCCCTGGTGATTCCCTCCGGATATGCCCTGGGCTACGCGAGAGGAGCGAGGGCGAGGGCTCGGACGCACGGAGAGATCCTCGCGGGTATTAAAAAGCGCAGACGACGAGAGAAGGCAGAAAGAAAAAGGCGTGAGCGCGCAAACCAGATTATCTGAGACAGCCCTCCCATGAGGATCATCGCGGGGGAGTTTCGATCAAGAAAGCTCAGCGCGCCAAGGTCCGCCCTGTCCAGGCCTACGCTTGACCGGGCAAGGGAATCCCTGTTTAATATACTTGGAGACCGCGTTTGGGAAGCGGATGTGCTGGATCTCTTCGCGGGCAGCGGGGCGTACGGCTTTGAAGCCCTCAGCAGAGGCGCGGTGCGGGCTGTGTTTTGCGACCATGGCTTTGAGGCGGTCTCCGCGATCAGGCGCAATGCGCAAGCGCTTCAAACAGGCAACCGCGCTCTCATCCTGCGCATGGACTGGCAACGGGCGATTGAGAAGACGGCAGGCCTAGGATGCAGGTTTGACATCGTGTTCCTGGATCCGCCCTATGATAGGGACGCCGCACCGGTGCTCAGAGGCCTCCTGGCGGGCGGCATCCTCGCCGAGGGTGCGCTGATCGTATTGGAACGGGCTACCCGCCGCCTACCGACCGTGGTGGAGGGGGTGCGAATCGTGCGCACAAAGGTCTATGGGACCGGCAGTATCGATCTGATTGTGCAAAGCGAGGACGACTGAGTGAGGACAGCGATCCTACCCGGAAGTTTTGACCCCATCACCTCAGGCCACGTGGACCTGATCAGGCGAGCTGCGAAGCTGTGCGAAAGACTGGTGGTCGGCGTCCTGCACAATGACGAAAAGAGCTGTGTGTTCACGGTCTCAAAGAGAATCGAGCTGATCAAGCAGGCTTGTACGTTTCTTCCCGACCTGGAAGTGTTGTCGTTTTCAGGCCTCCTTGTCCATTTCGCAGCCATGCATAACGCCGATCTCATCATCCGTGGCGTCCGCAGCTGCCGCGACCTTGAAAGCGAAACAGCGATGGCAAATGCCAACCGAGCCATGATGCGGTCGCTGGAAACCGTGTTTTTACCTTCACTGGACGGGGATGAACATATCAGTTCTACCCTCGTCCGGCAGATCGCGTCGCTGGGTGGTGACGTGACCCCCTTTGTACCCCTCTGTGTAGCGGAAGCCCTCCGCGAGAAATATGCTGACAAATAACGAATGGGAGGATTCGACATGGCTAAGAGCGAAGTGTTCCACACGGTGGACGAGATGAGCCTTGCCCTGCAAAATGCGAGAAAGATCCCTTTTTCCGATGCGGTCATGGTCAACCAGGATGTCATGCTGGACCTGCTGAAAAAAATACACGCAAGCTTTGACCCCTCACTGGAAAGGGCGGACAAGATCATTGCCAACGAAGAAAGCATCCTAAACGACGCTTCCGTCAAGGCGCAAAAGACCATGGCCTCCGCGCAGGAACAGGCGCAGGGTATGGTGAACGAGGCAAACAATTACGCTCAGCACACGAAGGCGGGCGCCGACATCTATGCCACAGACGTGCGCAACAAGGCGGATGAGCAGGCTCGGGCTGTGATGGCGGATGCCCATGCGCGGGCCCAGCACATGATAGAGGATGCCAATGCTCAGGCGGATGAGCTGGTCAGCCAGACCTCTGTGCTCGCGCGCGCGGAAGCCGAGGCCCATGAGATCCTTGAAAACGCGAACCAGCATGCGTTCGCGCTGCGCAAACAGACAAACACGGATCTGATGAACATGCTGGACCATGTGCATGCGTCCGTTTCCGCCCAGCTCAATGAGATCAGGCTGATACGGGATAACATTGAGTCGGTTCAGACCTATCCGGAAGAAACCGAGGGCTGAGCAGGCAAAGGCCGGCAATCCAGAAACGGGAAAAGACAGGCGCGGGACCTGCTAAGGGCAGGCTCCGCGCCTGTGCGCGTGTGCCCTTAAGCCGGGAGGGGGCAGGCTAAGCTGACCGGTTCGGGTAGAGGATAGCGGACATTCCTCTCGGGCGAGACAACCCATCTTCCCAGGTGGCACTCAAACCTATATCTTCAGAAAGCCATTTTGGTGGCGGGTATTTGCAAGCTGCAGTTTATGCTTCATGGGCAGAAGGCCTGTATGAGGCGCAAAAAGTCAGGCATGCCTGATGGTGGCGAAGACTTGGAATGTGAAAATGAAAATTTTTCTGCGGGACTGTGTGTTAGCATTTGCGTACGTGTTATGATATAATCACAACGCAGAGACGTGAGAACTGCGCATCAGGACAAGAAGGAGAATGCAGATGGCAAGAACAACAAAGAAAGGCGCGCTGCCCGCCGACGAAAAGGACGTAAAGGCTACATCCGTCAAGGCAACGCCTAAGAAGACAGCCAGCGCCGCTCAGACCGTAAGCTCGGGGGATTCAAAGCCCGGAGCAGCCGGCGAAAAACCCAAAAAGGCACGCAAGCCTTATCCTACCCGGGAGGAGCGCATCGTTCTGGCAGAAGAACAGATTAAGACCCTGACCAGGCTGACCAAGAGCCGTAAGGTTCTGGTGGAAAAGACTGAAAAAACCCTCAATAGCCGCAAGAAGGCGCTAGACAAATGCACTTTCGCCCTTGACAAGGCTATACAGAGACGAGAGCGGCTTCTTGAGACGCCGGAAGCAAAGGCGCAGGCTCGCGTGAAGCGCGCAGCCGAAAAGAAGCAGATCGCGGAGCTCATGTCCGTCATCAGGCAAAGCGGAAAAACCATGGAGGACGTCCTCAGCACGCTGAAAGAGACGGAAACGGAATAGGGATAACAAGCCAGGACAGATGGATACAAAGGCGAGGGCGGGTTTCCCGCCCTCGTTGTCTATTGCGTGACGGAAAAGGATGAGCAGCACGCTGGCAAATATCGGCATCAGCGGTGACTGCATCCCCGGTGCAAAAAAGCCCGCCGCAAGCGCGGCGGGCGGGGCGCAAAGCCCGAGGAGCTTACTCGCCCTTGGTGATCAGCGCCACGGGGGCACCAATGCTGGATTCGATCGTTTCGCCTGACAGGAAGGCCAGGGCGGTTTGGACACCCAGCTCGCCCATAAGCGCGGGCTGCTGCTGAATGGTGCCATACATGGTGCCTTCCTCAATGGCGTCGAGTGCAACCTGCTCAGCGTCAAAGCCGATGACGAAGATGTCGCTGCGCTTGGCCTGCTGCAGGGCTTGAACGGCGCCAATGGCCATGTTGTCGTTGGCGCAGAAGACCGCTTGAATATCCGGATGGGCGGTGAGCATGTTTTCCATGATGCCCATGGCTTTGGTGGTATCCCAATCCCCGATCTGGCTGTCGGCTACCTGGATATCCTCGCCGGCTGCCGCGACGGCTTCCTGAAAGCCCTGGTGGCGGTCATTGGCAGCTGAAGCGCCGGCCATGCCCTGGATTTCGGCCAGGATCCCTTTGCCACCGATGAGCTCAATGAGCTTTTCGGTCGCGATACGGCCCCCATACACGTTGTCGGAGGCGATGTGGCTGACGACTTCCGCACCATTGACCGCACGGTCGATGGAGATGATGTGGACCCCCTGGTCGATTGCGGCCTGGGCGACTGCAGCGGCGGCATCAGAGTCCACAGGGTTGTACAGCACGATGTTCACGCCTGCCGAAAGGAGGTTTTCCATGTTGGTGACATCCTTGGCAGAGTCGTTGGCACCATTGAGGACAATGGTTTTTGCGCCCAGCTCCGCAGCCTTTGCTTCGATGGCGTTTTGCATGGTGACAAAGAAGGTGTTGGACGTGTCGGACAGGAGCACGCCGATGGTGTACTCCTCCGCAACTACAGCGAGCGCGGAGAGGCTCAAAACGACGGTCAGAAACAGTGCCAGTACCTTTTTCATGAGAGAATCCTCCTGTTTGGATTATTTGTCCGAGCGCAGCCCGGCGCGGTTTGAGGGTCGTGGCCTTCCTGACGGAAGAGTTTCATGCAACGGTGGATGACGCGTTTGATCCTTTAACATTATACCCACTCAGAAGCCATTGGAGCAGTCACAGGGCGTTTTTGCGTTTTTAGTGGGACGATGCTGGTGCGGAGAACCGGCCGGGCTTATTTCCTTCCGGTACGGGCGTCCAGCAGCACAGCCAGGAGGATCACCACGCCTTTGATGATGGTCTGGTAATAGGAATCCACGCCCATCAGCGTCTGTATGTTGTTAAGCATGCCGATGATCAGAGCCCCGACTATGGTATATAGCACCTTTCCCTCGCCGCCGCGCAGGGAGGTCCCGCCAATGACCACGGCGGCAATGGCGTCCATCTCATAGCTCTGCCCGGCTGTCGGCGTGGCGCTGGCGACCCGCGCTGTGATGATGATGCCGGCCACCCCCGCCAGCAGTCCGCTGGCAGCATAGGCCAGAAGCTTGGTCTTTGCCACGTCGATCCCTGATAGCAGCGAAGCCTCTTCATTGCCTCCGATGGCATACATGTGTCGTCCAAAGGGCGTGCGGTTGAGCAGAAAGTAAACCATGGCATAGACGACTGCCATCAGGATGATGGGTAGCGGCAGGTAGCCCCTGAGCAGCGTGCTTTGACCGAGCCCGGTAAACACAGGTGCGCCGGCATAGCGTGTCCCCGCGATGGATACGGCAGCGCCACCCAGGAGAACGAGGGTGGCGCCCCGGAAGATGGACATGGAGGCGAGGGTGACGATCATGGGCTGTAGGCTGAAACGCGAAATAAAGAAACCGTTGAACACACCCCCGAAAATGCCGATGAGGAGGGCTGCCAGGATGGCCAGTGGGGCTGACCAGGGGCTGCCCGGCATGCGTGAGATGATCAGCGCAGACATCGCGCCTGCGAAGGCCAGGACAGAGCCAACGGAGATGTCGATGCCGCCCAGCAGGATTGCGAAGTATACCCCGGCTGCCAGGATGGCGTAGTGAGAGATCTGCTTGAGGATGTTGGTGAAGTTGAGCACCGTGAAAAACCGGGAACTCAGGCTGGAGAACACCAGCGTGACCAGCAGGAGGATGACAAGGGGCCTGTATTCGGTCAGGAGCATCCTGGTCACACGGGCGCTTGCAGGGCTGAAGCGGTTGAAACGAGAAAACAGGAGGATCCCGACGACTGCCAGGGACAGGCCGGACAGGATGAACAGATAGGCATGCCGAAACAGGAAAGGGCGCAGGCCGGACCCGGATGTCGGCGCTTTTTGCAGGATGGCCATTCTTTCGGCGCGGGACACCAGCAGCACATTGCTGTAAGACTGGCTGTTAAGGACCGTCAGGGACGCAAGCGTAAGCCCGACAAAGAGAAATACGAGGGATAAGGTTAGCAGCAGCCGTTTGTTCATCGTGGCGCCTCCATGCGAGAATCAGCATGCGATCCCGAGAGAATCAATTGCATAATCCGCTCCTGTGTGGCTTCGCTTCGGAGCAACTCGCCCATCTTGCGCCCCTCATGCAATACCATCATCCGGTCGGACATGCCCAGGATCTCGGGGAGCTCGCTGGAAATCATTAAAATAGCCGTGCCTTGGGCCTTCAGCTCGTTCATCAGGTGATAGATCTCCTTTTTTGCACCTACGTCAATGCCGCGGGTTGGCTCGTCGAGGATGAGGACCTCAGGCCGAGTCATCAGCGCTTTGGAGAGCACCACCTTCTGCTGATTGCCGCCGGAGAGGTTGCGCGCTCGCTGGCGCATGGAAGGGGTCTTGATGTGTGTTCTGGCAATATAGTCTGCGACCGCTTTCTTTTCCGCGCGGCTGTCGATAACCCCGTGCCTCAGCCGGGAGGACAGGGAGGAGAGGGTGATATTGCTTTTAACGTCCATGAGCATGACCAGGCCGTTGCGCTTGCGGTCCTCTGTCATGTAGTACAGCCCGTGCCGGATGGCCTCCCGCGGGCTGCGCGGTCTGTAGGGTTTCCCGAACAGCATCGCTTCGCCGCTGGTCCAGGGATGCAGGCCGTAGAGCGTCTGCGCCAGCTCTGTCCGCCCTGAACCGACCAGACCTGCCACTCCCAGCACCTCACCCTTACGCAGCGCAAAGTCAATATCATGTACCAGGTGGTTGCTTAGACCACGGACTTGTAGCACGACCTCCTTTTGTGCCAGCTCTTCATAAGGATAGTGCTGTGATAGCGGCCTGCCCACCATGAGGCGGATCAGCTCGTCCATGTCAAGGCTGTTAACTGGGCGTTCTCCCATGAACTCGCCGTCACGAAGGACCGTGACTCTGTCGCAGATGCGAAACACCTCCCCCAGGCGGTGGGAGATGTAGATAATGGCTTTTCCCCGGGCTTTCAGGTTTCGGATGGCCTCAAACAGGTTTTCGACCTCTTCGTCAGGAAGGGAATCCGTTGGCTCATCCATGACAATGACGCTGGCGTCGAGCAACAGGGCTTTGGCGATCTCCACCATCTGCTGTTGGGCGATGGACAGGTTCCCCACTTTTTCCCTGGCGTTTAAGTCCACGCGCACCATCTTCAGCAAGGACTGCGTTTTTTCAATCATGCCCCGCACGTCCGTCCCCCAGCGGGTTTTCTGCTCACGCCCCAGAAACACGTTTTCGTAGACCTTCATGGCGGGCACCAGGTTCAGCTCCTGATGGATGATGGCAATGCCGTCCTCCTGTGCCTGACGGGCGTTGCGGTATTCCACAGGACGGCCCTTGTAGGTAATCAGGCCACTGTCCTTCTGATAGACCCCGGTGAGGATCTTCATCATGGTGGACTTGCCTGCCCCGTTCTCTCCAAGCAGCGCCATGACCTCGCCTTCATAGGCGCTCAGGCTTGCCTGATGGAGTGCCTGTACGCCGGGGAAAGCCTTTGAAATTCCCTCAAGCTGAAGGATGATGTTGGCCATAGCTTTCCTTCTCTATTGCGGTTTCGTCGCTGGTGTTGTTAGCATGCGGCCTTCGGGACGCCTTGTCAAGGTTTGCGTCGCTTTCCTGCATGTGAGAGCAGCCCTGGCGACCGGCCTGGGCCATGCAAAAAACCCCTGCAGCCTTAAGCTGCGAGGGGTTTTCTGGCGCGCCCTGCGAGATTCGAACTCACGACCTTTTGATTCGTAGTCAAACACTCTATCCAGCTGAGCTAAGGGCGCCCACGGCTTTGCCGCCCCGCGATTATAGCACCGCACAGACGCGTATTCAAGAGTAAAAGAAAAAGAGAGACCAGATCGGGCGAAGCAACTGCACTGCGGGCTGTACAGCGCCCCTGCGTCAGTCAAGGCAGGTCTCATACAGGATCCCGAGGTCCCACAGGAGGGAGCTGGTGAGATATTTGTCGCGGATGTTTCGGCTGCCATGCAGCGCCCTGAGCGTGTCCTTATGGCTGACACCCAAATCTGCCGGCGTGGTTGGAAGGCCCAGGTTCGCCATCCGCTGGATGACTTCGGAGGTGGGCGGGATCTCGTCTGCAATGACCCGCTGTATCTGCGGCCACTGGGAGAGGATGCGTTCCAGCCGGATGGCGTGGGCGTCCACGTCATTTTGGTGGTACTCTTCGCGCTCCTTCCGGATCAGGGACTCAGCCGTGCTGCCAAAGATGTCCTTCATACGCGCTTCCCAGTCCGCGTCGGAGTGCCCGCGCACGAAGCGCTCTGCGCGGGCTCTGTCGGGATTCAGGCTGCGCAGCAGGTCAAAGATTTTCAGGGCCAGGCAGGTCCCGACCCCAACTTGGATGCCGTGAAGATCGCTTTTCTGACCTCTGTCAAGCGCCATCATTTCCCAGATGTGGCTGAAATAGTGCTCAATGCCCGATGCGGGACGTGAAACTTCCGCCATCGTCATGGCGATGCCGGACAGAATCAGGCCTTCGGCTGCAGCCCGGACAGAATCTTCGTTGCGGGAAATCAAACCCTCGGAAACCTCAACGACTTTTTGAAGAGAGCGTCTGACCAAGGTGGCAATGTTTTCACAGTAATACTCTCCAGTGATCAGGTTGGAAAGACGCCATTCACACACCGACACATATTTTGCCAGCATGTCTCCAAGCCCGGCCTGAAGCAGGCGCATGGGCGCGTTTTTCATGATATCCGTGTCCGCCAGGATGGCTGCGGGCGCGGCGTTGTAAAGGGTTACCTTGACGCCTCCCCACACCATTGAGGACGAAGCGCTTGCGTAGCCGTCCATAGAAGGCGCTGTACACAGGACGATCTGCTTTCTACCAACTGCGTGGGAAAGCACTTTGCAGCAGTCGTTGATCACGCCAGAACCTATGGCAAGGAAGACGTCACAGTCAGGGTTGAATGCCATCGCAAGGGAACCAACTGCCTTTTCGTCCGGTTCCGGCGCTTCGAAGGGCAGGATATAAGACGTATAGGGAATGCCGGAGCGCTCCAGCACAGGTTGCAGGTGGGGCCACGCGGATCGATGGGTGCTATAGTCGCTTACGATGAAGGGACGCCTGACCCCAAGGACCGACATGGCTTCGGGCAACGAGCGGACCGCTTCACGCCCCACTTTCAGGAAACTCAAGTCGGTGACGTGGGTTTTGCCACAGGCGCACGGAAAGGCTCCGCCAACCATTTCATCGGGAGACATCCTCGAAAAATCCATACCCCACCCTCTTTCTGCCTTTGCCTGCCGGCCAACGCAAAGAGCACTCCATTCCGGAATGCTCCTGACCCGCACCCACGCTGTGGCCGGTTCAATAGACACGCTCAAATCCCGGTGCGGTTTAGGCGCTGCCGTGTTTGTCAGCCCTGCGGTTGCGCTGCCTCATCTCTTTCTCGTCAATGTCGCTTTCAGGCTCCGCGTCCCGGGTCAGACTGTAGCCTGTATCCTCATCCGGTGTCAGTGGGCGGCCGGCGGGCGGGCTTGTAGCGGTGTTCGCTTTTTCAGCACCGGGGCTGATGAAGTCTGTTGCGGAGAGCGTATCCGTATCCTTACGCAGGTACTTGTGATGAGGCAGTTCCTCCTCGGGAAAGGCATCCCGAGGTCTGGCATCCTGTCCGGATAGTTCAGGCGGGCGGTCGTCAGGCAGAAGGGGCGACTCCCGGGCGTCATACGTGGTCGGGTCGTTAAAGTCCCGCTTGGGTTCGAGCTGCAAATGGTCATAGGCAGCGCTGGACTGCCTGCGCGCGCGTAGGCGCATGACGGAACTGACAGCGAACAGGATGAAGCCTGCAGCGAAGAAAACGCCAAAAGCGAGGGTGAGGATGAATAGAACGTTTCGCCACCGGGCCGCATCCGGGTTGGCAAAGTCCCGGGGCACTGGCGAGAGGGTTACAACGGGAGGCACGGTAGGGGCCGCTCCCTGCGTTGGCTTTGGGGTTGCCGGTACGTGAGGGATCGACAGCTCGTTGGATGAAAAGCTGACCAGGTTGTCAAGCGGGTCGACGGTCTCCGCCGTAAACCTGAACTTCCCTGCCTGTGAAATCTCAAAATCACGGGTGACCGGAATGCTCTGCCCCGGATCGATAGAGGCAAAGGTGTAAACAAGGGTGTCGCCGTGCAGGATCTTGACGTTTTTAGCCGGCGCATTGCTGTCGTTGGTGACCAGAACCGTGAAACGGATAAAACCCGGAATGGTGGCGACGGAGGCCCTGTCCGCACTGAGTTGAAGGTTGAGCCGGAGCATCTGGTTTTCGTCGTAGGCACTGACCTTCAGCTCATTGGTTTTCTCCGTTTTTTTGGTGCCCGTGTTGTCTTCCATGTCAAGCGTGAAACGGAAGGCTGCGGGCTCGGTCATGGTGACTTCCTTTGTTCGGACGATCGTTTGCCCCGCAGGGATCTCGATATTTGTGAATACCTCGCCAAGCTTTGCGTCCGTCACCCTGACATTGGAATAGGTGATGTTCCCCTCGTTGGCCAGCGTGAGCGTCAGCACAACCGTCTCGCCAATGCTGACAGAAGTTTTATCGGCTACTAGGTCGGAGGAAAATTTCGGCTTCGCCAGCGGGATACTCTGCGACTCAACGGTTTGCCGGAGCTGCTTTTTATCCCCCTCTTTGTAGTAGGTGATGGTCGACGCGCTCTCCAGCTCCGCACGGGCATTGGTCTTTGAAATCTGAAGGGAAGCGCTCTCTCCGGGAAGGAGGGTGCCGACGCTTTTTGAGTCCGTGGCAATGGACCTATGTTCGCGAATCTTGATATCGGTGAGCTTCACGTTGCCATTGTTGACAAAATCGTAGTGAATCGTCACCGTCGCGCCGGGTCGGATGATCTGCGGGTCGATGCGGCGGATGACCTGAAGATCCACGCGCTCTCCCGTGAACTGAATGTTCGCAGAGGAACTAATGTGAACGGGGGATACGGTGCCATCAGACAAGATTTTATTGTACTGAAGAGTAAAAACAAGCTTGCCGGAGTCAAGATGTTGCTGGGACACTGCCCATTTTCCCTGCCATGTACGGGATTCGCCGGCCTTCAGGAGAAGGAGAGATCCTCCGTCGAATGCGGCTGCCAGCGGCTTCCCGTCGGCGTCAAACAGGGATAAAGGCTCCGAAATATCTTCATCGCCGGCGTTGGTGACGCGGATGGATAGGTTGACGTCACCGGGTGCGGTCATGCTGGTGGGTTCCAGGCTCAGTTCGAAGGCAATGGAATAGCGGTCTTCGGTCGCCATCGCCGAAAAGGCGGTCAGCACCAGCAACAAAACCAGACACGCCCACCAGGCATGCAATTTGCGAATTTGGGCGTTTGACATGCCCGAACCCCCTTCCGGTGTGCGCTCCGCGCGCTGAAAGGCTCTGGTCTGAATGAAATCCTGTTCATAATAATCAGGAAAGAGTCCTCTGTCAAGACAGCCAAACCGCTTCGGTCGGTGTCCTCCCGGAGGGAGCTGTGATATACTCCCCGTATGCCCGCTGAGCACCGGAGGAAAGCAATGAGCAAGTGGCGTGACATGGACGACAGCCTGCCCGATACGGGGAGGGGGGGGGCGTCGGCCGGACGTGGCGCAGGCAGGCGGCGATTGTTCAGACAGCGCACGCAAAAGCCCGGCTTTGTCCTGGCGGTTATGGTCAGCACCTTTCATATGGCTGTGCTGCTGGTCCTTATCGCCGCTCTGGCGGGCATCGGCGCTGTCCTGGGGGTTGCAAAGGCGTATATGGAGACAGCCCCGGCGCTGGATATAGAGAAAATCGACGACCAGGCCCAGACCTCCTTTTTCTATGATGCGGAGAATAACCTGATCACAGATTACAAGGGGACAGAAAACCGCATCATGGTCAGCATCAGCACGATGCCCAGCCAGCTGCGCAACGCCTTTATCGCCGTGGAAGACGCGAGGTTTTATCACCATAACGGGATAGATGTCAAGCGCATATTTGGTGCCTTCATCACCAACTTTGTGACCGGATCCCACCAGGGCGGGTCGACCATCACCCAGCAGCTCATTAAAAAGACGCTGCTGTCTGATGAACTAAGTTACAAGCGAAAAATACAGGAAGCCTTCCTCGCGATGCAGCTTGAGTCCCGCTACACCAAGGACGAGATCCTTGAAAGCTACCTCAATACCATCTATCTTGGCGAAAACTATTACGGCGTCAAGGTGGCAGCCACAGGCTTCTTTGGAAAAGAGTTAGACGCGCTGTCCCTGCGTGAGTGTGCGATGCTGGCCGGTATGACCAACAACCCGTACTACTACAATTGCCGCAGAAACTACTATCAAAGGTCTTCCGAAACGACGGACTATCCGGCCATCACTAACAACAGAACCAACTATGTTCTGCGCATGATGTATGAAAACCAGTTCATTACCCATGAGCAATACACCCAAGCCCTTGATCCGGGCGCTGCCCAGGTGCTCAGAGAATCTCCCGAGGCCAAGTCCCTTTATCCCTATGTGCACTATGTAGAGTATGCCGTTAAGGATGTAGTCAATACCTTTCTTCGCCTGAAAGGTCTGGAGGATACCGCAGCCAACCGCTCCGCCATGGAGCGTGAGCTTCGCGTAGGCGGTTACCGGGTGTACCTTGCGCTGGATACGCAGATACAGTCGACGGTCGAGCAGACGCTTTCCGGGTATAAGGATTATCCGAGCATGCGAGACCCCACGGATAAAGTCTATCGTGCGCATAACAGCGATGGAACCTATCTGGAACTCGCACAGCCACAGGCCTGTGCGGTTGTCCTGGATTACCGCACGGGCGAACTAAAGGCCATTGTCGGTAGCCGAACGCCGCCGGAACAGAGAAAGACGCTCAACCGGGCAACGGATATGAACATGCCCGTGGGAAGTGCGATCAAGCCCATATCAGTCTATGCGCCCGCCTTTGACCAGGGAGCAGGCGGCGGTTCCATTGTATATAATATGCCTATTCCGATCCCAGGATGGCGGGGGGCAGACCAAAAGGACACCTGGCCCAAGAATTATGGCGGCTCAAGCTACAGAGGGCCGGAGTCGATGCGCACGGCCCTCGTCAAGAGCGATAATACAGCCGCAGCGCAGGCGCTTATGAACTATGTTGGGGTGGAGCGCTCCGTGGATTACCTTCTCAGGCTCGGTGTCGGCAGAGAACGGATCAGTGAAACGCCCTTTGGCGTGGCCCTTGGAAGCAGTGGCATCTCAGCTGTGGAAATGGCTGTAGCCTTTGGCGTACTGGGAAACGGGGGGATTTATCAGTCCCCGATCTCGTTTCTGGGGATCCTGGACAGCGAAGGAAACGTGGTTTATGACAGCCATGCAAACCAGGCCAGGAGAATGGTGTTTAAGCCATCAGCCGCCTGGCTGACGGTTGATATCCTCAAGGATGCTGTCAAATCGGGCACTGGGAAGGAAGCCCGGATGAACGGACAGACCGTTGCAGGCAAGACGGGGACGAACAGCGAGCAGAAGGGCGTTTTCTTTGCAGGCTTGACGGGGTGGTATGCCGGCACGGTGTGGATTGGGCATGACAACTACAAGCCACTATCGAGCAAGACAACGGGGGGCAACAGCGCAGCCAAGCTGTGGAAGGCCTTCATGGAGCCCATTCACACGGGTAAAAAACTCTCAAACAGGAACATCCTGGAGGGATCCCCGGAGGATTATGGGCTGCGGAAGGTGACAACGTGTGCGGTGAGCGGTCAGCTGGCAACCTCCTCGTGCAGCAAAGACGCGCTTGGTTACGGTACGGTGACGGATTACTGGCCAGAGGAGTCTGTGCCCAGGTCCAGCTGTCAGATGCATGTGGATGTCACGGTATGCACCCAATCCAATATGCTTGCCTCGGATTTCTGTCCTGGTAATTTGCGCAGTACGCGCGGGGTGCTGATCCTGCCTCAAGGACATCCTTTGCAGCAGGTGATAGGAACCCGTTATGAGGCCGTTCTTGCGGACTATCTCGGCCCATATGCGACGCTAAGGTTCACCTCCGATCCGAATGCAAACGCAGCCATTCTGTCGTCGCTCCGCTGTTCTCTGCACGACAGCGGACAAAACGGACAGCAGTCCATCGCGCTCGCGCCCTTTATGGAAGATGCGCAGACCCTTGTAACGATGGCCTATGGTATACTCGATGCCCTTCCACCCGATTCGCCAGCCTACCCGGAGCTGTCTTCTGCGCTTGTCAGTCTCAGTGAGACCATCAGCCAGAACCCTTCCATGGAAGAACTGGCGTATGCCATGGGGCGGCTGACGCAGGCTATGGCGGAAGCGCGCTGATGCGGGGACGGTTCTGATAGCTGCGGGTCCGGTGCCCGGGCCAACGGAGGGCTCATGGCGTGACCGTTGTGGCGGTTGTCAGGGCTAACGCATGAACGATTTATCTCGATTGTATTATGAATTATTAACAAATA
>CAZPIC010000034.1:0-20191 GCA_964586835.1 uncultured Oscillospiraceae bacterium
CCTTGTGATTTCTTCATATCTCGACCTTTCAGGTCATGCCTGTGAATAATCTAGGTTTGGATAAGTGTACAGCGGAAACAGTGTACAAGCTTTCCAAAGAGCTGAGCCTGAGCATGGAAGAGCTCCTTTCCCCTTATCTTCAAAAACGAATCAGTTTTGAGCTGTACAAAAGCAATGTTTGTCATATGCTGAAGGAGTTGGGCGATATCAAGTTCATCATGGAAACCTTGAAAAGCGATAATATCGACAGGCTGTTTAAGCGAAAATGGTACCCCGAGAGCCTCTATCTATTGGCGATGCTAGATTATGTCAGCCGGGAGAACGATGTGCCACTGTGCACAAAGTATGAGACGCTACGCACCGTCAAGCTACAGGAAGTACTGTATCCTGCAAGCATATTGGCCATGGCAATGACAAGTAATGCACTAAGCGTCCAGAGGGATGCTTTGGCTCAGTCCATCCCAGAGTTTTTGCGACACAATATTGTGGAAAATGAGGTGCGCAATGTCATCTGACATAACGAATACATTCAACAAAAACAATTTGGACACATATCTGAAGGAGCTTGCTAAGCTTTTCAGAAAGCAAAATGGCAAAGATGCAACGGCAGAAATTGTCCTGGTGGGTGGAGCGGCCATTCTTGTCAACTATAGTTTTCGTGACATGACAACGGATATCGATGCAGTTATTCATGCCTCTTCGTCTATGAAAGACGCTATCAGTCAAATCGGTGACCAGTATAACCTGCCCAGAGGTTGGTTGAAAACAGATTTTATGCGAACAGCTTCTTACACCAGTAAACTCAACGAATTTTCCCAATACTACAAGACCTTCTCCAGCGTTCTACAGGTGCGGATTATTTCAGCAGAATACTTGATTGCAATGAAGCTGAAGTCAGGCCGAAAGTATAAGAACGACCTGTCCGATATCGTAGGTATCCTGGCAGAGCATGAAAAAAGAGGTCAGCCCATCACTTGGGATAGCATTAAACTGGCAGTGCATCATCTTTATCAAGGTTGGGAGGGTGTTGCAGAAGATATCATAGTCTTCATTCAGAACGTCTTCAAAACTGGGAACAATATTGAACTGTTTGAGCAACTTGAGGAACAGGAAAAACGCGCAAAGGATGTGCTCATCGAGTTTCAACAGGAATACCCAAATACTGTCACGGAGTCGAATGCGGATGCTATTCTTAAACAATTGCAATCAATCAAACCGAAAAACATCGAGGGTCGATGAAATCCGGTGTCCCCAAAGAATAAAAAACCGTCAGCTTCGACGGTTCTAAAGGTGGTGCGGGAAACAGGACTTGAACCTGCATGAACGTATTGCTCACTAGAACCTGAATCTAGCGCGTCTGCCAATTCCGCCATTCCCGCACGGCTGTGACAGCGCACAGAAGATATCACGAAATCTCTGCACGTGTCAAGCATGTTTTCCTCTTCCAAACAGATGGGGACTGTCCTGTGAGAGGCGCCATCTCCCGCGCCTTGGCGTGGTATACTGAGTGTGAAATCTGTTTCTTTGGAGGGACGATGCCTGAGGTTCTTGTCATCGGCGCGGGTCACGCAGGGTGTGAAGCAGCATTAGCCTGCGCACGTCTTGGGCATGACACGCTTCTTCTGACGCTCAACTTAGAATCCATCGCCCTGATGCCCTGCAATCCGTCCATCGGCGGAACGGGCAAAGGGCATCTTGTGCGCGAGGTGGACGCCCTGGGCGGCGAGATGGGCCTGGCCATTGATGACACCTTGCTGCAGGGAAGGATGCTCAACAGCACCAGAGGCCCTGCCGTTCATTCGCTGCGTGCACAGGCGGATAAACAGGCCTACCAGCGCAGGATGGCCTCCACCCTCTTCAGCCAAAACCTGCTCAGCGTCCGTCAGGGTGAAGCCGCGGAGATTGTGATCCGTGGTGGCCGGGTGACAGGCGTTCGGACGCTGACCGGCGACCTGATCCCCTGTACCGTTGTCATCGTCGCAGCAGGCGTCTACCTCAAGAGCCGCGTCATCATCGGTGAGACATTGTGGGAAGCCGGCCCCCAGGGCTTGTTACCCGCGAACAGGCTGTCCGGCTGCTTAAGGGACCTCGGATTCACGCTGCGCCGCTTCAAGACTGGAACGCCTGCGCGCGTGGATGCCCGCAGTATTGACTTTGACGAGATGGAACCGCAGCCTGGCGACGAACCGGTCGTGCCCTTTTCCTTCATGACTGAGCGCAGGCTTGAAAACAGAGGGCTGTGCTACCTGACCTGGACCCATGAAGAGACCCATCGGATCATTCGGGACAACCTGCACCGCTCGCCCCTGTTCTCCGGCATCATCGAAGGGACAGGGATCCGCTACTGCCCCTCCATCGAGGACAAGATCAAGCGTTTCCCTGACAAGACGCGCCATCAGGTATTCCTGGAGCCTGAAGGTGACCGTCACCCCGAATGGTATGTGCAGGGGATGTCCTCAAGCCTGCCGGAAGACGTTCAGAAGGCTATGTACCGCAGCGTTGCGGGGCTTCGGCGAGCTGTCCTGACACGGCTGGCCTACGCCATCGAATACGACTGCATTGATCCGCTCGCTCTCTCGCCTGTGTTCGCTGCCCTGGACATCGAAGGCCTGTATTTCGCCGGGCAGATCAATGGCACGTCCGGCTATGAGGAGGCAGCTGCCCAGGGCCTCCTGGCAGGTATTAACGCAGCCCTTTGGATCCAGGGGCGGGAGCCGATGATCCTCACCCGCGACCAGGCCTATATCGGGGTCATGGCAGACGACCTGACGAGCAAGGGAACCGATGAACCCTACCGCATGATGACCAGCCGGGCAGAGCATAGGCTTTTTCTGCGGCAGGACAACGCTGACCTGAGGCTGACCGCCCGGGCCCACGCAATAGGCCTTGCGGACGACCAAAGGATGCAGCGCATGGAGCATAAGGAGCGGGAGACGCAGAGGCTCCTTGCGACGCTAAAGGACACGGGCCTAAGCGACCAGCTCCGCCGCCCGGGAAACCGGCTTACCGAGCTTATGCCGGAGCACTCCTTCCCCCCCGAGGCAGTAGAGCAGGCAGAGATCCACCTGAAATATGAGGGCTACCTGCAAAAGGAAAGAGCCCATATCCAACGAACAGCTCTGATGGAAGGCCGCAGGCTTCCCGCAGACCTTCCCTATATGAGCATCGGCGCGCTGCGTACGGAGGCGCGCCAGAAGCTTGCCAGAAAGAAACCCTTTTCCCTGGGACAGGCCTCGCGTATCCCGGGCGTATCGCCAGCCGATATCGCAGTACTGACTGTGTGGCTTAAGAAAAACGACCGGGACGGCACCCAGCGGGACACCTAAGCAGCCTCTGCCTTCAAGCCCCCCACAAACGCCGCGATGCGGCGCATCGCTTCCCGGATGCGGTCTTCCGAAATGGCATAGGACAGTCTGATGTAGCCAGGCGCGAAAAACGGCTCTCCAGGGACGACCGACACCAAGGCGCTCTCCAGTAAGCGCTCTGCGATATCCGTATCATTCTTCAGCACCGCCCCGGAATGAGACAAGCCCAGCAATCCGGATACGTCCACAAGGACATAAAACGCTCCGGATGGTTTGAAGCAGGAAATGCCGGGGATCCCCTCAAGGAGAGACAGCATCAGGTCGCGCCGCTGCTCAAAGGCATCCCGCATCACCTGGACGCAACGACGGTCCCCTGTCAGCGCCTCAAGGCCCGCATACTGCGCAATACTGCAGGGGTTACCGGCAGCATGGCTCTGGTAGGCGTCCATCGCGCGGATGAGCTGCCGGGGGCCAGTCGCGTAGCCCAGGCGCCAACCGGTCATGGCAAAGGTCTTGCTGAAGCCGGACACGACCAGCGTCCGCCCAAAGGCGTCATCGCTTAGAGAGGCCACGGAAAGATGTCTCTTTCCATCATACACGAGCGTTTCGTACACTTCGTCACTGATGATGTAAAAATCGTGTTTCCGTGCAAGTTCCGCGATACTGCGCAGGGCTTCCTCCCCCCAGACGGATCCAGTGGGGTTGTTTGGCGTGTTGATGATGATGGCCTTTGTCCTGTCCGTCACCGCAGCTTCCAGCGCATCTGCACTGGGAACATATGCCGACTCCTGGCTGAAGGGGACGGGGATTGGCGTACCGCTCGCCATCCTGACCATCTCGGGGTAACTCAGCCAACAGGGCGTCGGAAGGAGGACCTCGTCGCCTGGATCCAGGACAGCCTGTAATGCCTCCGCCAGCACCTGCTTCGCCCCCGCGCCTACGATGACCTCCGTCGTTTTGTAGCGAAGCCCCTTCTCCGCATCCAGAAAGGCAGCGATCCCCTGTTTCAGTTCCGGAATACCGCCGGACGCGGTGTATCTGGTCTTGCCGCTGTCGATGGCCTGCTTCCCCGCCTGCCTGATATCCTCCGGCGTAGCAAAATCAGGCTCCCCCGCTGCAAGCCCGATGACATCCGCGCCCTGCGCTTTCTTTTCGACGACCATGGCATTGAGTCTGAGGGTCGCCGATGGTCTGAGGTCCTTGCAAACAGACGATATCGTAAGCGGCATCGTGAGGCTCCCTTCGGCAAAGCGCTTATTTTGGATTTTTCGCGCTTCAATCCTTCATAACGATACCACAGGCGCAGAGCTCATTGCAATATATGCAGTTTATTGATTTGTATCCTGCAATTTTAGAGTCCAGCCGCAGCCTTGAGCAGGATAGCATATTCAAGCCGTTTCCTGAAAAGTTCACAACCCAGGATGTACAGGCCACGCAGGTCCCCGCCTGCATGGAAGGCGTTGGCCGCGCAGGCGCCGGAGCAATAGTACCTGGCCCAACAGGCCACGCACTCCTCCCTCTGCCAGAAATCGCTCAGGTCGAAGGCATTTTGAAGCCTGGCATCGATGACGCCCCGCTTCAGGTCGCCCATCCGAAACCTGTCGTCTCCCACGAACTGGTGACAGGGGTACAGGTCGCCCCAGGGCGTCACCGCCAGGTATTCCCTTCCGGAGCCACAGCCAAGCAGGCGCTTGGTGACACAGGGGCCGTGTTCGAGGTCCAGCATGAAATGATAAAATACAAGCTCGGGCTCATGGTCCCGGAGGCGCCTGAGCATCTCCTGCGCAAGCAGGTCGTACTGCAGGGTAAGGAGAGGCAGGTCTTCCATCCGGATGGCACAGGGGTCGTCCTCACCACAGACGACAGGCTCCATGCTCAGTTGGGTGAATCCCAGGTCCACCATGTGCATCAGGTCGGAAAAGAAGTCCAGATTATGGCGCGTATAGGTTCCCCTCACGTAATAGGATTTCGTACCCCGACGCTCAACAAAGCGCTGGAACTTGGGAACCACCACATCATAGCTCCCAGCCCCGGTCCGGTCCTTTCGGAAGCGATCGTGGACCTCCCTGCGGCCATCCAGGCTAAGCACCACGTTGAATATTTCCCGGTTACAAAAATCGCTCACTTCATCGTTAAGCAGCACGCCGTTGGTTGTCAGCGTAAAGCGAAACGTTTTGCCAAGCGCTTTTTCCCGGCTGCGGGCATAGTGAACGATGTCCTTGACGGTCCGCCAGTTCATCAGCGGCTCTCCGCCAAAGAAGTCCACATCTAAAACGCGCTTTCCGCCCGAGCGTTCAGCCAGGAAGTCGATCGCCCGCCTGCCCGTCTCAAGGTCCATCAGCGCCCGTCTGCCCCGGTACTTTCCCTGGCTTGCGAAGCAATACGTGCAGTCCAGGTTACAGGTGTGAGCCACGTGCAGGCACAGGGCCTTCAGCTCTGGAGGCTCTTTTCCTTTTGCGGCTACTGCCTCCGGAAACAGCTCTGGTGCGTAGAGTTTCCCCTCGCGCCGCAGCCTGGCAATTTCCAGGAGGCAGTCGTCCACTTCTCGTGCGCTGACCGAATGGCCAAACTCAGCGAGGATCCTTTCCCGGACACGCAGGTCTGGCAGCGTTTCGCAAAGGCGGATGGCCTTCGCCGCCGCAGCGTCCGCCACGTGGATGGAACCGCTGCATACGTCCAGCGTGATATGTAGATCACCCTTTGAAAACTGGTGAATCATGCCTCTCCAAAACATGCCGCCTGTGCGGGCACAGGCGGCATGACACACAACCGGCAGGGACGGTTAATCCGCTTTCTTTTCGCAGCTCTGGTTTGCCACGCCGCAGGAAGTCTTGCAGGCCGACTGACAGGAAGTCTGGCATTCGCCACAACCTCCGTCCTTAAGGCTAGCCGCCAGATCACGGGTACGGAGTGTGATAATCTTCATCTGCAGATCTCCCCTCACAGCTTGATTCACCGCTATTCTACGGACTCCGCTTCAGGCTGTCAAGGCGGTCCTCTCCTGGTTTGATTCGCCTGTGCGACCATGCTACAATGGTCTAAAATCAACGGAGGTGGCGACACTTTGGATCCGTTCACTTTTTACAACCCCACGCATTTCGTCTTTGGAAGAGACGCCGAGACTAAGGTGGGTGAAAGTGCCCGGGAGGCCGGTGCTACCCGGGTACTGCTTGTGTCTGGCCAGGGCTCAGCGGAGCGTTCCGGTCTGCTTGAAAGGGTCCTCGCATCCCTCTCCGATGCAGGTATCTCCTTTGAAACGCTGAAGGGAATCAAGCCCAATCCGCTGTCCAACGCCGTCCGCAAGGGCATCACGCTGGCCAGGGACTTTGGGACCGACGCTGTCATGGGGGTCGGAGGCGGCAGCGCTCTGGACACAGCCAAGGCCATTGCCGTTGGCGTTCCTTACGCGGGTGATTTCTGGGACTTCTATTCCGGAAAAGCGAAGCCGGAAAGGGCTCTCAAGATCTTTGCGGTGCCCACCATCGCGGCCTCTGGAAGTGAAAGCAGCAACAGCAGCGTGATCACCAACGAGGAGATTACCCTCAAACGCGGCCTGCGCAGTGAACTGATCCGCCCCCAGCTTGCGCTGATGAACCCCGCGCTGACCTTTTCAGTCCCCACCTGTCAGAAAGCCTATGGCGCCGCGGACATTATGTCCCATATTTTCGAGCGCTACTTTACAAAGACGGAGGATGTCAGCCTGACCGATGAACTTTGCGAGGGCGTGCTCAGGGTCATTGTGAAGGCTGCCCCCAGGGCCCTCTCTAACCCCGAGGACTACGCCGCCCATGCCGACCTGATGTGGGCGGGGACGCTTGCGCATAACGATACGCTCAGCACAGGCCGCCAGCAGGATTGGAGTGCCCATGCCCTGTCACACGGGGTGTCAGCGCATTTCGACGCTCCGCACGGTGCTGTGCTCGCGGTGCTCTTCCCAAAGTGGATGGCCTATCAGCTGCAGGCGGATCCGGCTCGTTTCACCCAGTTCGCTGTGCGCGTCATGGGCTGCGCGATGAACTTCAGGAACCCAAAGAAGACAGCCCTTGATGGGATTGCAGCGCTTGAGGCCTTTCATGCCTCCTTGGGGCTTCCCGCAACGCTTGCAGCCTTTGGCGTCACAAAAAAAGACCTCCCCATGCTCCGCGACGCGGTCGCCTACAACCCCGAGGGTAAGGTCGGCTTTTTCCGCCCCCTCGACAAGGCAGATGTCCAGGCAATCTATGAAGCCGCTCTCGGTTGATCAGCCCTTGTCTGTCTTTCGCAGACAGGCGAAAAAGTCCTTCAGCAAGGCGGAAGCCTCTTCTTCCAGTACGCCACCCAGGCAGCGGACCCGGTGGTTGAATCTCGGATCCATCGGCAGGGCGTAAAGGCTCCCACAGCAGCCGTATTTGGGATCAAAGGCGCCAAAGACACAGGCTTCGATCCCAGCCATGATCATGGCTCCCGCACACATGGGACAGGGCTCCAGCGTCACGTAAAGCGTGCACCCAGTCAGCCGTCTGGTGCCTAAAGTAGCGCAAGCCCTCTCCATCGCGATCATCTCCGCGTGCCCAAAGGGGGCCTGTGTATACTCTCTCAGATTGTGGGCGGTGGCGATCACCCGGTTATCACAGGCAACGACGGCACCCACCGGCACCTCGCCCCTCGCCGCCTCGGCTACGCGGATTGCCTCCCGCATCATGCGTTCTTCCACCACCGTCTCCTATCCCCCCTGCCTGATATCTTAACACAGACCCGCACGCAAAGGAGTCACACGCCATGGGAACCCCAACGCTTGATCTGATTGCTGGAAGACGAAGCCACAGAAAGTACCTTTCCGACCAGTTGACAGAAGCGCAGCTGAGCGCCATCATCGATGCGGCCCTTCAGGCTCCATCCGCCATGAACCTGCAGCCCTGGCACTTCACCGTCGTGCAGGACCAGGACCTGCTGGACCGGATCAGCAGTGCGGTGTGGGAGTATGTTCTGACCAAAGATCCCAGCGACCGCAGCCGGCGGTTCGACGACCCGGACTTCCATGTGTTCTACCATGCGCCAACGGTTGTCTTCCTGTCCGCGTCACCTTCTCACTACGCGCCGATCGACTGCGGCATCGCAGTGCAAAACATCGTTCTGGCTGCGGAAAGCCTGGATCTGGGGAGCGTCATCCTGGGCATGCCCAAAGACGCTTTTGCCGGCGGACGCAGAGAAGAAATGGAAAAGCTTCTCCGCCTCCCCCAGGGTAACGTCTTCATGATCGCCGTCGCCTTGGGAACCCCTGACGATGACAAGCCGCCACATCCCATCGGTCCTGACAAGGTAACCATGATCCGCTGATTCTATCGGGTGCGCACCCCGCGCTCCTGTCTTTCCGGAGGGAAATATGCCTTCACGCCTCTTGGCTCGCGCCGTTGCCCCATGGTTTTTGACTGCGCTGCTCTTCGTGTCTGTCCCATCCCTTGCCTCACAGCCACCTCCGCCCATAGAAGGAACGGTTTTTTTTGATGTGGACGGCAATGGACTCCAAGATCCTAACGATCGGGGTCTTCCGGGCACCACCGTTTCCCTGCTCAGAAACGATGAGGCGGAGGGCGTCATCGTCCAGTCAGTCACGACCGGTGCCGACGGCGCCTTCAACCTCCAGCCAGACAGGTGGGGGCCACATACACTCAGCGTGCTGCTGCCGGAGGGGTATGTATTTGCCCTACCCGGAGAAGGAGATATCCGCGTGCTGCCGGCTTCCGGTCGCAGCACGGTGACGCCTCAATTCACACTCTCCCCACAGCAGCCCCCGAGCCCCCTCTCCATCGGCGCAATCAAAAGGGCCTCGTATATCAACGTGGTCGCCTTTGGCGACGACAATGCCAATGGCGGTCGTTTCAGCAGTGAGCCCCTGCTCAGAAACGTTCAGGTCGACCTGTTGTATGAACGCGACGGGGAAACCCATGTCATTGCATCCCGCAGCACAGACCGAGAAGGCTATGCCACCTTCCGTGAACTAAGCCCGGGTGTATACCGCGTCGCTGCGACCTTACCGGAACCCTACATCGTCGGCCCACTGGGTATCAAGCTCAACACCTTCTATAACTGCATACAACCCTCAGATTCAGCCTATGGCGTATCTGATCCCTTCATGCTTCCCTACGCGGGCAGCGTCGGTCTGGGGATAGGCGGCGTTGAAACGGGATCCGCCTCCGGGCTCCTCTGGGCGGACTCGAACATGAATGGCATCTTAGACCCAGGTGAACCCAGCTTCAGCCAGGCCGAACTGACGCTCACCAACGACGCGCTGGGCGTCCGTCGTTCCCTCCTCCCTGACCCGGACGGCCGGTTTTCTTTTACCGCACTGCAGGGAGGAAGCTATGTCCTGTCCGTCAGCCTGCCCAACGACACCATGTTTACCCTGCCCGGGGGTGACTCCCTCCTGAGCGAGGGGGCCAGCCGGGAACAGAGCGCTGTCATCCGCATCGCCACAAAAGAGGTCACCCAGGTGGGCAGCATCGGGGTGATCCCCGTGACGTCCCTCGTCGTGCGCGCTTTCCATGACAGCAATGTCAACGGGCTCTGGGACGAAGGGGAACCTGTCTTCACCGGCGCCGAGGTCGAGGTACTCAAGGATGGGGTCGTGGTAGCGTCCGCTGTCTCCGACCGCAACGGCGACGCCCTGATCCCGATCCTGCGAGGCGGTGCCATGACCATCCGCTGTTCCCTTCCAGACCTGCAGGTCTTCTCTCCTGGCGGCGGCGAAGGCGGAAATGCCTTTTTCTCACAGGCTGCAGCCTCATCCTTGGCGCTTGACTATACCCTTCCCCACGGTACCCAGGGCGAGCTTCTAGCCGGGGTCACCCTGCCCTCTGCCATCACGGGCGTCCTGTTTGAAGACGCCAACATCAGCGGAGCCCGGGATGCTGATGAGCGCATGCTGCCTGGCTTCAGGGTTTCAGCCGTCGCGCTGGACGGTACCGCTGTAGCGGAAGCCGTGACGGATGCGGACGGACGGTACCTGCTGTCAGGCCTGGTCCCGGGCAGCTATACGGTGCGGGTGGGGCTGGAGTCGCCCTTCGTCGTCGCGCCGTTCTCGGGCTCTGGCTCTCATGAGGCCAACAGGCTGACGAGCCAAACCCCGGAGCATGGCGAAACAGACCTCCTCCACCTCTCTCCCGGGCAGACGATGGACGGCGTGGACGGCGCGCTGTTCCGCTCTTCGGTGATCGAAGGGGCCATCCTCATCGGCAACGACTCTGACGGCTTCTCCGGCAACCTGGGCGGCCTGAAGGATGTGTTCGTAGAGCTGCTGGATGAGGACGAAGCGCCTGTCTCTGACTATACCATCGCCAGAACCGACGCAGAAGGCCGTTTCTTTCTAAAAGGAGCGCTTCCGGGGGTCTACAGTTTGAGCTATACCCTTCCAGAAGACGTTTCCTTTTCAAAGCCGCTGACGGATGCGCCCACCATCCAGTCGGAACCCTTCACCGTCGGATCGAGCGATGAAATCACAGCACCCACGCTCTTTGCCGAGTACACCGGCACCATCAGCGGGTCGGTCTTCCTGGACATGGACTCCAATGGGCTGTCCACGGACGGCGAACCGCCCCTGGATGGGGTCTCCCTCGTTATGGAGAGCGAGGAAGGCAGAGGCGTGGTTGAAACCAGGTCCGACCCCGATGGCAACTATCAGCTCCACGGCCTCCGGCCTGGGACCTATACGCTGACCGTCATCGCACCGGAGGGCACCCTGCTTGCACACAGCGAAACCTCCCCCGTTCCCCCAACCGCATCGAACATGTCAAAGGCCCTGGTCGAGGTGACGATGGGAATGTCCCTCACCGACAGGCAGATCGCTGTCGTGCCTACAGCGGCATTAACCGGAACCGTGTATTTCGACGATAACCTGGACTCTCTGTTCACTGTGGGTGAAGCTGTCCGCCCCGGCACGGAGCTCAGGTTTCGTCATCGCTTGTCTGGCATTGAGTTTTTAACAGCCCCAAGCCAGGACGGCAGTTATGACATCCCTTCACTGTTTCCGGGCGCCTACACTCTATCGGCAGAGCTGCCCGAGGACTATGTCCTTTATTCCCCAACAGGGTCCCGGTCTTCAGCGTCCCGCTGGTCCGCAGACCTGCGTGTCCCCGCGGGGTCTTCCGGTCTAGATGTAGGCCTCGTCCAGCTTGCTTCCCTCAGCGGTGCTGTCTGGAACCTGGACGGTTCCCTTGAGGGTGTTGAAGGGCTCGTGGTCCGCCTGCACCAGGGCGGCGAAACCAGTACTTTCATGGAGTCCCTCACAGACGCGGATGGGGCATTCGGTTTTGACGGACTTTACCCCGGTCGGTACGCCCTCAGCCTCGAACTTCCCCAAGAGTACCGCTTCGCCAGGCCTATGGACACAGGGCTACGGCCCAGTGTCATCACCTCCGAAGGAGCCAGGGCTGCCGGTAACCAGGGGCGCTCGGATGAATTCGTCCTGGGCATGGGAGAAAAGAGGTTTGCAGCGGATGTCGGGATAGGCTCCATGGGAAGGCTGGGCGACTGCGCCTGGCTTGACCTGGACGGCGACGGCATGCAGGATACCGGGGAACCGGGTGTTCCAGGCCTTGTCATCCGCCTCATTCAGCATGACACGGTCGTGGCCGAAACCATCACGGACAGGTATGGCCGCTACCTCTTTGACGAGCTTTACCCCGGCATCTATACGGTTGAGGTGACCATGCACCCGGAGCTGAAACCCACCCTGCAACAGACAGCCTACCCGCTTGTGGCAAGCGTCCTTTCAGAAGCGGACGGAGTGATCGCCCGGGCGGAAAACATCATCGTGCCGAGCGGTTCGTATAATTTTAACTGTGATTTCGGTTTTGTAGCAGTCACACAGGGCGTGCTCCCTGAAGTGATGCGAGACCTTCCGCAGAAGGATTGGACCCCCTACGTGGATGTCGTGCCTTCCAGGTAGCGCCGGGGCTTATTCCTCCGCTTCCTCCAGCGGGAGGTCAGCGTTGTGGAAGACTTCCATCACATCGTCACTCTCCTCCAGCATCATCAGCAGCTTCTGCACCTTCTCGAGGGCCTCCTCATCCCCAACCTGCACCGTAGCAGAGGGGATTTTTTGCCGCTCAGCAGACAGGAAGGAAAGCCCCTTGCCTTCCAGCAATTCTCGCACGGCGGAAAAGCCATTCGCCGCGGTGTGGATCTCAAAGGCGTCATCCAGGGTTTGCATATCCTCAGCCCCTGCTTCCAGGGCCATCATCATGAGCGTTTCCTCATCGGGACCGGATTCCCGGTCAATGACCATCACACCCTTGTGCTCAAAGAGATAGCTGACCGACCCTGTAGTACCCAAGGATCCGCCGTGCTTGTCGAAGATGTGCCGAAGATCAGCTGCGGTCCTGTTGCGGTTGTCGGTCACCACCTCAACAATCACAGCCACCCCCCCTGGGGCGTAGCCTTCGTAGGTGATCTCCTCATAGACCAGGTTCCCTTCCTCGCCGGAAGCTTTCCTGATGCTTCGCATGATATTGTCGTTGGGCACATTGTTTGCCTTGGCTTTAGCTATGGCATCCCGTAGTTTTCCGTTGACGGCAGGGTCGCTCCCACCCTCACGCACGGCAATGGCGATCTCCCGGCCGATCTTGGTGTACGCCGCTCCGCGCGCGGCATCAGCCTTGCCTTTCCTGTGCTTGATGTTTGCCCATTTCGAGTGCCCAGCCATAGAAAAAACCTCCCGTGTCCTATCTGTATGCGTCTATGTTACACAGCCCAGCGAGCGGCGTCAAACACCGGACCCTCAGAAGATGCAGGCCTTCGCCCGGTCGGGATAGTTGGTAATCAGGATATCTGCGCCTGCCTCATACGCCATTTTCATCTCCCGCTCGTTGTTGACCGTCCAGGTATTCACCCTGATTCCAGCCCTGTGCGCCTGCTCGCACTCATCCTTCACGAACGTGAGTTCTCTGAAATGCGGGTGAATGGCGTCCACGCCGATCCGAAGGGCGTATTCCCATGGACGGACCATACAGCAGCCATACAGCACGCCACAGACAGCAGCGGGGTTGATGCGTTTGACCGTGAGCAGGCTGTGATGGTTGAAGGAGGAGTAGATGACCCTGTCTGTCATCCCCATCTCTTCCGCCAAAGCAAGGACCTTTTCTTCCATCCCTTGGTAGGGATTCACACTGTTTTTCAGCTCGACATTCACCTGCAATCCGGTTGGGCGAAGAAGCTCAAATACCTCCTTGAGCGTGGGAGCATGGGCATCCTGGTATTCCGGGTGTAGGGCGTTGAAGACAAATTTGCGGATCTCAGAAAGCTTCATATCGGCAATGGCGCCCGTTCCATTTGAAACCCGGTCAATGTTCTCATCATGGGCGACGACAAGCTCCCCATCCTTGCTCAAGTGCACGTCCAGTTCCACCCCGTCGGCCCCCTGCTTCACGGCAAGTTCAAAAGCTTCCAGGGTGTTTTCCGGAGCGTATCCCGAAGCGCCCCTGTGCGCGTATATAAGCGTTTTCATATTCTATCCTCTCCATCATTCATTCAGTGCAGGTCCCTGCGTCCGTCACCCCATGCAAAGGCCCGGAATGCCAATGCCTCCCCAGCCCCCGCGCGGGTTCGGGCAGGACAAGCAGCGCTCCCGCTACAGCAAAAGCAGGATTTTTCATGATAGGCAGCGAATACGTCAAGGGAGGCAGCGACGGCTGCAATCGCTGTAAAAGGAGTAAGCCTTGATCGATATCGACCGGTTCACAGAAATCCTGGAAGAGCTCGTCACCTCGCTTCCCATAGAGCTCTATAGGGAGCTCAACTTAGGGATTGGGGTAGCAGAGGGAGCAAAGAGGCGCCGCTATGGAAACCCGCCCAGGGAATATTTCACCCTCGGGGAATACCGGGTCCACCGCATCCTGGGCCGCGGCATCCTCCTGTATTATGGGTCCTTCCAGCATGCCTTCCCTTCCCTGGACTGCGAGGAGGACGTGCGCACAGAAATTGACAGGGTGCTCAGGCACGAGCTGACCCACCACCTTGAATCGCTCGCCGGAGCCCGGGACCTTGAAATAGCGGACGCCAAACGTCTGATGGACTGAGTACAGCCCATAACCGATGTACGTCACTTAGGCACCGCTCAGTACCAGGTCTGGCAGAAAACGTTGACATACCAGTTGTTCTGGTGCAGCGTGTACTGGAACACCTCAGGCTCTGTCTGCTCCTCATTAGGCAGCATAGACATATTTTTCTGAGGGTCTTCACTGAACGCGTCATAAAGGTAACAGTAGCGCTTGACACGACTGGATACGTTACCTTCCACCGTGTGGATGATGTACCTCCCGTCCCCCAACCGGATCGCATCCGTCACCAAGCCCACATGGATGGTCGCATAGCCTCCCCGTTTTCCATAGATGACGAGGTAACCGGGTTGGGGTACCCGGCCAATGCGGTCCATGTTGGTGTACCCCCGAAGCAGCTTGAGCACATCGGCCTCGCGGACTGCGTGTGGGTGCCCATCCGTTTGAAGCATGCTCTTGCGCCAGTAATCCATCGGGATACCGGCCTTATCCAGCGAGTAGCCAATAAAGGCGCCGCACCAGCCAAATTCGCATTTCCTGCCGCAATACCATTTCGTGTACTTGTTCGACCGTGAAATTGACTTCCCAAGGGAGTTTTCCCACTCGGAAAGCGCGATGTCGATCCCGCTCGTGACGAGCTCCGGAACCGAGTTTTCGCTGACTTCCACAGCCCACACAGCCTCATTGTCCGTGAGCTGCCTGAAGGACGTCTCGCCAGGCGCATACGCGACAAGCATTCCGTCCGCTCCGATATTGGCGATCTCCGGATCATCGCTTGCCCAGAGTCCTTCGGCTGTATCCGGCACAGGCACGCTGCGGCCCAGCGCGACCACCAGGTCCGCGGCAAGGGAGCAGGCTGGCAGCGTAAAAAAGGAAAGTGTCAGAAGCAGAAGCCCCATGGCCAACGCAGAGCGCGCCCTAACCCGTCCTGCGGAACGTCCCTCCGGCTTTGTCCCGCTGTTTAACCCTGCGATCTTCCTTAAGCTCATCCCCTTGATCTCTCCTTTCAGGAACCGCCTCCTTTGCCTCGCCTGTACGTTTTACACTTCCAGCCCCATCAATCATCAGGGCGACGAAGCCCAGGATGATGGATAGGTAAAACGTTACAAAGCGCCAGACAAAGAGGGCTGCAAAAATAGTGCCGTGATCGAAATACCCCGAAAAAAACAGGTAGAATCCGCCCTCCTGAGCCCCGCTCGCGCCTGGCAGAGGCGTAAAGGAAGCAGCGATGTACAGCATCAGCTGAAGCGTTAACAGGTCGGCATAGGGCGCTGTCCTCAGGCCAAAGCTGCGATAAATGAAGTAGACCGCGCTCATCAGGGCGGTTACCTGGGTAAGTGCCATGAGAAAAAGCACGATGAACTGTCCAGGGTGTCTGGTCACAAACTCGACGCTGTCATGAAAGTCCATCAGGGCGGCATCCCAGCGCGAGGACGTTTGTGCCTTATCCTTGATCAGCCTGAGCTTGAAGGCAAGGTTGACCAAAAAAATAATCATCGCTCTGACCAGGTTTCGGCTGATGGCCAGCAGTATCACAGCGACGACCGCGATGCTGTTGAAAAAAAAACCTACGCGAACCAGCCAGACCGCTTGGTTGGTGCTGGCCGCTACAAGGCCAGGCTTCATCAGCCAGGCCACACCTCCCAACAATAGAAGCGCACATTGCCAGCAGAAGAACTTCACCGCCAGCGCGGAGGAGGCAAAGCCAGGCGGGATCCCCCGCCGTTTAAACTGGAAAACCTGCATGGGCTGCCCGCCGGTGGCGGCGGGGGTAATCGAGGAGTAGTACATGCCGATGAGGCCGATGAGCAGGCAGGAAGACAAGCTGGAGCGTATTTTCTGAAACACAAGGAACACGTGTAGCGTAGTACCTTCAATAGCAGCATGGACCAAAAAGCACGCCATGCCACCCAGAAGCCACCAGAAGTCCACGGAGCGCAGCGCCTGGCCTATCTGTCTGATATCCCCGGAACGGAGAGCAAAAAAGACAACAGCGCCGAACGTTCCGAAAATAAACATACTGTTCAGGATCGTTCTGCGCGCCTGTTTGCCGATCTTCATTCCGCCGTCATCCTCAGATACAGGATCTCCCCACAGCCTGACAACATGCGCGGAGTATATCACAGGGGATGTGGCTTGTCACCGCATGGCACGCCCTCAGCTTGGTCTTCACACCACAGCGTCGGGAAACTGCCCTTGATTCAAAACGAAATGCCTTTAATCGGCACGGAGTGCGAGCATGCTCCGCTTCTGCAGGGTGCCTCAGGCAGGGGAGGTGCCAAACACGAGCATGGTTGTCGCCCTGTATCGATCACCTGCTTTCAGCACAGCGTTTCCAAACGCTGGATGGTGGATGCTGTCAGGATGCTGCTGCGTTTCCAGTGCAAGACCAGAATAAGCTTTATACCGTTTCCCGCCTCGACCGATGCAGCTGAGCCCCTGGCCGGAATAGAACTGCACACCTGGCTGGTCCGTGTACAGGTCAAGCCGCCTACCGGACGCGGGGTCATACAGCTCGGCACCATGACGCATGCCTTCGCCTGAAAGCACGTAACTCACATCAAAACCCGCTGCCTCGCTCAACATGGGGTGCTCTTCGCGTCGATCGATCAAGTCGCCAATCCGCTGCAAACCACGCAGGTCATAGAGGCTGCCCTCCACAGGCAGGATCTCACCGGTGGGGATCAGCTCGCTATTGACGCGGATCACACCCTCTGCGTCGATCCTGATCTGGTGGTCCAGGATATCCTCTCCGTCACCCAGGTTAAAATAAGCATGGTTTGTGAGGTTGACCAAAGTGTCGGCATCCGATACGGCGGTATAGTCCATGACAAGGCGATGGTCGTCTCCGAAGGAAAAACTGACTTCCGTCCGAAGCTCTCCGGGAAACCCTTCCTCCCCGTCCATTGAGGTGTATGTCATGATGACTTTTCCCACCGCACCGTCGCGTGCTGTTTCATAGGACCAGCGCTTCCGATTGAAGCCGTCCATCCCGCCGTGGAGTGTGTTGCGTCCATTGTTCGCTGCCAGGCGAAACTCACGCCCGTTCAATGTAAAGGAAGCGCCGCCAATGCGGTTGGCCACCCTTCCGACTGTTGCGCCGATATATCCGTTGCCCGGGTAGCCATATTCGGCGCAGGTATCAAAACCCAGGCACAGTTCGCCCAGCCTGCCCGTCCGGTCCGGCGCCTTCACAGAAACCAGGTGCGCTCCAAAGTTACAGAGGGATACACTGGCGCCTGTCCGGTTGGTCAGGGTGATCAGGTCTGCCGGAATGCCCTTGTAGTCCTTCCCAAAGCTCTCTATCCGTATCTCCATGGCGCTCCCTCCTCAGTACTGCCTTCCAGGGCCTGAATAGCTGCTGTTTTTCATCAGAGCCATCCAGTCGTCAAAGCGGGCGACAAAGTCGTCATTGTCTTTCGTCTTGTCCATCATCGACAATATTAGCGACACCCCTTCCTGCTCCGAGGCGCCAGAGACCATCGCGCGGATCCTCTGCGCGATCCTGATCTCTTCAGATGACAGAAGAAGCTCATCATGGCGGGTACCGCTACGGGCTACGCTCACCGCGGGGAAGACACGCATTTCCGACAACTGGCGGTCAAGGGTAAGCTCCATATTTCCCGTTCCCTTGAATTCCTCAAAAATCACATCGTCCATTCGACTTCCCGTTTCGATGAGCGCGGTGGCAATCACCGTCAGGCTCCCACCTTCCTTCAGGTTCCTCGCCGCTCCAAAGAAGCGTTTCGGTTTGTTGAGGACACCTGCCGCCAAGCCTCCAGACATCACGCGCGCCGTGGAAGGGGCGACTGTATTGTAGGCCCTGGACAGCCTGGTCAGGCTGTCCATCAGGATCACCACATCGCTGCCCCTTTCCACCAGCCTCATCGCCCTTTCGAGAACCAGCTCGCTGACCCGAATATGGTTTTCTGCCGGCTCGTCAAAAGTAGAATAGAGGATGTCCCCGCCCACTGTTTCCTTCAAGTCCGTGACTTCTTCCGGACGCTCATCTACCAGAAGCATCATTAGGTGGATCCCTGGGTGACCCTTCC
Organism: uncultured Oscillospiraceae bacterium; assembly: GCA_964586835.1. Taxonomy (GTDB): domain Bacteria; phylum Bacillota; class Clostridia; order Christensenellales; family Aristaeellaceae; genus CAZLYF01. The sequence goes on from CAZPIC010000034.1 coordinate 18,388, forward strand.
TGATCGCCATGGCGATCTTCTTAAGGATGGTCGTCTTTCCCGCCTTCGGAGCTGCCACAATCATCGCCCTCTGACCATAACCAATGGGCGCAAACAGGTCGATCAGGCGCAAAACAGTGTCGTTCTCTTCCTGGGAGGAAAGCCGGATGCGCCGGTTGGGGTGGGTGGGGGTCAACTCGTCAAAGTTCACCCGGTCCCGGATGTCTTCCGCGTCCTCGCCATTAATCTTTGTAATATAAAGCATGGCGGCATATCTGTCCGATTCACGCTGGGGCCTCGTCTTGCCTTCGACATGGTCGCCGTTACGAAGGTGGAAGCGCCGAATCTGTGCGTTGGACACGTAAACGTCGTTCTTACCGATCAGATAGTTTCCCGCCCTGAGAAATCCATACCCGTCCGAATGGATTTCAAGGACACCCGCTCCATCGCCGCAGTCTCCCGTCGCCAGCAGCTCAGGGATAGCCTGGCTGACGCCTATCGGGTCTTTCAGATAGGGCTGTCCCGGTTCCCGCGTCTTTCCCAGGGTACCCGCAGCCACAAGCGGCCGCTCGGGGAGGGGTTCAGGGTAGGGCCGTCGCTGGTATGCAGGAGGCCGCAGGGTTGCAGCTGATTCGCCCTGAGGGTTAAAGGCCTCCTTTGCCGCGGGTGGGAACGGGTAGGCAGGCTCCTGAGATCCTGGTTGCGGATAAAGAAGACTCGTTTGAGCGGTTTTGGGCACCGGCGCCGGGGCGTACGTCGCAGGCCGGAACGGAGAGGGAGGGATGGATGCTCCTCCCGTCTCCGTTAGCTGGGTCTTCGCCTCAGGCCCAAAGCGCGTCACAGGCCGCAGCATCGGGCGACGCGGTTGAAGGCCTCCAGGCCCCGTCTGTGAGATTTGCAGCGTATTGATTGTCTGCCCCGCCTGAGTAGCAAACTTCCCGCCAGCCTGTTGTGCAAAGGGTTGCGGGTTATGCCAGGCTCTGGCACCCTGCAGCGTGAAGGCAGGTTTGTTCTTGCCGGTCGATGAAGCAGCCGGGGAAGCCACCGGCCGGGACGAAGCCGGTCGTGCCTCTTCCCCATCATCCGAAATGATCGTTGCCCGACGAACCTGCCTGGGTTCAGTTTCCTCTACCTTTGAAGCAGAGAGCTTTTCCTCCAGATCTTTTTGCAGCTTCCCCGTAATCTTCTCATATATGGCTGCCTTTGTCACAGCGCTGCCTAGCGTTATCTTATTTTCTTTGGCGAATTTTTTCAGTTCGACCACCGTCATCAAGGCAAGGTCATCCGGGCTTATCATTGTCTCCTCCTTTGATAGGGCTCTGGTTACAGCCGACGCCATGCCTTCATAACGCCGCTATGCACACGTGCGCGGGTCGTTCGTCGGTGTTCCTGTTCGCTTTGCTAATGATGTTGTACAGACAGCGCTGGCTGCCTGTTCTGCAGTTCCCGCAGGCTCATTTGTGTTCCGCATTGCATTCCGTCTGTGAGAGAAGGGGCCCATAGAAAGGATTAAGCGCCATTCATCACCCATGTTTTCAATGATTCTGCGACATCTTCGCCCGTCAGGCTGGGACGCCCAAGGGCTCCCGCCCGCCAAGGCACAGAACGCCCTGCGCGGTTCTGTAGCCACGCTATGACCTCACCCCAACGCATTTCATATGATTGCGTTCTGGTTATCACAGACATGCTGTTTTGATTTTAACTTCATGAAATGCCTTTGTCAAGCGACGAAATGAGATTTTCTGCTTCTTTGTGATAAAATCGCCTGTAAAAAAAGGCCCCCCTGTGGGGGCCCGCTTTGGGATCCGGCGGCGACCTGCTCTCC
>CAZPIC010000035.1:0-19487 GCA_964586835.1 uncultured Oscillospiraceae bacterium
GTGAAGGATTCACTGGCGGGTTACAGGGGTGAAATTATCACTGGCGGATAACACCGGTTCCCAAATCCCTTGTCAGGGTCTGGTGGCTGTGATATACTCCGCGGGATCACACACGCGGGAAGACCGTGCGCTTGTGCCACAGGCGGTCGCTCGGGAAGAGGCCCGCGGAGGAGAAACAAGGAGGAACAGACATGGCAGTTGTTTCCATGAAGCACCTACTGGAAGCGGGCGTCCACTTCGGCCATCAGACCCGCCGCTGGAATCCCAAAATGGCGGCCTACATCTTCACTCAGCGAAACGGCATCTATATCATTGATCTTCAAAAAACAGTACGCAAAATCGACGAAGCCTATATGTTCGTGCGCAACCTCGCCATGGAGGGGAAAAGCCTTCTGTTTGTCGGGACAAAAAAACAGGCGCAGGAGAGCATTGAGGCAGAAGCGAAGCGTTGCGGCATGTTCTATGTGAACAATCGCTGGCTTGGAGGCATGCTGACCAATTTCCGCACGATCCGTTCGCGGGTGGACCGCCTGAACGAGATCGACAAGATGGAACAGGTGGGTCAGTTTGAAGCGCTGCCTAAAAAAGAAGTAATGAGGCTCCAGCACGAGAGGAACAAGCTCAAGAGCAACCTTTCGGGGGTGCGCGAGATGAAGGGCCTTCCGGGTGCTCTGTTTGTGGTAGATCCCAAGAAAGAGCACATCGCCGTCGCGGAGGCAAGGACGCTGAAAATCCCTATTGTGGCCATTGTGGACACCAACTGTGACCCTGACGAGGTGGATTTCGTGATCCCGGGCAATGACGACGCCATCCGCGCGATCAAGCTCATTGCGGGGAAGCTTGCCGATGCGGTCCTGGAAGGAAGGCAGGGTGAGCAGTCCGAAGAGGAAGAGAGGTCTGAAGCCTCGGGCGCCGAGCTTGTCGAAACGGTATAGGGCGTAAGATACAGCCAACGAAATAGGGAGGAACCGAAGATGGAAGTGACCGCGTCGATGGTCAAGGAGCTGCGTGAGCGCACGCAGGCAGGGATGATGGATTGCAAGAACGCGCTCGTCGCCGCAGGCGGCAATATGGATAAAGCCATAGAGCATTTACGCGAAAAAGGCCTGGCGGCAGCAGCGAAAAAGGCCGGCCGCGTAGCAGCTGAGGGGATGGTGGACAGCTATATCCACTTGGGCGGCAAGATCGGCGTGCTGGTGGAAGTGAACTGTGAGACGGACTTTGTTGCCAAGACGGAGGCCTTCAAAATGCTGTGCCATGATATTGCTTTACAGATCGCGGCCTCCAACCCGCTGTACGTTTCCAGGGAGGACGTACCGCAGGAAGCGCTCGAAAGCGAACGGCTGATCCTCAGGGCTCAGGCGCTCAATGAAGGAAAGCCCGAGAAGATCGTGGACCGCATGGTGGAAGGCCGCATCGAGAAATACCTCAAAGAGGTCTGCCTGCTGGAGCAGCCCTTTGTAAAAGATCCGGATCGGACGGTGGTGACGTTGCTGAATGATGCGACGCTCGCTAGCGGTGAGAAGATCAGTGTGCGGCGCTTTACCCGGTATGAGCGCGGGGAAGGCATTGAAAAAAAGACCAGCGACCTGGCCGGAGAGATCAGCGAGCTGACCGGAAAGGCCTGAGCCTGCCACGGTTCGCGATGACAGAAAGAAGGGGCGTGCGCGAAGGCGCCCGCCCTTTTTGAAAGGAAGGGCTATGAGCCTTACATACCGCCGCGTGATGCTGAAGCTGAGCGGAGAAGCGCTGGGCAAGGACGGATGGCTGTTTGACCATGAGCGCATTGACCAGGTGGCTGCCATCCTCTTTTCCATCGCCTCCACGGGCATGCAAATCGGCGTCGTCATTGGCGGCGGCAACCTCTGGCGCGGGCGACTGGGAGGGGCTTCCGGGATGGACCTCGTCGAGGCAGACCGGATGGGTATGCTGGGCACGATCATGAACTGCTTGTGCATGGCGGACGCCGTCAGGCGTGCGGGCGGGGAAGCCGTCGTCCTCTCGGCGGTGGAGATGCCCCGCATCTGCGAAGGATACCGGACAGAACTTGCAGACGGGCACTTGCGCCAGGGTAGGATCGTGTTTTTCGGCGGTGGCATTGGCTCTCCCTGCTTTACAACGGATACGGCGGTGGTGCTTCGTGCCGCGGAACTCAAGGCGGACGCCGTGCTGCTGGCAAAGAATGTGGACGGGATCTATACCGCAGACCCGAAGGAAGACAAGGAGGCGGTGCTCATACGGAGGATGACGTATCAGGAAGCGATCGACCGCCGCGTAAAGGCTATGGATACGGCAGCTTTCTCCCTTTGTGTTGAACAGAAGGTGCCAGTGGTGAGGGTGTTTGGCCTTGCCCAGCCGGACAACATCCTCCGTGCGCTGGAAGACGACGCGGTTGGGACGACCCTCTGTCTCTGAAGAGGAGGGGAGCACGCGCCTGTGAAGTACCTGAGCAGACTGATATGGTACCTTGTCACCCGCCTGGCAGCGCTGACCTGCGCGCTGGGTCTGATGACCGTTGTGTTCTATTTTTCCATGAATGCAGCCAACATCTATATCATCCTGAAGGAAGGGATGGCGCAGCGGGCCAAGACCGTCATGCTGGGGGAGGATCCTACCCGGCTTGAACGTTATTTTGCCAGGAGTTATCTGGAGCGCGATAATGTGCTCGACAGCATCCGACAGGGCGCCAATCCGTATGAACGTTATCAGATAACGGGCATTGACCATCGCCTCAACCTGAAGTGGGTGTGGTGTTGGCCCTGGGAGGATACAGCGCGCGCGACAATAGAGGAGAGCGTTCCTGCAATAGACGGGAAGATCATCTCGACGCTGAAAGCCTCCACGCCCAAGGAACAGTGGGGGGTTCCCCAATGGCAGAGCGGGCGCTATGATGTGATCCTGACCCGTGAAAACGGCAGGTGGCACATCAAGAATATGACGTATGCGGGAGCCTATGTCCCTGTCGACTGAGGATCTGGGGTGCAGAGCCCAGCCGCAGCTCGCACTGGCCCCGATGGCGGGGGTGACCGACTGGCCCTTCCGCCTCCTGTGCGCGCGCATGGGGGCGGGGATGGTCTTTACGGAGATGATCAGCGCCATGGGCTATGTCACAGCGCCCAAGCACCTGGATGCCTATCGTTTTTTAACTGCGACGCACCCCGAGGAGAAGAACGTCGTCGTACAGATCTTTGGCCGAGACCCCGGGTACATGCAGGAAGCTGCCAAGCGCCTGCAGGGACTTGGGCGTTTTGTGGGGATCGACATCAATATGGGATGTCCCGCGCGCAAGGTAACAGGATCGGGAGGGGGTTGTGCGCTGATGAAGGACCCCGCCCTTGCCGCACAAGTCATGCGGGCGGTCAGGCAGGCCGTCGTGCTGCCGGTTTCGGTCAAACTGCGGCTGGGTTGGGACGGAGAGACCCAAAACGCCCGCGAGTTGGTCCGTATCGCTGCGGAGGAGGGCTTAAGCCGTGTCGCGATCCATGGCCGTACAGGCACCCAGCAGTATTCGGGCACCGTGGACCGAGCCGCGATCGCGCAAATTCGGTGCTCATCTCCTCTCCCCTTACTGGCAAACGGGGATGTGTTTACGGCGAGGGATGCGTCGGATCTCTATACGCAAACGGGAGCGCAAGGCGTGATGATCGGGCGCGGAGCACTCGGAAACCCGTGGATCTTCAGGGAGACAGCCCTCCTCTTTCGAGGGGAGCCCGTCACGCCGCCGACAACCGGAGAAATCCTGGACACGGCTCTTGAGCAGGCTGATCAGTTGGCATCCTGGAAAGGCGAGCACCGGGCGGTGCTTGAAATGCGAAAGCACTTCTCGTGGTATTTAAAGGGTTTGCACGGCGCAGCCCAAGCGCGCCGATTGATCCATGCCGCGACCACCCTTCATCAGGTGCGCGGCATTTTGAAGGCATTCCTGAGCGATGTCGGACGTGCGGACAATTGACAGAGTCGGGACACGGCCATACAATCCGCTGTGATGATCCGTGGACGCGCCGGGTGAAGCTTGGCAGCGTCAGAAAGCCCGCCTGTGGCGCGGGCGGAACCAGGAGTATCCATGCACTACAACATCCATGTCGCAGGCCTGAACAGGCTTCTTCCCATTTGTCCGGTCAATGAGAATCTGTACATTGCGGCCTTTGTGATCCTGGGCGACGTGGAGCTGACCATGGCCTGCGCACGAGAACTGAACCAAAGGGCTCCTGCATACGATGTTCTGATCACCGCGGAGTCCAAGGGGATCCCTCTGGTGCATGAAATGGCCAGACAGCAAGGGGTCGTTCGCTACCTTGTGGCGCGAAAGACGCCCAAGCTCTATATGAGCAAGGTGTTTATGACCGAGCTCACCTCCATCACGACCGCCAAGCGCCAGATGCTCTGTATCGACCAGAGGGATGCCGACTATATGAAAGGGCGACGGGTCTTGATCGTCGATGACGTCATCAGCACCGGTGAGTCGCTCAAGGCTGTTGAAAAACTTGTGACGGATGCGGGAGGGATCATTGCCGGCAGGATGGCTATCCTGGCCGAGGGTGAGGCAAAGGACCGGGAGGATATTGTGTACCTTGAACAACTGCCTCTCTTCCATCCGGATGGCACCGTCATGGAATAAGGGGAAAGAAGGTAGCCGGCCTCGGAGAGAAGGCCTGTTGGATCCCCTGAAAGGAGGAAGGAATGCGTGCGCGCATCGTCATCCTGAGCTTTGGTGGCCCGTCTGCACTGCTTGTGGCGCGCCGTGTACGCGCCATGAAGATAGGCTCCCTGGTGTTGCCTTCCTCGACCTCGCTCGAGGAGATCCGGGCGCTGAACCCCTGTGGCATCGTCTTGAGCGGCGGTCCTTTGGAGGGTTCGGACACAGCTGGCCCGCCATGGGATCCGGGCGTTTTTTTCCTGGGGGTGCCGATCCTCGGGATTGGTTATGGCATGGAGCTGATGGTCCTGGCATTTGGGGGAAAGGCGGAAGCTTTGGAAGGCTCGGACCCGGAGATCCAGGAGCTATCGTTTGACGGGGATTGCGCGCTTTTCCGGGGCTTGCCGCCTGGAGGCTCTTGCCGGATGTACAGCCGACGCCTGTCTGTGAGCAGCCCTGCGGGCTTTGTCCGGACTGCCGGCTCTGAGGCCTTTCCCGTGGCTGCGATGGCGGATGAGAGCCGGGGTCTCTATGGGCTTTTATTTCATCCTGAACGGGAAGGTACCCGACATGGCGCGCTGATCCTCGAACACTTCGTCAAGCGCATCTGCGGTTCAAGGACAGATTGGGATATGGGCAGATTTGCCCAACAGGCTGTAGCCCGGGTCCGGGAAACGGTGGGCGACGGGACAGTTTTACTCGGGCTTTCCGGTGGCGTGGACAGTGCCGTCACAGCCGCGCTGATCTATCGCGCGGTCGGCAGCCGGCTGCACTGTGTGTTTGTGGATCATGGGTTTATGCGCAAGGATGAACCGCGCCTGGTCAAGGATGTGTTTACGCGCATCTTCCCCGTCAGCCTTACGGCAGTGGACGCGGCGGAGCGGTTCATGCGGAAGCTGCGCGGGGTCAGCGATCCTGAACAAAAGCGCAGGATCATCGGGGCTGAATTCATTGAAGTGTTCAGGGATGAGGCGAAAAAGCTGGGCCCCATCCAGCACTTTGCTCAGGGCACCATTTATCCGGATGTCATCGAGTCCGGTGCTGTGGCGGGCGCCACTGCGATCAAGAGCCACCACAATGTGGGCGGGCTTCCCAAGGAGCTGGGTTTCACCAGCCTGATTGAACCGTTGCGCATGCTGTTCAAGGAGGAGGTCCGGGAACTGGGCCGCCACCTGGGCTTGCCGAACGAAGTGCTGAAGCGACAGCCCTTTCCGGGGCCCGGGTTGGCTATCCGTGTCATCGGCGATCTGACGCGGGAGAGGGTGGACATGGTGCGCGAGAGCGATGCGATCCTCCGGCAGGAAATCGAGCGGGCAGGGCTCGGCGACAGAATGGGGCAGTACTTCACGGTGCTCACAGGCATCCGCTCGGTAGGCATCGCGGGAGACAGCCGTTCCTATGACCAGGCCGTTGCGGTCCGCGCCGTGACCACGGACGATTTTTTGACGGCGGACTGGGCACGGATCCCCTATGAGACGTTGGCGCTGGTCAGCAGGCGCATTGTGGGCGAAGTTCCCGGAGTCAACCGCGTGCTGCTGGATGTGACGAACAAACCGCCTGCCTCCATCGAGTGGGAGTAAAACAAACGAAGGCTGAGGCGTTCCGCGACGAGGCCCCGAAGCGATGTGCGGGCGCCGGCCAGACTGCGTGAAGATGCGCGTCCTATACGGGCTGCAGGGGCGACACAAGAGGAGGGCCTGATGATCACTCAAGCGCCGAAAGGCACCAAGGACCTGCTGCCTGCTGACAGCTACCGCTTTCAGTGGGTGGAGGCGCACATGCGCCGCGCTGCCGAGCTGGCCTGTTACCGGGAGATAAGGACCCCGGTCTTTGAGCATACAGAGCTCTTTTCAAGGGGCGTGGGTGACGCGACGGACCTTGTCCGCAAAGAGATGTATACGTTTGCGGATAAGGGGGACAGATCGATCACTCTCAAGCCCGAAGGAACCGCCGGAGCTGTCAGGGCTCTGATCGAAGCCAGGCTTTATGCACAGCCACTTCCCTGCAAGATGTACTACCTTGCTGCGCCCATCTTCCGCTACGAGAGCCCCCAGTCCGGCCGACTTCGCGAACACCATCAGTTTGGCATGGAGTGCTTTGGATCACAGGAGGCCACCGCCGATGCGGAGGTCATTGTGGTATTGCTGAGAATGCTGGAGGGGATGGGACTTCAGAACCTAGCCCTGAAGCTAAATTCCATTGGCTGCCCGGAGTGCCGGCCTGCCTACCTGCGTGCGCTGAAAGACTACCTGGGGAAGAGGCTTGACAGGCTCTGCCCCCAGTGCCGGGAACGCTTCGAACGCAGCCCGCTGCGGGTCCTTGACTGTAAGGAGCCGGGATGCAAAGCGCTTGTGAAAGACGCCCCCGACATTCGAAACACGCTGTGCGCAGGCTGTGCAGAGCACTTCAGCCGGCTCGGATCGCTTCTGGTCGAGGAAGGCATCGCCCACCAGGTGGATGCTCAGCTTGTCAGGGGGCTGGATTACTACACAAAGACGGTGTTCGAGATCATCATGCGCGGACAGAGGGAGGGGTTGGCCCTCTGCGGCGGAGGCAGGTATGACGGGCTGGTAGAACAGCTTGGAGGCCCGCCGACACCTGCAGTGGGCTTTGGCCTGGGCATGGAGCGCGTGCTGATGGAACTGGATGCCCAGGGGGTGGAGATCCCGCGTCCCCCTCAGTGCGAAGTCTACATCGCCTCCATCGGCGAGGAAACCGCCGACCCCGCTTTCCGCCTCGCGGGAGAACTGCGCAGAGCGGGTCTGCGCGCGGACTGTGACCACATGGGCAGAAGCCTCAAAGCGCAGTTCAGACACGCGGACAGGCTTGGGGCAGGACTTGTTCTGATCGTGGGCGGGGATGAGCTCTCGCGGGGGAACGTGAGGCTGAGGGATATGGCCACCAAGGAAGAGGCGGAGATCCCTCTGGCCCTGGTGCCGCAGGCCGTGGAGGAACGCCTGTAAGCTGCGGAAAGCGCTGCACCGGAAACAGAAACGGGGAGGCAAGCATGGAGACATTTCTTGGCGGGTGGAAGAGGGACTGCCTGTGTGCTGAAGTGACGGAGTCCATGGCGGGAAGAGAGCTGACGCTCATGGGCTGGGTGCAGCGCGCACGAAACATGGGAGGGATCGTTTTTGTATGGCTGCGCGACCGCTCAGGCATTGTTCAGGCGGTGTTTGATTCGAACGATCTGAGCGCGGAGGCCTTTGCTATGGTTGAAACCCTGCGCGGTGAGTTTGTGCTTGCAGTTCGCGGGACGCTCAGGCTGCGCGCTGCGGGGGCGGTCAACGAGGCTCTCCCGACCGGGCGCCTGGAGCTGGCGGTGTCGGAGGCCCGGATTCTCAGCGCGGCCGATACGCCGCCCATCTACGTCGAGGACGGAACGAACGAAAATGAGGCCGTCAGGCTGAGATACCGTTACCTGGACCTGAGAAGGCCTTCACTGCAGGCGACGCTGCGCGCACGCTCCGCCGTCACCCATGCCATCCGCGCGCAGATGCTTTCCGAGGGATTTGCCGAGATCGAAACCCCGATCCTGACGAAGTCGACGCCGGAGGGAGCGAGGGACTTTCTGGTACCCAGCCGCCTGCACCCAGGCCGGTGTTACGCGCTTCCGCAGAGCCCACAGATTTATAAACAGCTTCTGATGGTCGGCGGGCTGGACAGGTATTTTCAGTTTGCCCGCTGCTTCCGGGACGAGGACAGCCGGGCGGACAGGCAGCCGGAATTCACCCAGCTGGACCTTGAAATGAGCTTTGTGGAGCCTATGGATGTCCAAAATATTGTAGAAGGCGCCTTTGCTGCCGCCTTCAGGGAGGCCGCACACACAGAACTGACCCTGCCCCTCCCCCGCATGACCTGGAAGGACGCCATGGAAACTTACGGGACCGACAAGCCGGACACCCGCTTTGAGATGCGGCTGAACCTGGTGGATGACCTTGTCAGGGACTGCGGCTTTTCCGTCTTTGAGGACGCTGCGCGGGACACGGAGGCCGCCGTATGCGTTCTGGTCGCCCGTGACGCCTCGGATCGGCTGTCCAGGAAAGAAATAGACGCACTGACCGACCACGTGCGTACCTATCACGCCAAGGGGCTGGCCTGGCTTGTCCTGAGAAAGGACGGAACCCAGCGCTCGTCCTTTGCAAAGTTCATGAAGGAGAAGGCGCTTGAGGCCCTGCTGGAGAGGGTCGGTGCAAAGCCTGGCGATATTGTGTTCGCGGTCGCCGACCGAAAGCAGACGGCGCTAACGGCCATGGGACAGCTGCGCGTGAAGCTTGGCCGGGACCTTTCGCTGGCGGACAGCAGGGAGTACGCTTTTCTATGGGTGACGGAGTTTCCCCTGCTGGAGTGGGATGAGGAGGAACAGCGTTTCGTGTCGGCCCATCACCCGTTTACAATGCCCATGGAGGAAGATATCCACCTGCTCGAGTCGCACCCGGAACAGGCGAGGGCAAAATCCTATGACCTGGTACTCAACGGTATCGAGATGGGCTCCGGGTCAATCCGCATCCATGCGTCGGATCTTCAGGAAAAGATGTTCCGCATGCTGGGCTTCACGAAAGAAGAAGCATGGGCCAGATTTGGCTTTCTTCTGGAAGCTTTCAGGTACGGGACCCCGCCCCATGGCGGCTTTGCCTTTGGGATTGACAGGCTGATGATGGCGCTGACGGGAAGCGTAAGCCTTCGTGATGTCATCGCTTTCCCCAAACTGCAAAACGCATCCTGTCCCATGATGGACACGCCCTCAGAGGTATCGGCGGAGCAGCTTGACATGCTGGGGATCCGTTTCGTCGGGGACGCCTGACCCGCGCTCCGCCCGCATGCAGTTGCGGGCCTGACCTTGATTTGCTATACTGCCCACGGAACGCAAGGGGGTGCAGACCATGTCTCCTAAGAAAGAAAATTTGCCCATATATACAGAGTCCGAATCGCAGGACGGGGGTACCATCACCTATGCCAACGAGGTGATCGCCATCATCGCCGGCATCGCAGCCAGCGAAGTCGACGGGATTGCGGGCATGTGCACCAGCGGCGGTATCGGAGACATCATCGGGAGAAACCGCAACATCACCCGTGGCGTGAAAGTGGAAGTCGGAACAGAAGAGGTCTCCGTCGACCTGTACTCCATCATCGAATACGGAAAGCCTATCCAGAAGGTCGCTTCGGAAGCCCAGGAGAATGTGCGCAAGTCCATCGAGTCCATGACAGGTCTGAAGGTCGTCAAGGTGGATGTGCACGTGCAGGGGGTTAGCTTCGAAAAGGAAAAACGTGAGGCGCAATCCAACCTGGCTTCCGCGAACCTGCAAAGCCTTCCGGAAGCCCATCCTTTCATACCAGCGGAGCAAGCCGCGCAGGAGGAGGCCCTGAGCTTTCCGGAGGGCGAGCATGGGCAAGCGCAGCTTGAGAGCAGGGGCCCGGAGTTCATCGTTTTAGACGAGGAGACATCCGCTGCAGAGGGCGTCGCGCAGGACAGCCCGGAGATATCCGCTGCAGAGGCTGTCGCGCAGGACAGTCCGGAGATACCCGCTGCAGAGGGCGTCGCACAGGACAGTCCGGAGGCGCCCGTTGCAGAGGGCGTCGCGCAGGACAGCCCGGAAGTCTCAGCACCGACAGCTGAGCCGGCGCCTGAAGGGGCTGAGCAAGTGGCGCAGATGGGCGGTGATGGGGAGGAAAAGGCTGCTCTGCCGGAAGCCAAACCGGCAAAGAAGCCCAGAAAGGCTTCGGGAGCCCGAGGGAAGGGGGCGTCATGAAGCAGGGTTTGATCAACCGCGCGGTATTATATATCGGCGCTTTTCTCGTTGCGGTGGTGGGTGTGGCCCTTGTTATTGCGGGCCTTCAGTTCTCTGATATCCCGCTCAGGCGGGAGGGAGAAGGCTTTTTCACTCTTTGTAGGGCAGCCGTGTTGCTGGCCGGCGTGATTGTCTTTGCCTATGGCCTCTTCGTCCTGCTGCTTCCCCACCGCACGAGGAAAGATAAAAAGCGCTTTATCATCCAGAAGTCGGAGGGCGGAGAACTGCGCATTGCGGTCAAGGCTGTCGAGAGCCTTGTGCAAAAATGTGTGGATATGCATCAGGAAATGCAAACCTCCTCTATGGAGGTGTTCAACCGCAGGGACGGCCTGTATATCGACCTGGCCATCTCCCTGGCGGGCAATATCAGCATTCCCTTGGCAGCTGCCTCCCTGCAAAAGCAGATCAGGCAGTACCTGCTGGCTTCTTCCGGGATCGATGTCAGGGAAGTGCGTGTGTCGGTGGAAACCGCAGAACACGATATCCAGGAGTCGCCCTATCTTGTCGAGACGCAGGACCAATCGGAATGGACGCGTGACGCTTCCGTTGGGCCACAGAAGAGCTCGGGCAGACGCCGCCTTTTCAGGCGCGGTGCTACGGAGCCGTCGGAACTGGATGAGGGCAAGGCTATGGCGCCCCCTGAAGAACCGACAGAGAGCCTGGACGAAGATCCGCCTCCGGATCCCGCACAGACTGTCGATCAGACGCAAGACTGAGTGCCGGTGCGTCGGGTCATTTCGATAGGAGAGGATGCGCATGAGCAGACTGGACGATAGGATTGTCGCTGCCACCAAGCCGGGAACGCCGGCGGGAAAGCTGTTCTATGGCACGGTGTTTTTTATAGTGGGGCTTCTCCTGACTCAGATCGGCTTTTGGAAGACAATTCTGATCATCCTGTTAACTGTCGTAGGGGTTTTCGTGGGTGCGGCCCCAAGCCTGCGGCAGGGGATCAGCAAGCTTGTCAACAAATGTTTTCCACCCAGGAACAGGAAGGTCACCTACAGCGCGAAGGATTTGGAAAAGGTGAAGAAGGCTTTGGATATAAACGGCGATACGGACCAGAAATGATCGGCGGCAAGATCATGACAGGCAGGGAGAATACCGGATGAAGGATGTGGGGGCCTGAATGGGACGGCATGCGGCGCGAAGGGCGGCCATGCAGCTGATATACGAACGGATGATGGGCGGGGAGGGCAGTGACGAAACGCTCTCCGATTTGGTCGAAGCCCAGCTTGAGGAGGAAGACTACAGCTATATCACCGCGCTGGTGGAGGGAGCCTCAGCCCATTCCCATAAGCTCGACGCCATCGTGGAGAGGCTTTCCACAACCAGAGAACTGGGCAGGATTCCCGCCGTGGTCCGCGCGATCCTGAGATTGTCCTTATATGAGCTGAGTATCCCGGAAGAGGTCCCGGCAAGCGTGGTGGTCAACGAGGCAGTAGAGCTTGCCAGGATGTACGGACAGGAAAGCGATGGGCGCTTTGTCAACGGGGTGCTGGGTACCTACCTGCGGGAAACGGCCGCCGGATGAACGCCGCGCTGGGGATCGACACAAGCAACTATGTCAGTTCCTGTGCCCTGGTGGGAGAAGACGGCAGGATCATCGCATCGGGAAGGAAGACCCTTCCGGTAGGAAGGGGAAAGTCGGGGCTTCGCCAGAGCGAGGCTCTTTTTGAACATGTAAGGCAGTTCCCCGCGGTGTTGACGGACGTGATGAGCCGAAGCCGGGGCACGCGGATCGCCGCCCTGGCGGTATCGGACCGGCCTTCGGATGCAGAGGGCTCGTACATGCCGGTGTTTCTGGCCGGAACAGCGTTCGCAGAAGTCCTCTCTTCCACCCTTGCGGTGCCCTGCCTGCACACAAGCCACCAGCGGGGTCACATTGCCGCCGCCGCAGCTGAACACCCGTCCCTTGCCTGTCCTTATCTGTGCGTGCATCTTTCCGGCGGCACGACGGAGGTGCTTCTCCTCGGGGAAGATGGAACGCTCTCGGTGCTGGCCTCTTCCTTGGACCTCCATGCCGGCCAGCTGGTGGACAGGCTGGGCGTACTTCTGGGGGGGCCCTTCCCTGCCGGTCCCTTTCTGGAAGCATTAGCGGCAGACACTGCAGCGAAAGGGCGCTATCCTGTGCGGGTGACGAGGAAGGGATGCCATTTTTCAGGCGTGGAAGCACAGGCCTCCCGAGACGTCCAAAACAAAACGCTCAGAGGGGAAGAGGTGGCTGCGGAGGTCTTTGATGCGTTGTGCAGGGCCGTCCTGAAAATGCTGTTGTTCGCTTCCGAGGCTACAGGTCTCCGGGACTCGCTGATCATGGGGGGCGTAGCTTCCTCGTCGCTCCTGAGGAAAATGCTCTTGCGGAGAAACGACAAACGCCGCCTTGGCCTGAATCTCCTCTTTGGGCAACCTGAGCTTTCGGGAGACAATGCTGTAGGCGTAGCGTTGCTTGGGGCGAAACGCTTTCTTTGCGCAGAAGCGGCTGTCCGGGATGCGCTGCGCGGGCCCATCGGGCGCGCAGGCTGCGGAGGAACGATATGAGCATCCTTTCTGTTTCCGACCTCAACGAGTATGTGCGCCGCACGCTCGCCGCCGATCCCATGCTGCGGGGGATTAGCGTGCGCGGCGAGATCAGCAACTTTAAGCGCCATATTTCCGGTCACCTGTATTTTTCCCTCAAGGATGAAAACAGCCGGATTGCCTGCGTCATGTTCAGGCAGTATGCTCAGGCGCTTGCCTTCACGCCCACCGATGGCCAGCGCGTGGTGATGTCGGGATCTGTCGGCCTGTACACGGCGTCGGGAAGCTACCAGTTCTATGCGGAACGCCTGTCGGAAGACGGTGTTGGAGATCTGTACAAGCGCTTCCTGATCCTGAAAGACAGGCTGGAAAAGGAAGGTCTGTTCGACGCGTCGCAAAAGCGTCCGCTTCCCCTTCTGCCAAAGGGTGTTGGGGTGGTCACGTCGCGGACGGGGGCCGTGCTGCACGATATCCGCACGGTCATGGGACGGCGCTTCCCGGGCATGAACCTCATCCTAAGGCCTGCCCTGGTGCAGGGAGAAGGCGCTGCCGAGGATATCGCTGAGGGGATCCGCCGGATCGCAGCCTTGGACAGCGTAGATGTCATCATCGTGGGGCGGGGCGGCGGTTCGGCGGAAGATCTCTGGGCTTTCAACGAAGAAGTGCTGGTCAGGGCTATCGCCCGCTGTGCAAAGCCCGTCATCTCTGCCGTGGGCCATGAGACCGATGTCACGCTTGCAGATTTTGCCGCAGATGTCCGCGCTGCAACGCCCTCCGCCGCGGCTGAACTGGCGGTGCCGGAAAGGGACGAGATGGAGAGGACCATCCGTGGCTTGCGCACCAGCCTCAGGCAGGCTGTGGAGCTGGACCTCGCACGCCGCACTGCTTCTCTTGGCGACCTTCAGCGAAGGCTGCGCAACTGTCACCCCGGTTTAAGGTATTCGGCAGCGGGCAGACGGATCGCGCTTGCGAGGCAAGGTGCGGCCATCGCCTGTGAAAGGGCTGTCATGGGCGCCAGAACGCCTTTGGACAGGCTGAGCGGACGTCTTCGCGGCGTCAGCCCGCAGCGGACACTCCGCAGGGGTTATGTGATTGCGCTGGGCGCCGACGGACCTGTTACAGGGATTGGGAGGATTCCGGATACCCTGGCGTTATGGTTTCAGGATGGGAAAGCCACTGTCAGGACGATCAGCGTTGAAGCGGGAGGACCTTTTGATGACAGAACAGACGAACAGCAGCTTTGAAAATAGGCTGGGGGCGCTTGAAGCCCTGGTCTCAAAGATGGAAGGCGGCGGGATGAGCCTGGAAGAAACCATGGCTGCCTATGAACAGGGGGTCCAGATGGCACGCTTGCTTCAGGCGGAGCTGGACGGCTATCAGGCAAAACTGCTTGAGCTGGGAGACGAAGGCCTTCACCCTCTGGAGGGCAAAGATGAGCCATGAAGCCGGCTATGCCCGCTACGTCCGCCTGACGGAGGAAGCGCTCAGGGCAGCCCTGGCGGTGCCTCCCGATACGGGTTTTGGGACACAAAGCCTCCGGCGCGCGATGGCTTACAGCCTGTTTGCCGGTGGGAAGCGCCTGAGGCCTGTGCTTTTGCTGGCGGCTTATGGCATGTACGAAGAGGATCTCGGCCCAGCCCTTGCCTTTGCAGCCGCAGTGGAGATGATCCATACTTATTCCCTGATTCATGATGATCTCCCAGCGATGGACAATGACAGCCTGCGACGTGGGCGCCCAACCTGTCACAGGGCCTTTGGTGAGGCGTTGGCCATCTTGGCCGGGGACGCACTGCTCAACGGCGCGTATGAACTCATGGCGCAAAGCCCGCACCCACGGGCGTTGCCTGCACTGCGCGAGGTCGCGGCCCGGGCTGGTGATCTGGGCATGATCGGCGGGCAGGCAGCCGATGTTGTGCAGGAGGGGAGAGAGGCTGACGCGGAAAACCTTTTGTATATTCATGAGCACAAGACCGCTGCCCTGATGACCGCACCGGTGATGTGCGCCCTGACACTTGCGGGGGCGCAAGCGCAGGACAGGGAAGCCGGCCTCCGCTATGGAAGATATCTGGGTCTGGCGTTTCAAATCGTGGACGACCTTCTGGACATGCGCACAGAAGGCCGGGATGTAGAGGCGGGCAAGCTGACCTGGCCCTCCGTGCACGGAGGCGAACGGGCGGTAGAGGACGCGCGCCGTTTTACAGCGGTCGCGGTGGAAGCTGCAAATGCGTTTGGAAACCGTGGCGTCTTTCTTGCCGAGCTTGCACGGCGTGCCCTGACGAGGGTACAATAAATCCCTGTCGTCCTAATCCTCCCCGCAAAAGGACGGGGCCTGTTTGTGGAGGAACAGTGTGTCCGAACTGATGGACAACGAGATACTCATCTGTTCGGTGTGCGCCTGGTTTTCAGCCCAGCTGATCAAAACACTGGTAGAATTGCGGCTGAAGAAAACGTTTAATATCCGACGCTTTTTTGGAATGGGCGGCATGCCCAGTTCGCACACCGCCTTCCTTGTGTCCATGACGGTGATGGTTGCAGCCAGGGAAGGGCTTGGCTCGACGGCATTTGCCCTGTCGTTTGCCCTGATGTCCGTGGTAGTCTATGATGCGATGGGGGTCCGCTATCAGACGGGCAGGCAGAGTCATGTCATCAACCGCATCCTGCACCGCATGCTGGTGGAAGGGAAGCCGCTGGGGGCGGAGACGCTGCAGGAGCTGGTGGGGCATACGCCCACAGAGGTGTTCTTTGGCGCTGTGATCGGCTTGGTCATGCCGCTTTTCTTTCGATAAGGACAAGAGGTGCCGCAGGATGGATTTTTTTCTCGAAGAGGTTGTCACCAAGAGAACAAAGGGTGCAAGTGGCTTACTTTATGTCCTGGCTGTTCTTTGCATGGGGATCTCCGCCGCCTATACGGTATTCGCATTTATGCCCCTTCTCAACGAGCTTTTCACAGCCGGCTTCAGCCCGATGCTCGCAGTCCAGGCGGTATTTCTTCTGATGACAGCTGCGATTGCTGTATTTTTGTTTCTAAGGAAAGATCGTCTGAGGACAGAGTACGAGTACTCCTTCACCAACGGATCCATGGATTTTGCCAAGGTGTTCAACAACCGAAAGCGCAAGAACCTGGGGACCATGAATGTGGGGAACGTGGAGGCTTGCGGAAAGGTGGCCTCTGGAAGCTTCCGCAGATATGTGTCTATGCCGGGAGTCAGGCGTCTGAACTGGTTCTTAAACCGCGACGCAGACCTGTTTTACTTTTACTTCGTCAAAAATGGCATCCGGACCGTCATGGTGATCGAACCGAGCCCGGCGATGACAGAATTGATCATCCGAGCGGCCGGTCCGTCCAAATATCAGAAAAACTGAAGAAGCGACATGGATTGCTATCTGGACAACAGCGCTACGACGCGACCGACCGGAGCGGTCAGGGAAGCTGTGATGTGGGCGATGTCCGAGGGTTTTTACAACCCTTCGTCCCTGTATGCCCCGGCTGTAGCTGTTGAACAGCGCTTGGAGGCTTGTCGGCAGCGGGTGAAAGAGACGCTTTCAGGGGGCGACGAGGTGGTATTCACCTCAGGAGGAACCGAAGCTGCGAACCTTGCCATCACGGGACGCCTTCCCGCGCCTCGCAGCCAGGCCAGGGTGCTATTCTCTGCTGGTGAGCATCCCTCAGTCCGGGAACCCTGTCTGAGGGCACGGGCACTGGGCTATGAAGTGCTGGAGATTCCCCTGACCCGGGAAGGCTTAACGGATTGTGAGGCCTTTTCCCACCTGGCTGTGCCGCAGACGGCGCTGATCTGCGTCATGGAAGTCAATAACGAAACAGGGGCTGTCCAGCCGCTGGACAGGCTGCTGCACATCCGTGACCGGCAGTGCCCCCGTGCAGCTTTTCATGTGGATGGCGTTCAGGGGTTTCTAAGGCGGCCCCCCGGTTTATTTGCACTTGGCGTGGATAGCTACTCCCTGTCGGCCCACAAGGTTCATGGTCCCAAGGGGGTTGGAGCCCTTGTCATCAGAAAGGCCGGAGGGCTTCAGCCACTGTTGTTTGGAGGCGGGCAGGAAGGAGGGCTGAGGTCGGGGACGGAAAACACCCCAGGCATTGCGGGTCTGGATGCCGCGATTGCCACCTTTCCTGTGGAAAACCGCATGCGCGCGTTGAAGCTGCGCCTTGTGAAAAACTTAAGGAGCGTGATTGCGGACCTTGTCGTCCTGGGACCCGATCCGTCCGATACCTTGGCAGCCGACCATATCGTCAAGATCTCTTTCCCGCCGGTCAGGGCGGAAACGCTTCTGCATGCTCTGGAAAGCGAAGGCGTTTATGTCGGAAGCGGATCAGCCTGCTCCTCCAGGCGCCATAGCCAGAGCCCCGTCCTAAGGGCCATGCGCGTGTCGAAGGAAATCGCGGATTGCGCGCTGCGGTTTAGCCTCAGCCCCTTCACCACACAAGACGAAATTGACCGTGCTTCTGATTGTATTGCCATCGGGCACCGGCGACTCAAAGCCTACATACGACGCTGAACGCATCGGAGATGAGCTGATGAAACACACACCGGGAAAAGATGCGCAGCAAAGGGCAGACAGACTACGATCAGGCCGCTTTGCCTATTCTTGTGGGGACGCAGTGGACGAGCATGACCTGGCAGCGCATCAGGTCGTGCGGTACCTGATGTCGTGGATCAAGCGAGGGATCATTCTGGCTTGCAGGAACAGGCTACGGGGCCATTTGGCTGGCCCGTGCACAGCTTGTAGTCTTTCTGAGGCTGCATGTTCTGGGGGAGGGTGAGGAAGGCGAGACAGGTTCTCTCCACGAGGCGAAAGACGGGATCCAGTGTTGACCAGGCAGTGCCATGCAGGCTTTTTGCAGGAGAGAAGCGCAAGCCAGCCCCTCCATTCCCAAGGATTTTGGAGAGAGGAGAAACGTGCCTGCTTGTATAGAGGATGCCCTTGGTGCCGGAGAGATCGATCCAAGCACAAATCCAGGGTTTTTGCACGTCCGCTCCACAGCAACCTTGTAAAAGAGGGTGTCCCTCCCTCCATCTCGCAACAGCTGCGCGGTCGGCAGGGACGACGGGCATCCGGCTCTGTTAGGGGTGAGGCGCGGGAGAGAAGCGTATGAGCCGTTGTTGACGCCCTTCGACGAGGCCTGGACGGAGGACCCAGGCAAAACATGCCTGCGGACTTGTCGCTCAATAGCCCGCCATCCTCTCCCCAGGCTCTGTTGTGTGCAGACCTACCGAACCACGATGCAACACCTGTGCGATGGGAACCGAGACGGTTTCATCACCACATCTGTGACCTTCGCAGAAAGGCGGACGCTTACGCATGCAAGATTTGCTGCTTGCCACTTATTCTGAAATCTTCCTCAAAGGGATGAACCGGCCTTTTTTTCTGAACCTGCTCATGAAAAGGGTCAGAGAGGCCATAGCCCCACTGGGCGCTGAGGCGAGCCTGCGGGACAGCAGAATCCTGGTGCGCGGCATGCAGGACCCTGAGGCCTGTATCCAAAGGCTGACAAAGGTGTTCGGCATCCATTCGGTCAGTCCAGCTGTCGAAATGGATAAGAAGAACTTTGAGGCTGTGTGCGCCGCAGCCGTGGAGATGGTCAAGGGATTCACGGGCACGTTTAAGGTTTCCGCCCGACGTTCCGACAAGCTTTACGGCCTGGACTCTCCCCAGATCTGTGCCATGGCAGGGGCGTACATCCTTCAGCGGGTTCCGGGCTTGCGGGTTGATGTGAAGCAGCCGGAACACACCGTCACGATTGAAATCAGGGACCAGGCCTTCCTGTACGTCCAGCGCTTTCCCGGCGTGGGGGGCATGCCGGTCGGCTCCAACGGCCGGGCGCTTCTTATGCTCTCAGGGGGGATTGACAGCCCCGTGGCGGGCTACCTGACCGCCAAGCGCGGTGTGCGGATCTTAGCGGTCCATTTCTTCTCCTTTCCCTATACGGGAGAACGATCCAGGCAGAAGGTCTACAGCCTGGCTTCCAGGCTTGCAGAGTATTCGGGCGGGCTGAAGCTCTATGTCGTACCCTTCACAGAGCTTCAGATGCGCATTCATGAGAAGTGCCCTCCGGGGTATTCCACCCTGGTCATGCGACGGGTGATGGTGCGCATCGCAGAGCTGATTGCGGACAGAGAAAGGGCGCAGGCGCTTGTCACAGGGGAGTCCATCGGACAGGTGGCCAGCCAGACGATGGAAGCACTGGTCTGTACGGACGCAGCGGCGCACAGGCCTGTCTTCAGGCCGTTGATCGGTTTTGACAAGGTGGAGATCATTGAACGCGCCAAGGAGATCGGCACCTATGCGATCTCCTGTCTGCCCTATGAAGACTGCTGCACTGTCTTTACGCCCAGGCATCCTGTGACACGCCCGAGCCTTGAAAAGGTGGAGTACGCCGAAAGCGCTCTCGGAGAGATCACAGAGCTTGTCAGGACGGCGGTTGACAGTGCTGAGACGGTTTTCTTCGGAGGCGGGGAGCGCTTCCCGGAGCCGAACGCTGTCAAGTGTCAGTGAATCCTTCACCCCTGGCGTACTGAAATTGTTCAGTG
>CAZPIC010000036.1:0-16690 GCA_964586835.1 uncultured Oscillospiraceae bacterium
ATCATTTCCGGTTGGATCTCGCTTAGCCTTCTGTCCGTTATTATAGCATGGAGCCCGCCGGCATCCTCCGCCTCCACCCTGATCTCCGTCCACCCCTAGCTGTTTCCCGTTCTTTCCCCATTGCCTCCCGCTGGCAAGTCCGCCCTCCCCACCCATACACGGCCCTTCGCAGCCGCACCAGGGCTCATTCACCGAAAATTTACATAGACCTCGTTTACAAGCGGGTCATTGTCATGCATCAGGGCTGTACGCCAAGCTACTCTGCTTTTCTTACCAGGATAGGCCATCAGGCGGCCGAGGACATCGCCTTCCTTGACCAGCTGACTGCTAACCGCCTTCATACGCTTCGTCTCCTCCTTGTCCATGGATTCCGCTGCGGCTGCGAACAGCGCGCGCGTCTCCCGCCAGGTCTCCCGGAAGACCGCGAGCGCCTGAACTGCTGCTTCATCATCTTCGAACAGCTCGGGGTTTTCCTCCGCGTGTGCAATCAGCTTTTCAGCCGCGGACAGATAGCGGACCGTATTGAACCCGCTCTCATGCAGCCAGGCCAGATAGGCATAGGAGGTGTACTGAAGCTCCGGCACCGTCACGCCATATACCTCGCGGATGATCTCCACACGCTTCTGCGCGTCGATGAAAGTGAAGTTCCATCCACCCAGCGCACTGCGATATCTTCCGTCAAACACATGGGAGTTGATTAGCTCGCCTCGATCCTTACCGTTGCCGCTCACAAACAGCGAAAACAGGGACAGCATCACTCTTAAAAGGTCTGCTGCGCTCATGTCTGTAAAGAATCCGTCTTTGATATCCGGGTCGCTGTAGACTGCATCCAGCAAGGAGAGCAACAGTGCTCTGTCGCTGAGGATTTTTTGGGCGATGGCCAAAAGCATCTCCCTTTGTCTGCCCGTGCGGGCAATGTCGCTGCCCCGTCCAATGGAGGCATTCTGCCTTGCTCCGACGTAATCGACGATGCCCGTCCCATCCAGGTGCTGCATTCCCTTTCTGTACGTCTTCCCGCTGCCACCCCTGTAGGACATGTCCATGTCAAATTCGATCCCGCCCATTGCGTCTCCGATCGCTCGCAGCGCTCCGGGGCTTACCGCAACGACATGGTGGATCTGGATCCCGCCCATCACCCAGACCATGGTATCCCGCGCAGCCTCAAGTCCTTCTCGGGACTGGGGAGGTTGCCCGGCACGGTTGCCGCCGACATTTACTGCACCGTTCAGCTTATACAAGCCCCTGGTGCCGGGGACATAGGCTACCATATCCCTTGGAGTAGAAATCAGGTCTGCGCGTTCCTGCTCCGCATTGATGGCCAGCACCATCATGGAGTCGGAATGCGTCTCTTTGCCCCCCGAGCTCGGGAACTGCCTGTCCCTGTCAAGGCCCAGCAGCAGGACGTTGATGATGTTTCCTTCCACAGGCGTGTACTGCATGATACGGTTCGCTTCGGGATTCAGCAGCGGGTTTTCATACACCGGCTCGTTTTCAGCCGCGAACACAACCGTGCTGTTAACCGTCAACAGGGCTGCCAGAAGCAGTGCCAGACGTCCGCGCGTCGTCCTCCACCCTCTTTGGCCGGATCGTTTCAGTCTGTTTTCCATCCGAAAGATCTCCTCCCCGTTCAGGCGTGTACGCCCCTGTGCAGATGCCAAAGACAGGCTCAAAACCATGGTCAAAGCGCTGACAGGGGCACAGGAGGCGGTTCGTCCGCCGCTTTGACAACATTACTATACCGTTACACCGAAGCCTGCGCCACCTGTGTCGGTCCAGTAAACACTCAGCAGCATTCGAAAAACCTTTCGGCTTGATACAAAAGGCAGGGTATCGGGCCTGAAAGCTGTAAGGTCAGGCAAGCTTAAAGGGAACCGTATGCGTTTTTGACAGCGTGTCAGGGTATGAACATCATTTTCTGGAGGCGGCAAGCTGTCGTGAAATCTTCAAGCGGGGTACCCAAGCACTGATCCTGAAAGGGCCGCACAAGTTCACCCGCATGCTGCACAAGCTGGGCCAGGCGCATGCTCTCCGCCGCAGCAGAACATACGCGGCCCCTTTTATCCATGATGCCCCAGGGAGGCTCGCCGGTCTTCGGCTGTACAAATGCAGGAAGCCCGGCAGGAGAATCGGGGGAGGGTTAAGCGCCCTGGGAACAAAAAGCCCGCAGGAACAGGCCAGGTCTCTATGCCCAGGACGGGCCAGGGCTCGAGCAAGGCCCACCCGGGATTCACGAGCTGCATCCGCTGGCAGAGCGCATCCTTCACACAACACGCACTTCAGCAGGGCAAAGGCTGGGACCAACCGAGAAAGGCAGCTCTGTCACGTTTCGGGCTTATCACAGCATCGCCTTCACCCTGTATGACCTCGCTTCAGGCCTGATGTCAGCTTTTAGCCTCAGACTCAGCCGGGGCCGGGCGGCTGCATTCGTCCTTGACTGCCGGCGCCTGTCGTGTTAGCTTTTGCATCAAGGACAAAGCTTTTCTTTGTCCTGACTGCTATGATCTTCCTTTGAGGTTCGCACAAAACAAACAACAATGCTATCTAAAACCGGCTGAAATTCGTCTTTTGCTTTACAAAATCGCGAAGGAAGGGGCATCCGCGTGTTTGCAAAGCTGTACCGCCGCTACTTGGGCTTAAGGATCCTGCATAAGCTGATGCTGTGGGTGTTTGCTTCTGTCGTTTTGTCCTCCGCAGTGATCCTGGGCATTTCCTTTAACTACTCCGCTAGCGACATTCGAACAAGAGCCCTCTCCTCCACCCTGGACCTGGTGCTGTATGAAAACGCGCTGGTTCAAAGCGAGCAGCAGTACCTTTACGGCATCGCGGCATATTACGCCATCAACACCGACGTGCAGTCGCTGATGCAGGCCAGCAACAGTGGAGTGAGCATTTCCAACGAACATCTTCCGAGTGACCTGTTCAAGCTCAGCCTGTCCCGTATGCATCTACTCAGCCTTTCTTTCTATGACGTCAACGGAAAAGCGTTGGCCTATAAGGCCATCGACCAATCCTATGGCGTGCAGGACCAGCCTGCAGACGACGTTGACTCGGCGCTGGGCGCCCTGTTCAGCAAACCCAATACATACATCTGGCGCTATGTGCCTCAGGGCAGCAGCGAACTGGTCACGCAGGACAACTCTCCTAAGATCTGCTTGTGGTATCGCGTCCGCGACAACACCAGCTTCCGTACCATCGGCGCCATCTGCATCACCCTGGACACGCGGAAACTGCTGCGCGCAGAATACAGCTTCGACCAAACCTACTACAGCCACATGTTCATCCTGGACAATCACGGACAAATGGTCATTGAGCGCGGCGAATCCATGAAGCTCACGGACGATGAGCTGATGAGCCTCGCCTCGCAGGCGCCCCGCTACCTAAAGACAGGTACCTTCACCATGCACCTGAGAGGGCATAAATACGACGTCATCTATTCCCGTATCAGTGAAACCAATGGTTACGTCACCTTTGCCCTTGTCGGCGATTTAAAATACCCCTTCACCAATCCGCTTTTCTGGAGCCATAGCCTGGGAGGGCTGGCTGCTGTGCTGCTGCTGATCATCCCGTTGACGCTCTTTGTCTCAAAGACGCTGTCCAAGCCCCTCAACCGGCTGATCCACTCTATGTCCGAATTCAGGGATGGACGCCGGGACGCGCGCGTCAACCTGCTTTATAACGACGAAATCGGCCGCCTGGGCGCTATGTTTAACGAGATGGTCGTTCAAAACAACCATCTGATAGAGGATACCTATCTGCTGACCATCAAGCGGCAGGCTGCGGAGCTCACCGCCCTGAGCGTGCAGATCAATCCGCATTTTATCTGCAACACCATGCACATGATTCAGTGGACCGCCCTGGAATGCGGCGCGGAGGAGCTGGCGGAGATGGCTTACTGTACCGGACAGCTGTTCCGCCTTTCCCTTAACGGTGGCCGCTGCCTGTCCACCATGGAGCAGGAGCGGAGGATCCTTGAATGCTTCCTGATGCTGCACCAGAAGCGCTTTCATGATCGCATCACCTACGAGTTGTGCTTTGACCCGAACATCCTTTCGGTGGAAGTCCCCAAGCTGTTAATTCAGCCGCTGGTGGAAAACTGTGTGGTTCATGGCGTGGACAGCGAGCATCCCCGCATTCACATCAGCATCACCGCCCGGGCCGGGGAAAACGATCACCTGACCATTCGTGTACAGGATAACGGTGCAGGCATGTCACCAGAAACCCTGGCCCGTCTTCCCGAAGGCGTGCGTTCTCCGGAAACCTGGGCGGACAACAGCTACGCACTGAAAAATATCTCAGAACGCCTGCGGCTCTTTTATGGTGAACAGCAGTACCGCTACCAGTTCGAAAGCAGTGAAGGTGCGGGCACTTCGGTGCTGATCGAAATCCCCCTTGCTGTCCGTGAAAACTTCATGCCAGGCAGGGATAAGGTAAAATGCTCAGGATCATAGTCGCTGACGATGATCAAAACGCACGCGACAAGATGGTGCGCTGCATCGATCAAAGAAAGTACGGCATCCATATCGTGGGCACAGCCTCTGACGGTGCCGAGGTGTGCAGGATGATCCAGGAGCAGTCGCCGGACATCGTGCTGATCGATATCGAAATGCCCATTATGTCCGGTCTGCAGGTCATCGATATTGTATACAACCGGTACAGCATGTCCTCGGTGGTGTTCATTATCGTCAGCAGTTATGAGAACTTCAACTATGCCCACGAGGCCATACGCTTAGGCGTCAACAACTACCTGCTCAAGCCCTTCATGCCTTCGGAAATCTGCGATGCCATCTACCGCGCAGCCAGGCATATTGATTTTATGCGCACCTTGGGTATTCCCGCTGTCAGTCTCCCCGGGGGACGTGCAACGCCTGCTGTCCGAACAGGACCGGCTTGCGGTACGACGCCCGCCGGGGCAAGTTTGCCGCTGTTGACCGGTACGCATATCCACATGAACTACCCGTTTGATGAAGAGCAGTTGATCATTCAGTCCCTGCACGCGGGGAATGCCAAATGGGTTTCAGAGGCCCTGGACGCCTTCTTCAGCCGGCTGTCTGCAGCGGAGGGCGCCCTGCCGCCCTCCGAGGGTCCCGGCACAGCGCCCCACACTCACCCTGCCGATGAGGATACCGCAGTGTGCAATTGCCTGACCATCCTATTCATTGAGATCTGCCGCTTCGCCCTCTCCCACAGGCTGAAGCTGGAAGCACTTCATTTGCCCAGCAACGAACTTGGCTCACGGGAGTCCTTCCGCCAGACCCTCCAGGCGCTCGCAGACGAAATATGCAGACAGCTCAGCGTCGAAAAAGGTAGCAGCGGTGCCCTGCAGCTGGCTGTCAGCTTCATCGACGAGCACTTTGCCCAAAGGCTCACCCTGGCACAGGTGGCTGCCAAGGCCTTCGTTTCCCCCGCTTACCTGAGCACGCTGTTCTCCCGGCAGCTCAACACACACTTCGTTGATTACATCCACAAAGTACGCATTGAACATTCCATCCGCCTGATGCGCGAAAACCCCCAGCTGAAATTTTATGAAGTCAGTGAGCGCGTGGGCTACAGCTCCTATAAACACTACGCGAAGTGCTTCAAGAAAGTCATGAACATGACCGTTTCGCAGTACCTTTCAAAGCACAGCGGATAGCCCGCAAGCCGTCGGGAAGACTCGTCTTTACCACTTTCGCTGCCAGTTCTCAGCCCACCCCTCGGCTTGCCCGTGAAAACCAGCATATGCCGCCCTTAAACACCTTCTCGGGGTGATGCACGGCAGCAATGTCCTCCAGCGGATCCTCCGCGAAAGCCACCAGGTCTGCGAACTTGCCCGGCTCCAGCGTGCCAATATCCTCCAGCAGGCCGCACAGCTCCGCGCCGTTGCGGGTAGCCACTGTTATGGCTTCCAAAGGAGTGAAGCCCGCTTCCACCATGGCGCCCAGCTCCAGGTCCATCCGGGCATGGTTGGTGTCGTTGCCACAGGCCAGCCGCACGCCGAGCATTCTGGCGAGTTTGAGAAGTTCAATCGCGCGATGGTGGGCGTCCTTAAGCTTCTCCCGGTAAAAGGCAGGGGCGCTGTCATCAGCCATCAGGGTCACGGAAAGCCCCGCGGTGCTGACCAGCGTACACCTGCTTGCAGCCAGCAGGGTGATCTCCTCCGGGGTAAGCAGCAGCCCATGCTCTATGGAATCGCAGCCTGCTTCAATGCAGATGCGAGCGGCAGGGCCACCATGAACGTGTGCGGCGATTTTTCTGCCTGCACGATGCGCCTCGTCAATAGCCGCCCCGATCTCTTCCCGGGTCATTTCAAGGCCAACCGGTGAGGAGCCTCGGGTTGACATGCCGCCGCTGGGCAGGATCTTGATCATCTCCGCGCCGTTTTTAAGCTGTTCTCGAACCGCTTTGCGCACCTCCCAGGGACCGTCGGCCTCCCGACCCAGAAAATGGCCGTGGCCACCAGTACGCATGATGGGCAAAGCTGCCGTAACCAACCGGGGTCCCGGAATAAGGCCAGCCTCCACAGCCTTTTTGACCTCAATATCGATCAGCGCTTTTTCGCCGCAGTCGCGCAGGGTGGTAATGCCGCTTTCCAGCATAGCCCGTGCGTTCGCGACGGAGGTGATGGTCAGGGCCACATCGCTCTGGGCACACTGCGCCGCCTCGTCACCCAGATTCAGGCAGAGGTGGTCATGGCAGTCCACAAAACCAGGGGTCACCGTGCATCCGGAGAGGTCGACCACCTCGTCCCCGGCTGCGGGAACAAACTGGCTCTGGGGAAGGATACGGTCGATACGCTCTCCGTCAATGGTGATGACAACGTCCTTTGCCGGCGCGCCGCCTGTGCCGTCCACCAGGGTTCCACAGATGATATGCTTCATGCAATGATCCTCCCCTTTTGTCGCTCAGTTCTCCCAGGTCTGCTCAAACACGCGGATAAAGTTCCCGCCCATGATCTTTCGAACTTCCTCGGCGGAAAATCCGCGCTTAAGCAGCTTATCCACGATGTTCAGATGGTTGGCCAGGCTTAGGATCCCGTCCGTATTGGCGCTGGCCTTCCCCTTTCCCGCCCGGTAGCTGGCCTCAAAAGCCGGACTGGAGCTGGCGGCCAGGCGGTGGGCGTCGTGATGCACATAGGCACCGGGCTGGGCGTTGGAATCCAGGCCGATGCCCACATGGTCTACGCCAACCAGGTCCACGTAATAGCACACCGCGTTCACAAAATGCTCAATGGTGGGCGCGTGCTCACCATCAAACAGGATCGGTGCATAGGCGCAAGCGCCGATCACGCCTCCGATCGAAGCGCATTTCCTGATCTGCTCGTCAGTAATGTTGCGCGGATGAAAAGCCAGCGCCTTGGGATTCGCATGGCTGAAGATCATGGGCTTTTCTGCCAGGTCCATCGCCTCCAGCGTGGAGAGCTGGCCCACATGCGCCAGGTCCACGGTGATGCCGTTTGACTCAAGGGCGCGAATCAGCGCGCGACCCTGCACCGTGATGCCCGCATCGGTGCCCGTGACGCATCCATCCGCCGCAAAAGAACGGGTATTATAGGCAATCTGCATGACACGAAAGCCAATGCGGGAAAAGATCTGCGCCATGGCGTTCACGTCGCGCGCCAGCATAAAATCGCAGCTCTGCGCGCCCAGCAGGATGCCCGTCCGACCTGTACGGTGAGCCTCGTGGATATCGTCCACGGTCAGGATATTGACCAGGCGCTCCGGGTCGGCATTCACCACGGACAGCATGTCCGCGGTTTCCTTGATCGCGCCACCCGAAGAAGGATCGAACACAGAAGGGATGGTCATGTTCAGGCAAGCTGCTTTGGACTGCTCCAGCTGCCAGTTGTATTTCTCCAGATAAAAGGCACAGCCGTCCACGATTTCACACGCTGCGTGAACCCTTCTGGCTTCCTCGGAAGCTTCCGCGTTCCAGCCCAGCGCCAGCGCTTTTAAATCAGGATCATCATGGATCCAATAGTTCATCACAATGTCATAGATAGCCTTTTTCTGTTCGGGAACCATGTTCCTTTGTCCTTTCAGATATGCTCTCCCTGTAGCAAGGGGCGCGGAGGCACTGCCCCACGCCCCCCGTCATCCCGATATCCGTAGCCTTCAGCCTTTACCCTCTTCTGGAGACAGCCACCGCATCAGTGCGATCAGCGCCCAGGCGTGACGCCGGGACCACTGCTCCAGCAGCTCGCGAGACACCTGGTCATCGCTGTTGCATCGGCCCTCTTTGGAGTTTGCCGACTGTAGCGAGTAAGCGGGAACGCCAAGAATATCATGCGCCCAGCCCTCGAAAGTGCCGTGAGGCTGACCCGTGCCCGCGAAGCATTCCATCTGGGCGATGGGATAGTGCATGGGCTCCGCGGTGAAGGTCCCACAACCGGGGTGATCAGCCCGGAAGGCCTTGGAATAAAGGTTGGCGATCTCGTTGTGAACGTCGTAATCGTCATCACCGGGAGCGGCATCCATCAGCATCCAATCCTCGGTGATGACAGAGCTGGAATCATACACCAGCACTGCTGCAACATGGGCGACAGACTTGACAAAGCTGACAGCGGCCTGGGTTTCGCGCTCGCTGGCCGCAAAGGGCCCATGATAGGTGCTGGCATCGGGGTCAGAATTGTCATAGCCATAGACGTATTCCTGCTTCCACTTCCAGTCAAAGTTGCGGTTCAGGTCAACGCCATTGGGGTTCTTGCGCAGATAAAAAGGTTCACCCTCAATGGTCTCCTCACGCACGTCCACGTTCACAGCGGGCAGCACCGCCAGGCTCACCCTGTCAAGCAGCGCTGCGTGCTCGGAAAGGATGAAGCGCAGTGCCTTACCGAGCAGCTCCGGCCCGGGTTCGCTGGCATGAATGGCGCCTGCCAGCACAATGCTCTTCTCTCCTAAGCCTATCTGAAGACCGTAAATTGGACGGTGTCGGGTGCTGGCACCCACCTGTTTCATCTTTACAAGGCCCGGAAAGTCTGCCGTTAATTTCTTCATCTCCGCAACGCTGCGGTCGTAGCTCCACCAGACCTCCGGGTCTCGCAGCTTGCAAGCTACCGGCCCAATCCTGATGGGATCGCCCACCTGGTCGGAAACCACCCAGTACAGATAGGTATGGCCATAGGCCACATCCGTATCCATGTAGCTGCAGAAGGAATGCTCGTGCGGCAGCTTTCCCTCAAAAACCAGGGATACGCGCGGATCATCCATCCTCTGGTTATCGATGTACTCCGTCCATGCGCCGGGCGCGTCACCGCACATGCCGGTGCTGAAGTTGATCTCGTCTGCCGGCCGACGGTAAACCTTCACCGGCACGTTTGTGTCTGTCTCATCGTTTCCGCGCTGCATGAAGTACACGCGGATCCGGTCGCCCTTGGCTTTGGCACTAAGTCTTCCCTTAATCATGATGCTGTCTCCATCCGGGCCCCTCTGCCGGAAGCAAACTCCTCCGGCAGAGGGCCCGTGCTCTTTGGGCAGGATTAATTCTCGATGGGGCGGATGTAACGCAGGTCCATGCTGCCATAGGGATGGGGCTCGATGCCCTTGAGCGTGGAGCGAACGCCATAAGCCATCAGCGGACAGGCCAGGCTGATCCAGGGCTCATCAAGCCTCCACTGGCGCATGACCTTCAGGTACATCTCGTCGCGGAATGCAGCATCCAGTGAGCTCTGGGCAGCATCCAGCCACTGATCGACCTCCGCGTTCTTGTACTGCACGATGTTGGCCTCATACCCGCCCTCGGAATGCCACCTGTGACGGAACCATGCAGCGTCGTTGGAGGAGCAGGAAATACGGGCGATGTACGCCTCGTAGTCGCCGGTAGCCCGGTCTGCCAGCAGGGTGTTTTGGTCCATGACGGTCACGTTGCAGGTGATGCCCACCTTTGCCAGCGCGTTTTGGATCATCTCAGCCATCTGCACCCACGCAGTGGTATCGGCGACCCACAGGTCAAACTGAAAGCCATCGGCATAACCGGCCTGTGCAAGAAGCTCTTTCGCCTTTTCCGGGTTATACGTGTACGCCTCATCCCCGGAAGCGGTGACATAGGGGTTGATGGCGTTGGGCCAGGGGCCGTCCGCCACCTCGGCATAGCCGCTGAAGGCCAGGCGAACGATGTTATCCAGATCCAGCGCATAGCGGATCGCCTGGCGCACTTCCTTCTTGGCAAAGGGTTCGAAGTTGTTGTTCAGGCCCATATGAATCAGCTGAAAGCTGGGGCAGACAACCAGGTTGACCAGGGGAGAGTCGATCAGCGCCTGGTAGCTGGTGGGGTCTACGCCGTAGACGACATCTACCTCACCGTTTTCCAGCGCCATGGCGCGGGTCGCGTCGTCGGCGATGTTGCGGATGACCAGGTTTTTGAAGTAAGGCTTGTCTCCCCAGTAATCCTCAAACACCTCATACGTGATGCGGTCGCCGGCAATCCACTCCTTGAACCTATAAGGCCCAGACCCGCCGTTGGGGTTTCTGGCATAGTCGTTGGGACTCTGCTCTTCGTAAGCCTGCTTGTTGACGATATAGCCGGTAGAGGTGTCGCACAGATAGATGAGCAGCGGGCCTAAAACCACCTTGGTCTTCATGTCGATGGTGTGCCTGTCGACGATTTCGAAGTTTTCCACATCGAACTCACCCCACAGGTAGTGGGCGACCGGGCTGGCGGTGCCCTTTTGCGCCGTCCAGAGCACGTCTTCCGCGGTCATCTCGTATCCCGCGTGGCAAAGCACTCCCTGGCGCAGGTGGATGCGGATGGTCTTATCGTCGATCAGCTCATAGCTTTCAGCCAGGCCGGGATCGATCTGGTTGGTGAAGTTGTTATAGACAAGCAGCGTCTCATACAGGGGACGGTAGGCAATGATCGCGGGGATCTGGTTGCCTTCCTGGGGATACAGCGAGTTGGGTTCCCCTCCCTTGGCAACGGTCAGCGTATCCGGCGTGGCGGTCACCGGAAATCCTCTGGGTGCGTCCGATACATAGACCGTGACACTCGGATTGTCCGCCGCGTCAGGAAGGGTCGCTTCCCCCGCGTAAGCGAAGGAGGCCATGCTGACCAACAACGCGATGGCCAGGAGAAGGGATCGTCTTGTCTTGTCTTTCACCTTGGTTCCCCTCGTTTCTTCCGTTTATTTACAAAGGCATAGCCTGTGTAGCATGGTTACTGTGCCGTAGCGCACAGCTGGCAGGCGACAAAATGACCCGGCTGCACTTCGCGCAGAGTCTGCCGCTGTTCAACACAGCTCTGCACGGCCTTCGGGCAGCGCGGTGCGAAGCGGCATCCGGGTTTGGGGTCTATGGGGCTGGTCAGTTCGCCCTTGATCACGATCCGCCGATCTGCAGCCCCGGGTTTGGGAATGGGAATGGCAGAGAGCAGTGCTTCCGTATAGGGGTGCAGCGTGTTGCCAAACAGCGCGTCTGCGCTGGCGCGCTCCACTACCTCGCCCAGATACATCACGCAGATCTCATCGGAGACATGGCGCACAACAGACAGGTCGTGGGTAATAAACAAATAGGCCAGCCCCATCTCCGCCTGCAGGTCCTGCATCAGGTTTAAAATCTGTGCTTGAATGGACACATCCAGCGCACTGACCGGCTCATCGCAGACGATAAACCGGGGCTTGAGCGCCAGCGCCCGCGCCACGCCGATACGCTGGCGTCGCCCGCCGTCCAGCTCATGTGGATAGCTGCGCTTCAGACGAAGGGCCAGTCCTACGGAGTCCATAAGCGCTTCCACATACGCCTGACGCTCTGCCGCATTGTCCATCAAACGGAAGATCTTCAGCGGCTCCGCGATAATGTCCTCCACCGTCATGCGGGGATTGAGGGAGGAGTAGGGGTCCTGAAAGATAATCTGCATCCATTTGCGGCTTTCCTTGAAAGCCGCTGCATTCATCTGGGAGATGTCTTTGCCATCAAAGATGATCTGACCGGAGCTCGGCTCGAT
The DNA here is from genome assembly GCA_964586835.1 of uncultured Oscillospiraceae bacterium. GTDB lineage: Bacteria > Bacillota > Clostridia > Christensenellales > Aristaeellaceae > CAZLYF01. The sequence continues at coordinate 11,914 of CAZPIC010000036.1, forward strand.
CAGGTGCAGGATGCTGCGACCCAGGGTCGTTTTGCCGCAGCCGGACTCGCCCACAATGCCCATAGTCTTCCCTGCGTCCAAGGTGAAGCTCACATCATCCACCGCATGGAGCGTGCCGGCGTTCGTCTTAAAATACTTGGTGAGCTTGTTGACCGTAAGAAGCGGTTGCGGCACAGGCTATTCCCCCTTTCCCTTCACCAGTCGGCAGCGCACCACATGGTCTGGCTCAACTTCTACAGCCGGCGGCTCTCCCTCCTTGCAGTCCTCACGCCGCCACTGGCAGCGGTCATAAAACGAGCAGTAGGCGGGCAGGTTGGAGGGATCCGGCATCAGTCCGGGAATGGGCTTCAGCCGTCGCTCCCCTGTCTTCAGGCTGGGCAGGGAATCAAACAACCCACGGGTGTACGGGTGACGGAAACGGTTGAAGACCTGTTCCAGTGTCCCGGTTTCAACGATCTGCCCTGCGTAAATCACAGCGACACGGTCGCAGGTCTCCGCCACAACGCCTAAGTCATGGGTGATCAGCAGCATGGCGGTGTTGCTTTTCTTCTGCAGTTTACGCACCATGTCCAGCACCTGCGCCTGAATGGTCACATCCAGCGCGGTGGTGGGCTCGTCGGCAATCAGCATGCGAGGGTTGCAGGCCAGCGCCGTAGCGATGACTACACGCTGTTTCATGCCTCCTGAGAACTGGTGGGGATAATCCCGGTAGCGCTCCCCGGGTATGCCCACCATCTCCAGCATATCGAGAGCACGCTTGAAAGCCGTAACCTTCGAGCACTTCTGATGCAGGCGTATCACCTCTGCCACCTGCTCCCCCACTGTAAGGGCCGGGTTGAGCGCGGTCATGGGGTCCTGGAAGATCATGGAGATGCGGTTGCCGCGTAGTTTGCGCATCTGTACTTCGCTTTTCCGGGTGATCTCCTCGCCATCAAACCAGATCTCGCCCTGGATGATCCGTCCGGGCGGGCTGGCAATCAGCCTGAGAATGCCCAGCGCCGTCGTGGTTTTGCCCGCGCCCGTCTCGCCCACAAGGCCCAGCGTCTCTCCTGTACGGATTTCAAAGGAGACGTCATTGACCGCTTCGACGATGGCCTCCTCCGTCTCGTAATGAATGACGAGGTTTTTCACCTGCAGCAGGGTGCTGTTGTCCACGATCATGACCTCCTACCTTTTCATCTTCGGGTCCATGGCATCGCGCAGGCCGTCACCCAGCATATTCAGCGAGAAAATAGAGATCATGATGGCAATGCCAGGAAAGGTAATGATCCACCACGCCTGGCGTATGTACTGCCTTCCGGAGTTGAGCATGTAGCCCCACTCTGCGGTGGGCGGTTGCACACCAACCCCCACAAAGCTCAGCGCTGCGCCGGAGATGATAGCCCCCGCCACACCCAGGGTAGCCTGTACGATGATGGTGGCCAGGCAGTTGGGGAGGATATGCCTGAACATCTGGCGCAACGGGCTGCTGCCGATGGAGCGGGCCGCTTCTATGTATTCCTGATTGCGCACCGTGAGCGCCGCAGCGCGGACGACGCGCGCAAAGGACGGGACCTGGCTAACCGCAATGGCCAGGATAACGTTTCGAAGCCCGCTGCCCAGCGACGCGGCGATGGCAATAGCCAGCAGAAGGCTGGGCAGCGCATACATCACATCCATCACGCGCATGATCATGTTGTCGGCCCTGCCACCGTAGTAGGCTGCCAGCAATCCACACAGGCCGCCGAAGACAAGCGACGCGGACACCGACAGGATGCCGATCAGCAAAGATGTCCGCGTACCCCAGATAACACGGCTGAGGATGTCACGGCCAAAGTTGTCCGTACCCAACGGATGATCCAGACGCGGCGCGATGAAGGCGTCCGCGTAAATCTGCTCATCCTCACCATAGCGCGCGAAAAATGAGGGGAACAGCGCCAGCAGTATCAGGACCCCCAGAACAACCAAACTGACCATGGCTGCCTTGTTGCGGCGCAGGCGATACCACGCCTCATGCCAGGGGTCGTTTTTGTATTGGCGCTTCTTTTCGCGCAGGCTGCGCTTCTCCATGGCGGGCGTCATCATTTTAGGCATATGCCTTTGCCTCCTTTTCCGCCTTCGTGCCCGAATCCTTCCTGCCGGATCGGTACACAGCCCGAAGCCTGGGATCCACAAACGCGTAAAGGATATCTACAGTCAGCGTTACAAGGCTGGAGATGACCGCCATGATCAGCACGCCGCCCTGGATGACCGGATAGTCGCGCAGCTTGATGGCATCCACCATGAACTTGCCCAAGCCGGGAATGGCGAACACTGTTTCCGTCACCAGCGCACCGCCCAGCAGCGTGCCAAACGTCATGCCTACCACGGTCAGGATCGGGATCAACGCGTTTTTAAGCGCGTGCTTTCGGACAATGGATCCCTCGGCCAGGCCTTTGGCGCGGGCTGAACGGATATACTCCTGATGCAGCACCTCCAGCATGCTGGAACGCGTCATGCGCATAATGGTCGCAGCGTTGGCGGTGCCAATGGTGATCGCCGGCAAAACCCAGTACTCAGGCCCGTAGAAGCCCGAAGAAGGAAACCATCCCAGGTAGATTGCGAACAGAAGGATCGTCATCAGGCCTTGCCAGAAGGTGGGCATCGATACGCCCATCAGGCCCAGGGTGCTGCACAGGTTGTCGATCCATGAATATTGCCGGGTGGCTGACAGGATGCCTGTGGGGATCCCGATGGAAAGCATAATGACCGTACTGAGACAGGCCAGCAGCAGCGTGGTCGGAAACCGGTCCAGGACCTCGTTGAGCACTGGGCGCTTGGTGGCATAGGAGGTCCCAAAATCCCCACGCGTGACCAGTCCCACCACATAGTTTGCAAAGCGAATCAAAAAGGGACGGTGAAGGCCCATTTCCTCGCGCAGTCGCTGGACATCCTCTTCCGTCGCGTAGTCCCCCGCCAGCTGGCGCGCTGGATCACCCGGAGAGATCTCATTGAGGCAGAAGATGATAAAAACGACGCCCAGCATCACAGGAATCAGCAGCAATAGACGCTTGCCAATATACTTTCCCACTTCAGCCGCCCTCCTCTGTTTTTGCCGGTTCACGCTTTGTTGGTGCTTTGTCGTTGTCCATCCGCATTGTAGCCCTACAGATTTGAGCGATCTTATCATCCGCCGAAATACTTTGAAATCCCCATTGTTTCACAAAAGCCCTCAAATTTTTCCTTTCCGGTCATTTCCGACTTACAGAAGAGCTTTTCTGTAACAATCCTCATGATATCCCTGGCAAATCTGGGCCGATTTTCTCCGGCACCAAGCCCTGAGCACTGTTGGATCAATGATAACATCGGAGCGGATAATGCCTTCAGATCTGACCGGAGTGCACAGCCATCGGCAAAAGTACAGGGAACCGGAAGTCCGCGTAGTCAAGGGAGCAAGAGGGCGAGCCCTGTACTGGGCAAGATGCGAAACAGGAGACCTCAACCACGGGTCCGTTCGAAAGCGCAAGGCTACGATGCGCTATGAGGATCATCAGGGCTACGCTATGAAGGTCACTCGGGTTGGCACGATACTTTCCTTCATTGACAGTGATACCGGAAAGATACAAAAAGACTATCTGTTCGTTGGCACGCTTCCTTACTGCGGGTCCTCTTCTCCCGAAGCGTTCCTGAGGGTAGACAGCGAAACATAGCTCAACGCGCAAGACCATGGATTCACTTGCCTTGGAAGAACTCCCGGAATCAATCTGTCAAACTGCAAAGCCCTGCGCGATCTGCGCAAAGCTCTACAAGTCCGGGCTGAAGCAAGGCCATGCGGAGATGCCCGGGCATTATGGTTGCGCTATCCTGCCGGCGCGGGCGAAGAAACCCAAAGAAAGCCGTCGCCACACATTGGCCACGCCTGCAAGTATTGTGGATTTTTTCTCTGTTTCAAAACAACGGCTAAAAACCATATCGCCGTACAATAGCCTAAATCATTCACAGGCATAGCCAGAAAGGTCGGGATATCAAGCATCCATAGCGGTCTTTGAAGTGAGATGCTTTCACTTAGAAGCGAAACCAAAGGGGAAAATATAATTGTTCAATAGATGCGGGGACTATTGAAAGAAGGCTCTTTCTCTGCTAGACTGTTGGCATCAACAAAATAGCTTGCAAAGGAAGCACCTTTATGAGCAGCATAAACGAAATTCGGCCGAAATACAACAGGATCCTGAAGGTCGATATCGACGGTGGGGACCTCTCCTCCGATGAAGGACAAAGCGTTTTGCAAAACGTATCTTGACAAAAGAAAGCCACCATCGGGAACCCAAGGGTGTAGATATGCCCTTCGGGTTTTCATCGCGCTCAGTTTATCAAGAAGTCAGCTTCAAACTACTATATCGTTATGCTTGTGTTTTCCACGCACCTTTCAAGCCCGCGAATATTTCAGGCTAGGTTAACAGACTAGCAGGAGGGATCTCATGAAAATGAAGCGGATACTGGCTATTGTGACGTGCGTTATGATGCTTTATGGGGCATTGGGGACTGACTGGATTACGTTTGCGGAAGAACCACAGGTGTCGTTGCTCCAGACAGAGACAAGTCTCCCACTCTTGTCAGCTGATGATGAAGGGTTTCCTCCTGCCTCGGATATGAGAACGCTAACAACAGCGATCGCTGAGCCAACAGTGCAAAAGACTGCAAAACCCAATGAATCCCCAACCGAAGCCTCCACCGAGGCGCCCACCGAGGCACCCACCGAGGCAGCCACCGAGGCACCCACCGAGGCACCCACCGAGGCACCCACCGAGGCACCCACCGA
>CAZPIC010000036.1:16790-19185 GCA_964586835.1 uncultured Oscillospiraceae bacterium
CCCACCGAGGCACCCACCGAGGCACCCACCGAGGCACCCACCGAGGCACCCACCGAGGCACCCACAGAAGAGCCGACAGATGCACCGACAGATGCACCGTTTGTTGAACCGACGCCTGCGCCAACAGAGGAAACGACGCTTTATTCTGAGGGTACACTGGGTATTGAGAGTTGCACATTGTTGTCAGTATTTGAACTTCTTTCTGATACTGGAGACATTGCAGCCCCTAATATTGGATCGATCGTATGCGAACCCTCTACTATAGTGTCTCCGGGCATGGTGCATATTTCCGTTTATGTCAGCGATGATATGAGTGGCGTGAAAGAGGTCACAGGTTCCTGCTATACACGCATTGTTGAAGGAAGCAGCATACCCTTTTCGATGACCTATAACATGGCAAGCGGTCAATATGAAGTGCTGCTGGAAATCAGCACGGAAGCGGTACCCGGTCCATATAACATAACCCTGACCGCCTATGACAATCAAGGTAATAGGGGCGATACGGATACGGCATCAGCCTTCCTGATCAGTAATTTCAATACGGTCGACACAAGTGGTCTGTTCGAAGCAAATCTGGATTTGCGCACGGAAGCCGTGCCCGGACCTTATGGTGTATCCCTTACAGCGTTCGATAATCAAGGAAACAGCGGCGATATCAATACACCCAATGCTTTCGTATTGAATAACCCTACTCCGGTCGACACGACGGCGCCTTTGATCGGCGCGATTCTCTGCACCCCAAACAGCCTGGACTTGCCGGGCACGGTCCATATCACCGCTGAAATCACAGACGACGAGAGTGGCGTGAAAGAAGCCAACGGCTGGTGCACTGCCGGTATCATTGGAAGTGCGAAGCAATTTGAATTGACGTACAACTCCGCGAGCGGGTTGTACGAAACAACAGTGTACTTCGGTGCATTCGCGTATCCGGGAACGTACAGCATCGGCTTTGATGTGTATGACAACAATAATAACTTGAGCGGTGCATGGGTTGAAAACGCCTTCACAGTAAGCAGTCCTAATCCAGTTGACACGACGGCGCCTTTGATCGGCGCAATTCTCTGCACCCCCAGCAACTTGGACGTGCCGGACACGGTCCATATTACCGCTGAAATCACGGACGACGAGAGTGGCGTGAAAGAAGTCAAAGGCTGGTGCAATACTGCCGGCATCATTGAAAGTACGAAGCAATTTGAATTGACGTACAACTCCGCGAGCGGGTTGTACGAAACAACACTGTACTTCGGTGCATTCGCGTATCCGGGAACGTACCGCATGGAATTTGATGTGTATGACAACAATAATAACTGGAGCGATGCATGGGTTCAAAACGCCTTCACAGTGAACAACCCTAATCCGGTCGACACGACGGCGCCTTTGATCGGCGCGATTCTCTGCACCCCGAGCAGCCTGGACGTGCCGGGCACAGTCCATATCACCGCTGAAATAACAGACAGCGAGAGCGGTGTGAAAGAAGCCAAAGGCTGGTGCAGTGTCGCTGGTATCTTTGATAGTGTGAAGCAATTTGAATTGACGTACAACTCCGCGAGCGGGTTATACGAAACAACACTGTACTTCGGTGCATTCGCGTACCTGGGAACGTACCGCATCGGCCTTCATGTGTATGACAACAATAATAACTGGAGCGAAGCATGGGTTGGAAACACCTTCATAGTGAAAACTCCATGCCTCCATATATTCGAAGATGATGTTGTCACTCCACCAACCTGCACAGAAGCCGGATATACGACGCATACCTGTTCTGAATGCGGCTACAGCTATACGGACAGCCATGTGGATGCTTTGGGGCATGACTGGGACGAGTGGGTCAGCAATGATGATGGGACGCACACGCATACGTGTAAAAATGATGCTACCCATACAGAGACCGAGGAGTGCTCATACGAGAGTACTGTGACGGCGCCGACGTGCACGTCAGATGGGTTTACGACGCATGCCTGTTCTGAATGCGGCTACAGCTATACGGACAGTCACGTGGATGCTTTGGGGCATGACTGGGACAAGTGGGTCAGCAACGATGATGGGACGCATACGCATACGTGTAAAAATGATGCTACCCATACAGAGACCGAGGATTGCTCATACGAGAGCGCTGTCACGCTGCCGACATGTACAGAAGCTGGATTTACCACGCACACCTGTTCTGAATGCGGCTATAGCTATACGGATAGTCACGTGGCTGCTTTGGGGCATGACTGGGGTGCGTGGGTGTATGAAGATGGAACGATTGGCGCGGATGCAACGCATATCCGAATCTGTGATAGAGACCCCAGCCATAGGGAAAACGAAGGGTGTGATTTTTCAAACATTGTGATGCTCCCGACATGTACAGAAGCTGGATTTACCACGCACACCTGTTCTGAATGCGGCTATA
>CAZPIC010000037.1:0-19121 GCA_964586835.1 uncultured Oscillospiraceae bacterium
TATGTGAGGCATCGAAGATTTCTTTCGCGCTCAACTTGACATGAGGCACTGCGCATGAAAATTTTCGAAAGTCTACGATAATTTATCTATTGAACCAGGTGAATATATCTACGTTGTTAAATATGTTATGTGTTTAATAATAAATTTAATTCTACAATATTAACATCATTGACGATCGGATGGTGGAATCAGTATAAAATGGCCTGTGGACGATGTGCTTCGAATCATACTTCGCATCAGCTCAGGCTTTTTTCTTGAATCCTTCCAAGTGCTACCTGTTGTGGCCAGGACGGGGTGTCCAGGAACTGCTTGAGCAGGGCACTGCGAAAAGTACTCGTCTACACTCCTTGGTGAGGCACTGTTAGATCAGCTAACCGCTCGCTTCACGTCTGACCAGGTTGCCGTCCACGATCTTTTCCATTCGCAGCGCAGCGTACTCGCCTGCTGCGCCCCTCCCCTACTTTTTCACGCAGCACAGGGTGCTGCTTTTCATAACTTTTTTACGCAGTGCGAAGCGCTGCTTTTCACGCGCGACGTGAGTCGCGCATAGCCCCTACTTCTTCACGCAGCACGAAGTGCTGCTCTTCACGGCGGCGTAGCCGCTGCTTCACGCAGTGCGAAGCACTGCTCTTCACGCACAGCGCGCACGCCCGCTGTGCTTACAACCACTACTTTTTCACGCAGCACAGGGTGCTGCTTTTCACAACTTTTTTACGCAGTGCAAAGCACTGCTTTTCACGCGCCCGCAGGGCGCTCTTCACGGCGGCGTAGCCGCTGCTTCACGCAGTGCGAAGCACTGCTCTTCACGCGCAGCGCGCACGCCCGCTGCGCAAACTGCTACTCCCCCAAGCCTCCATCTGTTATACTGCACAAAACAAGGAGGTGCGCCTTATGAACAGCGAGGAAATCAGGCCGCGCATCACGCTGGACGTCAGCCGCCTGATGGCGGACGCGCAAGGGAAGCGCTGCGGCATCGATCCCGGGCGGATTGACGCACTGGGGCCTGCTGCTGAAGCTGCGTTTGAGGCGGTCAGGAAGGGTCGGGGAAAGGGAGGGATGGGCTGGACGGAGCTCCCTTACAGCCAGGCAAAGACTGTCCGCGACATCCAGGAGGTCGCCCGGGATATCCGAGCCCGCTTTGACAGTTTTGTCGTGCTGGGCATCGGCGGAAGCGCCCTCGGCCCCATCGCCGTTCACCAGGCCCTCAACCATCCCAGGTACAACGAACTCCCGCGGGAAAAGCGACCGGGGCCCAGGTTTTACGTGGAGGACAACATCGACCCGGACCGCATGGCCGCCCTGTTTGACGTGGTTGACCCGCGGAAGGCCTGTTTCAGCGTGGTGACGAAGTCGGGCAGCACTGCCGAAACCATGAGCCAGTACCTCATCGTTTCCCAATGGCTTCAAAAAACAGTGGGCGAGGGCTGGCGCGAGCATATTATCGCAACAACAGACCCAGAAAAGGGCAACCTGATCAGGCTGGCCGGCAGGGAAGGCTTCCCCGTCTTTCATATCCCTCCCACCGTCGGCGGCCGCTTCAGTGAGCTTTGTCCCGTGGGACTTCTTCCCGCTGCGGTATGTGGTATCGACATCCACTCGCTGCTCGCGGGAGCTGCGGACATGGACGCCCGCTGCAGCACGGGTGAGGCCTGGAAAAACCCTGCCCTCCTGGAGGCGCTCATCCAGTTCATTGCCATGGAAGAGATGGGCTTAAGTATCCAGGTCATCATGCCCTACGCTGACAGGTTAAAATTTGTGGCAGACTGGTTTAGCCAACTGTGGGCGGAGAGCCTTGGCAAAAACATCACCCGAAAGGGAGTGGCAAAGCACGTCGGGCAGACCCCCGTCAAGGCCCTCGGGGTCACCGACCAGCACAGCCAGCTTCAGCTGTACACCGAAGGCCCCCACGACAAGATCGTCACCTTTCTCCGGGCAGGCGCTTTTGAAAGCAGGGTGGACATTCCGAGCGGCGGTGAAGGTTTTCCCGACCTTGAATTTCTGGGCGGAAAGACGCTCAACGCACTGCTGGACGCGGAGTTCCGTGGCACGGAGTACGCCCTCCTCCGCTCTGGCCGCCTGAGCCAGACCCTCACCCTGCCCGTGATCAACGCATACACCGTGGGCCAGCTTCTGTATTTCTTTGAGCTGGTCACAGCCTATGCAGGCGAGCTGCTGGACATTGACGCCTTCAACCAGCCCGGGGTGGAGGAGAGCAAGATTGCCTCTTACGCCGTCCTGGGTCACCCGGCTGAAACCTACCGAAAAAAACAGCGGGAGATCCTGGACCTCCCGCCCGCAGACAGCCGATACGTGCTGTAGTTCCCTATGAAAGAGACCGCTCCAGCAGCGAAAGGATATCCTCATGCTCCGGCGCTTCACGAAGGGGCGACATCCCTGTGCGGAGCGCCTCTTTTTCAAAGCGGCATCCTTTCAGCAGGGCGGCAGCGCGCTCAAACACCTCCGTGCTCATCGCATCGGAAAACACGCGGCAGTCGGAGATAAGACCTCCCGCCACCTGCAGTTCCATCCGAAGCCCCCCCCAGGAGAAACGCTCCTCCCCCGCCCAGGTAAAGGCAATGGGCTGGCCCATCACCCAGTCCCATCCCGCATAACGCTCACGCCGCGTATTGATCTCCTCGGGGTTGAGCAGCGTCTCCGGAACCGGCGCAGTCTCTGCACTAAACTCCGCCTCAAATGCCTTCCTCAAGGCCTTTTTCATGTCCACCACATGCAGACCCGGGCAGAGCTCCCCCAAGTTTACAACCCGGGCTCGGACAGAAGGCACGCCCTTGGACCTATACTTTTTGGGATCTACCCTGAGATACCGGGTCAGCCGATCCCTGTCCACGCTCAGCATGATCGTCCCGTGATGGAAGGCCCTGTTTCCCGTGGCGTAGAAGGCGTTGCCAGAAAATTTCCGCCCCCCGATTTCGATATCGTTCCGTCCTGTCTGTTCCGCCCGCAGGCCAAAGGAAGCCACCGCCTCCGCGATGACCTTCGTCTGTCTTCCGATATCCTCCTCTGCCTTGGGGTACAGAAAGGTAAAGTTTAGGTTGCCCAGGTCATGGTATACAGCCCCGCCCCCGGACAGCCTGCGCGCCAGGGTGCCCCCGTCGTCCCTGAGGGCTTCCGTATTGCATTCCAGCCAGGCACACTGGTTTCTGCCGATGACGACGGTCTGTGCGTTGCGCCATAAATACAGGATCCTCGACCCGGGAACCATCCCCTGAAGAAGCTGCTCTTCCAGGGCCAGGTTGCGGTAGGGGTCCAGGCTGTCCGATTCGATATAGTACAGTTCAGGCATCAAAGGCGTAACGCACCACGGGGTTGCGGGCGGCTGCCACCTCGTCTGGCCGGCTGATGGGGGTCTTCTGGGGGCACAGGCGCAGGGATTCCGGGTCGCTGTCGATCCTTCTGCGGATCTCCCCCATCACCCTGGCTGCCTCGTCCAGCGTCTCCCTTGTCTCCGTTTCCGTCGGCTCGAACATCAGCGCTTCATGGACGATCAGGGGAAAGTACATCGTTGGGGGATGGATGCCATGGTCGATGAGGGCCTTGGCCACATCCAGCGCGGATACGCCCGTCTCTTTTTTAATGGCCTCCAGGCTCAGCACGAACTCATGCATGCAGCTGCGGTTGTAGGCAACAGGGAAGCAGGGCTTCAGCTTCTGACAGAGGTAGTTGGCGTTGAGGACGGCTGTTTCGCTGGCCTCCCTGAGACCTTCGGCGCCCAGCGCTCGGATATAGGCCAGGGCTCGCAGGGCAATTGCGAAATTGCCGTAAAATGCCCGCAGCTGCCCGACGCTTTCCGTGCTGCCCTTCTCCCCCAGCGCCGAGTAGGGAAGGTAGTCTTTCAGGAAGGCCTTGCAGCCCACAGGCCCGCTCCCAGGTCCTCCACCCCCATGAGGGGTGGAAAAGGTTTTATGCAGGTTCAGGTGCACCATGTCAAAGCCCATGTCTCCCGGGCGCACCCTGCCCATGATGGCGTTGAGGTTCGCGCCGTCGTAGTAGCACAGCCCGCCGTGGCGGTGAACAAGCGCCGTGATCTTAAGGACGTTTGGATCAAAGAGTCCCAGGGTGTTGGGGTTGGTCAGCATCAAGCCGGCAACCCGATCGTCAAGGACCTCCGTGAGGGCCTGCATGTCCACGCAGCCATTCGCGTCTGAGGGAACGTTGACCACGCTGTAACCCACCATGGCAGCGCTGGCTGGATTGGTCCCATGGGCGGAGTCGGGCACGATGATCCTGGTGCGCCCTGTGTCCTGTCGCGATGCATGGTACTTCTTCATCAGCAGGAGGCCCAGAAACTCCCCGTGGGCTCCGGCAGCGGGCTGCAGGCTCAGTGCATCCATGCCCGTGATCTCACACAGGCTCTCCGTCAGTGCTATGACCGCCTCCGCGCATCCACGCGTAGTATCGGCAGGCTGCAGGGGATGGATGGCAGCGAAACCCTCAAGGCTCGCGACCGCTTCGTTGATGCGTGGGTTGTATTTCATGGTGCAGGATCCCAGGGGATAAAAGCCGCAGTTGACGCCAAAGGCCTGCTGGGACAGTCGGGTATAGTGACGGACCAGCTCCGATTCTGCCACTTCGGGCAGGCGGGGCGGGTTGGCTCTGAGCATTCCGGCCGGCAGCGGCGCCTCGGGAACGTCACAGTCCGGAAGATAAGCCGTCCCACGCCCCTCGCCACTGATTTCAAAGATGAGCTTCATCTCTCGCTGACCTCCCGGATCTGCGCAAGGGCACCGTCGATGGCCTCCCTGCTCAGTTTTTCCGTCACGCACCAGAGCATGTGCTCCCCAACAGGAAGCCCGCTCAGGATGCCCCTGTCCGCCAGCGCCTTCTCCAGCCGGGCGGGCGGCAGCGGACAGGTGGTCATGAACTCATTGAAGAACGGGCCCTCGTAAACGAGGCTGAACCCTGGCAGTCGGCACAGTTCCTGAGCAAAGAAGTGCGCCTTGTGAAAGCACAGTTCTGCGGCCTGCCTGAGGCCGGTCGGTCCCATGGCCGCCATGTAGACAGCTGCCCGCATGGCGCACAGCGCCTGGTTGGAGCAAACATTGCTGCCCGCCTTCTCACGCCTGATGTGCTGCTCCCTTGCCTGGAGTGTCAGGACAAAAGCCCGCCTTCCGTGGGTATCTTTTGTCTCGCCGGCGATGCGTCCCGGAAGGCTGCGCACGAGTTCCTTTTTACAGGCAATGAAACCCAGATAGGGGCCTCCGTAGGATAGCGGCATGCCCAGGGGTTGCCCCTCCCCAACGGCAATATCCGCACCACAGTCTGCGGGAGTTTGCATCATGCCCAGCGAAATGGGATAGACGCTTATCACCGCCTTGGCCCCTGCCTCATGCGTGGCAGAGGCAAGCCCGCGCGCGTCCTCCAGCTGGCCGAAGTAGTTGGGCTGCTGGAAGACAAAACAGGCTGTCTCCTCGCCGGCCATCTCCCGAAGGGATGAAATGTCGGTACGCCCGTCCGTGTGTGGCACCAGCTGAAGGGGGATGTCTCTGCCCCAGCAGTAGGTTTGAAGGGTAGCCAGCAGCTCCGGGTGCGCGGTCTGCGCCGCCAGCACCGCTGTGCGCTTTCTGCCAAGGCACATCATCGCAGCCTCTGCGGCGGCGGACGCGCCATCATACAGGGACGCATTGCTCGCATCCATGCCGGTCAGCTCACAGATCATCGTCTGGTACTCAAAGATGCTCTGCAGGATGCCCTGGCTGATTTCAGGCTGATAGGGCGTGTAGGCTGTGGAAAACTCTTCCCTGCCCGTAACGCTGTCCACCAGGGCGGGGATATAGTGGTCGTAGGCGCCTGCCCCCCGAAGGACCGTCCCAAAAACGCGGTTTTTAGAAGCCATGCGCGCAAAATCGCCTCTGAGCTCAAGCTCTGAAAGGCCCTTTGGGAGCTTCAGAGCTTCGCTGCGCAAGACGGCGTCGGGTACGTCAGCGTACAGCGCGTCAAAGTTGGGCTTACCGATCTCGCGGAGCATCTCCAGGCGCTCGCGCCGGCTTGAGGGGATATAGCCTCCCATGGTCACTCCTCTCCGCGGATCAGCTCTGAGTACTCTTCCGGCGTCAGGAGCCCGTCTTCCTCAGTGAAATCCTGCACGCGGACAAACCATGCCCCGTAGGGATCCTGGTTGATTGCCTCAGGATTGTCTGCGATCGCCTCGTTCACTTCGCTGACCGTGCCCGACACGGGCGACAGGACGTCGCTGACCGCCTTGACCGATTCCACATCTGCAAAGGATTCGCCAGCCACCAGGAGGGCGCCGGTTTCCGGCAGACCCACGAAGACGATGTCGCCAAGCTCGCTCTGGGCATGATCAGTAATGCCTATCAGGGCTGTCTTTCCCTCCACACGCAGCCACTCGTGGGTTTTCCTGTACTTGAGGTCCTTGGGAACGTTCATCTGCTTTTCTCTCCTTCCGGCGGTTTCATCAGGCTTACGAACGCTTGTAAAATGGAAACGCTGCGATCTCAGCAGGGATCCTGTTTCCGCGCACCTCTACGAAGAGCGGCTGACGTGGCGTTGCAGCATCTCTTTCCACAAGCGCCATGGCCATCGCTCTTTTGAGATAGGGGCAAAACGTGCCGCTGGTCACCCGCCCGATCTCGCGGTCCTCTTCCCAAACTGGGCAGCCTTCCCGGGCGATCCCCCTCCCGGTGAGGGCCAGGCCGATGCGCGTCCGCCTGGGCTCACCCCTGGAAAGCAGGGCATCCCTCCCAACAAAGTCTCCCTTGTCCATCTTGACAAAGGCGCCAAGCCCCGCTTCCAGAGGCGTGATGTTTTCGTCCATTTCATGGCCGTACAGCGGCATGGAAGCCTCCAGCCTCAGGGTGTCCCGGGCGCCCAGGCCACAGGGGATCAAGCCCAGATCCTCCCCCGCGGAGATCAGGGCTTCCATGATCTCCCGGGCGTGAGCGGGCGCACAGTAGACCTCATAGCCCCATTCGCCCGTATACCCGGTGCGGGAGACAAGGCAGTTGTATCCCGCGACGGACAGTCCCTCTACAAAGCTGTAGTACCTGGTGGGAACGCTTCCGGCATCCGAGACCCGTGCAAGGATGGCGGCTGACTGCGGACCCTGCAGTGCAATCTGAGCCGTTTCATCGGACAGATCTATCAGCTTGGCCTCGCCCCTGAGGCGGGCTGCAAACCAGGCGGCATCCTTGTCCTTATTGATCGCATTGACGACCAGGGTAAACCTTTGGTCATCGTGCTTGAAGATGACGACATCGTCCACGATGCCCCCCCTGTCGTTAAGGACAGGGCTGTACCGCGCGCGACCCGGCTGCATGCCACACAGGTCATTGCATAGCAGACGCTGCAGGTTGTCTTCAGCGGCGGGCCCCACAAAAAGGAGCTGCCCCATGTGAGATACATCAAAGGCCCCGCACGTGGTTCTGACCGCCATGTGTTCGGCAATGACGCCCGTCGGGTACTGGACCGGCAGAAGATATCCCGCAAAGGGCACCATCCTCCCTCCGCGGCTTAAGTGAAAGTCATATAACGGTGTTTTTCTTTCCATGCTTCCCTCCCCCCTGCCTCAGGCGCGCAGATCATCCATGCAGCCTTTATCTCAGGCTCCGTCCAACTTGCAGCCTGTGCGAACAAAACCCTGCCGCTCATCCCGCATCGGCGTTCTCCGCTATGGCAGAAATCCGGGCATGCGCAGCATGGATGGGACGGGGCGCTCACCCTCGGCGCAGCGTCAGGATTTGGGGCTGCGCCTCAGGTAGGCAGGCACGCCCAGGTCGTCCTTCTCTGCGGCAGCAGGTTTCTGCTGTGCTGGAGGCTGGTAGGGGCTTGGAGGCTGCGGTACCCCGTAGGGGGGCGGCGCAGGCACCTGATACCCTGGCTGATACCCATCCGGATAAAGCTGGAGAGAGGGGGACAAGCCCGGGGAAGGGGCAGGCCGGACAGCGCCCGGAAAGTAAGAGGCCTCCTGTTCGTATACCGTGGCCACCTGAGGCGCCTCAAAGGGCGCGCCCTCTGCTGCCTCAGGCTGGGTGCGGTGTTCGTAGGGATTGTAGGCCGCGCCAGCTGGGGCATAAGCCACGGATGAGGCTTTCCCCGGCTTCTTTTTGATGTCTCTGGCCGGAAAGGCTGTTTTTTCGAAGCCGGTGGCGATCACGGTGATGCGAACCTCGTCATCCAGGCTGTTGTCCACCCCTGCGCCGAAGATGATGTTGGCCTCGCTGTCAGCCGCCTCCTGGATCTGTCTGGCAGCTTCGTTGATCTCGATGATGCTGATGTCCTCATTGCCGGTAATATTGATCAGAACAGCCCGCGCTCCATCGATCTTCGTTTCAAGGAGGGGGCTTGCGACAGCGTTCTTAGAGGCCTCGACCATTTTGTTTTCGCCCTTGGCAGAACCGATCCCGATATGGGCCATGCCACCCGACTCCATGACGGTCTTGACGTCAGCAAAGTCCAGGTTGATGGTGGCCGGCAGGGCAATAAGGTCAGATATCCCCTGAATGCCCTGTCTGAGCACGTCGTCTGCCACGCGGAAGGCTTCAAGCATGGATGTTCCCTTGCTGACTACCTGCAGCAGGCGGTCATTGGGGATGACCGCGAGGGTATCGACATATTGCTTCAGCTCGCTGATGCCGGCCTCGGCGTTTCGCATGCGCTGTTTTCCTTCAAACTGAAAAGGCTTTGTGACCACCGCAATGGTCAGGCAATTGAGTTCGCGGGCCACCTCCGCGATGACGGGCGCGCCTCCCGTTCCCGTCCCTCCCCCCATGCCGGCAGTGATGAACACAAGGTCGGCGCCCTTTAATAGCCTGGCGATTTCCTCGCGGCTCTCCTCCGCGGCCCGTTTGCCAATGTCCGGCACCGCCCCGGCCCCTAAGCCTTTGGTGAGCTTTTCGCCGATCTGCAGGACCGTCGTGGCCTTGGAGGCCGAGAGCGCTTGCCTGTCGGTGTTGACGGCAATGAAGTCGACGCCCTTGAGCCCGGCTTCGATCATCCTGTTGACGGCATTTGAGCCACCTCCGCCGCAGCCGATGACCTTGATGGACGCGAATGTCGTCTGTGGCTCCTTTTCTACCTTGAGTTCAAGCATGGATCGTCCTCCTATCAGAGGCGGCCTGACTTTTCTCAGCCGCCGAAGAGCCCGCGCATGAAGCCTCTGAGCCCTCCCTGGGAATCGGCCGCGCTGTTGCGCGTGTCAATCACCAAGTCCAGCAAGCCAAGGGCGCTGGAATAAATGGGACTGGCAAGCTTGACAGCTTTTCTGGGCAAATCCCTCACGGGTCTTCCGAGTTTCTCGCCCACATACTCCCGGCCGCCGCGGTTGATGGCCAGGCCGCCGCCGGTGAGGTAGGCTACGGACCAGCTGCCAAACCTGACCCCGCTTGCAGTCAGGCTCTCGCGTATCGCCTCGCAGATCTCATCCGCCCGGGGCTCCACAATGTCTGTGACCTGCCTGTAGGTAAAGCTGAGCATGGTCGCATCGGGACCCGAAATGTCAAAGCTTTGCTGGGACGCAGGCGCGCCAAAGACATAGCTGCGCTTGATCTGCTCGGCAGCCTCAAGGGGGATGTCCAGGCCATAGGCCAGATCAGCTGCGATATGACCTCCGCCCAGTGGCAGGACCTTATGATAGATGATGGTGTCCCCTTCGACAGCCATAACCTCGGTGTCCAGGTAGCCGATATCGACCAGCAAGGCGGTACGATCCCGCTCTTCGTCGGAGATGTACAGCATCGACTGGCCCATGGGTGTGGAGAAAAAGCCGCAGGCGTTTTTCCCCAGTGCCCGGAGCCTTTCGCTGACATCATCAATGAAAAACTGATCGGCTATGACGTAAGAAACAAGGGAGCGCAATTCATTCCCATGCCTGTTCAGGGGCTCAAGGGTTTTTTTGCCGTCGTCCACGATAAACCAGGCAGGGCTGCGGTGGATCGGGAGCCCGCGCACGTCGCGCATCTCTTCGTCGGTCCTGGTAAAAAGCGCATCGATATCCCTGACCGTTACGCGCGGGTCCGCCCCCTGCAAGTCCACCTTGGTCTCCACAGTGTAGACGCGTGAAAACTGGCCCGGAACGCCCGCGTAAACGTCCCTCACCGTGACCCTCGCCTGATCTTCTGCTGTCTTGATGGCGCTGGCAAGCGCATCATTGACCATGGGCGGGTTGTTCCATCTGGCGTCTGCAAATCCATCATAGGCGCCGATACCGGCGCCCACAATATCACAGCGCTGTCTGCCGCTAACCTCGGAGATCAGCGCAACGACCTTCCCCGTACCAAAATCAACGACCGAAACAGTACTTTTCATTGCCTGCTCTTCCCCATTTCCCGGGCGTTAAGGCCCTGCGCGCGTCCGGAATGCCGCGGGGCGAACACTGAACATACTCGGATGCGTTATTGTAACCTTTTTACATACTTTTGACAAGTGCCCCAAGGCTGTGTGAATTCGTCCGGCGCCACGCCTATGGACACCCGCCTTCCCCCGACAGATCCGGCCTGTAGGTCGCCTCGCCCGGCACGGTCGCCTCGATCAGTCCGAAAGCGCATCCTCTCCTTTTGAGCTCCTGGACGACAGCCCGCGCTGTTCCGAGCTTAGCGCGCAGCTCAAGGGGCGCTCCCAGGTGGATAGTGAAGCCGTCACGTGTCGTCAGGTAGAGGCTTTCCGGCTCAGAAACATCGATATCGCTGACCTGGTCCAGATAATCCTGGGCTGCCAATTCCTCAAGAAGGGCAACGCATCCCGTAACCTGCGCGGCTTTTGAAGACGTGGGGACCGCGCCTACGCGGATGTCCCTGACAGCCAGCCCCGAAACCCTGCTCAACCCCGCGATGCTCGAAAGGCCGGGGTTCTTTTCCAGGATGACACCATCCTCTGCCATCAGGTAGGAAAGGCCTAAGTATCCGACGATCGCAGAAGGCCTGCGCTCCCTTACATGAAGGACCAACGTGTCAGGAAACACCTTTTCAAGCGACTCGAACTCGAGGTAGGGATGGCTGTTGACCCCGCGGGCAACCCTATCGGGGCTCAGGCCAAAGTAGCTTGCCGGAGACGAGAGCCCTGCAGCCATAGCGACCTCCTGCCAGGAAACACGGCTGATGCCGTGAACTTCAAGATTGCGGATCAACAAGAACCGATCCCGCACGATGAAGGCCAGGCTGACCATGAGTACCATGACGCTGAGAAGCACCAGGATCTTCCTGCGCGACCGCGCGTCGCCCTCCGGATCCACTCCCTCCGGCTCCGCTCCCTGCAGATCCGAAAGCATAGGAGACGGGGCTCCGGAAGGCGGACCCGGCCCTGTTCCTGTCGGTGGCCATCCCGTGACGAGCTGCACTGGCTTCATATCTCTTCTCCGGGGTCCAGGGCACAGACGATGTCCTTAAAGCGACGTCCGCGTTCCTCGTAGTCTGTGAACATGTCAAAGGAGGCACAAGCGGGCGAGAACAGCACGCTGCTGCCCGCGTCGGTCCCGGAAGCCGCGATATGCACCGCCTCCTCGAGGCTTTCCGCCCTTGACGAATGCAGGAAACCCTGCTCTTTGAGGGCCTGCGCTATCTGTTTTGCTGTCTGCCCGATCAGGATCACGTGGTTGACCCGCCCCGAAGACGCGACGCTTCGGGCAAGGGAGACAAAGGAGACGTGTTTGTCATACCCACCGGCAATCAGCACAGTGGGCGATCGCATCGCTTCGACGGCCTTGACTGTCGAAGCGGGGTTCGTTCCCTTGCTGTCGTTGATGTAGCGGACCCCCCGGCGCTCGCGCACAAACTCCATGCGATGCTCTATCCCTTCAAAGGCCTTAAGCGCCTCTCCGACATGCTGGGCGGGCAGGCCGGCGGCGCAGGCGACAGCCGTCGCAGCCAAGGCATTCTCCAGGTTGTGGCTTCCCGGTATCTTCAGGGCGCTCACCGGGCACACGGGCCATTCTTCAGACTGCCAGCGCCAAAGGATGATATCAGCTTTGACAAAGGCGCCCGCGGACAAGAGCTTCCTTCTTGAAAACCAGACAGGGGACGCCTTCAAGCCTTTCGCAATCTTCAGACAGGTTTCGTCATCATGGTTGAGGACCGCGAAGTCGCTGTGGCTCTGGTTTTCAAAAATGCGCGTTTTCAGGCGTAGATAGTTCTGAAAGTTTCCGTGCCGATCCATATGATCAGGTGTCACGTTCAACAGCGCGGCAATCCGGGGATGAAAGCTTTCCACCGTCTCAAGCTGGAAGCTTGAGACCTCAATCACCAGGCAGTCTCCGGGCTCTGATTTAAGGGCCACTGCCGACAACGGGAGCCCGATATTCCCTGCCACATGCGTTTTCTTTCCGAAACGCCTGAAAACCTCCCCAAGCAGGGAGACCGTAGTCGTTTTGCCGTTGGTTCCGGTTACGGCGACGAAATCTCCCTCTGCGATTCGCGATGCCAGCTCAAGCTCTCCCGTCACCGGGATGCCGCGGTTTCGAGCGTCAAGAAGCAAAGGCAAATCGGGCGGAATGCCGGGGCTGACCAGGATCAGATCAACACCCTGCGCGCTGCGGGGAAAGGCGTCCCCTGTCAAGCAGTCGCAGCCCAAGCGGCGCAGCGCGCCGAGCGCCTCGCCAAGCTCTGCCGCGGATTTTCCGTCACAGGCAAGCACACTTGCCCCAAGCTCCCTGAGCATGGCTGCGGATGCCAGTCCGCTTCGAGCCATGCCCACCACCAGCACCCTCTTCCCCACAAGGGATGCAGCGCTGCGCGCGCGGCGACCCTCCTTTGGCAACGCTGCTGCGCCCAACGTCTTCACCTGCCTGTCAGAGGCGTGAAAAGGAGCAGGGACAGGAAGGAGAGTACAAGGGCAACACCCCCGTACAGCAGCACGATCCGTTGTTCACTCATGCCGCCCAACTCGAAGTGATGGTGCAGAGGAGACATCCTGAGGATTCTTTTACCGCCGGTCAGCTTGAAGTAGAACCGCTGGACAATCACCGATAGGGAGGAAACGATCAGCGTAAAGCAAAGCGGGATCAGCCACAGCTGAACCTTCAGCAGCATTGCTGCGCCTGCGAATACAGCGCCTATCAGCATCGAGCCTGTATCTCCCATAAAGATCCGAGCGGGATAACGGTTGAATCTCAAAAACCCGAGGCAGGCTCCTGCCATCGCCAGACTGCAGTGCGCGACCGCACCCGCGGGAGTGGAAGAAGACACGCTCTGCGCTGCCAGGGCGAGAGCCATCACCCCCAGCGCGGTGCCGCCTACCACAGTCACTGTGGACAGGATCCCGTCCACACCGTCCTGGAGGTTCGCACTGTTGGTCATGAACACCACTGCCAGCGTCATCAACGGAATATAGGCTGGGCCCAGATCCAGTTCTCTTTCGGACAGTGGCAGGCGCAGCCCGGTCCCTACGGCGCCGGCACAGTAGAAAGAAAAAAGGGCTCCGGCAGCGAACTGGGCAATCAGTTTCTGCCTGGGTTTCAGACCTTCGTGACGTCTGTAGGCGCTCTTGAGCCAATCGTCGGTGAAGCCGATCGCCATGCAGGCCAGAACCAGCAACAGGAGCGCCACCCCCTCTCCCGGTATACCAGTGGGAAGCGAGGCCAGCAACCATGACAGGCAGAGCGACGACGCGATCACCAGGCCGCCCATGTTGGGCGTTCCCTGCTTCTTTTTATGCGCGCTGGGACCCAGTTCGTAAATCGTCTGTCCAGGGCTCAGGGTGACGAGCGCGGACAAAAACCGGGGCATGCTCAGCAGCATCAGCAGGAAGGCGAGCACAGCAGCCATCACGACGCTCATGGAATGGTTCTCCCGTTTTCAGGGCGCAACAGAAGCTCACTAACGATCAGCTTTTCATCAAAGGGGCGCTTGACACCGTTGACTTCCTGATAGGTTTCATGGCCCTTTCCGGCCAGGATCACATAATCCCCCTCCGAAGCCATGGTCAGCGCTTTGGTGATGGCTTCCCGGCGGTCCTGTTGGAGCTCGTAAGCGCCTCCGGTCGCTTTGATCCCGCTCTCGATCGCGATCAGGATGTCCATCGGGTCCTCGCTGCGTGGGTTATCGCTGGTCAAGATGGAATAGTCCGCCAGTCGACCAGCGGTTTGCCCCATCAGAGGACGCTTTCCCTGGTCTCTGTCTCCTCCGCATCCAAAGACGACAATGACGCGGCGTCTGGCGATCGAACGAACCGTTTTCAGGATGTTCTCCAGTGCATCCGGGGAGTGAGAGTAATCCAGGATCACTTTAAATGGCGTATGCGTATCCAGTACTTCGGCGCGCCCCGGTACGGCCTTCACGCCCTCCAGCGCCGGGCCGATCGCCTGAGGATCGACTCCCAGGATCAGTGCGGATGCTGCCGCAGCGAGTGCATTGTATACATTGAACATGCCCATCAGTTTCAGTCGGACAGGGTACTGATGCTCATTCCACAGGGAGAGGGTGAACGCGACTCCATTTTCGCTGATCTCGATGTCCCTGGCAAAAATATCTGCGTTTGTGCATATTCCGTAAGTGCTCAAAGGGATGCTGAGGGCCTCGAGGAGCTGCGCGGCATGGTCGTCATCTGCGTTGATAGCAGCGTTTCTAGCCATGCCCGAGGTGAAGAAGCTCTGTTTGGCTGCGAAGTAGTTTTCCATTGTGAAAAAGAAGTCAAGGTGGTCCTGAGACAGATTTGTGTAGCAGGCCGCTTCAAAGGTTAGCCCTTCCAGGCGGCGCATGGAGAGAGCATGCGCTGAGACCTCCATGACGACCACCTGCACCCCTGCATCCGCCATTCGCCGGAAGGTTTCGTGCAGCTCAATAGGGTCAGGCGTTGTCAGACCGCTGTCTGTCCACCGGTGGCCGATCATATTCCCTGTCGTCCCAATCAGACCACAGAGGAAGCCTGCCTTTTCAAGGATTGCTTTCAGGAAGTAGCTCGTGGTCGTTTTACCCTTTGTGCCTGTCACCCCCATGAGCTTCATGCCTGCAGCCGGTTTTCCATAGAAGGCCCCAGCGATCAAAGCCATGGCCGCTCTGTCGTCTTTTACAAGCAGCTGTGGAACATCAACATCGGGAAGCTGCCGTGTCACGACCAGGGCTACTGCTCCGTTGGCCACAGCCTCGCCGGCGAAATCATGCGCGTCATAACGCGCGCCGGCCACACAGAAAAACAAGCCACCGCGTGTTTTTTTACGGCTATCTGCACTCAGCGACAAAATGTCGCAATCCCCGGTTAGCCCCGACACGTCCACGCCCGAAAGTCTTACAAGCTCTGACAGTTGCATACATCACACCTTTATGGCTGGCGTACAAGTCCCGTTTCCGATGACCCCAGATAGGATGGCCTGTTTCGCTCCGGAAGTGAACGCGTGGCGGGCGCTTCCACCCAGACCACCTCACTGCCGGTTGCCAGCTTCATTCCCAGCGCCTGTGTGGCACGATAACAAATATAGCCCTCATCGCCCACCTTTGACAAGCTGTCCTTCAGATCAGCCTGCCGACGCTCCGCTTCCACCATAGCGACGGCAATACGCAGGTACTCCTCTTTCAGGTGCTTTTCCTCCACTGCCCTGCGGCCGATCTGAGAGAACATCAGGCCAAGCAGGAACACCATCAGCAGCATCGCCACATGCAGCCTGATCCCTCTCCTGCCGGAGCGCTCACCTGTGGGCGCTCGGAAACAGACCCTCTCGTCCTGGTCTGCCCAGGCGTCGGGCACGTCTACGCGATCACCTGCAAAGAGGCGGACCGGTGGAAGCAGCGCGCTTCCCGCCATGCTGTATGCACGCCCGCCGGTTCCTTCAGGGTTTCTCTTCATCCGTCTTCGCCTCCCTTTCACAACTTTTATCGCAGATCAGTGTTTGGATGCGGCCTCCCGCAGGCGGGCTTGTATGGCGCTGATGTCTGCAAGGACATCAGCATGCTTCCGGGTGAACATCTCCGTCTCGCCCGCAGCCTGCACACTTGAAACAACTCGGACATACTCCCTCGCACCTGATACCTGCACCCCTGGAGCATCCTTGATAAACAGCTCCCTCAGCGCTGCGGGAAGCAGGATTCGGCCTTGGGCATCAAAGCCACAGCTGTCAAAGGACAGCATGGAAAAACGTTCCAGAAACACTTCCGCACTCACATCTTCCCGGGCGAGGGATGCCAGCATATTCAGCTTGTCCTTCCATACCTTCAGCGGATACACCGCTATGCTTGTCTGGGAAATATTCACCCCCACAATGATCCTTTCGCCCAGCTTTTCCCGAAAGGCTTGAGGGATGATCATCCGCCCTTTTGTGTCGATGCTGTGGTTGTACGCGCCAAAGAAACCGGTCACCTCTTCGTCTGTTTCAACGCTGTCAGACGGTTCTGACACGCGCGTGGTGACCGTGCCATCAGAGGCCGCAGTACGCGCGGCATGGGGATCCTTGCCGTTTTGAGGCACATCATCACCACCAATCACCACTTATTCCCGTTTAGAGACACAATCTACCACCCCTTGGGAACAGACGTCAACAAATGAAGCCTTCTCAGCACAGTGTTTGGGTGTTCAGACGCTGTGAACTGATGTTTTAGGCAAATTCATGCGAAAATACGTTCCCCTAATCTTTCACATATCGAGAACGTACTTTCTCATTCATTCATATATTGCTTCACATATATGGTTAATATGCTGTTAAATATTGAACGAATTTGTATTAATTGACGAATTTGCTCGGCTTTGCCGCCATGTCTTCTTTGGCTTGCGCATACAACAAAAACCCCGCCGAGCGGCGGGGGACAGGACTCTTGCCGGTCATTAGAAGGAAAGCAGCTCCAGAACCGATGCAGAAGGAAGCTTACGCAGCCTGAAACCTAACCCATCGCAGGATGAGGGGAAATACCTGACGCCGTCAATGGTCCCTTCGAACGCTCGATTGTTCGCTTGCCCGTGAAGGTGTCCATACACCACGTCGCTGACCCCGAAGGCTGTCATGAGCTCTGTCACGGGACTTCTCTCGCCCATTTCTCCCGTGGGGGGGAAATGCGTCATAGCGACGAGGCGCTTGTCGGGGCTGAGCGCCCTGGCTCTTGAGAGAGACAGTTCCAGGCGCAGCAACTCCCGCCTGTAGATCCGTTCGTTTTCCGAATCATCCTCCCCCTCTGGTGCATTCCATCCCCTTGATCCCGCAAAAAGCGTGCCTTTGATCAATGCAGCGTTGTTCTGCAACGCGAGCATCCCCTTAGGAAGAGAGGCGCGCAGACGAGAAATGGATGCCCACCAGAAATCGTGGTTGCCCCGGATCATGATCTTCGTCCCCGGGAGAGACCCGATCCTCATCAGGTCCTCTCGGGCATCCTCAAGCTTGAGAGCCCAGCTGATATCCCCGGGGATCAGCACCACATCCTCTTCACTCACGCGAGCCGCCCAGTCCGCAGCGATCTTTTCAAAATGGCCGTTCCAATGTTCTCCGAATACATCCATCGGCTTGAATCTTCCGCCTGGAAGGTGCAGATCGCCGATGGCAAATATACGGAAGCTGTCAGACATCCTCTTCCTCTTCGTCGCTTTCCTGCGCTTCCTTTTCCTCTATTTCCTCCAGCGATAGGTCACCGCTCATTTCCTCATAGTCCGAATCGGGGTGCTCTTCTTTCGCGACCGGTGTCATCTCGTCCATTGTGCTGACTGAATCGCTGGTCACATCCAGGGGCTGAATATCTTCACCCTCTTCTCCCGCTTCCTGCATTTCCTTGAGGCAGAAAATACAAACATCCTTTCCAGGCAGGGCGGGTGACTCGCTGCAGGCGCTGCAGATTTCCGGCTCTTCCCGGGCACCGCTGCCATGCATCTCCCTCCTGCACACCTTGCAATACTTCTCCGTGACTTCCATGTAGTTTAACTCGCATCGCGGGCATTTGATCAGCGGCATGGTTTTTCCCCTTTGCGCCAGGGCTTGGCTTGGCGCCTTCCCAATTTTTCGCAAACGGATTATACCCTCCGTCTCCCCCCTTGACAAGCCTGCAAGCAGGAGAGGGTACACGTCAGACTTGTATAGCTCTTATACGATTCAATACGTTGACCTCATTCAGGGCTGATGATAAGGCCTTCTTCTTGCCATTCCCGTCGATAGAGTGTAGAATAGATCTGTAGTTTCCCTGGCACCCTGCGCTGGGGTAACAGAGCAGTGTACGATCATTATAAGCGAGGGATTGGGAGATGGATCAGACAAACGATGCAATGTCCTGCAATGAAGCGCTGGAACACCTTATCTCTCTAGCGAAGAAGCCCTTGCTGTATGGATCGCTCAGCGCAAGCAGAAATACGCGTACCCTGAAGGATGGGACCTCAGTGAAATCAGCGCCATATTACACAATCTCCCATGGATCCGCCAAGGGAACGGTCTCGAAACACGTTCCGCGGGGCAGGGAGGAAGTTTATCTGAATCGCCATAAAAACACAGTGGCTTTTCGAAAATCCGTGGATGCCTACATACAAAAGAAGAGTCGATTGAGCGATCTGGAGGATGCGCTGCCAGATAACAAGGTAAAAAAAACGCCTTAGAAGACATCCTGCAATCAGCCGGAAGGGAGACAAGCCACTTTATTTCAACCATGCTCAACCGCATGGGGTCGGGAACTCCTCTCTCAGCAGAGCTACTGGAACAGGGGTTCCGTTTTGCGATACTGAGCGACGCGGCCAGGGCGTTCGGCCTGCTGCTCGAAGCAGTGGACGCATCCCTTCAAGGAGAAGATTCTGCGTGCTGTTGCGGCGTTCGTCTCCCTTTGTATGCCAATAGCAATCGCCGCAAGGAGATCATGACCCTGGTCGGGAAAGTAGCCGTTGAGCGGAGAGTCTATGTCTGCCCCAGTGCAGTCGGTGGATCCGATGGATTCACATCTCGACATTGCAGGGACCTGCACACTCAGAGTGTCTAATCCATTATCACTCGGACGGAATCCTGGAAGGCTTTTAAAGTGTCCAGCGAGTGTCTATATCGACGTGCTGAGTATTCCATGTGTATTCCTGCGAAAGATGGTTTGCTATCGTAAGCGTCATAATACCACCCCGTCACTTACACTCGACTTGAGCCGCTTGACTCCAGGGCGCCAGCTTCTCAAGAACATCGTCGGTGAACGGGGCGGTTTCGGTCGGAAGCTTACGGAGTAGGAATCGTAGGTACTTGTAGGCATCCAGTCCATTGAGTTTGGCAGTCTCTATGA
>CAZPIC010000038.1:0-18644 GCA_964586835.1 uncultured Oscillospiraceae bacterium
CATCTACTCTAAACCTCACTGCTTAACGTTTTGTCCGCATTACTGTTGACGAGCCGCGCTTTGAGGAAAGACTGAGGGGTGGGTGTGGCTACTATGAAGACGGAGGCAGTCTGGCTGCTGGTGCTGGTGCTCGCGGCAGGTTTGTCATGCGGGAAGGTTGAGGCAGACAGCGTTGCTTCAAGGCCGGAAGAGGAGTTCGTGTATACGATCAACCTGGATGGGACAGCGATGCTGCAAAGCTATCGGGGTTGTGCGGCTGCGCTTCATGTGCCGGCGACGCAGGAGGGCCGCAGGGTAACGAAGACAGGGAGCCAGGCTTTCGCCCATAACAGCTGCCTGGTATCCATCACACTGCCACCGGGTTTGGAGCATATCGGCGTCAGTGCGTTTTACGGGTGTGAAAACCTGCGTTCGGTCACACTGCCGGAAGGGCTTATAAGCATAGGCGACCAAGCTTTTTCCCAATGCGCAAATCTTCAGTCCATCGCGTTGCCCGAAGGGATGGAGCGTGTGGGCAGCTGGGCGTTTTCCGACTGTGCAAGCCTTCAGTCTGTCGTGGTGCCAAAAGGCCTTACGAGGCTTGAGGAAGGGACCTTCTATGACTGCGTAAACCTGCAGTCTGTGTTGCTGCCTGAGGGGATGGAAGCCATCGACAGGCTGGCCTTCCACGGCTGTGCGAATTTGCTTTCTCTGGCACTGCCCAAGGGGCTTTCAGGTATTGGCGATGAGGCATTTTCCAGGTGCAGGGGCCTTCAGTCGCTTGAATTTCCTGACGAGATGAAAACCATAGGGGATTGGGCATTTTCAGGCTGTTCAAGCTTGCTTTCGGTGACCCTTCCCCACAGCCTTACGCGCATCGGCCTGTGGGCCTTTTCCGGCTGCGAAAGCCTGCAGACACTTGAGTTTTCCGGCGGGGCCGTGGACATCGAGGAAGGCGCGTTTTCCCAGTGCAAACGCCTTCAGACAGTCACACTGCCGGAAGGGCTCAAAAAACTGAATAACTGGGTATTTTCCAGCTGTGACAGCCTTTGCGTGCTGATCTTTCCTCAGGGCATGGAGGCCATCGGAGACAGCACCTTCCACAGTTGCATCGGACTGACAGACGTAACGCTTCCAGAAGGGCTTGTGAGCATAGGTTCACAGCCGTTCAAGCACTGTGCAGGCCTTAAATCCATCAACCTGCCGGCCAGCCTTGTCAGCATGGCGCCGGATGCCTTTGAAGGCTGTCCGAAGCTAAGCTTCACCGTAGCGGAAGGAAGCTATGCTGAAACCTGGGTGAAAGAAAACGGATCTCTGTAGTTGCAGCGCGCCCCTATACTCTATGCGCCCTTGATGTTCGTGCCCTGGTACGCTCTGCGCGCACGGATGAAACTCTTCGTGAAGAGGGAACTTTCCTTGACGGAAACGTCTGATGAGGATGTGCTTGTTGTGTGTAAATGATCGCTGCCTTTGCGACATCATCGGCAATTTACGCAAGGAAGTGCAGCACAGGGCCCCTGTGGTACGTTGCATGCATGAAGGCGAATGCGCGGCCGGCATCTTGCCTTCCAGCAACGAACCGGGCTGCCCGCCGAGGCGAACGGTTGAAAGGAAGGATTTAGATGAAGCATCTTCGAACAATCCTCACACTGCTGCTGGCGCTTGCTATGGCGCCAATCAGCACTGTATGGGGAACAGAAAACCTTGAGGGCGTATGGAAGGGAATCGATGGGGAAAACCCGGTGGTCCTGGCGCTGAGAGGTGACGGCTTGTTTTTACACTTTTTTGGCCCGGCAGGATCCCCGGAAATGGCTACGGGCCAATGGACCACAGAGGAAGGCGTTCTGAACCTGAGAAACCCTGATGGCAGTGGAAGTGACATGGAATACTCGCTGGATGGCGATACGCTAAAGCTGAAAGGTGCAGGCGCGGACGAGGTGGATCTGCTCCTTCTCACGCGTGAGCCCTGGGAAGCACCCGCGGGTTTGGCAGGTACGTGGGAAGGGACGCAAGAGCCCCTTGCCTTTGATTTGGGACCTGACCTGAGCTATGCTACCTACGACAGCACGGGAGCGCAGACCGGCTCCGGGATCTATATCGAACAGGACGGGATGCTGTATTTCTTTATTGACAACGGCGATGGCAGCTTCAGCCTGAACCCATTTGAATACGCGCTATACGGCGACAGCCTTGTCCTTGAAGACGCGGATACGGGCAAGACACTGTCCATGCATCGCACAACATCGCAGTGGCCCGCCCTGTCGGAGGAGTTGTTGGATGGCCTCGGGATGTGGCAGTCGCGGGCTGCAGAGAACTTCGCTTACGGGTGGGGATCCTTGCCGTCGCCCGCAGGGGTGTATGCATATAACACGGAAGAATACGCTTATATCAAGGAACATGGGTTCCAATCCACGTTATTAAACCCGCTGTCCACTTTTGCTGCGGACGTGGATACGGCTTCCTGGACAAACGTGCGCCGCAGGTTGCTTGAGGGGACTCTGCCTCCGGAGGACGCCGTACGCATCGAGGAAATGATCAACTACTTCCGTTACGATTATCCGGCCCCCGCCGCGGGGGAACCCTTCTCTGTCACCACCGAGATCGCGCCCTGCCCCTGGAACCCGGAAGCAAAGCTGCTGCTGGTGGGGCTGCAGGCGAAGGACCTTGCGCCGGAAGAGCGGCCTGCAAGCAACCTTGTATTTCTGATCGATGTCTCCGGGTCCATGGAAGGCGCTGACAGGCTGGGCCTTGCGCAGCGGGCCTTCATGATGCTGACGGAACAGTTACAGGAAGGCGACCGGGTGTCCATCGTCACCTATGCGGGGACGGACAGCGTGGTGCTTGTGGGTGCGGGTGTGGAGGACAAGCCGGCGATCATGTCTGCCATCGAGAACCTGTTTGCCTCCGGTTCGACAGCAGGAGGCAAGGGGATTCAGACTGCCTACCGCATCGCCGAGGAGCAGTTTATCAAAGGCGGCAACAACCGGGTGATCCTTGCCACGGATGGCGACCTGAATGTTGGGGTAACCAGCGAAGGTGAGTTGACCCGCCTGATCGAGGAAAAAAAGAAAAGCGGCGTCTTCCTGTCTGTGCTGGGCTTCGGCTATGGCAATCTGAAGGATAACAAGCTTGAGGCTCTGGCCGACCATGGCAACGGCCACTACGCTTACATTGATACGATTCTCGAGGCACGGCGCGCGCTGGTGGAGGAGATGGGTGGCACACTGTTCACAGTAGCCAAGGATGTCAAATTCCAGATAGAGTTTAACCCTGAGCGCGTGGCGAAATACCGCCAGATCGGATACGAGAACCGACAGCTTGCGAGTGAGGACTTTGCCGACGACAGCAAAGACGGTGGAGAGGTTGGCGCGGGCCACCGCGTCACCGCCTTGTATGAAATCATCGAGACGACGGCGGAAGAGGCTGCGGACGCGGGCCTTAAGTACCAGCGGACTGAAACCACGGGAAGCGTGGAATACCTGACGGTTTCCGTGCGCGCGAAGGATCCGGAGGGAGACGAAAGCCGGTTGTTCAGCTACCCCGTGGGGGAGGAGAGCGTACGTGAGGAGATGTCCGATAACCTGAAGTTCGCGTCAGCTGTGGCCCAGACAGGCATGCTGTTACGAAAATCAGAGTTTGTCGGCACTGCAAGCTACGCTGCCGTTGCCGAGCAACTGGAGGGCATCTCCGGCATCAAGGAAGACCCCTGGAAGGACGAGTTTGCCTTCCTGGTTCGAAGACTGGCGAGGGAAGAGGCCGCTGCGCGGCCGTGAAGAGCCTATGCGTGGCTGTAGCCACGCGTGAAGAGCAACGCTCTGCGTTGCGTGAAGAGGCCGCTGCGCGGCCGTGAAGAGCCTATGCGTGGCTGTAGCCACGCGTGAAGAGCAACGCTTCGCGTTGCGTGAAGCAGTGGCTTCGCCACCGTGAAGAGCAACGCTCTGCGTTGCGTGAAGCAGTGGCTTCGCCACCGTGAAGAGCAGTGCTGCGCACTGCGTGAAGAGCGCCTATGGGCGCGGAAAAGAGAGACGGGAGCGAGAGCGCCTGCGGGCGCGAAAGAGAGAGGCGGGAACGAGAGCCCTGGTGACGCGTGAAGAGTATTGTAGCGCGGAAAAGAGAGATGAGAACGCCTGGCGGTGCAGAAGCGCCGCCAGGCGTGGAAAAAGAGAAAGCAGGGGGATGGAAGAGATGGCGCACGATGGCAAGGATCTCCGGTTTACCTTCGCGCATAACAACCTGAATGTTGTAAACCTGGAGAAATCCCTGGACTTCTACCGAAAGGCTCTGGGCTTGACGGAGAGCCGCAGGAAGGAAACTGAAGGGTTCACCCTGGTCTTTTTGGGTGACGGGCAAACCGGACACCTGTTGGAACTTACCTGGCTGAAGGACTTTGACAAGCCGAAATACGACCTTGGCGACAACGAGTTTCATCTGGCCTTCAGCGTGAACGATTTTGATGCAGCGCTTGCAAGACACAGAGAAATGGATGTCGTGTGCTACGAAAATGAAAAGATGGGCATCTACTTCATCGCAGACCCGGACGGGTACTGGATAGAAATTATCCCTGAAAAATAGCGCGCGACAAAATATAGTGCGGCATGGTGTGAGGCAGCGACGGCGCGGAACCCTGCGTGAAATGTGCTGTGGCGCGGAAAGAGGAGCGAATCAAAGAAGCCTGCCTCCGCGAATGCAGGGCCTTGTTTGGTTTGAAATGGGGCGCATGGCTCGGAGCCCGAAACGGACGTGGTTCAGCTCTCGATTCCTTTGCGGGCGGGCAGGCTCTCCGTGGTGTAATAATGCCGAACTTCCTGCATCTGTGTGATGAGATCGGCCAGTTCTTCTGCGCCGGGGGGAAGCCCACGGCCGGTGAACACCAGTTCCACGCCCGCCGGACGGCCCAGGGCGCAGCGTTTCCAGTCCTCTGTGTCAAGAAGCTTAAGAAGCCAGGCAACGTTGATCTCGTCGGCAATGACCAGGTCATAGGTGCCGGAGGTCATGGCAGCCAGGATCTTGTCAACACCTGCCAGCGCAAAGGCGCGGTCCGTGTCGTCCGGTTTTTCCGTGATCAGGCAGCCCCTGCCCGTGCCGTAAAGCTCCACCCGGACGCCGGGCAGCCGCCGCAGGAGGGCCACTTCGCTGTATTCCTGATCCTTGATAAACTGCCCGATGTACACCCGAAGGCCTGCGCCAGCTGCCCGCACCGCGAGACCTACCGCCGCAGTGGTCTTGCCCTTGCCGTCGCCGGTATAGATCTGAAAGCGTCCGTTTTTCATCGCGTGCTCCTGTTCTAAGGGAAGGCTATGCCAGGATTTCTGCGTGGCTTCCACCGCTCCTTTGTTTTCTGACAACGATCTGCTTTTCAATGCGTTCCTTCAGCTCCGCCACATGGGAGATGATCCCAACAAGCAGATGGCTGTCCGCGAGGCTGTTCAGGACCTTGAGCGCCTGTGAGAGCGTGGCCTCATCCAGTGCGCCAAAGCCCTCGTCCACGAACAGCGTTTCAAGATAGATGCCACCGGACGCGGACTGGATTTCGTCGGAAAGCCCAAGGGCTAAAGACAGCGAAGCCATAAACGATTCGCCACCGGAGAGAGATTTGACGCTTCGCTCCGAGGCGTTGTAGTGGTCGATGACGTTGAGTTCTAACCCGCTCTGGCTAACCAGGTTGCTTGCGTCTGCAGCCCTCTTCATCTCAAACTGCCCGCTGGACATCTGCATCAGGCGGAGGTTGGCCCTGCGGATGATCCGCTCGAAGGTCGCGGCCTGAACATAGGTTTCCAGCATGATCTTGTCCCTGCCTGCAAGCTGGCCGCTGGCGGTATCAGAGAGAGATTTCATCCAGGTCCAGCGCTCCTCCACGAGACGGAGGTCCTGAAGGCGCTGGGCGATGCGTTTGTGGATCTCCCGGTTGTTGTCGAGATGTGAGAGAATGGCTAAGACAGCGCCGGTATGCCTTTCCTTCAGGCTGCTCAGCTCTTTTCGAGCGGCTTCCATCCCTTTGATGTCGGATTCTGGTGCGTTTTTTAGCTGATCGGTCAGGACCGCTATCCTTGCCTCGGTCTCAGAGCGTCGGAGCTGGTGTTCGTCGACTGCAGTCTTCAGACGGTCGATCGCATCCTGCAGCGCTTTCCTCTGAGCCTCCAGCGCGATGATATTCTTTGCTGCCTCAGCTTTGCTATCAAAGGGGAGAGACGCTTTGCGCCTCTGGCGGTCCGCGTCGATTTCCTGCAGCGCAGCTTCAAGAGCGGTGAGGGCATTGTTGTTTGCGGCGATATCCTCTGCCAGTTTGGACACCGTTGCTTCCAGCGTGGGCAGGGCCTTTTCAAGCACTGCTCTGTGTTGTTCTTTTTTTTGCTCTGCTTCGATCTGTGATTCCAGCAGAGCTGTGAAACCGGTAACCCTGTCCTTCTCCCGGGAGAGCGCTTCAGAAAGCCTGTCGGGACGTTCTTCAAACAGGGCCTGGGACTTTTGGTTGACGCCCTCTTCCAGCGCTGTTTTTTGAGTGGCGTACACCGCCGCTGTTTTGCTGGTCTCTTCGGCCTCCTTGCGTGCTTTGTTGACTTTCCTGAGGGCCGTCTCCACCTCTTTTTCCGTGGGCACCGAGTCTGGCTTGTGCGCGGGGGAGGGGTGGGTTAGGGAGCCGCAGACAGGGCAGGGCTGCCCCTCCGACAGCGACTGGGCCAGGATGCCGGCCTGCGCGTCTAAAAAAGCCCGGTGAAGCTGTGCGTGTTCCGTGTTGGCTACGCCCGCTGCTGTACTGGCTTCCCTGTACGCCCTTTGGGCGCGTGTGAGTTTTTGATGGGTGTCCGCAAGCTTGTCAAGCTCCTGGCTCAGTGCGTCGATGTGTTTCAGGCGCTCAAGCATGCGGCCCTTTTCAGTCTCCAGCGAAAGCTTTCGGGTACCCGTTTCCCTGAGGGCTTCAAGCTCGGTTTTCCATTCAGCCAGCCTTGACCTGTGCTGATTCCATCCCTCTGTGAGCTCAAGCCTCTTGTCCCTGTGCTGTCTGAGCGCCTTGCCCTTTGCCTCAATATCCCTCAAAATCCGTTCCAGCTCGTCATACTCCTTCAGGCGTGAGCGCTCTGTCGCGATGCTGTCCGTGAGCCCGTCGATCTCGGGCTGCTTTGCAGAGGCTTCTGAAAAGGCTGTTTTTAGCCCGGGCAGCTCTTTAAGGAGGCCGTCCAGCCTTGCCAGGGCAACGCGCAGTTCTTCTTTGGACTTGAGGTCCTGCAGAGCCTTTCCCAAAGCCTGGTCTGCCCTGGAAATATCGGCTTCCACGGCTTCCAGGGCCACCTTGGCAGCCCTGTGCTTTTCCGCGCCCCCCTCGATGAGTTGGTCCAATAGGTCCAGGGTCTCGACGGTTGTAAGGGAGCCTTCCTGTGCCTTGCGGACGTCGATGACCTGCGGGTCGTCAGCGTCGCAGGCAATGCCGTCGATGTACTGCCGGATGCTTTTATGCAGATCCTCGTAGCTGGCTTTCAGGTTCGCCGCCTCCGTTTTCAGGCGGACCTGCAGCGTTTCATAGTTTCGGGTCTGAAAGATATGCCTGAAGATCTCCTGACGCTCCCTTGTTGTCGCGACCAGGAGCTTGAGGAAGTCGCCCTGTGCGATCATCGCCACCTGGGTGAATTGCGCGCGGTCTAGGCCCAGCAACTCGCGTATGGCGCCTGTCACCTGTGTCTTTCCGACAACCATACGCCCGTCCGGGCAGTGAAGAACCGCGTCTGCTTTGCGCGGGGTAAAGCCTTCACCGCGTTGTTTCGGGCGCAGGTATTCCGGGTTTCTGCGGAGGCGGTACTCTCTGCCTCCGTAGGAGAAGGTCATTTCCACAAAGGTATCCGCGTCAGGGGCTGCGTATTTGCTGCGCAGCATCGAGGTTTCCCGGGTCACGCCGCTGGGCTCCCCGTAGAGGGCGAAGGCGATGGCATCAAAAATCGTGGTCTTGCCAGCGCCGGTATCGCCGGTGATCAGGTAAAGACCTCTGGCACCCAACTGATCAAGGTTTAGGAAGGTCTCGCCCGCGTAGGGACCAAAGGCGGATAGCGTCAGCGTCAGGGGCCTCATCGCGTGTCCTCCCACACCTGTTCGATCAGGGCGGACAGAAAATTACGCTGGACATCAGAGATTCCGTAGTCGTTTTGCTGTTCAAAAAACAATTCGAAAAGCTGGAGCGGGCTATACTGGTGTGCTTCCACGACGTCGGACACAGAGGCCCCGGCCCTTGTACGCCGGTTGTCATAGTCCAGGCGCATCAGGTTGGGATAGAGGATGCGTAGCTTGCCGACAGCATCCGGCTGATCCTCTTCATCGGTGAGGGTGACGCGGTAGTAATCGTCCCTGTTTAACTTGTGATAGAAATCGCGCGCTGTGAGTTCCAGGTATGTGCCGCGTATTTCCCGCAGTTCCCGCCTGGGCGTCAGGGGAACAGTCCGGACCGTGACACTGCCCTTTTCGCCAAGCTCTGCCACCGTCACGGATTTTTGATGCGCGGTTTCGGAAAACGAGTATTTCAGCGGCGTTCCGCAGTAGCGCACCGTTTGCCTGCTGATGCTCTGCGGCCCATGCAGGTGTCCCAGCGCCACATAGTCAAAGGGGGCGAAGACCTCAGCGTCGACGTTTTCCGCGCCACCGATGTTGACTTCTTCCGATTCACAGGTTGCCGCGCCGGTGACAAACTGATGTGCCAGCAGGAGGTTTCGCCTCGATGCGTCGATGTCCATCCGATGGATGACGGCCCTGACCGCATCCGTCCAGGTGACGATCTCTTCATCCGGATGAAAACGCCGGATCTGTACGGGCCTGAGGAAGGGCAGCATATATACGCGCAGCTCTCCAAAGGCGTCGGTGAAGGCGAAGGGTTCAATGCTGCCGTTGTATGCGGGGGAGATGTGCACTCCTCCCAGGCGCATCAGCCGGGAACCGAAAGCCAGGCGCTCCGCCGAGTCATGGTTGCCGCTGATGATAAAGACCTCTATGCCGCGGTGGACCAGCCCGTTAAGAAAGTCATCCAGCAGGCGCAGGGCGTCTGTTGGTGCGACGGTCCGGTCGAAGATATCGCCACAGAGAAGGGCAGCGTCGGGCGTCTCAGTGTCCGCAATGCCCAGGACGGACTTGAGGATGTACTCCTGGTCCTCCAGCATGGAGAACCCGTGAACTGTTTTTCCAAGGTGCAGGTCTGACAGATGCAAAAACTTCATAGGTGATCAACCCTCCCGCGCGTCCGGGTTGGACGCACAGCTTTCAGCATATACTGCCCTTATTGTGCACGAGATGAGGGGGGGGGGCAAGGAGAGGGACGTGTCTGCAGCGCGCAGGCTGATGGACCAGTATTGGATGAGGGAGGGCAAACAGCGAAGGCTGCGAATGCGGCACCTTTCCCTGGCATTTCTGCCGGTCTGCTCCAGCCGTCAGCTATGGCGAGAGCGTTTTGTGATGTATGATGGCGGGGCAGACAACGCAGGGGCCGCCCTCGCTGTGTTGGCGGTCTGGCGTGAGGGCATTGAAGTGTCAGCTGGCTGAGCTGTCCAAAGGGCGCCGGCTGGTTCGCGATGGAAGGTCCGATACGGAAAGCCTGTTCCGTCTGTCCAGGCTGTGTGTATGATTCAGCCGGTATAAAGAAAGGATCCGCCATGAGGATCAGGGGCGTGCTGCTTGACTTCAACGGCACCATGTTCTTCGACGGTGAAATGCAGGAAGAGTCCTGGAGGATCTTCCTGAAAAAGAAGACGGGCAGGGATGTGGCAGAAGCGGAATTCCATCAATACATCTACGGAAGGCACGCAGACGTCACATTCAGGCATTATTTGGGCCCCCAGCTGTCCGGATTGGATGTCGAAGCACTGTCGGAAGAAAAGGAAACACACTATCGGGCGCTATGCCTTGCGGACAGGGACAAGTTCAGGCTGGCGGAAGGGCTGCCACAATTTCTGGATCTTCTGCAGGGCAGGGGGATTCGCTATACGATAGCGACGGCTTCCGGGATCAACAACCTGAAGTTCTTTTTTAAGTACCTGGATCTGGCCAGATGGTTCGACATCCGGCGCGTGGTCTACGACGATGGCACGTTCCCGGGCAAACCGGAAAAGGATATCTATCTCAAGGCTGCGGCCAAAATCGACGTCCCCATCCATCAATGCATGGTCTTTGAGGACGCAAGAGCCGGGATCCTGTCTGCGATGCGCGCCGGCGCTTGCAAGATCGTCGGCGTTGCCTCCACGATCCCTAAAGAGGAGCTGGCCTGCATCGACAGGGTGAGCGCGGTGATAGAAGACTTCTGGCACGCGGAGGATCTGCTGGAATAAAACGCAGTCCTGGAAGTCTGGCTGCAAGCCCAAGGGCTCTGAGCTGCAGATACCGCTGCCGAAAGGAATTCAAGTAAGGGAAAGGCGCCGGATGCCTGTGGCACCGGCGGCCTTTCCCTGTTAGTGAAGCACGTTTGCTTTTAGCCTTGCGCTGCTGCTGCTTGCCGCGCCGCCGTTTCCCTTCTGGAAGGCGGCTGGAGAAAACTGTAGCTACATCCGCACACAGGTTTCTTTACTGCGTTGACAGCAACGGTGTACTGGCGATCGAAGGGGGATGTCACAACATCGCGGGTAAGGTCTAGGAATCGCCGGTGCCTATAACCTGTATCCAGAGCCTTTCACTGTAAGGGGGGCTGTGAATCGCTCTCCCCCTGCGCGAAGGTCAAAGCGGACCATCCAGGATACATCAAACAGCGATCCGTACAGATTTCCTCAGACACCACCAAATACCTTGCCCAGAGATTCCCGCTCAGGCTGATCACGGTGCCTTTGTCGGTCAGCTTCCCATGCACCCTGGTGATTGCTTCAACCCCTGACCTTTTCAGCCATGCCTGTGAAGTATTCGCGCAGGCATTACAGATGCGACAGGATAATTAATCCAGATGGGCAACAGCTGTCTCTGCCGCGACAAGTCCGAAAGCGATGGCAGGGACGAGGGTATCCCGACCATTTGTGGACACCCCAGTGGTAACATCGCCGGCGGCATATAAGCCCACAATAGGAGTTCCTGAGGTGCTCATCACGCGAGCTTCGGGATCGATTTTTAGTCCACCAATTGTTGGATAGATGCTTATTCTCTGAGTCAGGGCATAATAAGGCGGATGATCAAACGGGGATGCAAAGTCTGCACGGCCAAAATCGGGATCCGCCTGAGCCGCTACATATGAATTGAATGTCTCAACCGTGTTGCTGAGCTCGGCTTCCGAAACTCCTATTTTTTCCGCCAACTCAGAAATGCTGCCGGCTGACCAAATGTGCTGATTTTCTGTTAACTCGCTTTCTTCTTTGGAAGCACTCCATACTGAGACAACGCTGGGAAATCCAAAATCATTCAATGCATCTCTTGCGGTTTGATCATAGACAACCCATACTTTTTTGCCTTCCATTTCTTCTGCAAGCATGGCTATGGCTGCTTCTTCGTCATTCATGACATCTTTGCTAAACCGCTTGCCTTCGGAGTTGACGTAAATACCCCCAAACTGACACAGGAGTCGACCCCAGGCGTAAATCGCTTGACCAGGCGCACCCTCTATGCCATTAGCCCAAAAGGCTGCTTTGTCCATGTCCTGTACAGCGGCACCTATTGCTTGGGCCATAAGAATACCATCACCTGTGCTCGATGTTGGTCCAGAATTAAGCAGGTTGTGGAATTCGACGGGCAACAAATCCTTATTGGCGGCATAATCTCCAGTGGCGAGGATGACGGATTTTGCAGCAATTTCGATTTCATTGCCATTGGCATCAATAGCCTTGATGCCGTTTACAACTCCATGACCGTCCACTCGCAGCTCTGTGGCTCTTGTGTTCAGCAGGATTTGGCCGCCCTTTTCAAGAATCGCATCTTGGGCAAGCTGTATAAAAGAAAACATATAGGGATCTTTTGTTTGGTGTCTATATGGAGCTGCAGAGAGTTCGGGCTGAAACTCTACGCCTAGATCGATCATAAAATCAATAGATCGACCGGAGTTTTTTGCATGAACCGCGGCCAATTCCACGTCATAAGGGAAGGTGGCCTCAGCCTCGTGTTCTCTCAAAAAATCTTCAACAGCGGGTTCAATGCCCAATGCTGCCTGCAGTTTAGAGCCGGTGGCAGTGATAGATCCACTGGCCAGCAACGTTGCTCCTCCCGCAAATGGCATTTTCTCTACAAGAAGAACCTTTGCGTCGAGTTCAATTGCTCTATTCGCTGCTGCAAGTCCCGCTCCACCCGCTCCCACAACAACGACATCGAATTGGAGATCGCTGTTATCTGCGGCGAATACTGTCATGGATGAGAAAAGCACGATGACCATCAGGAAAATTGGAATCTTCTTCACAAACGGAGCCTCCTTCATATTTTTCACTTGTAATTGTATCATGGTGTTGAGGGGAAAACAACCACCGATCGTATCGAAACAGGCTTGAAGCATGAATAATCTGTCGTGTATATGTTAGAAATCATTAAAACATATTAGCGTTTTATGTCCAAAAAGACTTCTTGAAAAGATGCCGAATATCTTGAAGGGAAGATGAAGCAAAGAGCATCATGATGAACCAACCATCGTTGCTACATCTACGTAAATTGTTGAAAGGCGTGACAGAACAGCGTTAGAGAGGAAAGAGCTCCATGCTATGATAGCGGGCAAAAATCTAAGCAGGGCGCAAAGGGATTGACAGGGAGATTCTGCCGCATGCAGAAGCCAGTCTAAGCGTTACGCCTTTCAAAGAGAGGACCCGACGGAGAGCTTGGCATGACGTACACTATGGACAATCCCTGCAGAAATTTCCTGTGACTCCATCACACGACTCACAGGGTGTGAACATGGCGCGCCACAAGCAAAGCAGCTGCTTCCTGGCAGCTTTGCGTATTTCCTTGGCCGACTCTTTTGTCTGTCGATGCGCAGAACATTCTTCTCACCCGGTGTCCCGGTAGTCAGGTAACACCTGACTGTTGAGCTGCGAAACCCTCTGCGCTGACAAATGCGATCTAAAGCACCGGGCTTCTCAACCTTCCTGCCCCTTTGAGTTGCGCCCTTGAGTTATTTTATGATCTCAATTCTCGCTCTCATAGATACTAGTTCCTTTTCCATTCTCTGGGCATACTCGTTTCGCGCTCATTGTTTAATGAGGCATGACTCCTTCTCATGCTCAATGGATGGCAGGTACGCTGCAGCGTTGACAAACCGATGTGTTCTTCGGTAGAATTTACACTAACAAATGGGCACATATATGTTGTTGTCCAATAATGAAAGTGAGGGACGAATATGAAAAGGATGTTGGGTCTCTTCCTGGCGTCTGTACTCCTCATGTCGATGGGATCAATCGCCGTATCAGCAGAGGGAACCGAGATTCAGTTCTGGACTTGGCGTCCTGAGGACGTCGGTTTCTATGACAAAATCATCAAGCAGTTTGAAGAGGCAAACCCTGACATTAGAGTCATACAGAACCCTATCAAGAACACTGAGTACAATACGATCCTGTCTGCTGCTCTGGCTGGTGACAGTGCTCCGGATGTCTTCATGTCGCGCGCATATGGCGGCCTTCAGACGTTCACGGATTCTGGCTACATACTAGCCTTGGACGACTTAATGCCCGAGCTCAAAAATTTCGATGAAGCCAAACTGATGGGGGCCAGATCCGTTACAGACGGAAAGCTATATGGTGTGCCTGCGGTCAGCCAAACCATGCTGTGTTATTACAACAAGAACGTATATGAAGAATTGGGCCTCGAAGTGCCCAAGACCTGGGACGGGTTCATTGCCAACCTGGAGGCAACGAAAGCTGCAGGCTACGATGCGTTGGCCAATGGCACCAAAGAAGGCTGGTGCTGCGAGTTCCTCTTTGGGGGTGGGTGCTCGTCGCTTCATGGCGGTATCGACTTTTACAACAAAGTCATCACCGGCGATACGAACTTTGAAGACCCTGTTTTTGTTGCCGCAGTCAATGAAATGCTGACGCTCGCCCCGTTCATGCCTCCGATGTATGAAGGCGTTGCCTATACCGACATGCAGGCAAGTTTCATTAACGAGATGAGCGCTCACTTCATCGGTGGCTCCTACGAGGCGGGTTACTTCAAAGCAGAAAACCCCGAGCTGGAGTTTGATATCTTTGCCGCACCGGGCTGGACTGAGGCGGATCCAGCCTATGTTGCCGTATATGCGGACATGAACTATTCCATTGCGTCCACAAGCAAAAAACAGGAAGCCTCTCTTCGGTTCTTGAAATTTCTGGCTACGCCCGAGTTTGGTAACCAGGTCGTGGCTGATCTGGCAATGGTTTCATCGGTCCCGGGCGTGGATGTAACTGCTAATCCCTTTATTGCGAAAGTTCTTGAACTGCAAAAAAACAGCACCCCCTATATGTTCCTGGTCGGCTTCCGGTATCACCAACCGACAGGGTCCTCTCTCTTCCAGGCTGCGGCCCAGGGCCTGATGACCATGACGCTGACGGCTGAGGAAGTATGCAGGCAAGTGCAGGAAGGCATTGCAACCTACTACGAGCCATTCCAGAAGTGATGGGTCCGTGGGGGAGAGGGGCATCACTCCTCTCCCCTTTTTCATACCCGTAGAGCGAGAGGGATGCCATGAAGACAAGAAGAAGACTGAAAGAGGCGGGATGGATTGCTTTTTTTGTTGCTCCAGGGCTTGTTGTTGTCTTTGTGTTTATACTTCTTCCGCTGTTCTTATCGTTGTTCAACAGCCTTTTTAACTGGAATCAGCTGATACGAGCAGATTATGCTGGATTGGAAAATTTCCGGAAGCTCTTCTTTTCGTATCCGTACCAGCAACGTTTCTCA
Source organism: uncultured Oscillospiraceae bacterium (assembly GCA_964586835.1). Taxonomy (GTDB): domain Bacteria; phylum Bacillota; class Clostridia; order Christensenellales; family Aristaeellaceae; genus CAZLYF01. The sequence continues at coordinate 14,770 of CAZPIC010000038.1, forward strand.
AACGCGATTGGCAACAATGTCAGATGGTTTTTGCTCACAATGGTGGTCCAAAATGGTATTGGTCTTGTATTTGGCTACGTTCTGAGCAGAGGGATCGCTGGTAGTGGGTTATACCGACGTATATTCTTTATTCCTGTTTTGTTTTCCATTGCTGCGGTTGGGTTTTTGTGGGGACTGTATCTGCGCCCCAATGGCATGGTTAACGCGCTACTGCAGTTTGTGGGATTGGGCCAATTCGTGAGTGCGTGGCTGGGGAACGTTTCCACAGCTACCTATTCAATCATTCTGGTCAATATCTGGCGTTGGGTCGGCTTCCCGTCTTTGGTATTTATGGCAGCGATTAACGAGATTCCTTCAGATTGTACAGACGCGGCTTACTTGGATGGCGCGAATGAATGGAAGATGTTCAGACATATTGTGTTCCCGCTGATCGTCCCATCCGTTACCATTATTACGGTCCTGACCGTCATCGGAAGTCTGAATGTATTTGAACAGGTATACACGATGACCGGGCTGGACGGCGCACCCAACTATGCCACAGACACCATTGGAACGCTCTTCTACCGTACTGCCTTTGGCTCGGTTGATTCAGGCTCTGCGGAAATCGGCATCGGCTCAGCGGTTGCAGTGGTGATTTATTTGCTGACGTTCAGCATCTCCCTCTTCTCCATTCTAATAACCAAATCAAAGGAGGTGGAGATGTAGTGAACACCTTTCGCTTTCGCACTGCGTCCTTGGGGAAAAAACTGTTCATCCTTTGGATTCAGCTGATCATGGCGGTATATGTCGCAATGATCCTGTATCCGCTGTTCAATATGTTGATGTCATCCTTTAAAACAACCCGCGATATCATGCGCTTGCCTTTTTCTTTGCCGAAGTCGTTTGATTTTTCGAACTATGCTTCCGTCTGGATAGACAAGGGCTTTGGCGGATACTTCATGAACAGCCTGTTCTACACGCTGCTCTCAATGGCTTTTGTTGTACTGTTTGGGTCCATGGCCGCGTTTGGTGTTTCTCGGTACGCATACAAGGGGAATACACTGATCTATATGCTGTTTCTCAGCGGTATCATGCTGCCATTAAAGGCAGCAGTCATTCCTCTGTTCCAGATCATCAAGAGCCTTGGTCTTATGGATAATCCGTTAGCTGTTATCTTCATTTTCATTGCGATGGGCATCCCATCTACAGTGTTTATCCTTTCAGGATTTATGAAAACCCTGCCTGTAGCGCTGGAGCAAGCCGCCCGGATAGACGGCGCAAACGAGCTGAGGATCTACAGTCAGATTGTGATTCCCATCTGCATGCCTTCCATCGCACTGGTCGTGATATACAATTCCGTGCCGATCTGGAACGAGTTCTTTTTCCCTCTGGTTTTTCTGCAAAGCGACCGCTTGAAAACGCTTCCTGTCGGTCTATCTTCGTTTATCGGCCAGCACTCTACCAACTGGGCGTTGTTATTCACCGGGCTCAGCATGGCTATCATGCCAATGTTAGTCATGTATCTGCTGATGTCCAAATACTTCATCAAGGGCATGACGGCGGGCGCTGTCAAATAAGGAGAGAACAGCGTATGGACAGGACGACTCTGATTCATTATGAAAAGCTTTACCATGAAGAGCTGTTTGAGTCGGTGATCCCTTTCTGGCTGAACCATTCTTTGGACAAGGAGTACGGTGGCTACTTTTCTTGCCTGGACCGGGACGGTACGGTTTTTGACACCGACAAGTACACTTGGATGCAGGGCAGAGAAATCTGGATGTTTTCCAAGCTTTGTTCGGTCTACGGGGAAAGACGGGAATGGCTTGAAGCCGCCACCCTGGGAGTTGAGTTTATGCGTGCGCATGGTCGCGCTGAGAATGGGGATTTTTATTTTGCCTTGAACAGAGAAGGAAAGCCGCTGACAGCACCCTACAACATCTTTTCAGATTGCTTTATGTGTATTGCTCTTGCTGAATACTCCCGTGCGAGCGGAAAATGTGATGCGGGCGAAGAAGCGGTGGCAATTTATAACTGTATCCAAGCGAGAAAGAGCAACCCAAAGGGAGTGTGGACAAAGGGTATCGCTTCGACACGCAATTTGTCCGGCTTAGGCTTCCCGATGGTGCAGATGATGCTGGCGCGCGAGTTGCGTGGGTTGATACCCGATGAAACGCTTAGGGCGGTTATCCGCGAAAATCTTGACATTTTCTTTAGCACTCATGTCGATAGGGAGCGCAAACGCGTATTCGAGCGTGTTTTGCCGGACGGAGGCAAGCTGCTCAGCGTGATGGAAGGACGGCTGCTCAACCCTGGACATGCGCTTGAAACCCTGTGGTTTATCATGGACAGTGCTGACGTTATCCTGAAAGATCAAAGGCTGGTTGCAAAATGCGCGGAAATCATGCTTTGGTGCATAGAAAGCGGTTGGGATAAGGAGCATGGTGGAATCTACTATTATCAAGATTACTTAGGGCATCCAACAGATAAAATTGAATCCCAAATGAAGCTTTGGTGGGTGCACAATGAGGCCATACTGGCCATGCTTCTAGCTGTCAAACTGACGGGCAGCGTTCCACATGAGAATTGGTTCATCAAGCTGCATGACTACAGTTTCGATCATTTCTCGGACCGTGCCTATGGTGAATGGTTCGGTTATCTCGACCGTCAAGGAAAACCGGTCTTTGGACTGAAAGGCGGCAAATGGAAGGGTTTTTTTCACTTGCCGCGCATGCTGATGACCTGTGAATGCTGGTTGAAGGATATGATCAAGGTAACATAGAAAGACAGGCATCGATGGTTTCAAGGCCATCAGAAGACAGCAATTTAAACTTGGATAAACCCAAACTTAGTGCACGGCGCTCGGTCGCTCATCTTATTCTTCCCTTGCCGTCGAAACCATTTAGCCAGTTCTCCCCAACGGAGTAGTCTTGCTTCTGTCCGGAGGTTCAGGTTCTACGTCATCGTCTGTGAGCAGACCAATCGCATGCGCCAAACGTTGGAATAGGATCTGATGCATACCCCTGCTATTGTTCAGCGTTTTTCCAGAGCCCGCAGTCATAGATGAGCGAAAATTTTAAGCCCTATACAGCCTGGATTCCCGGTGTTCATCACGCGATGTATGTTCCGGCGTAGAGCTCGATGATGCGGAAAAATAGCAGTACCGTCATGGACGGCAGCGCCACCTCCATATAAAGGCAACGGCACACGAAAGCGTGACTATCATGTTCCTGGTGGATGACAAGGTGCGCTGAGGGTTTGATTTGTGTTGGGCGCGATAGGAGTGAAGCAAAAGTACGTCAGCCAAGACGATATATGCAGCCAGCAATGAAAGCATTTCATTTATGCAGTTCGCAAAGGGTCGAGCAGTTTTATTTTGCGAAAAAGAACCGGCAAGAAATGATTTGCTGAGCTTCTTTCTATCCTGGCACTAACCCTCGCGCAGATCCCGTATGGGGAAGCCTGCTCGTGAATGCTGAGCCAGACTTTTCCCCGATTACCACGGCCTTCGTGGAAAAAGGGCACACGGTAGCCCTCGGGAAAGACGGCACAGCTATCGTTGCAGACACGCATCATTTCAGCCAAGCAACATGTGGGATGGGACGAACATCGTGCCCATCTCAGCGGGTGAGTATCCAATAGACAGCTTGTAGAGGAAGAAGGTAGCCATATCTATGGGCATTGATGTTCGGACAGACGGAATCGACCGGCCAGCCGTGCATCATCGCGGATGTGGCGGGGGAGAGTCACACCATGAGGCTTAGAAGGACGGTACGGATATTAAAAGGGGTAAATGCTCATGCCAGTGCGATCTTTTCACCTGGAGGTCAATCTGTTAGAGCCGTAACAGTTTGTCCGAAAGCTACCGGATTTGCCTGTCATCGACTTGCCGGATATCA
>CAZPIC010000039.1:0-17686 GCA_964586835.1 uncultured Oscillospiraceae bacterium
CGCATCGTTCTGATTGTATTTTTGCACGCATCTTCAAGCGCGTGAATAATTCAGGCCAAACTTGTTCTGCCATGGTAGATATCATTCACCGTAGTATAGGGAACGCCACTGTTTTTCGACAACTGATATAGCGTCATGTTTTTACTTCCAAGCAATTCTGCTATCATCATCTTGACTTACCTCCCGATACGCTCATTATATCGGCATACCGTCATAGTGTCAATGTGTTAGATTTACTCAGATTGCCCCCGTTTTCAATGATTACTCTCTGGCTCCAAATCACAACTCCTCATATTTCTGCTCAAAATCGACTGGTTTTGATGTAAATGCTGCTTGTTGAAAGTCTTGAACCCTATGATAATCCTTGTTTTTTGAAAAAGTCTCATAAGAGCACTCGCATCAGGTGGAGGGTCCTTACGGGATGTACATGTTCTGAAGGGCATTTTGCTTTGCGTGGCGCTTCCACCGCTGGATGCTTTTATGAACATCAGGCGGCTTTGCGATAAATCGAACAGACGCTGCGCCAGGGTTGATGCCTGCCAGGACGTCGACTCCATGACGCTGTCCTCCCGGGATATCAGCGTAGACGAGCCGGACAGGACTTATAAACAGCGATGCAAGCCTTCGACTGACGGTCTCCCGGCCTCTTGTGGCTCAGCGCCTTGATGGGCGCAGCCTGCAAAGTCTGTGGGCGGGAATGAGACCAAAAACAAGGCCATCCGAACATGGAAACCCGTTCGCAAGGGTCGCGGCCATGGGCAAGGGTGCGAACCGCATTTTGAGGGCCCGCGTCAGAGGGCAGCCGACCAGCGTCGGGAGCGAAAGCCCTGTAGACCTGCTTTGACGTCGGTATTCAATCAGGAGATCCATTCATGATTGCCAAGGCGGATTCCAAGGCTTCTCTGGTCTGGAGGTCTACTATTTTCGTAACGGGTAGGCTTTTATCCTTCTGAAACTGCGAAACGGCGCTCTGCATTTTGCGATCGACGATATCGCGTGCATCCTGGTAGAGAGGGTCTAAATACTCCAAAGCGATCAGATCGTCGATCAATCTGGACACATCATCCCCTGTGCTATAGACACGGAGATCAGAGTGTGCCCGCTTCACCGGCGTACCAAACCCATAGATGAGCTTATAGTCAATAGGATAGATGTTCCGTTGCACGCGGTCGGGATTGTTGCCCTCTATGACATGGATCTGTATCTTCCCTTCCTCGTCGCGACTGATGCCTTCCACCAGGGTGACATGATCAGGGCCTTGTTTTCGGCTGTAATAATAAATCCACATTAGATCGCCAGGGTGGGGCAGATACCCGTCTGCTTCCATATAATCACCAGAACCGACCAGCCATTGCTTTTCACCGGTCGGAAGCTTGCCGGAGTCTGAAATAAAACGCCCTCTTTTAAGATAGAAAGGTGCGCCTTCTTTGGTGCCACCGTAGTATGGATATACGGATCGGAGCATCGAGGTGCCATATCTGGTGTCTGCCTCATTCACACACCAGGTAATGAACTCCGCACACCAGGCTGTACGTGTTTTTTTAAACCATTCCCCGTATTTGGTTTCGTCTTTTCTCGGCCCTTCCACATAACCAATCTCCTCCTGTGCGACCTTCAGCACCAACAGTTCTGGAAGGTCTGTTGTGTCTATCTGGGAAAGGTCGGGTGGGGACCAATCTATAGTGGGGACAATGGGCGTATCTTCCGAAATGCTGCGGAGGCATGCTGACAGGAGTAACAGCACAGACAAAAAGAGCGTTATCCGTTTTTGCACACAGCCCTGCCTCCTGATAGATGTATTCTGCGTTTCCAACGGTCTTTGCATCAATTTTATGATTTTTATCTCCTTAGACAATCAGATGCTCGTTTGCCCGCTACCCCTCGTAGCGCAACGCGTCGATGGGCCGAAGCCTGGACGCCTTGTTGGCGGGGTAGAAGCCGAAAACAAGGCCAACGAACATGGAAAACCCGATGGCGATAGCGGCGACCATGGGCGAGACCACAAGCGGCATGTTCAAAATGGGTGCCAGCAGGCGGCAAGCCAGCACGGAGAGCGAAAGCCCAATAAGCCCGCCCAGGAGGCTTAAGAAAAGCGCCTCCACCACGAACTGAAAGAGGATACTTCCACGCGCTGCTCCGATCGCTTTGCGGATGCCAATCTCCCGTGTACGTTCGGTAACGGAGACCAGCATGATGTTCATGATGCCGATGCCGCCCACCAGAAGGGAGATGCCAGCAATCCCGCCCAGCATCAGGGACATAGTCGCCATGGTCTCATTGAGGGTGGAGAGCATCTCCGTCTGGTTGTACACGCTGTACTGAGTGCCCGTGCTGCGGCTTCCCTCGTCGGACGCAGGGAAGAGCTTCCCAAGAAAGCTGTTCAGGGCCTCCTCTGCTTCACCGACTCGTTGTGCTGACACGGCGGATACATAGAAGGACGATACGCCTTTTTGGCTGAAGATGCGTTCCATCACCGTAAAGGGGAGGAGAATCTGATTGTCCTCCGAGCCTGCCATCGAGGAGCCGATAGGCTCGAGTACGCCGACAACCGTGAAGGAAAAGCCGTCCAGGGTGAACGGCTTTCCCACCGCCTCCGCGTCTGTGAAGAGAGCCTTTGCAGCTTCCTGCCCGAGGACGGCGACAAAGACGCGGTTGTCCAGATCGGGATACTTGAGGAAGCGCCCTTGCGCGACTGTATAGTTGCGGATGGAGGCGTAGGAGGGAGAGGTGCCCAGGACGGAGCCATCTTCGTAGGTGTTCAGGCCTGCCTTGGCCGTGCCGCTTCCGCGATTCAGGGGCGCGACTTCTGCCACAGAGCTGTCACTGCGCAGTTCGTCGAGCATTTCCCAGGACAGGGCATTGCCGCCGCGTCGGGCGCGGACCGTCACGGACAGGAGGTTGGTGCCCAGGCCCTCGATGCGCGACACGACTGCGCGGTTGGCACCCTGGGCAATGGCGACGAGGACCACGATGGCCACAACCCCGATCACGACGCCAAGCATGGTGAGGACGGAGCGCATCTTGTTGCCGGAAATGGACTTGAGTGCCATGCGCATGGACTGCAGCAGCATCAGACCTCTGCCCCTTCCTGCCGAATGATTTTTCCGTCCTCCATATAGACGCGCCTGCCGGCTCTCGAGGCGATGTGACGGTCATGGGTGATGAGCATGAGGGTGTTGCCCTCCTGGTTCAGCCGGGCGAACAGCTCCATGATCTCGCTGCCTGTGCGGCTATCCAGGTTGCCTGTAGGTTCGTCCGCCAGGATCAGCGAAGGGGCGGCTGCAAGGGCTCTGGCGATAGCGGCACGTTGCTGCTGACCGCCGGAGAGCTGGCTGGGTCTGTGGGATGCACGGTCTCCAAGGCCAACCTGGTCCAGCGCTGCCAGCGTACGCTTGCGCCTCTGACGGCGGCCCAGGTTCTGGTAGATGAGGGGCAGCTCGACGTTCTCAAATGCCGTCAGCCGGGGGAGAAGGTTGAAGCCCTGGAAGATGAAACCGATGTGTCGGCTGCGAAGCCGGGCAAGCTGGCGGCTGCTGTAGTGGTTGATGGCGGTACCGTTGAGCGCGTAGAGCCCCGCGTCCGGGATATCCAGGCAGCCAAGGATGTTCATCAGCGTGGACTTCCCGCTGCCGCTGGGGCCTACGATGGCGACATATTCTCCAGCCCTGACATCAAGGTTTACACGGTCGAGAGCATGGATGGTTTCGGCTCCCATGTGGTATGTTTTGACGACATCCTCCAGGTGAATCATAGGCCTGTCCTTAATTGCCTGGAAAGCGGTTCTGTCTGTTGTTGGGCGGCATGCCCATGCGAGAGGGATCAAAGGTGATCCCTTCCCTGCTACGCTGGCCTGTGTCTGCCCCCAACAGGGCGTTGCCGGGAATCAAAACGACATCCCCCTCCCGCAGTCCGTCCGTCACTTCAGCATAGGAAGCGTCGGAAAGCCCGGTGCTTACCTCCGTCAGGACGTCTGGAAGGCTGCCTCTTTCCTCCATGGACGCATCCAGGAGCCAGACGTACTGCCGTCCTCCCCGGTCCTGAAGGGCGGACAGTGGCAGGAGCAGCACGTCCTCCGCCTTGTTGACGCTGATGATGGCGGTTCCGTTCATGCCTGATTTTAGTCGTTCGTCTCCCCCGAGCAAAAGCAGCACGTCAAAGGTGGTGACGCCGCTTGAATAGGTTCCGATGTGTGAGACCATCTCTACCCGTGCGGGCAGGGTCAGCCCTCGGAGGGCGTCGATGGTGACCGTTGCGGCTTGGCCCGACGCGACACTGTCGATATCCAGCTCATCAATGCTGATATCCATTGAACCGGCACCACCGGTAAGCAGGGTGAACAGCACCGTGTCGGCATCGACTTGAGCTGGAGAGGCTTCGATGAGGTTGTCAACGACGCCATCCTCCGGCGCGGTCACCGTGCCGGACCGGAAGATTTCCTGTGCCTGCTTCAGATGCTGTGTAGCAGACTCCACCCTGCGCTGCTGGAACACATAACCCTGGGAAAGAGCAATCTGCGAGATCCGGAAAAGAACGGTTTTTGCGGAGACCTGCTGGTTGAGGGAGACTGGGATACGCAGGATGTAGCCCTGTACCTGAGGCCGGATTTCGTAGGGGAGGTTGACCTCGGCGTCACCAGATCCAATCTCGTCCCTGTCTCGGTAGACACTGACCCGCGTGCCGGGGAGGACCCTGCTGTCAGAGAAGGTAATGGCCGCCAACGCCCCCTCCAGGCGGTCGACGGTGGCAGCAAACCGTGACCGACCTTCAGCGACAGTGAGCGTCTGACCGACAGCGAGCCCTTCTCCGGGGATCCTGACGACCATCCTTCCGTCCAGCGATAGGATAGCCAGGCTTTGTCCGTCATCGACATAGTCCTGAACCAGACTGCCGACCTGGGCGTGGATCGCCTTGATACGACCAGCAAAGCCTGCGGGGATCCCCGCCTCGCTTTCATAGGCCTTGGACTGTTGGGACAGCTCGCTCTCCGCGTCGGAAAGGGCTTCTTCCAGCGCTACCAGGGTCTCCATCAGGTCTGCACTGTCTACCGCTACCAGCGCATCCCCCCGTGCCACAGCCTGTCCCTGACGGACCAGTGTTTCCGTGACCTTGATGGGGAAGGGCAGGGCAAAGGGAAAGGCGCGGTTGAAAGAGAGCATGCCAGTACCCGTGACCGTGTTTTGGATCGTTCCGCGGGCGATCTCATGCACCGTGTAGCCAGGCGTGCCATTGTCCTCCCGGTCTGCCGTAGAACCCGGAGACTTCTCAAGAGCACGGCTCTGCCAGAATAGATAGCCTCCATAGAAAAGGGCGAAGGCCACAGAAACGACCAGGAACCATAGCAACACCCTTGTGACGGGCCGCCGTCTCATCGGCAATCACCTCTTCCCGTATGAATGCAAGTGGAAGTATAACAGATATTTGTGGCGGAACTGTGTCCATCAGGTCAAAACTTTGCGTTCTACCGCAGGATTTTGACAGGCTGCCGGTAAACCTGTGTCTTTTCCAGCCCTTTACACCCATAGTGGACCCAGACAAAAAGAGGTCCCTCCGCCCAAACGGAGGGACCCCCGCTGGAGGTAAGCTCAGTCAGTGACGAAAGCCGTTTTCAGGAAGAGCATGTCGGAAGGATTCAGGTAGTAGCCCTGTACCCTGTCTTTCATCAGCATCATGTTTGCCTTGTAGTAGAGGTTGAGCACGGGGTATTCGGCAGAGGCCAGATTGTCCGCCTCCTGCATGATCAGGAGCGCTGCTGCCGCGTCGGTTTCCTTCTGCGCGCTGTCCACAAGGGCATCATAAGCGGGGTTTGAATATCGGGGGAGGTTGTTGATGTCTCCGGTCTTCAGAAGCGGCAGGAAGGTCATCGGGTGCAGGTAGTCTGCGCTCCATCCCATGGCACAGACGTCATAGTTGCCGGCCTGTACGTTGGGATAATAGATGGACCACTCCTCCGTGGAGATGGCAACATTGATGTTCAGGTTGGTTTTAAGCATTTCGGCCAGCGCCTCAACAAGCTTCTTCACCGTGTCGTTTGTGTAATAGGAGAGGATGAGCTCCGGGAACCCCTCGCCGTTTGGATAGCCGGCATCAGCCAGCGCTGCTCTGGCGCCCTCCACGTCTGCGACGGGCGACAGGCCGAAGGTGGAACGCCCTTGCGTAAACTCCACACCATCTACGACATAACCCGGTGCGATCATGCTGTACGCGGGCTGGGCGGGGATCTGCGCCACGTCCTCGATGAGGGAGCTGCGATCAATGGCGAGGTTCAGGGCCTTGCGAACGAGGATGTTATCATAGGGAGCCTTTTCGCAGTTGATATCGTAAAAGACGGTGCCGTAGGAGGGAACGGAGATGATTCCAGCGCTCTCCGCCTTCAAACGCGCATAATCAGAGGACGGGAAGCTGCGCGCGCCGTCGATTTCGTCTGACTCGTAGGCCAGCAGCGCGGTGGAGAGGTCGTGGATATAACGAAAGGTGATTTTCTCAAGCTTGACGCTGTCCGCGTCGTAATAATAGGGGTTTTTAACCAGGACGACGCTTTCGCCCAGGTTGATCTCGCTGATTTTGAACGGACCGTTGCATACGTAGGCCTCCGGCGTTGCTGTCCATCGATCCCCGTTGGCCTTGATCGTCGCTTCCTGGACGGGGCTAAAGGTCCACATGGTCAGGATATCGATATAAAAGGGCGTTGGGTCCATGAGGGTGAGCACGAGGGTTCGCTCGTCAGGAGCCTGGATGCCCAGACCTTTTTCGCTGCCTGTGCCGTCGAAGTATTCCTGGGCGCCAACCACGTAGTCTGCCAGCATGCCCATGTACTGGGCGGTTGTGTCGGGCGTCAGGACACGCCTAAAGGCATATAGGTAGTCAGCGGAGGTCAGCGGACTGCCGTCGGACCACTTGAGACCTTCTTTCAGCGTGAAGGTATAGACGGTGCCGTCCTCGCTGATCGTCCAGGACTCGGCATTGCCGCCGATGAGGGAGCCGTCCTTTGTGTCATAGGTGACAAGGCCTTCAAACAGGTTGGCCAGGAAGGGTGAAGCGAAGCTGTTGTTGGTGATCCCCGGGTCGATGCCATCGGGTTCGTTGTGCAGCGCGAACACGATCTCCTGTGGTGGCTCGGCGAACGTGGCTGTCGGCAGTACCACGGCTGATAGCACCGCGGCGAGCAAGAAGGCAAGTTTTCTTTTCATGACGGGATCCTCCTTCGGAGATGCTTATCGATGAAACGCCTGCGGCGTGTCAACGGTGAAGATGACAGGCGAGCCAGTGTCCTGGCGCAACCTCAATCAGCTCTGGTTCGGTCACGGAGCATCGGTCCATGACCTTTGGACACCGCGTATGGAAGCGACAGCCAGATGGCGGGTGGATGGAACTGGGCAGGTCACCCTTCATGCTGTCGGAAAGCCTGAGCCGCGCGAGCCTGGGATTTGGAATGGGAACGCTGTCGAGCAGCCCCTGGGTATAGGGATGCATGGGATGGCGGTAGATCTCCCCGACGGAGGCAAGCTCTACGAGCTTGCCCAGGTACATCACGCCCACGCGGTTTGAAACGTAACGCACCATAGACAGGTCGTGGGCGATGAACAGGTAAGTCAGGCCCAGCTCTTCCTGAAAATCCCTGAGCATGTTGACGATCTGCGCCTGGATGGATACATCCAGCGCACTGATGGGCTCGTCACAGATTAGAAGTTGCGGTCTCAGGATCAGGGCCCTGGCGATGCCTACACGCTGTCGCTGTCCACCCGAAAACTCGTGGGGGTATCTGCCCAGGTGTTCTTTGGAAAGCCCCACCTTCTCAATCATATCCCGGATCAGCTCCTCCGCCGGCACGCCGGAAAAGGCACTGCGGTGGGCAGCCAGTGGTTCTGCGACCAGGTCGCGCACAGTCATGCGTGGATTAAGGGAGGTGTAAGGGTCCTGGAAAATCATCTGCATCTTTCGCCTAAGAGGGAGCAGGTCTCTGGGGTTCAGGGATGTGATGTCATCGCCGTCCAGGAAAATTGTACCGGAGGTGGGACTGTAGATCCGGACTACCGTCCGTGCGCAGGTGGATTTGCCACAGCCTGACTCTCCCACCAGGCCCAGGGTTTCACCGCGGGAGATGGAGAAAGAGACCCCGTCAACGGCATGAACCTGCCCACGCCCACGGTCGCGGGCAGGGAAGTGCTTGGTCAGTGCCCGAACCTCGAGCATCGGACGTTCAGCCATCAAGGGCCTCCGTGCCGGCGAGGGGGTTATCCTCTCCGGGTGCGCCGGGCGCCAGCAGCCAGCAGCTGCTGAGGCGGGAGCCCTTCAGACGGATGACTGGCGCTTGCTGAAGATGGCAGACCCGCATCGCGTAAGGGCAGCGTGGGGCAAAAGGACAACCTGGCGGCGGATGGCTCATGTCGGGGGGGGATCCCGCAATGGGGTGAAGCCTGAGGGACCTGTCCCGGTCAAGCCCGGGGATGCTTGCAAGAAGGCTGCGCGTATAGGGGTGCATCGGCCGCTCAAAGAGGTCGTCGATGCCAGCCTCCTCCATGACCAACCCTCCGTACATGACGATGACCTTTGTGCATAAGTGAGCGATGACACCCAGGTCGTGTGTGATGAACAGGATGCTCATGTCCAGATCGGACTGCAGCTGCTTGAGAAGCCTGATGATCTGATCCTGTATAGTGACGTCCAGCGCCGTGGTGGGCTCGTCCGCGATGAGGAGCTTGGGTCGGCAGGCGAGTGCCATGGCGATCATGACTCTCTGACGCATGCCCCCTGAAAACTCGTGAGGGTAGTGGCGAAGGTGCTTTTCGGGTTCTGGTATGTGGACTTGATGCAGGAGGTCCAGCACCCTGCGCCTGCGCTCAGCGCGGCTGAGCCCCCGTTCGTGGGCTGTGATCATCTCTTCTACCTGTTTGCCCGCCTGGATCAGCGGGTTCAAGCTGGACATCGGGTCCTGAAAGATCATGGAGACGCTCTTTCCCCGGACGGCTTTCAGCTCTCCGGGGCTGAGCCGCACAAGGTCCTTGCCGTCAAAGAGGATTTCGCCTCCGGTAATCCGTCCAGTCGAGGCCAGCAGGCGAAGCACGGACAGGAACGTCACGCTTTTGCCGGAACCGGATTCACCGACGACGCCCACACTCTCACCCCGTCCGACATGCAGGCTTACGCCCCGCACTGCGTGCACTTGGCCGGCCGCAGGGAAAAAGGAAACCTTCAGGTTGCGGATTTCAAGAAGAGAGTCCATAGACTTTCCTGTGTTACCGTCTCAGCGACGGGTCAAGGGAATCCCGAAGCCCATCGCCGATGAAGCTGAAGGCGAACATGATCACACAGATCACGGCTGCGGGAAGGAAGAGCTGGTAGGGATTGCTGCGCAGTGCTTCCATGGCGTCGTTGCACATCGTGCCCAGACTTGCCATCGGCGGAGGGATCCCGATGCCAATGAAGCTCATGAAGGCTTCGATGAAGATCGCGCTGGGGATCAGCATCGTCACTGTAACGAGAATAGGGCCCATGGCGTTTGGGATCAGGTGCCGGAAGAGGATGAACCCAGGACGGGAACCGATGGCGCGGGCAGCGAGGACAAACTCCTGTTCCTTGATGCTGAGTACCTGGCCCCGTACGACGCGGGCGAGCGTAACCCAATACACGCTTGACAAAGCGATCACGATGCTTGCGATTCCGGAATCAAGCATGACCCTGATGAGGATGACATAGAGCATCAGCGGGATGGTGCTGATGATGTCCACGATCCGCATCAGGAAGGCGTCCGCGCTTCCCCCTATATAGCCTGAGACACCTCCGTAGAGGATACCGATCACCATGTTGGCGGCGACGGCAATGAAGGCTACCAGCAGGGAGATTCGGGTGCCGTACATGAGCCTGGTCAGGATATCCCGACCCAGGTGGTCTGTGCCCAGCAGGTAACTCGTGTTCCATACGCGCAAACCCGCAGGGAGGCTTGCGCCGTCTCCGTCTATGAAGATCGGCGGCTTGTGTGAATAGTCAAGGATGACGTGCTTGTGCTCATCCAGACGATAGAGGATTTGCCTGAGCGCCTCATCTTCGGAATCCCGGGCCAGCGTGCCTGACAGGTGGCCATCTTCAGCTACCTGGATGACCTTCATGGATGGAGTCACATAGAGGTAGCCACCCCAGGGGGCGCGGGAGACATGCAGCAGGGGAGGCAGGTTTGCATAGCCCAAGGTCTGGTCCGAATAGCTGTAGGGGGACAGAAACGGGCCCGCCAGGGCAAAGAGAAGCAGAAGGGCTGAAGCGACCAGACCGCCGAGGGCTGAAGGCCTGCATCGGAAACGATACCATACGTCCCTAGCAAAGCTCCTGCTGGGAGCCCAGATCTTCTCTCCCTCATCCGGTTGGGCGAGAACGCGTTCCCATTTGTTTTCCAGGAGGAGATCGTTTGACTTATTCATGCCGAATCCTGGGATCGATCACAAAGTATAGAAGGTCCACAATAAACACCATGCTGATGAGGAAGGCTGCGTAGAAGACAGTCATGCCAATGATGGTAGTGTAGTCCCTCTGGGTGACGCTGTTGACAAAGTGGGCGCCCATGCCGGGGATGGCAAAGATTTTTTCGATGACAAAGCTTCCTGTGAGGAGGTTGGCCGCTGTCGGGCCCAGCACCGTCACCACGGGAATGAGTGCGTTTCTGAGCGCATGACGGATCACCACCCGGTACTCGCTGATCCCTTTGGAACGGGCGGTGCGAATGTAGTCTTGCCCCATGACTTCAAGCAGGCTGGAGCGCATAAGCCGCGCCAGGAAACTGACGGAGTAACCGCCCAGCGCGATCATAGGCAGGATGTAGCCTTGGGCGCGGCTGACGCCATAGACGGGAAACCAACCGAGTCGGAAGGCGAACAGATAGATCAGCCCTGCGGCGACGACGAAGCTGGGGATTGTGATCCCCAGGGTTGCGATGCCCATTAGCAGGATGTCCTGCCATCGGCCATGCCTGATCGATGCGAGAATGCCCAGCGGGATGCTGGAAATAAGGACGAAGACAAGCGTTAGAAGTCCAAGCTTACCTGAGAAGGGGAAGCCGTTGACGATAAAGTCGTTGACCGTTTTTCCGGTGTACTTGAAGCTGGGGCCTAGGTCGAAACGGAGAAGGCCGGCGATATAGTCAAAGAACTGCCTGTAGAGCGGGGCGTCCAGCTTGTATTTCTTTTCAAGCGCTTCCACCACCGCTGGCGGGACCTGCTTTTCACGCGTGAAGGGGCCCCCGGGCACGCTGTGCATAAGCGCGAAGGTCAGTAGGATGACCATGAACAGCGTTACTGCCATGGTCAGAAAACGACGGAGGATGTATCTTGTCATGCAAAATAGCCGTCTTCCCTTTAGCTTAGAAGCTGATGCACGCGCTTGGCGCCCGACAAAAACAACAATATAGGAACGGCACAGAGAAGGCAATTGATTGCACAAAGGAATACAAACAAGAAACATCAGAAGGCGCCGGCTGCTGACCTGTCCTTTTGCGGAGGTGGAAGCAGATCCTGTGGTAGAGGAATATTTTTGCCAAGAGAGGACGGAAGGAACCCGGGTGCCACGGATATCCGGCAGGATGTCGGCGACGCCCTGGTTCAGTCAGGGTTGAGCTGCTGCGCGGAGGATGCGTTCAATCAGCCGTACGTTGCGAAGGGTTTCCTGAAGGCTCAGGGCAGGTGCACGGCCCTCAAGGATGGCGGAGGAGAATTCTTCTATTTCCAGCACATAACGGCTGCAGGCCGGCACCGGAATATCGGTTGCCGTATCGTTCTTAATCATCAGCAGAGGGGTATCCGTCTCATCAAAGGAGTCGCGCATAAGCAACGTACCCTCCGTGCCGTTGATCTCCGTATGCATCACGGAGTGGGAATCAAAGCCGGAGTTGATCGTGCACAAAACACCTCCAGGGTATCGGAGCACCGCGCTTAAGGAGCGGTCCACCCCTTGGAATCCCGTCTGGAGGGCGCGGACGGACTCGGGTTCCTGCTTTAGGATCATCCCTAAGAGGTTGACAGGGTAACAGCCCACATCCCAGAGGCTTCCCCCGCCTAGCTCGGGGTTGAGGCGGATATCGCTGTGATCGGCCAGGTAAAAGCGGAAGCCTGAGTTGATGTGCCTGACCTCGCCGATGGCGCCCGCATCCAGCAGCTCCATCAGCTTATGTGTGCGGGTGGTGAAGCGATACATGAACGCTTCCATCAGAAGGACTCCATGTTCCTGGGCGGCAGAAGCCATTTCCAGGCAGTCAACCTCCGACAACGCCAGGGGCTTCTCGCACAGCACGTGCTTGCCTGCGCGGACGGCGCGGAGGGTCCATTCCTTATGTAGGGCGTTGGGCAGGGGGATGTAGACTGCGTCGACCATGGGATCCTGCAGGAGGGCGCCATAGTCTGCATAGGCTTTGGGAAAGCCAAACTTGGCTTGTGCCGCTGCGAGGCTTTCCGGGCGACTGGAGGCGATGGCATAGGGCACTGCGTTGGAAGCTGTAGCCATTGCGGGGATCAGCTGGTTTTCTGCGATTCTGGCGTATCCCAATATCCCGTATCTGATTTTTCTGTCCATGGTCATCCTCCTACCCTTCTTTGCAATGTACTGAACAACTGTAAGCATGCCTCGGTTATTGCGGGCGATTCCTGAACTAGCGCCATGATACCATTCTCCATAGCTTGCGACAACAGGGCGGCAGGCAGGAGTACAGGGCGCGCCAAACTGCGAACCGTTGCTGTCCTGTCCAGGCGGGCATATAATGGTACAAGTGTTGCAGGCTGTATGGGGCCGGTGGAGGATGCGGGCATGAGGAAAACAAGGATCGTCTGTACGCTTGGGCCGTCGACGGACGACCCTGCCGTGTTGCGCGAGATGCTGGAAGCGGGCATGAGTGTGGCGCGGTTTAACTTCTCCCACGGCACGCACGACAGCCATGCCGCCATGTTTAGAAAGCTCAGCCATGTCGTCAACGAGATGGACCTGCATGTGGCGACCCTGCTTGACACCAGAGGGCCCGAGATCCGTCTCGGGCTTTTCCGTGGCGGAAAGGCCTTTCTTAAGCAGGATTCCCGGTTTATCCTGACAGCCAGGGAGCTGGAGGGGGACAGCGGCATCGCCTCGGTAAGCTATCCCGGGCTGCCGTCGGATCTGGGCGACTGCAAAAGGATCCTGCTTGACGACGGCCTGATTGAGCTGGAGGTCCTTGAGGTACAGGGAACGGAGATCGTCTGTCGCGTCGTTTCGGAAGGCGAGATTTCCGACAGAAAGGGAGTGAACGTGCCGGGTGCTCGGCTGTCCTTTCCTTATCTAAGCGAGGCGGACAGGGAAGACATCCTCTTTGGGATCCGGACAGGTTTTGATTATGTGGCCGCCTCCTTCGCCAGAACCAGGGAGGACATCCTCGCCGTGCGCGAGCTGCTGGACAGCAACGGTGGCGGACATGTCCGCGTAATCGCCAAGATCGAAAACGCTGAGGGCGTTGCCAACATCCGGGAGATCATCAAAGTCTGCGATGCGGTCATGATCGCCAGGGGCGATATGGGCGTGGAGATAGACTTTGAGGACATCCCCGTACTTCAAAAACGCATCATCAAGGCCGCTATCCTGGCGGGAAAACAGGTCATCACGGCGACGCAGATGCTGGAGAGCATGGTGACCCATCCCAGGCCTACGCGGGCGGAAATCACGGACGTCGCCAATGCGATCTATGACGGGACCAGCGCGATCATGCTGTCGGGAGAGACGGCAAGCGGAAGGTATCCTGTAGAATCCGTCCGCACCATGGCCCGCATTGCCGAACGAGCGGAGATGGATATCGACTACGCCGGCCGCTTCTTCTCCCGGGGCATCAGCGACGCGTCGCACGATATCACCGATGCCATTTCGCACGCCACCTGTTTGATTGCCTATAATCTGGGTGCGACAGCGATCGTTACGGTCACTAAAAGCGGGAGCACCGCCAAGATGATCAGCCGCTTCAGGCCGGATATCCCCATCATCGCCTGTACACCTGACGCGGCGACGCTCAGACAACTCTCCCTGTCGTGGGGGGTCACCGCGCTGCCGGTTGCTGAGGAACAGGTGACCGACGTACTCTTTGACAAGGTCACCAGCGCTGCGCTGCGCTCCGGGCTTGTCAAGCCTGGGGAAATCATCGTAATGACGGCGGGCGTCCCCCTCGCCCTTCCGGGAACCACGAATCTGATCCGGGTGGTTAGGGCGGGTGTCCCATAGGCTGAGTCGAGTTCCCTGTACAGGAGGCCCTTTCGCCGGCGGGCAACGCGCTTGCGCCCTCAAGTCTTTCAGGGCTGTGGTTTGAAGCGCGTAGACTCTGCTGGTATAATCACCGCAATCTCTGCAAAGAGAATGAAGCGTCCGAACAGGAAACGCCGCGGGAGGACACGCATGCCATACGATCAAATCAAGGACGTGTTGCCGCATTTTCGTTTCGAGGGCAGGTATCACTGTGCGGAGGAACTCGTCAGTGGCAATGTCAACCATACCTACCTGCTGGAATATCGGGACGGTCCAAGGTGTCTGCGCTATACATTGCAGCATATCAATACCTATGTGTTTAAAAAACCCTGGGATGTCATGCACAACATCGCGCTTGTCACCGAGCACCTCAGGAGACGGCTTGCAAGCGAGGGCCGGGATCCTAAACGGCGGGTCCTTGAGCTGGTAAAGACATGGGACGGGCTACACCTGCATGAGGATGCCTCTGGAAGCGCATGGAGGGCGTATCTGTATATCTCCGACGCCATTGCTCTGGACAGCGTTGATACCCTTGGAAAAATGCAGGAGATAGGCAGAGGCTTCGGGGCCTTCCAGAGGCTGCTTTCCGATTTTCCGGCTGAAAGCCTTCGCGTTCCTATCCCGGATTTTCACGACACCATCAAACGCTTTGAGAGCTTTCAACGATCGGTAACAGAGGATAGGGCGGCCAGGGTGGGGACTGCAGCGGAGGAAATCCGCTTCCTGGTTGAGCGCCGTGGCATGATGGGCGAGATCGTACAGTTGCTGGCTAAGGGCGCTTTGCCCCTGCGCGTCACTCACAACGACACAAAGTCCAATAATGTTCTGATCGATACGCGCACGGGCGAGGCCCTGTGCGTCATTGACCTGGATACGGTCATGCCGGGATCCTCCCTGTATGACTATGGGGATGCCATTCGTTTTGGCGCTTCCACCAGCGCGGAGGACGAGCAGGATACGTCGCGCGTGAAGATTGATCTGAAAAAGACAGAAGCCTTCACAAGGGGCTTCATTGACGAGACAAACGGTTTTTTGTCGGAGGAAGAGCTCAGGCGCCTGCCTTTGGGCATCCGGGTCATTACCTGTGAGCTGGCCATGCGCTTTTTGGCTGATTACCTAAACGGTGACGTCTATTTTAAGGTGAACAGGCCTGGGCATAACCTGATCAGAGCCCGGGCGCAAATGGCTTTGCTTGCGGATGTCGAGCGACACGGAACAGAGCTTGAACAGATGGTTCAATCGCTGATCGGGGCGGGAGTACACTCGGAAAAGGGCTCCTGAAACCCCTCCCCTTCCTCCACAAAGACGAGCAGGCTACCCTTTCTTACCTGGAGGAAGACCCTCTCTGACATGGCTTGATTGCTTACCCCCACTGGGAAGTCTGCGCGCAGTTTGCCTTCGTCCAACGGGTAGACGAGCCCTATTAGCGTCACACCCGTGGAAACTTGAGACAGGCTGAAGACCGAGACCCTTGCACCTGTCCTTTGGCCCGAGAGCATGAGGCAGCTGTTGGTCACGACGTGGGCTGAAAAGCCGGGGGCGACGATGCTTGCCTGCAGCCTCTTCGCCGACAATGCGGACAGAAGCTGAAGATTGGCGAAAAAGTGGTCGGGCCGGGAACCGGAAGCGCCATAGATCAGGAAGCGGCGGAACCCCCTGGCGAGACCAAAGCGTACACAAAGGACGATGTCCGTGTCGGCTTTCGCTCTTGGAAAACGTAGCGTTGGAAGGCGGCTTGGGGCCTGGTGGAGGGAGTCCATGTCGCCAATGACGAGGGCGGGGTGAAGACCGATGGCTGCAAGAGCATCCGCGCCGCCATCAGCCGCGAGCAGGAGGTCCTGATGCAGCGGTCTTAAGCCACGGGCTGTAAAATCCCCCGACCCGACGATGAAGCAACGTCCCCTGTTCAAGCCCATCCCCCCCTCGTTCTTGTAAAGAGTATACCCTCATGGGAGAGGCTTCTGACCCTATCGCGTGGAAAGGAGACACGATTTGGCAAAACCCACCAGCATCTTTATCTGCTCGTCCTGTGGTTTTGAAACGACTCGGTGGTACGGAAAATGTCCGGGTTGCGAGGCCTGGAACACCCTGACGGAGACTGTCGCCAACGTAGCGCGCGCAGGGAGGGAGAAGCGCAAAAACCAGCGGGAAGGAACCGGCGCCTCCGTCAGCCGCATGAGTGATATCACAGCCAGCGACCGCACTTACCAGTCGACAGGGATCGGGGAGTTCGACCGTGTGCTGGGTGGCGGCATCGTGGAAGGATCTCTTTTGCTCGTAGGGGGAGAACCGGGTGTGGGGAAGAGCACCTTGTTGCTTCAGGCTTGTGGTGAAATGAGTCGGATGGGGAAAAGGGTTCTCTATATCAGCGGGGAGGAAAGCCCGCGTCAGATCAAGCTTCGCGCCAACCGTTTAGGGATCGGGCAAACGGACATCCACCTGCTGGCTGAGAATGCTGTGGACGCTGTCTCTCGGAATCTTGGCGAGCACGAGACGGACTGCGCCGTCATCGACTCGATCCAGACGATGTACCTTCCCGAGCTATCCAGCGCCCCCGGCAGCGTAAGCCAGGTGCGCGAATGCGCGTCGGTGTTCATGCGTCATGCGAAGACCACTGGATGCGCCGTGTTTCTGGTCGGACACGTTACCAAGGAGGGTGCCATTGCGGGTCCGAGGATCCTTGAGCACATGGTGGATGTGGTGCTGTATTTCGAAGGCGACTTCCAGCGTGAATACAGGTTGTTGCGCGCGGTCAAGAATCGTTACGGATCGGTCAACGAACTGGGCATCTTTGAAATGACGGGAGGGGGCATGCGGGCGGTGGAGAATGCCTCTGAGACGCTGCTTTCCATGCGAGCCAGGGAGACAAGCGGATCCGTGGTTTTCTGTGCGATGGAGGGAACTCGCCCCGTAATGGTAGACATCCAAGCGTTGGCTGTGCAGTCTGCCTTTGCGGCACCCAGGCGTACCGTCAATGGGATAGACCAGGGTCGGGTCGCCTTGCTGCTGGCGGTGCTTGAAAAACGGGCCGGCCTGCGGCTCTTTAACCAGGATGTGTTCATCAATGTGGCGGGCGGGCTGACGCTGGGGGAACCGGCGGCTGATCTGGCTGTCTGCCTTGCGGTGAGTTCCTCCCTGGCGGACAGATCTCTGCCTATGGACCTTGCGGCGATCGGTGAGGTAGGCCTGGCAGGGGAGGTGCGCCCCGTCCCGCATATGGAAAGAAGGATCGCGGAATGCGTGCGTCTGGGCTATTCACGCATTGTGTGCCCGAGGGACCAGGTGGCGAGAAAACTCAAAGGGGAAGGGCTTCAGCTCAAAGCGGTCGCGACGCTGTCGCAGGCGATCGCCTGGGCGCATACGTCAGGATCCTGACCCAGATTGCGAAAAAGAAATTCACGCAAAGGTATTGACAGGGAAGGGGTGTAGTGGTAACCTATTCAGGCGCCCCAAAAAA
>CAZPIC010000040.1:0-17138 GCA_964586835.1 uncultured Oscillospiraceae bacterium
GCCGGCTGTTGCGGGCCTTTATCTCGGCACTTTCTGGCAATCAGTTCCGGTAAGTTAGTGACAGTATAGCTCAGCAATTGGCTGGCAATAGAGCTCGGCAAAGACAGTTCATCCCTCGTACACGGGTGACCTACGGTCAAGCTGCTTATGAATCTCGAGCAAGAACCGTTGAATACGTTCGATAAAAACACAAGAAAGCCGGCCTGTGTGCATGACATTGGCAGTTTGTAATGCTGTAGCCAGTGAGGGTAGCCGCAAAGCCTCCAGTTTTCCTGGCAAGCACTCATTTTTGCAACGCTACAGGCCGGTCATGATGCCGGTGGCGTTGTCACACTGAAGCGGTACAGGGAGTGATTCTGTCCGGCTCTGATCCAGTCAAAGGGGGAAGGATCCGCCCGTAGCATCATGTCCAGGTCAGGTTTCTTTCTCTGGTTTTATGCATGGGCCTTCAAAGCCTTTTCTTCATGGGAGAGCGATGATTCTTCGCGTTCAGGAAGTGCTTGAGTGTGGACAAAGAGAGGGTCATGCCGGGGTTTCATGAATCAGTTCATCAAAGAATGGGCCATTGCTTTATGCCAAGAGCTCATCCTTGCGCAGGTCGAGGAGTCTGGCAACGAGCTCAGGCTTAGAGCGATTGGGGAGGGTCTTCGGGCGTTGCCATGAATGCGTGCTTCCGGGCCAAGTTCTCTGTAGGCTTCCTTGATTAGATTTATCCTCCTGCAAGATAGTTTTTATTCTTTTGCAGCCTTGGTACGCTCCTTTTTCCCCAAACCGCTTGTCGAATGAAAGGGTATTCTTCTAGTTCCTCCATACTCATGAATCGTTTCATCTTCCTATATTCCCACCATTTGTCAGGGGTCGTGTGGCCCCTGCTTTTCTCGGGCTGTATGGTCCCGGGGGGTGAAAGATTCACTGGCGGGTTACAGGGGTGAAATGATTGCTGGCGGATGACACAGGCAGAATCTCAAATTGACTCCCTCAGAACTCTGTGATAGGATCTCTCAAAATAATCCCAAGGAGGATTAGGGCATGAAGAGGTACGTATGCACCGTGTGCGGATATGTCTATGATGAGGCTGATGGCGACCCAGACAACGGTGTTGCTGCAGGCACCAAGTGGGAGGATGTGCCGGAAGAATGGGTGTGCCCGGTTTGCGGAGCACCGAAGGACCAGTTCGAACTGGAGTAGTCCCTCCGCGCCCCGGGACGTTTCAGCGGACCGAGGGACATGACGGAGGCTTTGTGACAGACCCCTTTCTGTTAAGGAAGGGGTCTTATCTCTTGCACGCAGATGGAAGGGATGCTATAGTGCCTATAGAGGGACCGTGTGATCGGGAACAGCGTGATCGGATAACTGCAGGGCTTTAGGGCCCCGTGCGGGCGCGGCGGTGCGCGCGGAGGTGCGTATGCGCTTTGATAATATTGAGACCCTAAGAGAAATATATCCAAACCTCACACATCTGGAGAAGCGGGTAGCGGACTATTTTCTTGAGAATATCTCTCAGCTGACGGATACACCGATCCTTGACGTCGCCGAAGCCTGCACGACGAACAAGCCTGCTGTCGTCCGGTTTTGCAAAAAACTGGGCCACAAGGGATACAAGGATTTCCAGAAAGCGCTCAGCGCAGAACTTGCTCTGCTGAGGCATAGGGAAAGACCGGGTGTGGACAGCATCTATATGGACAGCAGTCCCCAGGACATCTGCACCATCGTCACCCATGCTACCGTGGAAGCGCTTGAGAAAACGCTGCGCACTGTGGACATGTTCCAGCTTGAACGGGTGGCGGATATGCTCGCGGAGGCTGGGCGCATCGATCTGTACGCGGTCAGCAACAGCAGCATGCTTGCCCAGGACGCGGAGATGAAGTTTAGGCGCATTGGCTTTAATGCCTACGCTCCCGTGGACACGCATCGCCAAGTGGTATCGGCGGCGACCCTGAAGAAAGGGGACGTCGTGATCGTGTTTTCCTATTACGGCGAAACACTGGATATGCTTGAAGTGCTGGGTATTGCCAAGAAACAGGGGGCGACGGTTATCACGGTCACCCGAAAAGGGAACAATTCGATCTCTGGGGAGGCGGATATAGCGCTGGCTGTGGACAGTCCTGAAAAAATCCCTCGGACAGGGTCGATGACAGCACGCTTTTCCATGCTGCTTGTCCTGGACATGCTGTTCACGCTGCTGATCAGCCGCAGGTACGAACAACTCAAGGAGGTCCTGGAGGACACATCAGCAGTATCCTTCCGTAAAATGAAAACTGTACCCGAGGATTAGGAAGGAGGCCCGCATGCCGGACGGGGAGATTTGCGTGGTTCAGTCTTCGTCCGCTGGGGTCAGCTTGTCCGTCCAAAGCTTTTCTCCGCTGAGTACGCGCTTTTCATGCATGCGAAAACTTAGAGACATCAGGCTGTCGCTGAGGTGAACGTCGTGGGCGATGATCCCCTTTTGCCGCACAAGGACGCGTCCCGCGAAATTCCATACACCGCGAACACCTGACTGTAAAAGCAGGTCCAGCGTATGCTGTGCCTGGGATGCAGGCGTCGCAATCACTGCGATGTCCACGGGGTTCTCCTGTATATAGTCGCGAAGATCGCTGACTGGCAGCACCGTAAGGTCTCCGATACGGCGTCCCACGATGATCGGGCTGACATCAAAGATGGCTTCCACCATGAACCCTGTTTCCCTAAAACCCGGATACAGCGCGAGAGCACGCCCGATGTTGCCAGCACCCACGATGATCATGCTGTGAGGACGCTCTATATCCAGGATGCTTCCGATGATCCTTCTGAGGTCTGCTACGTTGTAGCCGATGCCACGGCGGCCAAATCCGCCAAAGGAACTCAGGTCATGGCGGATCTGAGAGTCGGTGTAGCTCATGCGCCGCGCCAACTCTTTGGAGGAGATGTTGGTCTTTCCCTCCCTCTCTAGGTCGCGAAGTTCCCTATAGTAGCCTGGCAGTCGACGACACATGGCGTCTGAGGCCCGTGAGGGCTGTTTGCTTTCCTGCGTCATGAGGGCGCTTCCTCCCTTTGCTTTGTCTTCGGACGGATATCCGCCCAAGGATGACCGAACCGGGTCATCTGCCGGTTGCGTGTTCTTTCGGCATGCATTGCATTCATGCCCCGAGAACTGCGATCCTCTCGTGGAATGAGGGGGCTGTGCCGCAAAGCACTTCCTGTTTGTAAACACTTTATCACAGCCACCTGGTATTTCAAAGCCAGGAACACAAGTAAAAAAGCATCCTGCCTCTCTTCATGATACAATAGCGCCCGGCGTATGTGCGGAAACGAGGTGTTTTATGTCCAGCGACCTTAAATTTGCGGTCCTGATTGATGCGGACAACATACCGGACAGATATGTGAGGATCATCCTGGATGAGATCTCCAAAGACGGGGTGGCAACCTACAAACGGATCTATGGCGACTGGACCAACCCACGCCTTGCCTCTTGGAAGAGCGTACTGCTGGAAAATTCTATTGTGCCCATTCAGCAATACAGCTACACTGCAGGGAAAAATGCGACCGACTCCGCCATGATCATCGATGCGATGGACATCCTCTATACCGGACAGGTGGATGGTTTCTGTCTGGCGTCCTCTGACAGTGATTTCACACGGCTGGCTGCACGTCTTCGTGAAAGCGGTATGCAGGTGGTGGGGATGGGAGAAAGCAAGACGCCCAGCCCCTTTATTGCAGCGTGTAACCAGTTTCGATATCTTGACATTCTCTACAGGGGTGCCCGGAAGCCGCAGACAGCCAAAGGTTCCGGCAACACACAGGAAGGCGCTAAGACACGTCGCCTGATAAGAAAGGCACCGGAACCTGCGCTTGAGGCAGAGGACGCGCCAGTCCCCAGGACGGACAGAGAAACCATTGCGGAGGCCATCCGTGCGATGGTGGCGGAAGGCTCAGGAGAAGACGGGTGGCTGTTCTCTGGCGAGCTTGGGAACCGTTTGGCAAAACGTTATCCGGATTTTGACGTTCGCAATTTCGGTTACCTTAAGTTGACGCCCTTTATAGAATCCCTGGGCTTGTTCGAGATCAGGAGCACCCCTGCGGGAGGGGGAAAGCAACTGATCCATGTGAGGCTGAAGGAGGGTGCTTGAAGATCCCGCATCATGAAGCCTCTCAGCCTACCTTTCGTTTGGAGGTCGTTGAAACCACGACACGCTGGATGCCTGTAAACAGGAGAAGCAGCAAGCCGGTGAAGATCTTTGCCCACCAGGAAAGCAGCGTGCCCTGAAAGGTTATGAGCGCCGGGATCGTGGACTTGAGCAGGACTCCAAACAGGGTGCCAAACATATAGCCCACACCACCAGTCAGCAGCGTTCCCCCGATGACGGCGGAGGAAATGACATCCAGTTCGCCGCCCTGCAGAGACAGATTCCAGCCTGATTTCACATAGAGGGCATAGGCAACTCCTGACAGGACCGAACACAGCCCGTTGAACCCATAGACCAGCACTTTCGTGCGTGTCACTGGAAGCCCCATCAGTCGCGCGGACTGTTCATTGCCGCCGATGGCGTAGATGTTCCTGCCAAAGCGTGTGGCCTGCAGAAGATAGGCTCCCAGGAGAATCATCGTGAGGAAGAGAAGCACATTGAAGTTGATGTAGGCGAGCGGTTTGACGTCAGGGATCTTGATACGCCACTTTGCCAGATCGTTGAAAGCGTCGTGGTTAATCGAGATGGATTCTCGACTGATCAGTGAGCAGACCCCCCGTGCGAGAAACATGCCTGTCAGTGTGGCAATGAAGGGAGGGACGCCCAGAAACTGGATCATGGAGCCCATCGCAAGGCCCAGGGATATGCCGATGACAAGTGCAAAGAAAATACACAGGAAGGGATCCAAACCAAGGACCGAGTTTCCGTAGGCGATGAGCATCCCTGTGAGGGAGGCGACAGCCGCAACAGACAGGTCTATGCCACCAGTGATGAGTACCATCGTCATCCCAACGGCGGAAACGCCAATGTAGGCGTTGTCGATGAAGAGGTTTAGGAAGGTCCTCAGTGTCGTGAATCCCTTTTCCCCATACAGGGCTGCACCTGCTGCATAGATGGCGAGAAAGACGCCTACGGTGGCGTATACCATGATAAATTTCGGGTTCAGGAGCCTTGTTCCCAGCCTCTGGTTCCGATGGGCAGGTTTAGCCATGGCTTGCACCTCCCGAGATGTTCTTGAGCAGCATGGAACGCTTTGCGAGGGAACGGCGCACTGGCTCTGACTGCAGCACGATGACAATGGCGATGATCATGGCTCTGAATGCCATGGTCGCTTCTGCCGCCACGCCAAAGTAGTATACAAAGGTAATAATTGTGCGGATGATGATGGAGCCCATCACCGTCCCAGCCAGATTGAATTTCCCTCCCGCCATGTTGGCGCCGCCAATGACCACTGCCAGGATAGCGTCCAGCTCGTAGTTGAGCCCAGCGTTATTGGAGTCATTGGAGATGATGCGGCTGGAATAAATAAGTCCTGAGATCCCAGACAGCAGGCCTGTGATCATATAGACGGCCAAGATGATCCATCTGGCGTTGAGCCCGGAAACAAAGCTTGCGCTGCGGTTGATGCCCACGGATTCAATAAACAGGCCAAAGGCAGTTCGCCGCGTGAGCAGCGTGATGACCAGAATCACCCCAACGGTGATCACAACCGGCATAGGCAGGTAAAGGAAACTTCCGTGCGCGATGAACTTGAAGGGAGAAAACATGATGGTCATCTGTTTTCCTCCTGTAATGACCTGAGCGATGCCACGGCCTGCAACCATTAGGACCAGGGTGGCGATGATGGGCTGGAGGTTGAAACGGGATACCAGCAGTCCGTTGAAAGCACCCATGGCGAGGCAGGTTAGCAGAGAGGCGGCCAGCACAAGTGCAAAGGGAGTGATAGACCAGTCGCCAGGGGTAGGGTATTTGTCAAGATCCCAGCGCATCAGCCGCAGCGCGAGAGCTCCTGACACCGCGACCAGTGAGCCTACGGACAGGTCGGTTCCGCCTGTGGCGATCACCAGCGTCATTCCCATAGCGATGATGGTGATCTCGCTTGACCGGTTTAGGATGTCGATCAGGGATCCAAAGAGCGTTCCTGAACTGGGCTGATAGCTGATTGCAAAGAAGTCTGGGCGGATGGCCAGGCAGACAAGCAGGATCAGCGTTTCGGCAACGATGGCCCAGGTCAGCTTGGATTTCGCAATGCGATCCATGTCCGGTACCCAGGTTCTTTTCATGGGGATTCACCTCCCGGGTCGGCGGTCTCGCCTGCGATGATGTGCAGGATGTCTCTTTGAGTGCAAGTCTCGCCCGCAACCTCCGCGGCCTTCTGTCCGTCTCGCATGATGAGGATGCGATTTGCGCAGCGGATGATTTCGTCGAGTTCCGAGGAGATAAAGAGCACGGAGACCTTTTTCTCGCACAGCTCGAGCATGAGCCTTTGTATTTCTGCTTTGGCGCCTACGTCAATGCCACGCGTGGGTTCGTCCAGGATCAGCACGTCCGGATCGGTTGCCATCCAGCGGGCGAGGATGACCTTCTGCTGATTACCACCGGACAGCTCCCCCACCTTCTTTTCGATGTCTGGCGTCCTGATGTTTAGGAGCTTAACGTATCTCTCTGCCAGCTCTGCTTGTTCCTGCCTGCTCATGGGCCTGAAGAGGCCATGCCTGGCCTGGCTGACCAGCATGATATTCTCGCGCACGCTCAGGTCGCCAATGATTCCGTCCTGTTTGCGGTCTTCAGGACAGAATGCGATCAGATGCTTGACAGCGTCTCTGGGACTGTGGACCCTGATGCCTTTTCCCCTTTTTCGGATACGCCCCTTTTGCAGGCGTGTGACTCCAAAAAGCATCTGTGCGGTCTCAGTGCGGCCAGAGCCCAGGAGGCCCGCGAACCCCAACAGCTCTCCTTCGCGGAGGGTCAGGCTAATGTCCTGCACGCTGCTGCCTGGGATACCGATCTCTTCTGCGCTGAGCATCTCTGCAGCGTCTTCTTGCAGCGCGGGCCGCTTGAGATTATAGATGGCGTCCATGTCCTTGCCGATCATCAGGGTGACTAACTGAAGTTTCGTGATACAGTTGGCCTTATACTCCCCGACCAGCTGTCCGTTGCGCAGAACGGTGATGCGGTCGGCGATGCGGAACACTTGGTCGAGGAAGTGAGTGATGAAAAGGATTGCGATCCCGGTTTTCTTCAGCTCGTTCATTACGCTGAACAAGCGCTCCACCTCGTTTTCATCCAACGAGGAGGTCGGTTCGTCCAGGATGAGAACCCTGGCTTCAACATCCACAGCGCGCGCGATGGACACGATCTGCTGGATGGCGGTGGAATAGGAGGAGAGGGGACGCGTCACGTCGATGAACAGATTGAAACGCTTCATAAGCTCGGCTGCGCGGCGGTTGATGGCTTTCCAGTCGATACGACCCCGCTTCATGGGTTGTCTGCCGATGTAGATGTTCTCGGCGACGGTCAGGTTGGGGCAGAGGTTGATCTCCTGATAGACGGTGGAGATGCCCATGGCCATAGCGGCCTGCGGCGAGGAGGGAGAGATCTCCCTGCCCTCAAAAAGAATGGAGCCGGTATCCATGCGATGCACGCCGGTCAGGCACTTAATCAGCGTGGATTTGCCGGCGCCATTTTCTCCCAGCAGCGCATGCACTTCACCGACTTTCAGAGAAAAATCCACCCTGTCTAGCGCCTTGACGCCGGGAAAGGAAATCTCCACTCCCTTCATCTGCAGAATCTTGTCATCGGGCATGCGTTTACCTCCGTCACGAAAAAGCAATACACAGGAGGCGTGCGCGGCGGAACCTCCGTCGCGCACGCCCGCTTTGGGAAAAAATGGGTCAGTAGAGTCGCTCGTCGATGTAATCTGCTGCCTTCAACGAAACGTTGCCTTCCGCGTCGACAACGATGCCGCCGTCCGTGTCGTATACATATTCCACGGGATGCACGACCTTGGGAAACTCCTGCCCCTCCTCGAGGCCCTTGATAACCTCTACGACGCGAGAGCCCATCAGGGGGGTACATTCTGAGGTTGCGTTCATCTCTCCGGCTACGATCGCCTCGAAGGCTGCTTTCACAGCGTCGCAGCCTACGATGATGATA
Organism: uncultured Oscillospiraceae bacterium; assembly: GCA_964586835.1. Taxonomy (GTDB): domain Bacteria; phylum Bacillota; class Clostridia; order Christensenellales; family Aristaeellaceae; genus CAZLYF01. The sequence continues at coordinate 8,100 of CAZPIC010000040.1, forward strand.
TCCTTGCCGGGTACCTTGCCGGCGGCTTTGATCGCCTCAATGGCGCCCAGAGCCATATCATCGTTTTCACACCAGAGGACGTTGATGTCCGAGACAGCCTTCAATGCAGCTTCCATGACCGCTTGGCCCTCAGCGCGGGTGAAGTTGCCGGTCTGATCGAATACGATTTTCATATGCGGATTGGCTTCGACAACCTCGTTGAAACCGTTCGTACGGCCGATCTGCGGGTCTGAGCCCGTTGTGCCGCTCAGGCGTACGATATGGATGTCGCCCTCATGGCCTACACTCTCCATGTAGTTAAGGATCCAAAGGGCGGCTTTGCGTCCTTCGGCCGGGAAGTCCCCACCGAAGTAGCAGGTGTACCAGTCGTCGGTTTCAAACGAGGTTTCAGGCAGGCGGTCTATGAGGATGAGAGGGATTTCTGCCTCGTTGACTTCGGCGAGCACATCATCCCATCCGGTGGTGACAATGGCTGTAAACACGATGTAATCAACGCCTTGTGTGATGAAGTTGCGCAGCGCTTTTACCTGGTTTTCCTGTTTCTGTTGAGCGTCGTCGTAGACAAGTTCCCATCCGGCCCCCACGATAGCACCCTTCACGTCATCGGTGTTGGCGGTGCGCCAGTCGGATTCCTGACCGATCTGGGAGAAGGCGACCTTCAATGCGTTGGCGTTCGCGGTAGTCACAAGCAGCAGGGTGAGCGAAAGCATCAGAACAAGGATCTTCTTCATGCTACTTCCCTCCATGTTTATATTTGGACCTCAAAGTATCGAGGCTCGCTGTCCTTAGGCTATCATGGCGGTCAAAGCAATAAAATGGAAACTCTTACGGGAAACGGTGGAATACTTCTCTTTCTTGTGCTCGGATTGCAGGAAACGTCGGTTCTTTTACGATTTTGTGTAGTCAGAATTCGGTTCGTCAGCCAAGAAGGAAGACCTGTATTCGCGAGGACTCACGCCCATGTGCTTCTTAAACAGGTAACCGAAATAGTGAGGGTCCCCATAGCCTACGGCAGCAGCGATTTCGGAGGAGCGTTTTGCGGTCGTCCTAAGGAGTTCGCGGGCGCGCTTCATGCGGAGCCTGGTAAGATAACCGATGAAAGTGATGCCGGTTTCCTGGGCAAAGACGGTGCTGAAATGATTCGCAGACAAATGCACTGCCCGTGCGGCCTCTCTAAGGGTCAGGTCTGGGTTGTCAAAGTTGCCTTCAATAAAGGCACAAGCGTTTCGTATCAGGCCTGCATAACGGGACAGGGCTTGTCTGTCTCTGAAATCAAGGGCAGTGCGCACGGCTTTCTCCGCGGCCAGCGCCAGAGCCTTCCGGGAGGAAAAGGGGGTGACGCCATTTTTGTCAGAGGGGGCTTCAGGGATAATCCCGACAGGATCCCCGCCGCTTTCTCTGATCACGCGTGCTGCAGTGAGAAGGCTTTCCACATAGAGGTAGTTGAGCATCATGAAAGACGGCGGCGCGGCACTGCCGCCTGAAGAAAAATAGCGCTCAAGTATGGGCTGGACCTCGGAAAGGGAGGCGTAGCGAAGCTTTTCTATCAGCGGCTTTTCTGCAGTCCGTGAGAGCATTTCGTCCATCTCCAGGTGAAGCTCGGAGGAATCCATGATCCGGGTCGAGTCCCTGTCCAGATGATCGCCCATTGCCTTCAGCAGCGTCGCTGCTGAAGCTCTTGAGTCCGGGACATCAAAGATGCTGGAGACAAAAACCCCGATGGCTATGTGGACCGGCCCGCAGACATGGGTTTCGGCTTCATGCTTGACTGCCTGCGCGAAGGAAAATATGCGCTCTTCAAGTTCTTCTCTCGAGTGATCCTGAAACAGCAGAGCCAACATCCCATTGTCCTGGCAGAGATGAACGTTTCCACCCTGAGTGTCGGCAAGGTGCTGGACCTGTGCTCTCAGGGGCAGGAGGCTCCCTCGCGGATCTTGTCCTGGCGAGATGAGCATCACGCGGTAGTGCCGTGCAACAACATCTGTTTCTAATTCTTTGGCGCGCTGAAGCAACCGTGCCCGCTCTCTGGCTTCGTCGATGCCATGCAGGATATCCTGGAGCAGCTTTTCTTTTCTGAGTCCACTGGACAGATCCAACGTCTTCTTGATCAATTCCAAATCAGCCCGCCGTCGGCGTTCCGCGTCAATACGCCCCGCGATGCGCTGAAGCGCAGCCTCCAGCTCCAGCGAACTGACGGGTTTGAGAAGGTATTCACAGACGCCCAGGGACATGGCTTCCCTGGCATAGGTGAAATCGTCAAAACCACTGAGAATAGCGATGTGCGTCCAAGGCATTGAGAGCGTGACCTTCCTGCACAGGGCAAGCCCGTCCATGAACGGCATGCGGATATCGGTCAGAAGGATGTCTGGCTTGAGTTCCTGCATGATGGAAAGGGCGACCTCGCCATCAGGAGCCTCGCCCGCGAGGATGAATCCTGTACGCTCCCAGGGAAAGGAGCTACGGATTGCTTCGCGGATCACCACTTCATCATCCACTAAAAATACCGTATACATCGCGCTTAACAAGCCTTATTCATCAGCGGTACGCGGAAGGAGATGGAACTGCCCTGGCCCAGGGTGCTGGTGACCTCAAGCCCTTGTGATAAATTGTAATAGAGCTTGATGCGTTTGTCTACACTGAATAGACCGTATCCGGATTCAAGAGAGGGCAGTCGGTCTGCGAGGCGGGAGCGAATCTCACGCAACCGGTCCGCACCCATTCCTGCGCCGTTGTCCAGGACGCGGACACAGAGCATGTCGCTCTCTTTCCATACCCGGATGTCGATTTTTCCGCCACCACGCCGATTCTTTATTCCGTGGTAAATCGCGTTCTCAACGAGGGGCTGAATGCTCAGCTTGAGGATCATCTCCTCCCGTACGGCGGGGTCGATATGGATATCATAGTCCAATATATCTCTGTAGCGGACCTTTTGAATTGTGAGATATCCTTTGAGATGCTCCTCTTCTTGAGCAACGGAAATCCAGTCGCGACCATCGCTGAGCGATATGCGGAAAAAATCTGAAAGCGCCCGGGTGACCGCGATCACCTCAGACATCCTTTTCGCTTCTGCAAGCCATACGATAGCGTCCAGCGTGTTGTACAGAAAATGGGGCGTGACTTGTGCCTGTAGGGCACGAAGCTCGCTTTTCTTCAGGTTTTCTTGCTCCCTTCTGTTTTCCTCTATAAGGGTCTCAAGCCGGACAGCCATGGTGTTGAGGCTTTCACTCAACGCCCGCAGATCATCCACATCGGGCTGAGGAGCGCGGACGTCCAGATGTCCGTCGGCCACCTGGCCCGCAAACTCCCTTAGACGTTCAATGGGATCCGCAACAGCGTGGACAAGTGCTCCACGGGCGCGGCGTATGAAAGCCAGCGCAAAGAGCACCAGTGCAGTTTCCAAGGCGAGAAGCATCGCCAGGGTCAGCTGGAGCTTCAGGCTGGTATCCGTAGAAGCCCTGATTTCCGCGGAAACAGCGTCTGTAAACATCTCATGCAGGAGAGCGCTGACATTGCGGACTTCTTCAAGAACCAGCATCTGTTCATCCACAGAAGAACCCGTCCTGATTTTTCCTCCCAGGATGTCGATGTAGTTGGCCAGCGTATCTGCTGCGCGCCGCGCAACCGTTAATTCTGGGCGGCCTGCTGTTGATTCGGCGATAAGACGGTCCAGCTCCTCTCGGACCTGTGCGAGGGACGCGTAGTGATCCCCCTCATCGAAGCGCTTTCGCCCAGCCACAATGCCGAAGAGTTCGTTGGGCAGCTCATCGGTGACGAGGGGCAACAACGAGTTGATCTGCTCCGCCCGGACGATCAACCTGTGATAATGGCGAGAATAACCCAGCATCATGGCCATGCTGGCGAGCGCCGGCAGCAGCATCAGGATCATCACCGTTCTGAAGGATACACTCAGCCTTTGGGTTAGAGATCCTGTAAGGCGAAAGAGACCTATCGGCCGGGGGCGACGCCTGCGCATTTCCTAATACCCTCTTGGAAGGAGCGCTTCGAGATCGTCGTCAAACTCAGAAAAGACTGTTTCTTCAGAATAAGTGACGGATGGGATGCTTTCGCCCCTGGCAAGTTGTGCCGCAAGTGACATGATCATATCCCCGAGCATCGGGGTGCATTCGACGACACAGTTTATTTTCCCTTCTTTCAGAAGGTCAATCGCTCCCTGTTCGCCATCAACGGATATGATGACAATATCCTTGCCCGGATGTAGTCCATGGGCTTCAATCGCCTCAATGGCGCCAAGAGTCATGGCATCGTTGTGCGAGAAGAGCACATCAACCCCGGAATGTCGGTCAAGCACAGAATCCATGCACTCCTTTCCTTTGGAGCGAAGGAAGTCTCCTGATATACTCTCTGTAATGACAAAACGGTTATCACCTGCAAGCACGTCACGAAAACCGAGCGCGCGCTGCCGCATGGGCGTAGAGTCGGGAGTGCCCGAAATTTCCACAATCCTGACCGGCTTGGAGGGACTGCTTGTTTTTTCAAGCAGGAATTCTCCAGCTCGCCGGCCCTCTTCGTAAAAATCTGAACCAACAAAACCCGCGATGAGCGACTCATCCCTGAGACGCACAGAACGGTCGGAACAGAGTACGGGAATGCCAGCGTCCCTGGCTTCGCTGAGCACGTTGTCCCAGCCGTCTTCTACAATCGGCGCAAAGGCGATGACATCCACCCTGTAGGCGATGAAGGAACGGATCGCTTTGATCTGATTTTCCTGCTTTTGTTCCGCATTTTTAAACATCAGCTGCACACCCGCTCGTTCCGCTGCTGAGATAATGGACCGTGTGTTCCCGATGCGCCATCCACTTTCGGAGCCAAGCTGGGAAAAACCGAGGATGACTGGTTTTACAGGCTGTTGCATGTCAAGCTTCTCGCCTGCAGAACAGGCGGTGAGTGCCAGGATAGCCGACAGGATTACGCCAAGCATCGCTCGACGCATACAAGTCACCTCCGCTCAAACAGGGCCGGGACACCTTTAACATCCGCAGCGTCTGGGTTTGGCTTGTATCATAAAGGAGCGCCGATGCCGAACGATCTACCTGGCCGGCGTGGCTTCATCTCCAAACAGCCTTGTAAGGGTTTCCTGGCCCGCGACACCGTCCACCTTCAGACCATTGCGTCTTTGAAAGGCTTTGACGGCAGCCTCTGTGCCCTTGCCGAAGTCTCCATCCGCTGCGTCATTTCCAAGGTACCCCAGCACAGAGAGTTCGCGCTGCATCCTGCGCACGTCATCGCTTTTATCACCTTTGCGCAACGTAGCCAGCTTGGGCGGCTGGGGAGTTATTTCCGGTGTGGCGGAAGGTGTCGGAACGGGGTTCGGTGTCGGAACGGGAGTCGAGAGAACCTCCGTAGGGAGGAGTTCCATAGCCTCTTCTATCAACAGGAAAGTGGGTGTGGGTGTGGGAAGCGGTGGGGCTTCAGGAGGCTCGGTTTGCGTCAGATAGAGCGTGGCCCCGCCAATGATGGCGACGGTCAGCAGCAGTAAAAGAAGCTTGCCTCGCACCGTGAACGGTTTGTACTTCTGTGCCATTTTTGAGCCCTTCCGCCGCGTTCACGGAGCCTGTGCGTCGGAATCCGAGGAGGTGACTGCGCGGAGCGCCCTGCCCTGGGCTTCAATGGTCAGCGCGTCGATGAACTCGTCCAGATCTCCGTCCATCACCTCGTCAATGCGGTGGAGCGTCATACCGATGCGGTGGTCGGTCACACGCCCCTGAGGAAAGTTATATGTGCGTATCCTTTCGCTGCGGTCCCCGGTTCCTACCTGCAGGCGTCGGTTTTGAGAGGTGGCTGCGTCCTGTTCGGCCTGTTTCATGTCAAAAAGACGCGATCTCAGAACCCTCATGGCTTGTTCCTTGTTCTTCAGCTGACTTTTTTCGTCCTGGCTGGTGACAACCAGCCCGCTTGGAAAATGGGTGATTCGAACAGCTGAATCCGTCTTGTTGACGTGCTGGCCGCCATGTCCGCTTGCGCGGAAGACATCGATGCGCAGATCGCCGGGATGGATGTCAGCTTCCACCTCGTCCGCCTCAGGCAGCACAGCGACGGTCGCGGTGCTGGTGTGTATGCGCCCTGAGGATTCCGTGGAGGGAATCCGCTGCACCCTGTGCACACCGCTTTCATATTTCATCCTGCTGTAGGCTCTCTTTCCGTTTAGAAGGAATACGGCTTCCCTAACCCCTCCAAGCTCCGTGCTGCTGACGCTCAGATACTCGACGCGATAGCCGCGTCGTTCAGCATAGCGCGTATACATGCGCAAAAGCAGCGCGCCGAAGAGGCTGGCTTCGTCGCCTCCCGCACCGGCGCGGATTTCCATGACGACCCCTCGGCCGTCGCGGGGATCCTCGGGAAGGAGAAAAAATTTCAGATCCTGCAGGGCATCCGCCTCTCGCGCTCGAAGAAGTGCCAATTCCTCCCGCGCTGCCTGTGCCATGTCGGGATGCGTGAGCAGTTCCTCAGCCGAGAGGATCTCTTTCCTAAGACGCTGATATGCGCGCCATGCGAGCACAGGCGCTTCAAGCTGGGCATGCTCTTTGAGGATTTCTTGCCAGCGCGAAAGATCTGCAATCACCTCGGGCTGCGCCGACTCGGTGCTTAACTCCTCATACCGGGCTTCCAGCTGGTCAAATCTGTCTTCAAGCATGGACACGAACCATTTACCTCCAAAGGCGGGCTGAGAGAACACGGGCACGCCCGCTCAGGTCTTCATGGACGCGAAGCCCTGAAAAATTCCGTCCGGCGAGCGAAAGGACCGCTTCTGATTGGCTGTCTCCCATTTCGCACAGAAGCCAGGCGCCGTCCCTGAGGTATGCAGGCGCTTGTGCAAACAGCCTCCGATAGAATGCAAGGCCATCCGCCCCTCCTGCCAGCGCCATGGTTGGTTCTGCGTGCAGCTCTGCCTGAAGCGCTGACAGATCCCCTTCGGGGACATACGGAGGGTTGCATACAATCATGTCAAAGGTCTCGCCAGACACAGGGCTGAAGAGGTCTCCCTCTTCAAAGCGGACGCGTGCGCGCAGGCGAAGCGCATTGCGTCGTGCGACCGCAAGGGCGCGCCCGGATAGGTCGGCTGCGGTCACGAACAGGTCGGGGCAATGAAGCACAAGGCTGATGGCGACTGCGCCGGATCCGGTGCACAGATCCAGCACTTCTTCACCGCCTTTCAGGCGCGCGAGCGCTTCCACACAGAGCGTTTCTGTATCCTGGCGCGGGATCAACACATCGGGTGACACCTGGAACCTGTGCCCCATAAAGTACTGGAAGCCCAGAATATATTGGAGCGGCTCCCTCCGCGCCCGCCTGGCGACAAGGGAGAAATAGCGTGATGCTTGGTCCCTGTCCAGGGGCAGATCGCGCTCTGCCAACATGTAGAGGCGCTGCTTTCCAAGCATCGCCGAAAGGAGGAGTTCCGCATCAAGCTGCGCGTCCGGGACACCCTGGGAAGTGAGGATCCTCCCCGCCCTGTGAAGTGCGAGACGAATGGTCATGCAGTCTGTGCGGCGGGCTCTCCTTCCGTTTGCCCCTGTGCGCTGTCAGTGTTTCGCAGGAGGGCATACCCTTCGGGTGTGCGGGGGCCCTCAGGAAGGCCATGAAGAGCCGCTTCCATTGCGGCAATCGCGACTTCCAGCATCGCGTCGCTCGGCCGTCGCGTGGTGAGGCGCTGCATCTGAAGACCCGGCCACCTCAGGGCGCGCGCCAGCGGCGTGTTGCTGTGGGCGAGGGCCTTCAGCGCTTCATAGCTGATTCCCGCTACAACGGGCAGGAGCAGCAGTCGGGATAACACCCGGGCAAGGTAATGACTGGCCATGTCAAAGCCAGTCACAGCCTTGATGAGGGAATCTGTTATACTGTAGAAGAGAATGGAGAGCATAAAGGTGATGAGAAGAAAACTCGTTCCACACCTTGGGTGAAGCGTGGAGAACCCCTGCGCGTTATGGGGCGTCAGGAGCAGGTTGTTCTCGTGGCAGTATACTGTTTTGTGCTCTGACCCGTGGTACTGGAAAGTGCGGCGCATGTCAGGGATCAGGCCGCAAAGGATGAGGTAGCCAAGGAGAATCAGGATGCGGATGACTCCGCTGACCAGGTTCACCGCAGTCAGGGACCATCCGGCTTCACGCAGTGCCCTGACCGGGATGTTGGGCAAGAGGACAAAGAGCCCCAGCGATAGAAAGACGGCCAGCACCGCAGCGCTGCCCATCACCACCTGGTCAGCCTTCTTACCAAGCTTCGCAGCCAGCCATTTTTCAAAGCGGCCGGGCTCTTCCTCCAGCGCGCCGCTCATTTCTCCGCTTGTTTTCAGCACGCCCATTCCCATTTTGAGCATCAGGACGAGGTTTACGACGCCGCGGATGAAAGGGCGTGCCATCCAGGAGTGGCGCTCGGACGGCGACCGGAAGCTGTCACGTCTGATGACAATGCTGCCGTCTTTTCTGCGCACAGCCACAGCGATGGCGTCGGGCGCCTTCATCATTACGCCATCAAGGACAGCTTGGCCACCAATATCTGGGCGGGCAGCGCTCTCTTTTGTCTTTTCTGTATGCATAGAATCCTTCCTGTCAGCAGATACACGTTCTGTTCAGGCAGAACGTGAGCTTTCGTTTAGCCGCTGAAACGACAAAAAGACCCGCCTTCATGGTGATGGGGGCGAGCCTGCATGCCGGTAGTCCTTTCCTATATGCCGTAGCGCTTCTTGAAGCGGTCTACGCGCCCGCCCGCATCCACCAGCTTCTGTTTGCCGGTATAGAGGGGATGGCATTTGGAGCAGATGTCAACTCTGAGCTCCTTTTTGGTGGAACCGGTCTCAAACGTTTCACCGCAGACGCAGCGGACGACGGCGGTCCCGTATTTGGGATGGATGTCCTTCTTCAAGGGGGTCACCTCACACGCGCTTCATTCTCGGGTCCATGGCGCGCAACCATGATCCGTTAAGAAACTGTATCACGGATTCACATCCAAGGCAAGCACAACGAGGCGATTGAGCTAATTGCGCTGCGCCTGTTTTTCAGACATCAAGTTAACGATTCAGCCTGA
>CAZPIC010000041.1:0-16802 GCA_964586835.1 uncultured Oscillospiraceae bacterium
CGCTCATCGCCCCGTTTGCCCAGGCGCCCTCATAGGTATAGCGCACGCCCGAGCCGCTGACAGCCGTGAAGCCGCCCTGACCGTGCGGGACCCCGTCCATCATCTTCCCCGTGTAGGTCCCCGTCCGCTCCGCGTGGGGAAAACGCACGATGATCTCCGCGGTGACCATATCTCTGCCCGCCTCTTCCGCAGGCGGACCATCCTCAGACACCGGCTCTAAGAACGGCGGCCCGTCTTCCGCAGGCGGCCCCGAATTTTGCGTCAGTGGAAAGAAATTGATCCCATTCGCCTGTGCGTATTCCTGCACGTAACTCCCCTCATACCCGAAGATCCCCGGCAGCAGCCCGGCTTCCATACCGAAAAAGGCGTCCGGGCCGATCTCCGTCACGCTCGCGGGAAGGATGACCCTCCAAAGCTTCGGGCACTCCCCGAACGCGAACTCCCCGATGCGCTCCACGCCCTCGAGGATCGTCACGCTTTCAAGCGATGTACAGTACGCGAAAGCCAGATCCCCGATCTCCCGGAGCGACAGTGGCAGCGTCAGGTCCACAAGTGCCGTGCAGCCATAGAAGGCCATCTCTCCGATGGCCTTCACCCCGTCGGGGATCCTCGCCCTCACAAGCGTGCCGCAATCCCGAAACGCGTTCTCCCCGATGCGGGTGACCGCATGCCCGTCCAGCGTCCCCGGGATCTCCGGCTGCGCTGACGAACCCAGCCAGCGCGTAATGGTAGCCGTCCCCTCCGTGGTCAGCGTATAGTGGTATTCTCCGCTTTCCAGCGCTTCGCCCTGCGATGCTCCCACCGGAAGCAGGGACACAAAGAACACAAGGCCCAGCAGTATTCTGGCTGTCTTTTTCACAGTTTAACCTCCTTCTCCTTACGATCGCCAGAAGGTAAACACGGTGCCGGGCATATGGCGAAACCCCGCAAGGATCCTTCTCATCCGTTGCGTGCCTTTTCCCCTGGCCGTGCCCCTCTGTCCGGCATATATCTGTCCCGCGCGACGTCTGTGCTGCTGAAGCGAAACCCGTATGAACCGTGTGGCAGGGATAGCTGTTTGTCTTCCTTCAAATTCTATATCCAAACGCCTGTTCCGTCAATGGTTTGGATATAAAAATATCATTGAAGAAGGGTGCCCAGCAGCAGTTGTCATCCTTCCCTTCATTGACGCCACAGTGAGCCCGTGCATACAATGGCCGGCGACACGCATCCTGTCGATGAAAGGGAAACCCTCATGTGGCTTGTACTGGCTTTTCTATCAGCTCTCTTTGCGGGCTTGACGGCTATCCTGTCCAAAGTTGGCCTCCGCAACACGGATTCCACGCTGGCCACCGCCGCCAGAACCGTGGTGGTGCTGGCATTCTCCTGGATCATGGCGCTTTTATCCGGTTCTCTTCGCTCGCTTTTCTCCCTCAGCTTCAGGTCCGGCGCCTTCCTTGTCCTGTCCGGCTGCGCCACCGGCGCCTCTTGGCTATGCTATTTCAGAGCCCTCAAGCTGGGACCCGTCACAAGGGTCGCCGCTGTGGACAAATCGAGTACGCTGATGACCATGCTGCTTGCCTTCCTGTTTCTGGGCGAACCCTTTACAGCGCTCAAGGCAGCCGCCATGTTCCTTATCGGCGCAGGAACCCTCCTGCTGCTGGACCGCAGGCAGGCTTCCAGCACGGGACCAACGTCCGGTTCCTGGATCCCCTGGGCGTTGGGGTCAGCTGTCTTCGCCAGCCTCACAGCCATCCTGGGAAAGATCGGTATCAGCGGGGTGGACTCAAATCTGGGCACAGCGATACGGACTTCTGTGGTGCTGTTCATCTCCTGGGCCATCGTCTTCGCCCGGGGAAAGCAGCGCGGCCTGCGGGACCTCGACAGCCGCAGTCGGCTTTTTCTGTTTCTATCCGGCCTTGCCACCGGTGTCTCCTGGCTGTGCTACTGGCGCGCGCTGCAGACGGGACCGGCCAGCGCGGTGGTCCCCATAGACAAGCTGAGCATCCTGTTTACAGTGGGGTTTTCTTCCCTTTTCCTGGGAGAGAGGCTGTCGGCAAGAATGATCACTGGGCTTGCTCTCACAGTTGCGGGCACGCTGCTTTTGCTGCTATAGCCGGCTGTCCGCTGAGAAAATACAAATCCTGAACAAGCCTTCTTCCTCCCAGGCGTGCCCTGAGCCTCGAGGGCTGTTATACTTGCCGCGGCATCCCGCCCCCTGGGGCGGTTTCCTGATACAATGAAAGGATGACACCCATGGAAAGAGCGTTCAACTTCTCCGCAGGCCCCTCCATGCTTCCCCTTCCGGTCCTTGAAAAGGCTGCGGGCGAACTGGTTCTCTACGGTGACGCCGGCATGAGCGTCATGGAGATGAGCCACCGCACGCCGGACTATGAGGAGATCATCGCCTCTGCCGAAAGCCATTTGCGGGAGCTTCTCCACATTCCGGACAGCTACCGGGTGCTCTTCCTGCAGGGTGGTGCCACCACACAGTTTTCAGCGCTTTGTCTGAACCTCCTCACCGGTTCTAAAAAAGCCGACTATGTGGTCACCGGCCTCTTTTCTGGGAAGGCTGCTGAGGAAGCCGCAAAGTACGGCGACATCCAAATCACCGCCTCCACAAAAGCCGAGGGGCACCGCAGCATCCCCCGCTTACACCGCGGGGACTTCCGCCCCGACGCGGACTATGTGCATCTCTGTCTCAACAACACCATCTACGGCACCCGCTGGGATGGCCTGCCCGATACAGGAAGCGTACCGCTGGTGGCAGACCTGTCTTCCTGCCTCCTGTCAGAGCCGTTGGACGTCTCGCGCTACGGGGTCATTTACGCCGGCGCTCAAAAAAATATTGGCCCTGCGGGGCTGACCCTTGTCATCGTCAGGGAAGACCTTCTGGGCCGCCATCGTCCGGATACGCCCGCCATGCTGCAGTGGAAGCTCATGGCGGATAACGGGTCCATGTATAACACGCCGCCCTGCTACGCCATCTACATGGCGGGGCTTGTGTTCAAGTGGCTGCGCGACGAGGTTGGCGGGCTGGAAGCCATGGCCGCCGTCAACCGCGCGAAAGCCTCCCTCCTCTATGACTACCTGGACCACCAGGATTACTATATTCCCCACGCGCAAAAGGCCTTCCGCTCCTTGATGAACATCACCTTCGTCACAGGGAATGCGGGCTTGGATGCGCGCTTTGTGCGGGAAGCAGCGGCGCAGGGGCTTAAGAACCTTGCGGGCCATCGCACGACAGGCGGGATGCGGGCCTCCATCTACAACGCCATGCCCAGAGAAGGCGTGGAAGCCCTGATTGGCTTCATGAAAGCCTTTGCGGACAATAACCCCAAAGGGAGACAGCCGTCATGACAAAAATCAGGTTCTACAACCGTATCGCGGACGCAGGGCTTGCGGAGTTTCAGCCTGATCGCTACCTGACAGGCCCGAACCTTGAAGACCCGGATGGCATTCTTGTCCGCTCCGAGTCTCTGCACGCCCTGTCCTTTGGTCCCGGGCTCAAAGCCATCGCCCGGGCAGGCGCAGGCGTCAACAACATCCCCCTGAAGCGCTGCACCGAGCAGGGCATCGTCGTTTTCAACACGCCGGGCGCTAATGCCAACAGTGTCAAAGAGCTGACCCTCTGCGCACTGCTGCTGGCTGCCCGTGACATCTCCGGCGGCATTGATTGGGTGAAGACCCTCCCCGCGGACGAGAACCTGGCCAAACGGGTCGAAGCCGGCAAGGGTGCGTTTGCCGGGGTAGAACTTTATAACCGGACGCTTGGCGTCATCGGTCTGGGCGCCGTGGGAGGCCAGGTAGCCAATGTCGCCCATCAGCTGGGAATGACGGTCATCGGCTACGACCCCTACCTGTCCGTGGATGGCGCCTGGCGCCTCTCGCGCGGTGTTGCAAAGGCCTCGGACCTCGAAGAGCTGCTTCAAAAGTCGGACTTCATTACCCTGCACCTGCCCTCGACGCCAGATACCCGGGGCTTGATCAACGCCACCGCTCTCGCTGCAATGAAGAAGGGCGTTCGCCTCATCAACACCGCCCGCGCGGACCTCGTCCAAGAGGTCGACCTTGCCGCAGCCATTGCCTCAGCTCATGTAGCCAGGTATGTGGCGGACTTTCCCTCCGCAAAGCTCGCGGGCCTCCGCGGCGTGATCTCCATCCCTCACCTGGGCGCCTCCACCATGGAAGCCGAAGACAGCTCCGCCGTCATGGCATCGCGTCAGCTGCGCGCCTTTTTAGAAACGGGCAACATCACAAACGGCGTCAACTTCCCGGATGCCTCCATGCCTCATCTCGGGGATACCCGTATCTGCGTGATGCATTCCAACATCCCCCACATGCTGGCGAGATTTTCCTCTATTCTGGCCGGGGAGAACATCAACATCGAGAATATGCTTAACCGGTCCAAAGACGAGGTTGCTTACACCATCATTGAGATCTGTGGACACGTGCCCGACAGGGTGGTCAGGGAAATCTCCGCGGCGGAAAGCGTCCTGCGCGTGAACCTTTACTGAGGTCCTTTCCGGGAGGAAGACAATGGATTTTAGCCTTACAGGAGTCGCCCCCTTCCCCGTCCTGCTGCCGGGCAGAGACACCGACTTGCGCTTCTGGCCTGTGATCGCGGTCGACCAGTTCACCTCCCAGCCAGAAGTGTGGATTGAGGCAGAGGCCCGCGTGGGCAGCCATCCTTCTACGCTGCGCATGGTTCTTCCCGAGGCCTTCCTCGCAGAGGGGGAAGCGGAAACAAAGCGCAGAACCCAGGCTGCGCTACACGCCATGGAGGATTACCTTGGGAGAGGCGTCCTGCAGGAAGCCTTTCGCGGCATGGTCCTGACAGAGCGGACCACAGCATCGGGCTGCCGTCCCGGCCTCCTTCTGTGTGCAGACCTGGAGGCTTACGACTATGCGCCAGGCAGCCGCTTGCCGATCCGCGCAACGGAGGAAACCGTCCTCGCCCGCATCCCGCCCAGGCTTAAGCTGAGGGAGCAGGCTTTGGTCGAGCTGTCCCATGCGCTGCTGCTCGCGGACGATCCCATGGACAGCCTGATCGGCCCCTTCTATGCGGCCCGTAACAGCCTTCCACCCCTTTACGACATCGCCCTGACAATGGGTGGCGGACGCCTGCGCGGCTGGAAGCTGAGCGGTGAGGAGGTGCTTTCAAAGCTTCTCTCTGCCTTTCTCGCCCACAGAAAGCGTGTGGAAGGCAGCGGGATGCTGTTTGCCGTAGGGGATGGTAACCACTCCCTGGCAGCGGCGAAGGCAGCCTGGCAGCGCGTTCGGGCGGATCTTTCCGCCTCCGAACGCCAAAGCCACTCTGCTCGCTTTGCGATGGCGGAACTGATCAACCTGCACAGCTCTGCGCTGCGCCTGGAGCCCATCCACCGCGCCCTCTTTGGCATCAAGGAGGAAGGGCTCCTCAGCCTTCTGGCCCCCCTGCGCCCCTCTGAAACGGAACAGGCGCCGGACCTGCGGTTGGTCACGGAAGGCCGCGACCTGCCCTTGCGCCTGGCGCTCGCCCCTGACGAAACGGTCCTCGGCGCCCTGCAGCCCCTGCTTGACCGTGAGGAGGCCGCCGGCGCCTTCGCCATGGACTACATCCACGGCGAGGAGGAGGTCCGCCGCCTCGCGCGGGAGCGCAGCGCTGTAGGCATCCTGCTTCCACCCTTTCAGAAGGCCGATCTCTTCCCGCTGGTGGAAAAGCAGGGGAGGCTGCCAAAGAAGAGCTTTTCCCTTGGCGACGCCCACGAAAAACGCTTCTACATGGAGTGCCGAAGGCTTCGCTGAGCCCATCGGAGGGCTTCCGATTGACGCCATAGCCCCCCTTTCGTATACTGTTTTCGAAGGGGGAGTGCTGTTTGAAATCATGCCGAAACCGCATATTTGGTCGCCTTATGGATAAAAAGGGCTTTGGAATGTCCAAGCCCATAAAGAGGCTTGTCGTCTCGCAGATCCACATCGGCAAGGGCCTGGACGGACATGGGATAAGGGCAGCTGTTGTACGTGCGGTCACCTTTCTGCTTTTCGTTGCCGTAGCCCTGGCTGCTCTCCCTCAGGCTGCTTACTGCGCCATTAGCCCGGAAGAGATCTCAGGCTTGGTGGACACCCAAACGGACGCCTCCCTGATCACCAACCCTCTCATCGACGCGGCTGCCGCTGCCCGGGAAAGCGTGCTGGGGGTTCACAACTACCAAGTGGTCACAGGCAGCCTCTTTGGCATCCCCCTGGACCTGGGCTTCACCCTCCCTTCCTCGGGAGAGGAGCTTGTGGGCGCAGGCTCCGGTGTGGTGGTCAGCCCCTATGGGCATGTGCTGACCAACTACCACGTCGTTGAAAACGCCAGTCGAACCACTGTTCAGCAGGGCTCCAGGGAGGTCCCTGCCATGGTCGTTGGTGCAGACCCAGGCCTTGACATCGCGGTTCTTCTGGCCCCGACACTGGGCCTCCCGGCGGCTCCTCTGGGCGACAGTGATGAGCTGAAGATCGGCGAATGGGCCATCGTCATCGGCAACCCTTTAGGACAGGATCTTGAGCGTTCGGTCACTGTGGGCGTCGTCTCGGCGCTGGACCGCAGGGTGTCCGGAGGGCTCTTCGGTACCTTTTTGGGCGGCGCAGCGCTCTACAACCGCATGATTCAGGTGGACGCGGCGATCAATCAGGGCAACTCAGGCGGTGGCATGTTCAACGTGCTGGGCCAGCTGCAGGGGATCCCCTCCATGAAGTTCTCAAGCTCCTCGTTCTTCACGAGCGCCAGCATCGACAACATCGGTATGTGCATCCCCATCAATGCCGCCAAGCCCCTTTTGCGCTCGGTCCTTGAGCGCTATGACGAAGACCTGCTGAAGGTGTCCCAAGCGGCGGAGACGCCGCGCCCCCGCCCCCGTCTGGGAGTCACCGCAGCCAGCCTCGCTCCGGATTTCAAGCTTGTAGCGGAAGGCAAGGTTCCCCCTGGCGCCTATGTCCAGGAAGTCGAAAAGGGCTCTGCCGCGCAGGCCGCGGACATCCGGGTGGGAGACATCATCACAGGTCTCGGCGACAGGGAGATTCGCAGCTCTTCCGAGCTTGTGAAAGCGATTTCAGCCCTTGAGGTCGGCGACAAGGTCAGCGTTCAAATCTTCAGGCTTGAGGGATTCCGCGAGGTTCTGGAGGGCATGCGCTCCGCAGGCTCTCTGGGCCAGGGGGAAAGCCTTGTCCTTCAAGTGGAGCTATAGACAGGGGCTCTCAGACAAGCCCTAAAGATATCGAAGCGCCCGCGTGGCTCGCGGCGCACGTAACCCTCCTGAACCGCATGGTCGGAAAACGTACAGCACGGAAATGTCATTGCTGATTTGCTGCAGCTCCCCCTTTCCTTCTTGCCTCCGCCATCGTATACCGAAGTACCCGCTTTCCGTGCGCAAGAGTTCCTGCAAGGCCTGGCAAAGACAGGGTGATCCTCCCCGCAGGGCAAGCCGTCGGCCGGATCCTTTTCCCCCGCGGTCTCAGCAGGAAACTCCGTCGCGGCACCTGGCGGGAAAGCACTCGCTTGAACGATCACGCGAAGTCCTTCCTCCCGCCCGAACAGTGTCGCGGATAAAATGCAGCTGACAGCGTTTCCTGTCCTTTCAGACAGCGCAGTGCTTGCCGAAGTCACGTTTTCTACGGATCTCAAGCGCATCCACCCGCTGCCCTCCTGGTTGACAGTCCCGGCTTCCGATGTTAGTATTCGCTTATAAAAATAAAAGGAGACAATGGCATGGACTTGATGTCAACGCTGAAGGGATCCCTTCTTGAGTCTTTTTTCCCCGCGGGCTGGGACCTTAAAAAGATGGACAGCTGTATAGACGCTCCTGAACGGGTGCTCGACCAGCAGCTGCACTGGAACAGGGATTTCTCCCCCATCCCCTGCGACAGCCTGGAAGACTTCGCGGTCCTGATGGGCCACGAGATCGCCCTGCAGGTGCGCAGGACCCGGGAAGAAGGCCGGAAGCTGGCGATGATCCTGCCGGTTGGCCCCATGGGCATGTACCGTTGGGTCCGGTATTTTCTGAGCGAATGGGACGTTGACATGGGCCATGTGACGACCTTCAACATGGACGAGTGGAGCGACGCTGAAGGCCGGACCCTGTCGCCCGACAACCCCGGCTCCTTCCAGTACGCGATGGAGCGCGCACTCTTTGATCCGCTGGGCAAGCTCACCGTTCCGCCCGCGCAGCGCAACTTTGCCACGCTGGAAAACCTGCCCACCTACCCAGAGAAGATCGCTGCCCTCAAGGCCGAAGGCGCGAAGCTGATCGTCGTCTATGGCGTGGGAAGAGCCATGCACATCGCCTTTTGGGAGCCCACCTGCGGCGCGGAATTCCCCAATCTTGAGGACTGGAAGCGCCAGACCCACCGCATCGCCATGAAGCTCCATCCCCTGACCATCGAACAAAACGCAATCACGTCCTTCAAATCGCGCACCACGCTGGTGCCCGCGCGCGCCAACACCATCGGGCCAGGTCTCTTCCTGCAGGCGGACTGGGCTATTGGCGGCTGTGACGGCGTGCTTTCGCGCGGCATGCAATGGCAGGGCCTTTCCTTCTGGACCACGCTGCGCTACGGGCCGGACGTCTGGATCCCCTCCACCTTCATGCCCACGCTTCCGGGCAGGCTGTTCTTCCACCGGGAGCTCGCCGGGCCTCTGATGGCAGATTGCAACTGAGGTCTAAACACCACGCTGAGGAGGCGGTCCGCGCTTGAACGATAAAGCACAGCCCCTTCTTGAGATGAAGGGTATCTCCAAGAGCTTTCCCGGGGTCAAGGCGCTCGACAGGGTCGACCTGACGGTCCTCCCCGGGGAAATCCTCGCCCTTGTAGGCGAAAACGGGGCCGGGAAGTCCACCCTGATGAAGATCCTGTCCGGTGTTTACCGGATGGACGAAGGCGAGATCCTGATGGATGGAAAGCCCGCGGACATCGACAGCCCGCTGGCTGCCCGAAGGCTGGGCATTTCCATCATCTACCAGGAACTCAACATGCTCAACAACCTGAACATCGCCGAGAATATTTATGTAGGCTACGAACCCACAAAGAAAAACGGCCTGGTGGACCATGCAGAGGAGCATCGCCTCGCGCGGAAGCTCCTTGACGAGGTCAAGCTGCAGGTGGACACCCATACCATGGTGTCCCAGCTGTCCACCGCGCAGAAACAAATGGTGGAGGTCGCCAAGGCGCTCTCCTTCAATGCCCGGCTTATCATCATGGACGAGCCCACCAGCTCGCTTACAGAAAATGAGACCGAGACCCTTTTTGAGATCATCCACCGGCTTAAAGCCCGGAATGTTTCTGTCGTTTTCATCTCCCACCGTCTGGCGGAGCTGTTCCGCATTTCCGATCGCGTCACTGTGCTTCGGGACGGTCGGCTGGCCGGAAACCTCATCAGTCAGCATACCACCGAGGCCGAGGTGATCAGTGCCATGGTCGGACGCGATATCGACACCCTTTTTGTCAAACATGAGGCACCCATCGGCGAGGTCGTCCTTGAGGTCCGCGACCTGTCCACCCGGCGTTTCCTGCGGAACATCAGCTTTTATGTCCGCGCGGGCGAGATTGTGGGCTTTGCCGGGCTGGTCGGCGCTGGGCGCAGCGAGGTCATGCGCGCCGTGTTCGGCATCGACCCCAGGGAGACCGGGGATATCTTCATACGCGGCACAAAAGCCGAGATCCGCAGCACCGTCGATGCCCTCCGCTATGGGATGGGCTTTGTGCCGGAAGACCGCAAAGAGCAGGCCCTGATCCTTAATATGAGCGTCCGGAAAAACCTGTCGCTCGCAGCGCTGGACCGGGTCAGCAAGGGATGGTTCATCAACCGGCTCCTTGAAAGCTCCCTCGCGCAGCGCTTTATCGAACGCCTGCGTGTCCGGACCCCCTCTATGGAGCAGACTGTCGGCAACCTCTCCGGGGGCAACCAGCAAAAGGTTGTCATCGCCAAATGGATGGCCAACGACCCCGGCATCCTGATCCTGGACGAGCCCACGCGCGGCATCGATGTGGGCGCAAAGAAGGAAATTCACGGCCTGATGAGCGATCTGGCCGGCCAAGGAGTCGCCATCATCATGATCTCCTCCGAGCTGCCCGAAATCCTCGGCATGTCCGACCGCATCATCGTTATGCACGAGGGCCGCATCAAGGGCGAATTCAACCGCGGAGAAGCGGACCAGGAGGCCATCATGCAGATGGCCGTGTCCTGACTGAAGGGAAGGCGCGATGAGCAAACAGACGACAAAATCCCCGGGGGCAGCCTGGTTCCGCCACAGTGCGAACATGTCCACCCTGACCATCCTGGTCATCCTGATTATCATGTCGGTGGCGCTGGCCATCGCGGCGCCCGCCTTCACAAAGACGAGCAACCTGTTAAACACCGCCCGCAACTTCTCCGCCATCGCAGTGGCAGGTTTCGGGGTGTCCATTGTGATCCTGACAGGCAACATCGATATTTCCATCGGGTCCATCTACGGTCTGGCGGGCATTACTATCGCCCTGCTGATGAAGCAGGGCTGGGCCTTCTTGCCCGCCTTGCTGGTGGGCATGGTCGCGGGCTCAGCTGCCGGGCTGATCAACGGCCTTCTGGTGGTCTACCTGCACTTGCCCAGCTATATCACTACGCTCAGCACCATGCAGATCTTCCGGGGCATCTGCTATATCACCACCAAGGGTTATCCCGTCACCGGGATCGCGGAAAGCTTCAAATGGGTTGGACAGGGCCAGATCCTGGGCATCCCCGTCCCCATCTACTTCATGCTGCTCTTTGGCGTCCTGATGGCGGTGTTCCGCAACCAGACAAAAACAGGCCGGCGCATCTTTGCCATGGGCGGCAATGAGGAGGCTACCCGGATTTCCGGCATCAACACGAAGCGGCTAAAGATCCTCTGCTTCGTGCTCTCCGGCCTTTGTGCGGCTTTTGCGGGCGTCATCAACGCTTCAAAGATGGGGGTGGCGCAGCCCACCGCCGGCATCGGCTTTGAGATGGACGCCATCGCCTCCGTCGTGATCGGTGGTTCCAGCATGGCGGGCGGCATTGGCACAGTCACCGGTACCCTCATAGGCTCAGCCATCATGGGCATCCTGCGCAGCGCCCTCGTCCTTCTGTCGGTAGAGTCCTACTGGCAAACCCTGGTCATGGGCTGCGTCATCATCCTCGCTGTCACGGTAGATCAGATGCGCAAGGCCAGGCGCTGAGCTTCCCTCGGGTTTACCTGGGGTATGACCCCGGTAAAAATAATAATTCAGGAGGTCGCTTTCATGAAGAGACTCTGTTCCGTCCTGCTGGTACTGGCGCTCACGCTGGGCCTGGCATCCGCCGCCTTCGCTGAGAAGTTCGTCATGATCGGACAGCAGCTGGGCAACGTCGTCTTTCTTCCCGCCGAGGTGGGGATGAAGGAAGCCGGAGACGAGCTGGGCATCGAGACTGAGTGGCAGTCTCCCCTGCGCGCTGAAGCAGAACTTCAGAACGAAATCATGTACAACCTCATCGACCGCGGTGACGTGGATGGCATCGCCATCTCCTGCACAACGGGCGACGCGCTGATGGACGTCATCAACGCCGCCATCGATGCGGGCATCATCGTCATCTGCTACGACGTGGACTCCCCCAACTCCAAGCGCGAATACTTCGTCGGCACCGAGAACTACAAGGTTGGCTACGACGCCGGTTTGCACATGATCGAGCTGTACAAGGACAGCGGCCTTGAAAAAGTGCGCGTCGCGCAGCTGGAAGGCATCCCCGGGGCGGACGACATTGAGGCCAGGAAGCGGGGCTTCGCTGACGCAATCGCCGGCACCAACCTTGAGGTTATCTACTCTGTCGTCTGCAACGACAACGTGGACGAAGCCATCAACGGCATCGAGTACTACGTCTCCGCCAACGCGGACAACATCGACGCCTGGTACATGGCAGGCGGCTGGCCCTATGTGGTCGATCCCTCCGCAATGCCAGAGCTCAACGCCTGGAAGCTTGCGGATCCGCTCCACAAGGTCGTCACTATCGACATCTTCGCCGAAACGACCCCCGCCTTCTTCGAGCAGAACCTGCTGGATGTCGCCATCGGGCAGGACTTCCACGCCATGGGATACTGGTGCGTGCAGACCCTGCACAAGCTGTTCAACGGCATGGAGGTCGAGGCGGCTTACGACGAGACCATTGACGCCCTCTTCGTACCCACCCCCGGCCAGACAGCGACCATCGAGGACTGGCGCGAGGTCATGGGCATCGAATAATCCCTTCTCTTGTACAAGCGAGCGCGGGCCCTCGGGCCCGCGCTTTGCTGATGTATTCTCCTCAGCCAGGTTGATCCTCTTTGGTCCCGCCTGCAACGCTTAGGAGGCTCTCCCCGCTGCTCTGGCGCATTAGGCCTTACAGCATTTCCTTTTTAATTCCTGTCTTCAGGCTGCTTTCACACGCGATGTTTTCGTAAATATCCTTCTCAAAAACCTGCGAAAACTGACGGAACTCCGAAAGGCTCAGCTCGTCCAGCTCCTTGTCCTTACCTTCGGCATACAGCACCAGAGCGCCTATGATGCCGTGCGCGTCCCGGAAGGGAATCCCTTTGCGCACCAGGTAATCTGCCGCTTCCGTCGCATTGAGGAAGCCGCCCCTCAGGGCCTGGCGCATCCGATCCTCCCGGGGACTCAAGCTTACAATGACCCCGTCCATAATAATCAGGCAGCTCTTAACGGTTTCCATGGCGTCATGGAAGGCGTCCTTGTCTTCCTGCATGTCCTTGTTGTAGGAGAGGGGCAGCCCCTTCATCACTGTCAGCAAGGCCACAAGACTTCCATAGACACGCCCGGTCTTCCCGCGGATCAGCTCCACGCTGTCCGGGTTTTTCTTCTGGGGCATGATGCTGGAACCCGTGGTATAGCGCTCGCTGAGCTGTACAAAGCCAAACTCCCGGCTGGAGAAGAGCACCAGCTCCTCACTCAGACGCGACAGGTGCATCATGAGGATCGACATCGCTGCCAGCGTCTCGATCAGGTAGTCCCGGTCGGACACACCGTCAAGGAAGTTTTCATAGGGACGGTCAAAGTCCAGGGTCCGCGCCGTGTATGCCCGGTCGATCTCATGCGTGGTCCCTGCCAGGGCTCCGCAGCCCAGCGGGCTCTCCCCCATGCCGCGCACAGCGTCTGTAACCCGCCTTAAGTCCCTTGTAAACATGCCGTGATAGGCCATCAGGTAGTGTTTGAAGGTAACGGTCTGTGCCGGCTGCAGGTGCGTGTATCCCGGCATCGGGATGGGATGGGCCTCTGCCTTCGCCTTCAGGGTATCCAGCAGGCGCTGAAGCAAGCGGGCCAGCTTGGCGCAGCTTTCCCGGGCATAGAGCTTCATGTCCGTATTGACCTGGTCGTTGCGGCTGCGCGCAGTATGCAGCACTTTGCCCGCCTCACCGATCCGTCGGGTCAGCAGAATCTCTACAAAGCTGTGCACATCCTCATAGCTGTCGTCTGGTTGCAGGGCTCCCTCGCGGGCCTCTGCAAGCATCTGCCTAAGCCCCCGGTCGATCAGGGCACCCTGCTCCGACGTGATCAGCCCACACTTGGCCAGCATCTCAGCATGGGCGATGCTGCCCACGATATCCGCCTCCAGCAACCATGCGGTTGATGCCGCATTGTTATGGAAACGCGTCATCTCCTCATCCGTGCTTTCCTGAAACCGGCCCCCCCAGAGCCTTTCCTTCTTGCCTGTCTGCATCTCTCTCCCTCCCCGGAGCGAATCATAGCACAGCCCCAAAGGGCCGTAAAACCCGCTCTATCTTTACCCATTTCTGTTTTCCTTTTCCCCTACAAAAGAGAGAAGGACGATTTTCCCGCAGAGTGCTGATATCCGAAAATTCCCCCTTGACAACAGATATATCTAAATGATATCATTTCGATATTATTTTAGGAGGTCTGATCTATGACTGAGAAAAAACTCCATGCGCGCCGAGGCATGCCCGTCCTGCTGGGCGCGATCGCCCTTTGCCTGCTGTCGATCCTGGGGATCATTGGGGGTGGGATCCTCCTTGGCAGGGGCTTGAACGCCGGCGCATTTCTCCTTGTGCTGTCCATCCTCCTCCTTCTCCTCAGCGTGCTGCTTTTCACGGGTCTCAGAGTCCTCAAGCCTCAGGAATCGCTGGTACTGACGCTGTTTGGCCGCTACATCGGAACCCTGCGGGGAGAAGGCTTCTTCTTTGTCCATCCCTTCTCATCAAGCATCAATCCCGCGGCCAAAACCCGCCTGGGGCAAAGCGGGGACGTGGGCCGGGAGTCCTCCCCCATTAAATTCTCGGTTGCTTCGGGCACCCAGCCTCAGTTGCCTGTCAGCAAAAAGATCTCCCTGAAGATTATGACACTCAACAATGCCCGCCAGAAGGTCAACGATGTGCTGGGTAACCCCGTCGATATCGGCATCGCCGTCATGTGGCGCGTCCAGGACACCGCCAAGGCTGTCTTCGAGGTGGAGAACTACAAGGAATATCTCTCCCTGCAGTGCGACAGCGCTGTGCGCAACATCGTCCGCATCTACCCTTATGATGTCGCTCCCAACATCGACACCACTGGCGACGGCGAACCCGACGAGGGGAGCCTGCGGGCATCCAGCGTCGTTGTGGCTGAGCGCATCCGCCAGGAAATCCAGCGCAAGGTGGAGGACACCGGGCTGGAGATCGTTGAGGCGCGCATCACCTACCTGGCTTACTCCCCAGAGATCGCTGCCGTCATGCTCCAGCGCCAGCAGGCCAGCGCCATCATTGACGCGCGCAAGATGATCGTCGACGGCGCGGTGGGCATGGTGGAGATGGCCCTGGAGAAGCTCAGCCAGAACCAGGTGGTGAACCTGGACGAGGAGCGCAAGGCGGCTATGGTATCCAACCTCTTGGTGGTCCTCTGCGGCAACCGGGACGCCCAGCCCGTTGTGAACAGCGGCAGCCTCTACTGAGATGTCTGAGGAAAAAAAGCAGGTCCCTCTGCGCCTTTCCAAAAGGCTCTACCAGCAGATCGCCGCCTGGGCCACGGACGATTTCCGCTCTGTCAACGGGCAGATCGAATACCTGCTCAGCGAGTGCGTGCGGCGCCGGTTGCGGGAAACCGCCACCGAGAAGGAGGAGGAAGCCTCCGGGTAGCCATGGTAACCATGATGCCCTCCCTTTGGCGCTCACCAGCAAACAAGAAGTGGGCGCAGGCCTGAGTAAACGGTCCACGGAAGGCTTGCGTCCCTTGTTTGTTTTCGAAGCGAACCCCCGCGCGCCCCGTGAATCTGAGGCACAGAAAAGCCTCAGCCGATGCCCTCACGGGTGTCGGTTGAGGCTTATTTCGTATGTTATTTGTTATTCTACGCTAAGTGCTTTATATACAGCATCTTATAATTCTTCATTGAATTATACGCAACGTTTATTTGTCATATTAATAGAATCGAATGCCATATGCCCATCCTTTCCGGCACGTTGGAATTCTGCCCTGGAAGCCTCTTGGGATCAAAGCAGCGCCGCAATGCCAGACTCCCCAAAGACGACGATGCCCTCCTTGCAAAGCTGCTGGGCGCAAACGCCGTTTCCCTCCACAAGCGTTCCCGAAAAAGTGCCGTCGTAGATCCTGCCGCGGCCGCAGGAAGGGCTGCGCTCCTTGAGCAGCGCACACGTGCAGCCATGCAACCGCGCCAGGCGCAGGACCTCCTTTCCGCCGCGGTGAAACCACGCCGTCACATCCGCACCGCTTTTCGTGTACACCCGGCCGTGCCTGATTTCACACGACTCCCGGGGCGTGGGCAGCCCGCCCAAAACCTCGGGGCAGACGGGGATGAGGGTATGCTTTGCCCTGAGCCCGTCCAGGCCCTCCAGGGTGGCGGTTGTTCCATCAAACCTGCAGGGAATTCCCATCAGGCAGGCGCTGATAAGAAGATTCATTGTATGCCGCCTTTCAATCGTCTGTGCTCTGGCATCCCGTCAGCTTTACAAGGCGGGCTGCCTTAGAGCCGCGCCTTCCATTCGGGTTCTTTAAAGCCCACGAGGGCAAAGCCGTCAGTGATGAGCAGGGGCCGCCTCACCAGCATTCCGTCGGAGGCGAGCAGCTTAAACTGCGCGTCCTCGGGCATAGCAGGCAGTTTTTCGGATAGGTTCAGCACCTTGTAGCTCAGGCCGCTGGTGTTGAAAAAGCGCTTGAGGGGCAGGCCGCTTTTTTCATGCCACGCCCGGAGCTCGGCCTCGGTGGGGTTGTCCAGCTTGATGTCGCGAAACGTGTAGGCAACACCGGCTGCATCCAGCCACGCCCTTGCCTTTTGACAGGTGGTACACTTGGGGTAACAGATAAAAAGCATGGTTTCCTCCTATTTGTGCAGATGATAAAATGACTTGAGTTCCGCCTTGACCCCAGGGTCCAGGCTGTGCCAGCGCACGCCGCGCACCGCGCCCTCTAGCCCGTACAGGCGCATGATGCAGGCGGAGGGATCGAAGGCGAGGATCCGCAGCCACGCCTCTCTGCTGCCCACTGCTTTCAGTTCTTCTGCGGTGCTGATTCCAGCCCTGTGAAGCTGGCTCTCCATTTCCTTGCCGATATTCAGCAGGTCTCGCAGCGCTCTCATCGCTTTCTTCCTTTCATTTTTAAAATGATGTTCATTAAAACTTCTTTTATAATCTCAAAGTCTATCTGCTGGGTCTCGGATTCCTTATCTCCAGCAAGTCTAATGAACGTGAAACCAGCTTATACTAATCTAAATCATTAACGCATCGATGAGCCACTTCCGGTGTGTAATGGAAGCCACGCGCCGGACATCCTCTGCCAAGTCTTTCACGGTCAAACACAATCTGTCAATGACCGCTTCAAGGCAATTGAAAATT
>CAZPIC010000042.1:0-16433 GCA_964586835.1 uncultured Oscillospiraceae bacterium
AGCTGCATACAGTTGAAAGCAGATGAGTGTCCAATCCAATCCGTATCCGAATCCGTATCCGTATCCGAATCCGAATCCATATCCGAATCCAAATCCGAATACAATCCCCCGACGGAAGCCAAAGCCGAATCCAAGCCCAGAGCAAGGGCGGAAAGGAGGGAGAAGGGCACAGAGGCTGCTTTTCGAAAACTGTGGCAGCTGTATCCCCGCAAAGAGGGCAGACAGCAGGCCTTCCAGGCGTACCTGAAAGCCAGGAAAGAGGGGGCGACAGACAGCGAAATAGAGGCCGGCATCCGGACATACACCGAACTGCTGCGGCTGTCCGGGACGGAGCTCAAGTACGTGAAGCATGGGTCTACCTGGTTTGCCGGCAGGTGCTGGCAGGATGACTATGCCGGGCAGCTGAAGTCCGCGCGAAGAGACGGTGTCAAGCGCCCCCGTTACGCGGCGGAGCGCGACTACACGGAAGAAGAGCTGGAGGCGGCTACCTGTATGGCGGCGCTGCTGCAGGAAGCGCGGGCCCTGGAGGCCCAGGCGGGCTGCGCGGCAGAACGGAGGGAACCGGAATGACCAACCTTGAATGGCTCAGAACACTGAGCGAGGAAGAACTGGCGGCAGGCTACTGTGAGGCAACGGAGCTGGGAAGCACTTATCCCTGGTGCAGGAGGGTGCCGGCAACGGAGTGCGTGCGGACAGCCTGTGACAGATGCATGGTGTCCTGGCTGCAGGACGCGCACCGTGACCATGATGACAGGCTGCCCTGGGAAGAGGAGGGGCAGTTTTCAGAGGACAGGGGCTGAGACGCCTGTCCGAGAAGGGAGAGCATGCGGTGGAACAACACGACAGGGAGACTCCCGTCACGCCCGAGCAGCGTGCCTTGATCGAGGAGGCTATGCGGCTGGCGGTAGAGCAGACGCTGATGGCAGGCAATTCCATCACCAAGGAGCACAGGCTCAATGCATGCCGGGCAGTGGAAAGGAGGCTGTATGGGCTTCCTCACCTGTACGCGCGAATCCGTCGGGGCAGGAGCCTCTGCTACCATGCAGGGTCAGCAAAAAGGCCAGCCCCGCTGGGGCTGATCAGGCCGGAAGCTTGGCATGGCGGCTTTTCCCCCTCCATCCCCGCGGAAATTTCCTGCCAGGACCCGCTGATCTTTGCGCTTAAAGGTTGTGAGACATCGAGGATTTCTTTCGCGCTCAACCTGACATGAGGCGCTGCGGTTCGCGGCGTACCTGAGCTAATTGCGCTGCGCCTGTTTTACAGACGTCAAGCCACAGATTCGACATGAGATTTTTCGAGTAACTGCAGTAATTTATTTCTTGAAGCAGGATAATATGCCTTCTCTGACAGGAGAAGCGTTGTGTATTCTTTGAAATTGTAATTATTGACAATCTTAACCAGCCCTAACGTGCGGATGATGAAGCTTATGTGGAAGGAGCTGCGGACTACGCGCTTCGGATCAGACCCCGCATCAGCTCAGGCTTCTTTTATTGGACTCTTCCAAGTGCCATCCCCAGCATGACGGTCTGCTGTGTTAGCCGCTTTGCAGCTGCGAAAAGCAGCGCTTCGCACTGCGTGAAAAAGTTGTGAAAAGCAGCACTCTGTGCTGCGTAAAAATGTTGTGGTTTAGCATCTGCGGGCGTGTTGGCCAAGGCGCGCATGTCTTGTCAAGCAGAAATCTCGGGTGGTCAACGCGATACATCTTCCGGATGCGTATGCTTCTCTGATATCATTGATCTGGGACATGCTGAGCACTTCTCCTTTTCCTCCTTTGCTGTTGATTGCGTTACAACAAAGGATATGGGGCAGGGGACAGCCGTTCAACTGACCCTTTCTCATTATGATTTTTCCCGGGAATTCCTGATGATGATTTCCGGACATGCTGATGCTCTTTTCCGGGAATTCCAGATTACGTTAAACACACATGCACACAGGCGGACACAGTACTCATCTGCATGGCCGGTGAGACCGTCACCGATTTGCCCGCGCCGCTAGTGCCAAAGCAGAAACTGGGCGTGGCGCTGATCGCATCATGAGGCTTATCGCGGGCGCGGAACAGGCCAGAAAAGGGATGTTCCTATACAGTCTTCTCAAAACGATTGACACCACGGGTGACACCATGCTATGCTTCTATTGCAAGGGGGATTGGTGATGTCGTCATGGGATAAACTACTGCAGCGTATACTGACGTTATCGAACGATCTTCGATTCGACGAGCTGCGCAAAGTTCTGGAAATTTACGGATACGAGATGAAAGTGCCGCGAGGCGGCAGTAGCCACGTCACGTTTCGCAGACCCGGTTGCGCACCAATCACAATTCCCCGGCATGAGCTCATCAAGAAGGTTTATGTCGTGATGGTCAGAGACGTTGTGGAAAGTGAGGCAAGCAACAATGAAAACCGTTGAATACTATCTGTCGCTCCCGTACCGCATGGAACTCGTGGAAGACAAAGACGAAGGCGGCTTCGTTGTCTCCTTCCCCGACTTGAAAGGATGCATCAGCACCGGCGATACGCTGGATCAGGCTGTAGCAAACGCAAAAGACGCACAGCGCGAATGGCTGACCGCAGCGTTGGAAGACGGCTATTCCGTACCGGAGCCGGATGAACTGGACAGCTATTCGGGGCAGTTCAAGCTGCGCATTCCCAAGTCGCTGCACCGAGAACTGGCGGAGCATTCCAAACGAGAAGGCATCAGTATGAATCAATACTGCCTGTACCTTCTCTCACGGAACGATTCGCTCGCTGCCGTAAAAGTCAAATAACAGAAAAGCGGTCTGTGTTCACATCCCGCTCCCTGTCTTCCGATCATGGCAGCCCTTACAGAGGGGCTGCCAGTTTTTTGGTGCACTTTAGCTCACAAAGCCACCAGCAGCGCTGGTGGAGATAAAAAGCTTTAGCTGTCAGAAACCTCCTTTGCTACAATCGAAGTGGTCTGGCAACCGTATCGATAGCAAAGGAGGTTTATCATCGTAGATGAATGACAGTAAAAGTTTATCACACACCAAATGGAACTGTAAATACCACGGCGTACCTGAGCTAATTGCGCTGCACCTGCTTTTCAGACATCAAGTCAACGATTCAGCCTGAAATTTAACGGATAACTGCGGTAATATTCACCTTAAAGCCAGTGAATATGCCTTCTCTGGCAGGAGAAGCGTTGCGTATCCTTTGAAATTGTAATTTTTGACAATCTTAATCAGCATTAACGTGCGGATGATGAAGCTTATGTGGAAGGAGCTGCGGACTACGCCCTTCGGACCAGACTTCGCATCAGCTCAGGCTTCTTTTCCTGGACCCTTCCAAGTGCCATTCCCAGCATGACGGTCTGCTGTGTTAGCCGCTTTGCAGCTGCGAAAAGCAGCGCTTCGCACTGCGTGAAAAAGTTGTGAAAAGCAGCACTCTGTGCTGCGTAAAAATGTTGTGGTTTAGCATCTGCGGGCGTGTTGGCCAAGGCGCGCATGTCTTGTCAAGCAGAAATCTCGGGTGGTCAACGCGATACATCTTCCGGATGCGTATGCTTCTCTGATATCATTGATCTGGGACATGCTGAGCACTTCTCCTTTTCCTCCTTTGCTGTTGATTGCGTTACAACAAAGGATATGGGGCAGGGGACAGCCGTTCAACTGACCCTTTCTCATTATGATTTTTCCCGGGAATTCCTGATGATGATTTCCGGACATGCTGATGCTCTTTTCAGGGAATATCAGATTACTTTAAACACACGTGTACACAGGCGTATTTTCCCCTCATGCGGTTGACCCTAAAGCTACTTGATACTTTATGTTTACAGAGGGGGATGGCAATTAGCTATCTTGATAAATATCTCCCTTCTGTCAAGAGACATGCTTGCGCCTTATACCCCAGATGAAGGAGGAGCTCTATGAAACGTCTGCTCTCTGTTCTACTTATTTGTGGTTTGTTATGCTCATTAACCCTCACTGCAACAGCAGGATGGGTGACGCCTTTATCGGCTGTCCAGAATTGGGATGAAGAAGTTGATTTTGTCATCGTCGGCTTTGGACTGGCTGGGGCGGCAGCTGCGGTCGAAGCGCATGATATTGACCCCGATGCCAAAATTGTCATCTTGGAAAAGATGCCAATAGAGCTTGCGGGCGGTAATTCCATTGCCTCGGGGCAGACATTCATTGTGCCGTCTGAAAACGCAATTCCAGACTTTAAGTTATATTTAGAGTCCTGCAACATGCCAAACCCTATCCCTGATGAATACCTTACTTGGATGGTGGAAGGGTTCGCTACTCAGCTTCCTTGGATCCAGAGTGTTGCCGAAGGTGTTGATTACGAGGCAGGCTACGTTGGCGGCGGAGAGCTGAAGTGGGGAAAGCTGGTCGTGGAGTTTGATACTTTTCCTGGCTCAGATTTTGAAGGTACAAGCGCGCACTTGAGGGCAAAGGACATTGGCGCCTTTGAAAAGGGAGGCGTTTGGAACTGCTTTGCAAAAGCCGCGGAAGCTCGTGATCTTGATATACGCTATGAAAACCCCGCTATCGGTCTGGTGCAGGATGCCGAGAGCCGAAAAGTTGAAGGTGTTGTTGTGCGAAACAACACGACTGGAAATGAGTATACGATTAAGGGGAATAAAGGTGTTCTGTTGGCGTGCGGAGGCTATGAAAACAACCTTCAAATGCAGCGTGACTTCCATGGAGTCGATGTTGCCTACACTGCAGGAACACCGGGTAATACGGGCGATGGCATCATGATGCTCATGGAGGCAGGCGCGCAGATCTGGCACATGAGAAATCAAACACAGTCTGGAGGTTTCTGGCTGGGGATTAAGGTGCCTGAATATGAATCTGTCTTCATGCGTAACTTCACTATGGCTGGTAACTCCTGGATAGAGATTGATTCTGACAGCGAGCGTTTTTATGATGAAGCGTATGGCTATCACCGCCAGCACATGAAACGCGTTGAGCACGGACGATATGTGGATCTGCCACATGAGCGTGCATTGCCTGTGCATCTGATCTTCGATGAAACCACACGCGAAAGCGGCTCTATTGCAACACAATGGCTCGCATGGCCGACAACGACCCTCGGGGTTATTTGGAGCAATGATAATTTGGCCGAGATTGAAAAGGGCT
The DNA here is from genome assembly GCA_964586835.1 of uncultured Oscillospiraceae bacterium. Taxonomy (GTDB): domain Bacteria; phylum Bacillota; class Clostridia; order Christensenellales; family Aristaeellaceae; genus CAZLYF01. The sequence goes on from CAZPIC010000042.1 coordinate 5,102, forward strand.
GGATCACCAAAGCGGATTCTTTAGGCGAATTAGCAGAGAAGATTGGCAGAGATCCCGAAGCGCTCATTGCTACTGTCGATCGCTTTAATGAATTATGCGATGAAGGTGTGGATAAAGACTATGGGCGGGATCCCGAAAAAATGGCACGCATCGAGAAAGGACCTTTCTATGCGGTAGAGATCAGTCCTGCGCTGGTATCGACCACAGGCGGCGCCAAGCGCGATACCCAATCCCGGGTTCTTGACTGGAATGATGAGCCGATCTCCGGCCTGTACGAAGCAGGCGAGCTGGGAAGCTATGTCTCTAGCCTTTATCAGAACGGTGTATTCCTTTCGGAAGCCATGCTTTCCGGCCGTGTAGCTGCCCAAACAGCCTTCGGCGGCGTGTCTGAAGTGAAAGAGCTTTCAAAAGCATCCGATGAACCCGCCTGGCACCAGGCTGCTGACGGAGAGTACACAACAGTCGTTGAAGCCATGCACGGTGATGTAGAGGTAAAGGTTGTCGTGAAAGATGGCACTTTGACAGACATCGTTCTGGGGCAAGGGCGTGAAGCCATGCTGATTACAGACGAACAGTTGACAGAATATGTACAGGAGATCATCGAAACGCAGAGCATTGCGGTTGACGCAGTCTCCGGCGCAACAATAGACTGCCAGGCCATTGTTCAAGCTGTTGTCCAGGCCTTTGACCAATAGTATGTTTCTGTAGTCATGATCCCAGGCATTTTAGCTAATAAGCCTGACTAAAATGCTTTCCTCTGGTTTCATCCGGGGAGTCAAAAAATAAAAAATAAGGGCTATCGTAGTTGTAAACCCTACGATAGCCCTTATCATTAATTATCAGTTCCCAATAGAAAGGATTTCAAAGGTCTATCATGATGCTCTTTCCTGCAGTATATCTGTTTCTGTGAATTATACTTTGAGAGTGTAAGCGTTAAACAGCTGGGGACGGATCAGGAACAGGCTTGATGTGTGCGCGCTGCGCGTGAAGCAGCAGCTGTGCTGCCGTGAAGAGCGCCTGTGGGCGCGGAGAGAAGGCATAGCGCGGTTGTGACCGCGCGTGAAATGCAACGCTCTGCGTTGCGTAAAGAGTAGTGCTCCGCACTACGTGAAGAGGCCGCTCCGCGGCCGTGAAGAGCGCCTGTGGGCGCGGAGAGAAGGCATAGCGCGGTTGTGACCGCGCGTGAAGAGCAACGCTCTGCGTTGCGTAAAGAGTAGTGCTCCGCACTACGTGAAAAGGCCGCTCCGCGGCCGTGAAGAGCGCCTGTGGGCGCGGAGAGAAGGCATAGCGTGGTTGTGACCGCGCGTGAAGAGCAACGCTCTGCGTTGCGTAAAGAGCAGTACTCCGCACTACGTGAAGAGGCCGCTCCGCAGCTGTGAAGAGCGCCTGTGGGCGCGGAGGGAAGGCATAGCGCGGTTGTGACCGCGCGTGAAATGCAACGCTCTGCGTTGCGTAAAGAGTAGTGCTCCGCACTACGTGAAGAGGCCGCTCCGCGGCCGTGAAGAGCGCCTGTGGGCGCGGAGGGAAGAAGAAAGGGTGGCGAACCTGCGGATCCCCATGGACGCGCGATGCGCGCCTTTTCGCGACTCACCGCTATATGTTACGATGAATCCAAGCCAGGAAGGATGATGGCTACCGTCATTTGGTCTTTACTGACCTACATGCTGGTGCAAAGACCGAGGGCAGACCAATATTCGCCAGAATCCTGAATGAGAGCAACAACTCAGCCTCACATCGGAGAAACTGGGAGGAGTATTACATGAAACTGGGCATTATCATAGAAACCAAGGAATTAGAAAAATCCTGGAATGCCATGCGTTTTGCGATTGCATCAAGGAAGAACGGGCATGAGGTCAAGGTTTTTCTCATGGGTGAAGCGGTGAAAATAGAGACTCTTCACAATGATAAGTATGATGTATCCGCACAGGTAGATCAGTTCTACCAGGTTGGGGGTCAACTGCTTGCGTGCGGCGCCTGTCTGAAGTCGCGCAGCATGGAAGGCAGCGATGTCTGTCCTCTGTCAACGATGAATGATTGTGTCGAGATGGTGGAGTGGGCAGATAAAACCGTCACCTTCTGATCACACAACAAGTTTGCAGCACTTAAATTCCCCTGTGATACTGACAAGGAAAGATCACTTTGATTTACCGGGACTAAAACGCGTCTACCCCGATTGATGAAAAGTGAAGATAGCCATGCTGCCTTTTATTGAGCAGCGCATTGGCAATCCATCCAGCGGCCATGAATATGGGCTGGTCGTCAAGGCCGCAGCCGACATCCGAGGTGACCACGACGAACATCTGCTTGTCGGCCGCGCAGGCGAGGCGTCCCAGTGCCTCTTTCGAACGGCTCCCTTCTTCATTGGCTGAACATACCCACCGCATTCATTTTTAATGAGGCACGATTTTGCCTGTGCGCTCACTGTATGCAGGGTGCGCCGGGGTCTGGCCTCCGGAGCCTCATTTTGGTATAATCGCTTTGGAAGAGCAAAGAAGGGGGGGATGTCCCGTGATACAGGTGATCCACGGCAAAAAGGGCTCGGGGAAGACAAAGCGGATCATTGACATGGCAAACAGCGCCATCAAGGAGCACAAGGGCGATGTGGTTTTCGTTGATGACGACAACAGGTACATGTTTGACCTGCGCCATGAGGTTCGATTTGTGAACGCCGGCGAATATGGCATGGTAAGCCCTGAGATGTTCCTCGGTTTCCTCTGCGGTATGCTTGCACAGAACTTCGATGTGGGCCAGGTCTATGTTGATGCCTTCCTGAAGCTTGTCAACGCTTCCCCCAGTGAGACGGAATGGTTTTTTGGCCGGCTGGAGGCACTCAGTGAAAAGCTCAACATCCTTTTCGTCCTGAGCGTCAGCTGCGACGACGCCGAGGCACCGGAGTTCATCCGCAAGCATTTTATTTAGCCTCGCGGCAGAAACGAATGGCCTTTTCCGCCGGAAGGGACGGGACGGCCCGTTCTCCCTGCTGGCTTTTGCTGTGTTTGCCGTCCTCTTTTCGGGGTATCCTGTTAAGGGAGCGAAGCCCCGTCAAAGGAGTGGCGCGATAAATGAAATGGTTCTGTACGGTTTGCGGATACATACACGAAGGCCCGGAGCCACCGGCCATTTGTCCTGTATGTAAGGTGACGCGTGAGAAGTTCACCGCCTATGTCGGCGAGCGCTCGTTTGAGGAAGAGCACACGCTGGGCGCCACTGCCTCCGACAGCGCGGTCTCGGACCGCATCAGGGACCTGCTTCATGCCGGAACCCTGAGCCCGGGACTTTATCTGGCCATGGCACGCGCCGCCGACCGGGAAGGGTACCCGGAGGTAGCCCAGGCGCTCTCGCGCGTTGCGCTGGAGGAGTCCAGGCACGCGGCGTATCTGTATGAGCTGCTGGGAGAGGGTCTCTCCTCCAGCACCAGAGAAAACCTGCTGGCCTTGGCGGATGCCGTGGAAGTCAAAGCGCGCGAAAAGAAGGGCGGTTCGGACCTGGCCCAAAAAGCAGGTCTCAGCGATATCAGTGCGATCCTTTTAGACCAGAGCAGGGACCATGCCAGACACGGAAGGATTTTCGAAGGGCTGCTCGACAGGTACTTCAGCTAATCCGCTCACGCAGGACATGGGGGCGGCCGCGGGTGTCCGCGGATTTTTTGTGTCTGCGTTCTTGCCGGGGGCAACGCGCACCAGTACAATACGCAGGACGTAACAGACCGATGATCCTGAGGGCTGCGAAACGGCAGTGCTTGCAAAGCGGGCAGGAGGGCAGATGCGGAGCGGCTTTGACCATGGCCTATACACCAAGCTGCAGTCGCAGCAGATCCTTGAGCGCATTGAGCTCTTCGGAGGAAAGCTGTATCTTGAGTTTGGCGGAAAATTGTTTGATGACCACCACGCTTCCCGGGTGTTGCCCGGGTTTCTTCCCGACAGCAAGATCAGAATGCTGCGCACCTTGCAGGATCAGGCAGAGGTCCTGGTGGTCATCAATGCGGACGATATCGAAAAGAACAAGCTCCGCGGCGACCTGGGGATCACCTATGACGCGGACGTGCTGCGCCTGATTGACGCCTTCCGTGCCACCGGGCTTAAGTCCGATGCGGTCGTCATCACCCGCTATGCGGGTCAGGCGCATGCCAATGCCTTTCGGAAGCGCCTCAAGTCCCTGGGCGTCAGGGTATACCTGCATTTCTACATCGAGGGCTATCCCTCGGACGTGGCGCACATCGTCAGCGAAAAGGGTTTCGGTAAAAATGACCATGTCGAAACAGACCGGCCCCTGGTGCTTGTGACGGCTCCCGGGCCCGGGAGCGGCAAGATGGCTGTGTGCATGTCGCAGCTTTACCAGCATCACCAACGGGGCTTCAGGGCCGGATACGCCAAGTTTGAAACCTTTCCCATCTGGAACCTGCCACTTAAGCACCCCGTCAACGTGGCTTATGAAGCGGCGACCGCGGACCTCAACGACGTAACCATGATCGACCCCTTCCATCTGGAAGCCTACGGGGTCACGGCGGTCAACTACAATCGTGATATCGAGATCTTTCCGGTGCTGACCCGTATCTTTGAGCGCATCTGGGGGGAGTCGCCCTACTGTTCTCCCACGGATATGTCCGTCAATATGGCCGGAATGTGCATCAGTGACGATGAGGCGGTACGTGCCGCTGCGCGGCAGGAGGTGCTGCGCAGGTATTTCACGGCGTCGTGCGATTTGAGAAAGGGGCTGTGGCGGGAGGAAGGCGTTGAGAAGCTGCGTATCCTGCTGCGCCAGCTGAACCTGACGGACGACGACCGGCCGGTCGTCGGGACGGCCCGCCTCAGGGAGAAGCAAACCGATGCGCCTGCCGCCGCCATCGAGCTTCCAGACGGGGAAATTGTCACGGGAAAGACATCGCCTCTTCTGGGGGCTTCCGCGGCCATGCTTCTCAACGCCCTCAAGAAGCTGGCCGGCATCCCCAAGGCGGAAAGGCTCATTACGCCCGAGGTGATCGGCCCCGTCCAGGAACTTAAGTGCACCTACCTTGGCAACCGCAACCCGCGTCTGCACACCGATGAGGTTTTGGTGGCGCTGTCCATTACAGCAGCGTCCAGCCCGGCTGCAGCGAAGGCTGTGTTACAGCTGCCCCGACTCAGAGGATGCGAGGTGCATACCTCGGTGATCCTGTCCCAGGTGGATGAGAAGGTGTTCCGCAGCCTGGGCGTCAACCTGACAAGCGATCCCAGATACCAGGCGCAGAGGCTTTTTCACGGGCGGTAGACCCCGTGTTTGATGAGAAGAACCCAAAGGATTGACAGGGCAAGCCCGCCGGATTAAAATTGCCACATTGTCGATTGGACGGGAGGCCCAATGTCTGCACGTTTCGCGGTTTATCTTTTCAAGCGTGTCGCGATGGCCGTGCTGACCATATGCCTGGTGGTCGCGCTGACCTTCTTTATCATGCACGCCATTCCCGCCAGCCCTTTCAGCCGGGAGAAGGCGCTGACCGATGCCACGATCCGGGCGCTGGAAGCGAAATATGGGTTTGACAAGCCCCTTCCCGTTCAGTTTTTGAACTATGTCAGGGGCATTTTGCACTTTGACTTTGGCCTGTCCACAGCCTGGGTAGGCAAAACAGTCGCAGAACTGATTGAAGGCGCCTTTGGCTATTCGGCGACAATCGGCTTGGCGGCCGCGGCGGTGGCCTTCTTGTTTGGCGTCCTTCTTGGTTCGATCGCGGCCATCAGGCGGGGGACCTGGCCTGACAAGATCATCCAGGTGACGACGACGGCCCTTGTGTCCATGCCGTCGTTTGTAACGGCGACCCTGCTGCTCCTGGTGTTCGGCCTGCGTTTGCGGTGGTTGCCTACCCTCGCGTCCAAACCCGGCGGGCTGGTGCTGCCGACCATCTCCCTGGCTCTTTACCCCATGGCCTACATGACCCGCCTTGAACGCTCGTCGATGCTGGATGTGCTGGGGCAGGATTATGTGCGCACGGCGAGGGCCAAAGGGCTTCCCGGATGGCGGGTGCTTGGAAAGCATGCGCTGAAGAACGCGCTGGGCCCGGTGGTGACCTATGCGGGGCCCATGATGGCGTATATTCTCACCGGTTCCATGGTGGTGGAGAACATCTTCTCTGTTCCCGGCCTTGGGCGGCTGTTCGTCAACGCCATGCTGCGCACGGATTATATGATGATTATGGGGGTAACGATTTTTCTGGCCACCATCATCGTCCTGATGAATCTGCTGAGCGATATCGCGTATAAAATTCTCGACCCGCGCATCGACCTGCGATAGACGGGCGCGGAACGCGGCGCGGACGCCGCTTCATCCTTGATCGACAGAAACAAGAGGTCAGCATGTCCAACAGCGGTTCTCCTTTTAAGGCGTTTTCCTTGCAGCCGTCCCCTGAGTGGTTTGTGCCGGCTACGGAAGAGGAGAAAGCACAGCAGGCTCTGACGCGCCCCGGCGTTTCGTTTCTGCGGGACGCGCTGCAGCGCTTAGGCCGCAACCGCATCGCGATGATATCCTTGGGCGTCATCGTAATGGTCGCGCTGATTGCCTTCATCGTGCCTCTTTTTTATCCTTATACCTATTCGGCGCAGGATGTCAGTGCGCAGTACCTCCGCCCTTTCCAGCACTCTACGAAGGAAATGGCCAAGATTAACAAGGGCGTCTCCGTTTTTCCGCATATCATGGGGACCGACTCGCTGGGGCGGGATTACGCGATCCGTGTCGTATACGGTACGCGCATCTCGCTTCTGGTCGGGTTTTTTGCCGCAGTCATCGTCGTCATCATCGGGATCGTGTATGGCGCTATTTCCGGCTATTTCGGCGGAAGAACCGACATGATCATGATGCGCATTGTGGATATCATCTACTCGCTGCCGGATGTGCTGATTGTCATTTTGCTGTCTGTCGCCATCAAGGATTTTGTGTCTGTGTCTACAAGCAACTTTGTCTTAAAGCTGGGCGCCGGCATGATCTCCATATTCATTGTGTTTGGCCTTCTGTATTGGGTGGGCATGGCCAGGCAGGTGCGCGGGCAGATCCTGTCCATTAAGGAGCAGGAGTACGTCCTCTCCGCCCGCGCGACAGGTGCCTCGGCCCGGCGTATCATCACCAAGCACCTGATCCCAAACTGCGTCAGCGTCATCATCATCACGGCGGCTATGCAAATCCCCTCGGCGATCTTTACAGAGAGCTTTCTGTCCTTCATGGGCTTAGGCGTATCCATTCCCATGCCCTCGCTGGGATCCCTGGCTGCGGACGCCAGGATAGGCCTGGTGAGCCATCCCTACTTGCTTGTATTTCCTGCCGCGTCCATTTTTCTGATTGTCCTGTCCTTCAATTTACTGGGGACGGGTCTGCGCGACGCTTTTGACCCAAGACTGCGCAGTTAGGAGCACTATGCCAGCATTGCTTGAAGTGAGCGACCTCCGCACTTCCTTTTTCACTCCTGCCGGTGAGATCAGGGCTGTCGACGGCGTATCTTTTCAGTTGGAAGAAGGTACGGTGCTGGGGATCGTGGGCGAATCAGGCTCCGGGAAATCTGTGACGGCTTACTCTATCCTGCAGATCCTGACGCCGCCCGGCAGGATTGTCGGCGGATCGGTCAAGCTGCACGGAAGGGAGCTGGTCGGCCTTTCTGAGAATGAAATGCGAAAGATCCGGGGAAACAAGATCTCCATCATCTTTCAGGATCCGATGACCTCGTTGACCCCTACGTTCACCATCGGCAACCAGCTGGTAGAGGCCATCCGTCTGCACACCAACCGCAGCAGGCGGACAGCCAGGCGGCGGGCCCTTGAGATGCTGGAACTCGTGGGCATCAATGAGCCAGACCGGCGGATGAGGCAGTATGCCTTTGAGCTTTCCGGAGGCATGCGCCAGAGGGTGATGATCGCCATGGCGCTTGCCTGCGAACCGGACATCCTGATCGCGGACGAGCCCACGACAGCCCTTGACGTCACCATCCAGGCGCAGATCCTGGACCTGATGGGCAGCCTGCAAAAGCAGCTGGGCATGGCGATCATCATGATCACCCACGACTTGGGCGTCATTGCCGGCATGAGCAAAGAGGTGGTCGTCATGTACGGCGGCAAGCTGGTTGAAAGAGGCGGGGTGCGTGAGACCTTCTACAACCCGCGGCACGAATACACCAAAGGCCTGATGCGTTCCATTCCCAGTATAGACAGCGATGAAAGGGAGCGCCTCATCCCCATACAGGGGGCGCCTGTGGATTTGCTCAACATGCCGCGGGGCTGTGCCTTCTCGCCCCGCTGTGAAAAGACAATGAGGGTCTGCCTGGAGGAAGAGCCGTTTGAGGCATGGATCAATGGAGCCGATCACCTGGCCAGCTGCTGGTTAAACGTGAAGAATGGCGTTGTAAAGGACAGTCCGTGGGACGATCGGAAGCTGATCGCCCTCAGAGAGAAGGCGCCATGACTACAAACACAGCGGCCCCTCTGTTGTCGGTCAGGGGACTGAAACAGTATTTTCCTGTATCCACAGGTTTTTTGCGCACAACCCTGCTCAGGGCGGTCGATGACGTATCCTTTGACATTGCCCGCGGGGAAACGCTGGGTTTGGTGGGGGAGTCGGGCTGCGGAAAGACGACGGTCGGGCGGACGCTGTTGCACCTGTATAAGCCTACAGCCGGAGAGATCATCTTTGACGGTGTTCCCGTCGTCGGGGGGGACAGCCTGAAGGCTTTTCGCCGGCGTGCGCAGCTGGTGTTTCAGGATCCGTACTCTTCCCTCAATCCGCGCATGACCGTGGGGGATATCATTGCCGAGCCCATTGATGTGCATCGTCTGGCGAAAAGCAAAGCGGAACGCAATACCCGGGTGGCGGAACTTCTCAGCCTGGTGGGGCTTTCCAGCGAGCAGGCGACGCGCTACGCGCACGAGTTTTCAGGCGGTCAGCGTCAGCGCATCGGGATCGCACGTTCCCTGGCCTCCGACCCGGAGTTCATCGTCTGCGACGAGCCTGTCAGCGCCCTGGATGTATCCATCCAGGCGCAGATCATCAACGAGCTGGAGGAACTGCAGCAAAGGCTGGGCCTGACCTATCTGTTCATTGCGCACGACCTGTCCGTCGTGAAACATATCTCCAACCGCATAGCGGTGATGTATCTGGGTAAGATAGTGGAGATGGCCTCTGCACGCGAGCTCCATCGAAACCCATTGCACCCGTATACCCAGTCTCTCCTGTCTGCCGTGCCAGTGCCCGACCCGGACCGCTCCAGGGCTCTGAAAAGGATCGTGCTCAAGGGCGACGTGCCCAGCCCCCTGCGGGTTCCGAGCGGGTGTTCGTTCAGGACGCGCTGCTTCAAAGCCAGGGAGGATTGCGCCCTCAGCGTACCGGCGCTTCAGGAGGTACAACCGGGCCATTTTGTAAGCTGCTTTCATTGGAAGGACTAATTCGCGCCTGGGCGTGATTAGGATAACCCGAGAGGGAAAAAGGAGGAATCTCTATGAAAAGACTGTTCGCGTTGGTGCTGGCCCTGAGCCTCTTCATGGGTCTCGCGCCCGTGGTGGGCTCAGCCGAGGGCAAAGTTGTCAACATTATGTTTGGTGGCGGCACGCCGCAGACCAGCGACCCTGCACTCAACTCTGCTTCGGCCGGAAGCAACATCATCAAGCTGTCGCATGCCGGCCTTCTGGGGTTCCAGTGGGTGGACGGCAGCGTGGTCGTTGCGCCGGAGCTCGCTGAAAGCTACACGATCTCCGAGGACAAGCTGACCTATACCTTCACCCTGCGCAAAGGGCTGAAGTGGTCGGACGGGTCTGAGTTCACCGTGCAGGATGTCAAGAATTCCTGGGACCGCGCCGCCTCCGAGGAGCTGGGCGCAGACTATGGCTTCCTGTATGACATCATTGAAGGCTATCCGGCCAACCTCAATATCGTGGCGGACGACGCAGCTGGCACCATCGCGGTGAAGCTCGTTGCGCCTGCCCCCTACTTCCTTGACCTGGCTGCCTTTCCCGTTTTCTACCCGGTGAAGACGGAGATTGCCGACAGCGAAGGCATGTGGGCGACGAACCCTGAAAAGAACATCGGCATGGGCCCCTTCAGGATGACAGCCTACAAGGTGGACGACGTCATTTCCTATGAGAAAAACGAATACTACTGGAATGCGGAAAACGTCAAGCTGGATGGGGCGAACGCCTATCTGTCTGAAGACAATGCCGCAATCCTGACGACCTACGAGAATGACACCACGCAGTACATCGAGGGGATTGACCCGTCGGAGTTCGACCGCCTCAACGCCACCTATCCCGGGGAACTGATCTATGGCGTCATGCAGGGTACGTTCTATATCCTGTTCAACGTCTATAAGGACATGAGCCCCCTTAACAAGCAGCTGAGCGTACAGGACCAGTCCAAAGCCCGCTTTGCACTGGGCCAGATGGTCAACCGCGAAGAACTGACAACCTATGTGACCAAGGCCGGTCAGACCCCTGCAGAGGGCTTCTATCCGGGCGGCCTGTCTGACGGCGTGAACGCTGACGTCCGTGCGACGGAAGGCTACGGTACCTGGTACACGGGCACGAACGAGCCATCCGAGGAAAACCCGGACGAATTCACAGTAGACCAGGTCGCCGCCATCCGGACCCTGATGGAGCTGGGCTACGCGTACACAGGGACCATCGAGGGTGGGGACATCGCGTTTACCGACTTCCCCTCCGTTGAGTTCGCTTTCAACAACTCCGGTGCCAACGCGCTGATCATTCAGTACGTCCAGGAACTCTGGAACAAGGTGGGCATTACCGCCACCATCAACCAGGAAGCCTGGGCCACCCTGCAGACCAAACTGAAGACAGGCGATGCTGAGGCTGCGCGCATGGGCTGGGTCGCCGACTTCAACGACGTGCTCAACTTCCTTGAGATCTTCATCTCTGCCTCCGGAAACAACTACCCGCGTCTGGGCCGTGACATCGGGGACTACAGCCGCGCAAGCGAAGTCTCCAAGGATGCGGGCCTGGGTGCTTACTGGGGCCTGGACGGCAACCAGACCTGGGCGGATGCCTATGACGCGAAGGTGAAGATCATCAAGACCACCTCTGACTTCGTCGAGCGCGTCCAAATGGCTCAGGAGGCAGAAAAGATCCTGATCGAGACGGGTGGAGTTGCGCCACTGTTCTATTACACCCGTCCCTATATGCTCAAGCCCAACGTGACGAACGTCATTCAGATGCCCACCGGCGATGTCGTCTTCACCTATGCGGATATCGAATAAGAGGGGGAACGCCTCCTGACGCATCGCAGGATTTAAGACAAGGCCGCCTGACAGGCGGCCTTGTCTTTTTGTGCGCTTTAGCCCACAAAACCACCAGCAGAGCTGGTGGAGATAAAAAGC
>CAZPIC010000043.1:0-16194 GCA_964586835.1 uncultured Oscillospiraceae bacterium
GTACGGTTCTGTGAGGGGCAGGGGCTGCAAAGCTACCTGTCTACTCGACGATGGCGCTTGGAAGAGTCCAGGGAAAGAAGCCTGAGCTGATGCGAAGTCTGGTCCGAAGCGCGTAGTCCGCGGCTCCTTCGACATAAATTTCATCATCCGCCCGTTAGGGATGATTAAGATTGTCTAAAATTATGATTTTAAGGAATACGAAGAGAATTACTTGTAAATATGGTACTTTCACCTACTTCAAGGTGAATATTACCGCAGTTATCCGTTAAAATTCAGGCTGAATCGTTAACTTGATGTCTGAAAAACAGGCGCAGCGCAATTAGCTCATCTTCAAAAACAGTTGACTTGGCCGGAAGGGCGGACTATAATGCAAGTGGAGTCGCCATCCGCCGCACACTCGGCAGTTGGGCGAGATGAGCGAAGGGGGGGAAGTAGGTGTCTGAGGTTCGGGTTAAGGAAAACGAGACGCTGGAGAGCGCTCTGAAACGGTTTAAGCGTCAGTGCGCACGGTCGGGCGTCCTTGCCGAAGTCCGCAAGCGTGAGCATTATGAGAAGCCAAGCGTTAAGCGGAAAAGGAAAGCTGAAGCGGCACGGAAACGCAAGCGTTAGGCCGGAATGAACAAAGAAACCACCCGATAAGGGCGGTTTTTTTATGGCTCTCCTGCACAAAAGCGCACAAGCGCGGCTGCATTGCATGCGGCCGCGCTTCCTGTTATACTATTTTGTGGTACTGTTTTGCGCACAGCGCGTGATGAAGGAGGAACCCTGTATGATCAAAATCGGCATCAATGGCTTTGGCCGCATCGGACGCCTGGTGATGCGTGCGACGCTGGAAGAGTTCAGCGATGTACAGGTTGTTGCGATCAACGACCCGTTTATCAGCGTCGATTACATGGCTTATATGCTCCGCTACGACACCGTGCACGGGGTCTACAAGGGCGACATCAGTTTTGACAAAACCCAAGGCATTCTGACTGTCAAAGGAAAGAAGATCAAGACCTATTCACTGATGAAGCCGGAGGAGATTCCCTGGTCCGAGTCTGGCGCTGAATACATTGTTGAGTCCACCGGGGTCTTTGCGGATACGCCCTCGGCTTCGGCGCATTTCAAGGGCGGCGCTAAAAAGGTTGTCATCTCCGCTCCCGCCAAGGACAAGGAGACACCGATGTTCGTCATGGGCGTCAATCATGACAGCTACGACAAAGGGATGAGCGTCGTCTCCAATGCCTCCTGCACTACCAATTGCCTGGCCCCGCTGGCCAAGATCCTCCACGACAAGTATGGCATTCTGGAAGGCCTCATGACAACGGTCCATGCGACAACGGCCACACAGAAAACTGTTGACGGCCCTTCTATGAAGGACTGGCGGGGCGGCCGTGGCGCGGCCTTTAACATCATCCCCTCCTCAACCGGCGCTGCCCGGGCTGTCGGCGTTGTCATCCCCGAGCTCAAAGGCAAGCTGACCGGCATGGCGTTCAGGATTCCCACCGCCGACGTGTCCGCTGTCGACCTGACCTGCCGGCTTCGTACTCCTACCACCATGGAGGATATCAACGCGACCATGAAGGCTGCCTCCCAGAGCGCCCGCTGGAAGGGCATCGTGGGGTATACGGAAGACGCAGTCGTTTCAAGCGACTTCATACACGACGCACGAACCTCCATCTACGACGCGAACGCAGGGATCATGCTGAACGAAACCTTTGTCAAGCTGGTCGCCTGGTACGATAACGAGTGGGCATATTCCTGCAAAGTTGTAGATCTGATTCGCCACATGGCCAAGGTGGACGCGGCGTAAAGCCGGCACACCCCAGACTTCCGCGCGAAAGCCAGTATGATAAAAAGACCCTCTCTCCGGCAGCACCCGGAAGGAGGGTCTTTCGGTCGAAGCCGCCAAGACTGGGAGCAGCACCACAAAGGAGAAAAGGATATGGGTACGTCCGGAAGAACGCTTGCCATATTTGACTTCGACGGAACCATGATTCCGGGCGACAGCATCGTATCTCTTGTCCTCCATGCCCTGCGCACACAAAGGCTTCCAGCGACCCGTCTGTGCGGCATCCTCGCCTCAGCCACACTCCACCGCCTGGGCCTGGTCAGCGCTGAAAGAGCCAAGGAAAAGGTCTTTGTGTCCCTGCAATCCATGAACAGCTCGCAACGCCCCGGCTTTTACAGAGACTTTGTCCAAAGTGTCCTTGTGCCGGCCATCTACCCGGCAGCGCTTACCCGTATGAACGCCCACAGGGAGCGCGGAGATCTTGTGTTTCTGGTAACCGCATCCGCGGACCTCTATATGGCGCACATGCAGGACTTTCTCCCGGTGGACGCGGTCCTTGCCACGCCTGTCGACAATGAGGGGAGAGTAGGGCGCAATTGCCGCGGGGAAGAGAAGGTGCAGCGCCTCCTTCAATGGCTCACAGACAGCGGACGCGTCGCGGATCTGGGCGCCTCCTGGGCCTATGGTGACAGCCTCTCAGATCTGCCTGTGCTTTCGCTCGTCGGCCACGGGGTCTGTGTCAACCCAAAGCCTGCTCTTAGGCGCAGGCGGACGGGGTTGCCCATGGAACGCTGGACGCCTTAGGGCAGAGCCCTCGTACAAGGCCTTTCATGCCTGTCGCCCTCCAGCTCAGCCACCGTGCTGACGTGCACACCGTACAAGCCCGTCACCGGATTTCGCTGCTGGAAGTCCGACCAGATCAGCCTTGGAGAGGATCCGGTGTACAGCATGGCGGCCGCGCGCATCGCTGCGCGGGGACGGGGGCGGGCGCGGTCCAGGAGTGCCTTCGCCTGACGGTATTCAGGCAAACGCCTCTTCAGGCAGGCCGGTATCACAGCAGAACGGGTTGAGGCGAGCCTGTCCGCCAGCATCAGATCGTGGATCAGCGCCGTCTTTTCGGGCGCCAGCGAAACAAAATATGCAAGGGCGACGGCCGTCATCTCGTCCAGGGGCAGCGTTCCTGGGCCCTTCCAGTCCGTTTCGGCATCCGCTATACGTCTTCCAAGGCCTGAGAGCAACCTGACGGGCGACAGGCCGCAGCCCTCGCACAGGAAGCAGATCGTACACCTGAAACGTCGCCTGTTCCAGCCCCTTTCCAGTCCAAGCGCCAGCGCGTCAAGCTTTGAGAAATCCTCCGGGCTCATCCAGGGCGTCTCAAGCACCGCATACGGCGGTTCCGGATCGTAGTGGCAGGGAAAAAGCTCCGGCTCTTCCCGGATGGCGGAGCCGCGGATAACCTTGAGCCTGTTCAGGTATAGCGCATGAGGCTTCAGCGCAAAAGCCCTGTCGAAGCTTTGCCTGAACTGTGGAAGGTCTTCATGGGGAAGACCCGCGATCACGTCCAGGAGGATGCGCAGCCTTCCTGCCTCCACCAGGCGAAGCACGGCGTTGCTGAGCCTGTCCAGGTCCGTCTTTCTCCGCACTGCCTCAAGGGTCCGCTCGTTGAAAGACTGGACGCCGATTTCCAGGCTGAACAGGCCGGGAGGCGCTGTGCTGAGGATGTCCAGCGTTTCCTCATCCAGCAGATCACCCGCTACCTCAAAGTGATAGACAGTTCCCGGCGGGATCTCTTTTCCCGCGCATCCGATGATGAAGCGAAAGATCTTCTTGGCCCTCTTTGGATCGGCATTGAAGGTGCGATCGACCAGCTTAACCGTGCGGGCACCCGAATGCGCAAGGGACAGCAGCTCTTCCCGGACCCTGTGAAGGGGAGCCTGTCGGACGCTGTGCTCGCGTCTGCCTGAAAGGCAAAAGGCGCAGCGGAAAGGGCATCCCCGGCTCGTCTCAAGATAGGCGATGCGCCCAGCGAGGCGACGGAAATATTCCATGCTGTAGGGCGACGGCTGCATCCCACTGTGGCAATACACACCCGCCGCATCAGGATCGTCGCCACGACCCTGCACCCCCGGCAGCCCTGCGGTCGGCAAGCGCCATAGCAATGCGTCCACAAGAGCGGCAAAAGGAACCTCGCCCTCCCCACGGACGAGAAAGTCCACGCCCTCACCGGCACGAAGCAATTCTTCGGCGTCGTAGCTGACCTCAGGGCCCCCAAACACGATTACGCAGCCCGGAAGCGCCCTCTTCACGGAAACCGCCAGTAGTCTGGCCATTTTGATGTTCCATATCTGACAGCTGACCCCCAGCACCGACGGATGACAGGCCAAGACCCTCTCCACCAGCACTTCCGGTGCTTCGTTGACGGTCGCTTCAAGGACAACGGCTGTATGGCGGGCACGGGCATACGCACGCAGTCCCGCAGCAAGACACCAGGGTGCGAGAGAAGAATGGGCATGCTGGGAGTTGATGGCAAGAAGGGCAATGACGGGCAGCTCCCCCTCCCTCGCTTCCTTGCCCCTCTCAGGGCAGGCAGGCTCCACGGCCTTCCCTGCAAGTAAAAAAGCCTCCGCAGCACTGCCTGGAAGGCTTTGTCTTTTGCTGTCCGGCATCACCGGCACTCTTTCAGTAGTTGCGGGCTTCCTTGACCTTTGCGGCCTTGCCCTGAAGCCCCCTGAGGTAGTAGAGCTTGGCGCGGCGGACCCGGCCTTTGCGGATGACCTCGATACGGTCAACGCGCGGAGAATGCAGCGGAAAAGTACGCTCGACCCCAATACCATAGGATACGCGCCTGACCGTAAACGTTTCACGGCTAGACCCGTTCCTGCGCGCCAGCACGGTGCCTTCAAAGGCCTGCAGGCGCTCACGGGCGCCCTCCACAACCTTGACGAATACGCGTACGGTATCCCCGATGCCAAACTGTGGCCTGTCGTGGCGAAGCTGTGCCTCTTCGATGGATCTGATCATTTCACTCACTGACACTGTCACCTTCCTGCAGACGTTCATGCGCCAGACTTGCGCAGAGGACCGTCTCTTAGTCACAAGCGCCATCCTACCACGAATGTAGAGGTCTTGCAAGCGCTTTTGCATCGCGGCTCTTTCCCTGTTTGTGTCAACAGATCTGTCTGCGATCCATCCCCTATGCGCAATGGCCTGGCTCAAATCCATTGATGCTCTGGCGCAACCGCGGCCAAGCTTCCCGTGAGCGAAAGGGACTGGCTTCCCCATGGGGCGAGCGTGGCTGTCTTTCCATACACATCGTTGACGATGGGTTTCCGCCCGTTACACAGAGATCAATGAAGAGCCCAGCAGACTTTCTTGACGCGATCGCCACCGGATTGTACAATATGGATGTCGTATTCTTTGAAGGATGGCCGTGAATGAAGAACTTTGTCAACCATCTGGAGCGCCGATTGCTCCGCGTGCGGATAGAACCCTTTTTCCGCTACATCGTCTTTACGATGGCAGGGGTATTTGTGCTTCAATGGCTTTTCCCCTCTTTCAGCCTCCTCAGCATCATGGCGCTTGACCGGGCTGCCGTCCTTCGCGGGGAACTCTGGCGCCTGGTGAGCTTCCTGGTGGTCCCCCCATCCCAAGACCTTCTACAGACTGCCCTCTCTTTGTATTTTTATTTTTTCATCGGGACCGCCCTGGAGAGCCGCTGGGGCCCACGGCGTTTTCTGATTTACTACCTGTTTGGCGCCCTCAGCGCTGTGGCCGCTGCCTTCCTTTCGGGGTTTGGAACCAATGCCTTTCTGAACATGTCGATGTTCTTCGCCTTCGCGCTGCTGAACAAAGACTTTCAGGTCCTGCTTTTTTTCATTTTGCCCGTCAAGATGAAATGGCTTGCCGCAGTCAACGCGCTGTTTTTTCTGGCGTCCTTCACCAGGGGGGGCCTGGCGGAAAAAGCCGCGATCCTGTTTAGCTTCGTCAACCTCTTTCTCTTCTTTGGCGGAGACATTTACCATATGGCCTGGATGGCGGTGAAGCAGTGGAAGCGAAGATGGGACTATCGTCACTCAAAGCGCTTCTGATTTCCCGCCCCTCCATGACGATACCGGCGCCGAGGCGCCGGTATCTATGTATATGAGCGTAGCCTGTAAGCCGAGTTCTGTCTTGAATGGCCATCTGTCTAGGCAAACCGTCGCCGGAATGCTCAAGCGATGAACGAAAGCGAGGCGGGCAACCTCATATGCTTTCTGCTATCTTGCACCAGGTGGGGTTTACAGGACGGTCAAGTCGCCATGCCGCCGGTGCGCTCTTACCGCACCTTTCCACCCTTGCCGGCTGCTGCCGGCGGTATCTCTCTGTTGCACTTGCCTTGGAGTCGCCTCCACCAGCCGTTAGCTGGCACCCTGCCCTGCGGTGCTCGGACTTTCCTCATGCCCCTCTCGGGGCCTGCGGCCATTTAGCTACCTCACACACCAGCATATCCTCAACCCAGGATCATGCGCCCGCAGGTCTCGCACTCAACAAGCTTGCCTGCTCTGATGTCCTGCAGCACGGAAGAAGGAAAAGACATATTGCAGCCGCCGCACTGTCCGTTGGTCAGCTTTGCCATCGCCGGCACGCAGCGGAGCTTGATCGCACGGTATCTTTCAATATTCACCGCTTCGATGTTACGCAATTTTTCCTCCGCTGCAGCACGGAGTTTTTCAAGCTCGGCGGACTTCTCCTTGTATTCCGCCTCATACTCTAAGCGAAGCTCGTCAAACTCCGCCTTATTCCTGACCGCGCGCAACTTGATGTCCCGCTGCCTCCTGTCGCGATCGGCGGCATTTTTCCTGATCCGCTTTGTTTCCATCTCGTACTCGTCAAGGTTGCCAAGCATCCTCTGCGCCTCGACCAGAAAGGCTCGGGCATCGTCACTGCTGCGGACGGGGCTCTCCTGGATGCGCGCGTGCAGTTGCCTGAGCTGTTCTTCAGCAAGCAGAACGGCATCCTTGAGCACGTCGGTCCTGTCAAGCATGGCGACGATTTCCTCTTCGATTTCCCTGAGCATGTTCTGCTGGGCCTGCAGCGATTCCCTCAGCTTCAGCAACCTCAGCCGCTTGGGTGACCGCTTGATGGCTCTGTTGAGGTTGTCGGCCTCGACATCCGCCAGCTGGTACTCCCACAACAGTTCGAGTTGGTTCATTCATCCTCCTTCGGGCATCCCGGGCTTGTACGGATCCCGTGTAGACACGTGGATACGCATCTCGTATTGTAGCGTATCCATGGCTGCTTGTAAACCCGCAGCGACGAGAGGCAGCATGGGGGCTTCGGTATAAAAATGACCGCCACACAAAAGGACAAACCCGCTTTCTGCCGCCGCAACCGCCTCATGGTGCCTTGCTTCCCCCGTCAACAGCGCATCCGCCCCCGCCGCACGGGCTTGCACATAGGCCTCTCCAAGGGCACCCCCTCCGATGGCCAGCATCCTGACATTCGCATCGCGTCTTCCGTACAGGATTGCCGGTCCCCCAAGCAGCCGGGACACCCTCGTGCGCAGGCTGTCTGCGCGCAGGGGACGTGGAAGGCTGCCAACATGCAGATAATCGCCTTCCCTGAAGGAATTTTTCAGTCCAAGGATCGCTGCTACCGCTGCGCTGCCGCTGAAGTCACTGCGGTCAAAGTTCGTATGTGCTGCCAGCAGGGCGATCTTTTCGCGGATCAGCAGGCTGATGACGCCTGCTTCGTACTCAGGCTCAGCCAGGCTTTGAATGGGATGAAACATGAGCGGATGGTGTACGACAATGAGCTTGGCCCCAAGCTCCAGCGCTTCTGCGACCACCGAGGGGGTTGCATCCAGTGCCAGCAGGACAGTTTCAACACGGCTATCCAGACTCCCAATCAACAGGCCACTGTTGTCGTATGCTTCCTGCGTGGAAAAGGGCGCGACGGAGTCAATCCAGCTGAAAACCTCCCTAACGGTTCCGGTACGCATCCTTCAAAGCCTCCTTCAGCCACAAAACGTGCCGTTCTCCTTCCGGGCCCCTCTCCCTGACTGCCGCTGCAAGGCGCCAGCGAAGGTATTCCCCGACGCGGGCGGAGGCAGTCGCGGTGAGAGAAGGTCCGATATACAGCTGCCTCTCCGAATAGGCCGCTCTTCCCCGGGCAGCGCAGATCACGGTATAGAAGCGGGAACCACTGCGCAAGACGCGTTCTTCCGGGATCCTGTAGCCGGCTTCCAACAACGCCTGTCTTAGCTCCGGCATGCTGCTGTGTGCCGAAAGGATCAGCTTGGCCTGTCCAGCCCGAATGGCGTCCTTGAGCATGGCAGCCATGCGGCGCCCACCCAAGCCGCAGATTGCAATGGCTTCCACGGGCTGTGTAATGGCAAGTAAACCATCGGCGACAACAAAATCAGCGCGGTCTGAAAGACCCTTGCGCTTAAGGAGGGATCGGGCTTTCGCAAGCGAAGCAGCGCTCAGATCGCTGACAATCATACGCTGGCAGCGCCCGCTTGCCAGAAGCATCAGGGAGAGCTTCCCGTGGTCCGCGCCGATGTCCGCGCCGGTCTGGCAGCAGGGAAAACAATCGGCCACTGTCGATAGTCTCTCATCGTGCGCCAGCGGCGTGAACGCGCGGGTTTCTCCGGTCAATCCAGAAAGTCCTTCAGCTTTTTGCTTCGGCTGGGGTGACGGAGTTTGCGCAGTGCCTTCGCTTCAATCTGGCGGATTCTTTCCCGCGTAACAAGGAATTCTTTGCCCACCTCTTCAAGCGTCCGTGGGTTGCCATCATCTAGGCCGAAACGGAGCCTCAGCACCTTCGCTTCGCGGGGGGTCAGGGTGTCCAGGACATCCCACAGCAGCTCTTTCATGAGTGAATTGGACGCGGCTTCAGCGGGCGGAGGGGCATCCTCGTCCTGTATAAAGTCGCCCAGGTGGCTGTCTTCTTCCTCTCCGATGGGCGTCTCAAGGGAGACGGGCTCCTGCGCAATCTTGATGATTTCTCGTACCTTGTTCTCCGTAATGCCCATCGTTCTAGCGATTTCCTCCGGCGTCGGTTCGCGGCCATACTCCTGGAGAAGCTGTCTGGAGATCCGGATGAGCTTGTTGATCGTTTCGACCATGTGCACGGGAATGCGGATCGTTCTGGCCTGGTCGGCAATGGCGCGCGTGATGGCCTGCCTGATCCACCAGGTGGCGTAGGTAGAAAACTTGTATCCCTTCCGATAGTCAAACTTCTCTACGGCCTTGATCAGACCAAGATTGCCTTCCTGGATCAGGTCCAGAAACAGCATGCCCCTGCCAACGTAGCGTTTGGCGATGGATACGACAAGCCTCAGGTTGGCTTCAGCCAGCTCTCTCTTGGCATTTCCATCACCTGCCTCCATACGCTTGGCAATCTCCACCTCTTCCTCGGCTGTAAGCAGGGATACTTTTCCGATCTCTTTCAGGTACATGCGCACCGGATCGTCAATGTTCACGACATCGGGGGCCGTCAGGTCAATCTCCTCTTCCGCCTCTTCTTCTTTGGAGGTTTCCTGCTGCTCTTCTTCTCCTGCCCGGGTGACACGCACGCCCAGGGACTCAAGCGTTTCAAGGATCGTCTCAAACCGGTCCGGGTCCACTTCGGCAGCCGAAAGCGCGGTCAAGATCTCCTCATAAGTCACGCTGCCCTTTGACCGGGCTTGTTCGTAGAGCTCATTCAGTTTCGCTTCGATCTGCTCGTCCGTCATCGAAGCCAATCACACCACGTCCTTTCCGTTGGCCGCCATGCCCTTGAGCCGGCGAAGCTCCGCCGACAGCGACATGATCTCTTGGAGGGCCTTTTCTTTCTGTTCTTCGGACAAACGGTCCATTTCAGTCGTTCGCTCGCCAATCTGTTTCATGATGCTGGTGATGCGCATCGTTTTCAGGCAACCTTCCGCTGCAGCTGTCACCTGGTCTCGTCCGAGGTCCCTGTGCATCGCGAACGCCTCTCCCGCCACGGTGCGGTCGGGACTGTCTCCCAGTTCCGCCAGGATGGCCACCGGCCGCTGGCCCCTGAGAAGCCTGCCTGCGAAGTCCCTGTACGTCGGATTGGTAAAGTCCTGTTCGCCGACCATCCCGGGCGGAAGGTGACCGCTTGCCAGAAGCGCGATCAGGGTTTTTTCAGCCAAGTTCTCCGGCACGGGTGCCTTTTCCCTCTGGCGGGGTTGCGGCGGTCTGGCCGGAGGGGTCAGCGCTGCAGGGTTGCGCCCGCGGCTGACCGATACCTGCTCTTTCAGCGTCTGGATTGAAAAGCCTGTCTTGACGGACAGCGCCTTCAGACAAAGATCCGTCTCAATCGGGTCGTTTAGCCCAGCCAACAGCACCGAGGCTTCTCGGGCATAGCCTGTCCGGCCTTCCTGGTTAGACAGGTCAAACGCCTTCTCGATACGGCCAAGTCGAAAAGCCGTCGGCGACACAGGCTTCAGGCTGTAAAAAGCAGCTGCCCCGCCTTTTCGGATCAGTTCGTCCGGGTCGGTTCCTTCCGGATAGGGCAGTACCCTGGCCGCGACGCCCTCGCGCTCAAACACTACAATCGCGCGCTGGGCAGCCAGCTGTCCGGGTTCATCCCCGTCGAAGGAGATCCATACCTCAGGCGCAAACCTCTTGACCAGCCGTGCCTGTTCGGGGGTAAGGGAGGTTCCCAGCGTTGCCACCACGCCATCCACTCCGCTCTTGTCAAGCGCGAGCACGTCCATGTATCCCTCCACAAGGATCAGGCGCTTGAGGTTGCGCTTCTTTCTAAGCAGGTTAACCCCGTAGACTGTCAAGCGCTTGTTAAACACCTGTGTGTCGGCGGTGTTCAGGTACTTGGGCTGTGAGTCTCCCAAGGCCCTGGCCCCAAAGCCTACGGTTCGTCCGTAGAGGTCGATGATGGGAAACATCACCCTGCTGCGGAAGACATCATAGCGTGCTTTTCCCTTGTCCTGCACAAGACCCGCAAGCACGAGTTCCTCGGTGGAGAACCCTTTTGCTTCGAGGTGCCCGGCCAGTCCATCCCATTGCGCGCTGCTCGCCCCCAGCCCAAAACGCCGGATGATCGCATCATCCAAACCCCGCTGTCTAAGATAGCTCAGCGCACCGGTCTCCTTCTCGTCGTACAGGCGATGGTGGAAATAAAGCGCGGCCTCTCGATTCGCATCATAAAGTCGCTCCCGTTGGGAGCGCTGCCTTTGCGCTTCCGGGTCGTCTTTCTCGTCCGGTGGGGGCAAAGCAAACAGCTTCGCCAGGTGCAGGAGCGCTTCCTGGTAACTCAGCCTCTCCATTTCCATCACAAACTGGACTACATTCCCTCCGGCTTTGCATCCGAAACAATAGTAGACGTTCAGTTCGGGATTGACAGAAAAAGAGGGGGTCTTCTCGCTGTGGAAAGGGCACAGCCCGAAGTGGCTTCTGCCTTTTCGAGACAGAGGCAGATAAGAGGATACGACCTTGACAATATCTGCACGCGCGTAAACCTCATCCACCCAGGCCCTTGGCAAGCGCCCTCCCACGCCTCTCACCGCCCCTTCCCGGTGGAGACCCTACCGGCCCAGGGGTCCGGCGGGATGGGAAAGCTATCCGGCAAAAAGTATGCGTGATAAGCACGCATGGCGAAGCGGTCGGTCATGGACGCAATGTAGTCGGCCACTGCCCGCTGTGTGCCCTCTCTGAAGGAAACACTCTTCAGCTCATCGGGCATGTCTTCCCGGTGTTCCATGAAATGCAGGAAGAGGCTTTCCAGTACGCGGTCGCATTTTTTTGCCTCCTCCTGTCTTAAGTGATTTGAGTAAACCTTTTCGAATAAAAAGGACCTCAGGGTATCCGTCGCCTCCTGGACAGGGCTGCTTGAGGAGATGGCAGGTTTGTCCCTGCTCGCATCCACGATATCCCGGATCATCGTGTCAATGCGGTCTCCATGGCTGCTGCCAAGCACGCGGATGCATGCCCGTGGTAGATCCGAGGGTTTGATGGCTCCAGCCCGCAGCGCGTCATCAATGTCGTGGTTGATGTAGGCGATCCGATCCGCTCTTGCCACGATGCAACCCTCTTGCGTCATCGGGTTTCCACCGCCGGAGTGGTTGAGGATGCCATCCCTCACCTCAAAGCTCAGGTTCAGTCCATGTTCACCTTCCAGAATGTCAACCACCCGCAGGCTCTGCTCGTTATGTTTGAAACCATTGGTGCAGAGGCGGTTGAGCGTTTTCTCTCCGATATGTCCAAAGGGCGTGTGGCCAAGGTCATGCCCCAGCGCAATGGCTTCCGTGAGGTCTTCGTTGAGTTTCAGAGCCCGGGCCAGGGTTCTGGCTACCTGCGCGACTTCAAGGGTATGCGTCAGTCGCGTTCTGTAATGGTCTCCCTCGGGCGAGAGAAAGACCTGGGTTTTAAACTGCAGCCGGCGAAAGCTCTTTGAATGGAGAATCCTGTCCCGGTCACGCTGGAAGTCTGTCCGCAGGTCGCAGGGGGACAGATCCCGTTCCCGTCCCCTGGACAGCGCACTCTTTGCCGCGAAGGGGGACAGAAGTTTCAGCTCCTGCCTTTCGATCATGTCCCTGACGCTCAAGCGCGGACCTCCTCTCGCGGTCTCCCGAATGCTTCCGGATCCCGCACCGTGTAGGATACTGCATGCAGGGTCAAAATTCCTGCCTGTGTGGAACGTAAAAAAAAGGCCCGCTCTGCCCCACCTGGTTCTAACTGGGAATCAGCCCTCTTCGCCCCTCTTCTCCGCTTCTTCTGCGCACTCTGAGGCATCCAGAAGCTCAGGGCGCCTCGCAAAGGTCGTCTCCAGGGCCCGATCCCTGCGCCAGCGGGCAATGCTGGCATGGTCCCCATTCAGGAGTACCTCAGGCACGCTGAGTCCCTCGAACACCCGGGGGCGCGTATACTGTGGGTATTCAAGAAGGCCTCCCTGTGAAAAACTCTCCTCCTGCATACTCCGCGTCCCTCCCAGAACGCCGGGCACAAACCTTGCCACACAGTCGATCAGCACCATGGCCGGAAGCTCGCCGCCCGTGAGCACATAGTCTCCAATGGAAACCTCGAGGTCGATAAACTTTTGCAGCACGCGTTCATCAACCCCTTCGTAGCGGCCGCACAGGATCATCAGCACCTTCTCCCGGCTGAGCTCCCTGGCCAGATCCACGTTGAGACGTGTGCCGCGCGGGCTCATGTACAGGCGTTTTCCCTCAAAGGGGTCCGGCGCCACCGCCCGGATGGCGTCGGCGATCGGCTGAGGGGACATCAGCATGCCTGCCCCTCCCCCAAAGGGATAGTCGTCCGTGTTTTTGTGTTTGCTCTTTGAATAGTCGCGGATATTGCTCACACGGAGTTCCAGAATACCGTTTTTTTGTGCCCGACCAAGGATGCTAAGATCCAGCGCCGAGAACATCTCAGGAAAGAGGGTCAGGATCTCAATCCTCAAGCACAGACACCTCTTGAAGGGCCTTGCGGTCGACCGTCACGAGCTGTTGCGGGATATCCACCTGAAGAACGACGTGGGGAACGGCGGGAAACATCAGGCGACCGCGCGGGGTATCCAGCACATAGACGTCGCTGGCGCCGGAGCTCAGGATATCCCGTAGGACACCCAGCTTTTCTCCGTCTTCGTCCACGACATCGCAACCGATCAGCTCGCAGATAAAGTATCTTCCCTCAGGCAAGGCCACGGCATCCTTCCTTGCCACAAAGAGGCACAGGTCTCTCTGGGTCTCTGCCTGCGCCCTGCTTTTAGAGCCATCAAGGAACAGATACACATGGGCATTGCGGACGCTCACGTCCTCCACCCCTGCTTTTCGGTAGCCTTCCCCCTCCTGTAAATAAACAGACCGCAGGTCGAGAAACCGGTCCGGATCATCTGTCTCCGGCCGCACCTTCACAGCCCCCTTGATCCCCTGAGGCTTCAGCACCTGTCCGATACGTATAAAGTCAGACAGCATTCCATCTCCCGGTAGAAGTCGCGGGCCCGCTGCCCGGCTACTGGATTTCTACAAACACGGGTTTCCCGTTTCTTGCTGAAGCCGCCTTGACCACGGTCCGGATGGCCTTGGCGATACGGCCTTGCTTGCCAATCACCTTGCCCATATCGTCAGAGGCGACATTCAGCTCCAGGATAATCCCCTCAGGCCCTTCCGTCTCGGTGACCCGCACGGCCTCGGGGTCGCTTACCAGCGATCTGGCAAGAAAACGAACCAAATCCTTCATGTCTCTCCCTCCCTGTCGTCAGGGCTGGATCGCGCCGCTCTTTTTTAAAAGCACGCGCACTGTGTCCGTCGGCTGGGCCCCCTTCTTGATCCAGGCGACTGCCTTTTCGTTATCGATCCTGATTTCAGCGGGGTTCATCATGGGGTTGTAAATCCCAATCTCTTCGATGAATCGTCCATCGCGGCGGGCACGCTCGTCCGCAACAACGACGCGGTAAAATGGAAACTTCTTCATGCCCATCCTCTTAAGCCTGATCTTGACTGCCATCGCCTTCGCCTCCCTCAATGTTGTTGTGTTGTCTACACAAAAGATTTCACCGCATGTTTTCGGGAAATCTGAGTCCCTTTGAAAGCCCTCGTTTCTTCCCCATCATCTGCTTCATCATCTTGCGCGTCTGGTCAAACTGGCGCATGAGCTGGTTGACATCCTGCACCCTAACCCCCGCGCCGGCGGCGATACGCTTGCGCCTGGCAGCGTTGAGGATCTCCGGGCGTCTGCGCTCTGCGGGGGTCATGCTCAGGATGATCGCTTCGGGAACCTTGGTTGCGTTTTCATCGATCTCCATGCCACGGACCGCAGAACCGACGCCGGGGATCATCCCCAGGACGTTTTTAAGGGGGCCCATCTTCTTCAGCTGGCGCAACTGCTCCAGGAAGTCTTCCAGGCTCAGCCCGTCCGTGGGCCGTCGACCGCGACCGCCTGCCTCATCCTCCTGGGAAGCGAGGGTCTCCGTGGCCTTTTCGATCAGGGTCAGCATGTCCCCCATGCCGAGAATCCGAGAGGCCATGCGTTCCGGATGGAAGGGCTCAAGGTCCTCGAGCTTTTCACCGGTGCCGGCGTACTTGATGGCCTTGCCGGTCACGGCTCTTACAGACAGGGCTGCACCGCCACGGGTATCGCTGTCAAGCTTGGTCAGGAGCACCCCGTCAATGCCAAGCTTTTCGTTAAACGCGGTGGCGACGTTGACCGCATCCTGACCTGTCATCGCGTCCACGACGAGGAGGGTTTCCTGGGGCCTGATGGCCTTCCTCAAATCCTTAAGCTCGTCCATCAGCGCTTCGTCGATATGAAGCCTGCCGGCTGTGTCGATGATCAGCACGTCGTTTCCAAAGTGCCTGGCGTGCTCCACAGCCTGGATGGCGGTCTGGGCCGGGGGCTGCGTTCCCCTTTCAAAAACGGGTATGCCGGCCTTCTCTCCCAGGATCTCCAGCTGTCTGATCGCAGCAGGCCTATAGATGTCGCAGGCAGCGAGCAGCGGCTTCTTGCCCTGCTTTGCAAGCAGGAATGCCAGCTTGGCACACATCGTGGTCTTGCCGGAGCCCTGCAGCCCACAGAGCATGTAGGTGCTGGGCAGCGAAGAGGACCAGGTCAGCCTCGTGTTCGCGCTGCCCATCAGCGCGCTGAGCTCCTCGCTCACAATTTTAACCACCTGCTGCCCAGCGTTGAGGGAGGAGAGGATCTCCGTTCCCACGCTGCGATCGGTCACCCTGCGGATAAAGTCCTTGACGACTAGATAATTGACATCCGCCTCCAGAAGGGCCAGGCGCACTTCGCGCATGCCGTCTCGGATGTTCTGCTCGCTCAGCTTTCCTTTGCCGGTCAGCTTCTTAATGGTACCCTGTAGCTTTTCAGACAGTCCCTCAAACGCCAACTACTGGTCCTCCTTAGAAAGATGCCTGCCAAGGATCTCCACCGCTTCTGCCAGTTCAGGTGCCTCAGCTCCCCGGGCGCGAGCGCGTTGAAGAAGCGTCATCACGTATCTGAGCGTGGCGGAAGTCTCCCGGAACCGGACGCCCAGAGAAAGCTTGGTTTCCGCGTCGGCCAGCTTCCCAAACGCGCGCTGGAGGGTATCGTGCACACTCTGGCGGGTGACCCCAAGCTGTGCCCCAATCTCGCCGATGGAAAGGTCTTCATTGCAGTACAGCTCCACCACGCTCCGTTGCCTGGATGTCAGCAGGAGGCTGTAAAAAGAAGCAAGATACCCGTATTCAAGCTTCTCAGAGTCCCCCGAAGGCCATTCCATTTCCTCTGCTGCCATCCATCCACTTGCCAGCCCTTACGGACCTCTTCTTTACGCGATGCCTGTTGTCCACGCCTTCCCGACACTCTGTCAAGCGAAGTCACCTGACAGATTGATTATACTCCCCTCTGCTTCCTTGTCAAGCGTTCGGCTCCGGGTGTTATCCGCCAGTGATAATTTCACCCCTGTAACCCGCCAGTGAATCCTTCACC
>CAZPIC010000044.1:0-16055 GCA_964586835.1 uncultured Oscillospiraceae bacterium
CCTTGTGATTTCTTCGTATCTCGACCTTTTCGGTCATGCCTGTGAATAATCTAGGATAAGGTGTGTCTTCCCACAACCCATTGGAAAGGGTGTTTAAGCGGGTGGACGGTAGGGCATTCGAGCGCTGCTTCATCTCTGTGAATGAAATGGATCTGTCAGGAAGCTCCACCTCAGCGGACAGCGATCGACAGGAGGTCAATGAATGACAGCATCGACCATGCAAAGAGCCAAAATCCCTTTCCTTTCATCAGCACCCGGATGAGAGGAGAACAGTCCGTGTCGGAGAGTGACGTAAAAGAGCAATGAAATCGCGATGATCCCATGAGGCATGTCCTCAACGAAAGCATGATGAGGATTGATTCCATGGGAACCCAAAAGAGAAGCGTTGAGAAGATCGTCTCCGGCGGGCAGAAGATTGGGTTACATCTCAAGAAGATGCAGACCACCTTGATGGAGGAGGAACAGACCTCTTCTGAGGGGGAATTCAAAGAGAGTTTTCGAGAATACACCCACGAGCACCATAAGACGCCGGAGAAAGGCTATCGCTGCATCAAAAGACGGGAGGTCCAACTGCGGAGCGCACCCATGTGTGTCCAAAATGGAAAGAAGACTGGTCAAAATAGGGCAGGATCGAAAGAGTCTGGCACAGGGTCATCAAGCAAGCGAAAAAAACAGCAGAGGCAGTATGACGAGTCTGAATGAAAATACGCTGCGGTTGACCAAGGCAGTCAGGAATCACTGGGGCTTTGAAAGCGGGCACGGGTCTTTAGATATCGTACGAGACGAAGCTGTCGGATCGCCCGCACGAAAATCAGTCCCAGGAATCGGGCTGTATAAAAAAGGAAAGCACTCCATAGACTCCGCACAGACAGCTTTTTTAAAATACAACCGGTCTCCGGAAACGGTTCAAATCCGACAGAAACCTGAACTACCTGGAAAGCATGAGCCAGGACATGCGAGGGTTCGTTAGCAGTTCATCACAAGGATGGATCCTGAACGCTCATGCGTAAACCCAGGCTCACGGGTGATTGCCCGCAACCAGCCAAAGGGGTATACTCTTATTGATTACCTTCCGAGGAGATCTGGTTCATGAAGCTTGGCATCATCGGGCTTCCCAATGTAGGAAAAAGCACCCTGTTCAACGCGCTCACACATGCCGGTGCAGCCGTCGGAAACTATCCCTTCTGCACCATCGACCGCAACACCGGGGTCGTCAGTGTGCCGGATAAGCGGGTCACTACACTCGCAGGCATCTTTCACGGTAGAAAGTCTGTGCAGGCGACGGTAGAATTTGTGGATATCGCGGGCCTCGTCAAAGGTTCCAGTAAGGGTGAGGGTCTGGGCAACCGATTCCTGTCCCATATCCGAGAAGTGGACGCCATCGTGCATGTCGTAAGGTGCTTTGAAGACGAGAATATCGCACATGTGGACGGCAGTATTGACCCAGTGCGGGACATCAGCGTCATCAATCTGGAGCTTGTCCTGGCTGACCTGGAGGCTGTCCAGCGCAGGAGCGAAAAAGCTCTCAAGCTGATCAAGACCGGGGAACCCAGGTACGCGAGAGAAGCGGAGCTCGCCTCCAGAGTGCTGAAGCATCTTGAACAAGGCCTGCCCGCGCGCAGCTGCGTTCTGGATGCAGAAGACAAGGACATCGTCGACAGCTGGCATCTTTTAACTGCCAAACCTGTCATATACGCGGCCAATATTGCAGAATCAGATCTTGGCAGGGACCCGGACGACATTCCTTTTGTCCGAGATGTGCGCAAAGTGGCCACGATGGAAGACGCGAAAATGCTTGTGATCAGCGCTGAGATCGAACAACAGATTGCAGCGCTGGATCCGGAAGAACAAACGCAGTTCCTGAAAGACCTGGAGATTGGAGAGAGCGGGCTAGACAGGCTGATCAAGGCCTGTTATCAGCTCTTAGGCCTGATTTCCTTCCTGACGATAGGCGAGGACGAGTGCCGGGCATGGACCATCCGGAAAGGGACCAGCGCCCAGCAGGCTGCGGGAAAGATCCATACCGACTTTGAACGCGGGTTCATCCGTGCTGAGATCGTCCCCTATGACACGCTCATTTCTCTTGGCAGCCTAGCCCAGTGCCGCGAAAAGGGCCTTGTCCGAAGTGAAGGTCGGGACTATGTGATGCAGGACGGGGACGTAACGCTCTTCAGGTTCAATGTGTAGGAAGGGCTTATGAGTAAAATCACCTACGTGCTCGGGCGACTTCAGAAGATGGACTATGCTCAGCTGTGGGCGGTCATCGACCAGATCGCGAAAGCCTCCAGCCACAGCCGATTCAGGATTGCCCAGGATATGTTTTATTGCGCGCTGAAGTACAACGCGGGATACGTGGATTACAGGATCGCCCAGATGTATCGCCTAAACAACGAGCAGCGCGGCAGCGTCATCACTCGCGGCATCAACAACAAGCTCGTGCGCAGCCTGAACGACAAGTCCTACTGGCATTGCTTTGACGACAAAGGCGAATTCAACCGCCTCTTCGCCCAGTGGGTCAGCCGGGACTGGATTCGTTTAAGCAGCACGCTGACGCCGGATACCCTTAGACGCTTTCTTGAAGGCCGAGAATCCGTGTTCTTCAAGCCCCTCACCGGGTCCAGCGGCCAAGGCATCCGCAAGTTCACCCGCAAAGACTGGAACGATCCTGACACCTTCCATCGGACCCTCCAGTCGATGGGCGACGCCCTTCTTGAGGACTGCATCGTACAACACCCCAGAATGGCTGAGCTCTTCCCTGGCTCGGTGAACACCACACGCATCGCAACGATCCTTGGGACGAAGGCAGAAGGCGTCGTATACGCTTTTGTGCGTATTGGCAATGGAAAAGTTGTGGACAATGTGGACACCGGCGGCATGGCAGCCCGTGTAGATCTTGAGACGGGAAGGCTGATGACTCCGGCGGCGGACAAGCAGGGCAATGTGTTTGAAAGGCATCCGATCACCGGCATCCCGATCCCGGGGTTCGAACTTCCATTTTTTAAGGAGGCTGTAGAGATGTGCCTCCAGGCGATGCGCGTTGTTCCTCAGGTACGCTATGTCGCTTGGGACGTGGCGATGACCGCCCGCGGTCCCACCCTGATTGAGGGTAACTCCTTTCCCAGCCATGCTGTGCCTCAGTTCGCCGCCCACTATCCGGACGGCATCGGCATCCTGCCCGAATTTCAAAAATACGTCGACCTGTAGCAAACAACCGCAGCTCGCTGCAAGATATGGCCTGATTTTCCCGTTATATGATCAGTTGACAGAACATGGCAAGGAGTGGACACCATGGATTTTTTAAAAACTCTTCTCATCTATATGACCGTGCTGTTCTCTTCAGCCGTTCAGATGACCCCTTCTCTGACGCCTCAGCCTACGGCGCTTCAAACCCCAACGCCCGTCCTGACGCCTGCTCTGACGCCTACGGTGGCCCCAACCCCTTCACCCACGGCAACGCCCCTGAGCCTGCCGACACTGTACACGGGCGACCGCGGCGAGAATGTCAGGGTGATGCAACTCAGGCTCAAGGAGTTAGGCTACCTGTCTGGCGCGGCGGATGGCGTATTTGGCCAACAGACGCGTCGCGCGGTGGAGCGTTTTCAATACTACAACAACCTGTCCGTTGACGGTATTGCCGGGCCGAAGACACTTAGCAGGCTGTACTACGATCCCGATGTCGTCTTCGCGCCTGTGGACGTGACCCCCACGCCTTCGCCACAGGTGGTCACAGTACAGATTCCCGTATACTACTACAGCACCACGGGTGCCCGCCTCGCGACCGATTCGATCCTTCTTCCGGTGGGCAGCACAACCGTCCGCGCGAAAAACAACTTGGTTCCCTCCGGTTATGTCCTGATCAGCCAGCGGGATATTCCGGTAACGGTCTTCTCTGCTGGCTACGCATCTCCGTCTTCTGTCATATTCACTTACCGTCCACCTGAAACGACCCCTGTTCCGACGCCATTGACCATCAGCGTGCCGGTATACTACCTATCGGAAACCGGGACCACCCTGTACCTGGACTATGTTTCCTGTGCTGCGGGACAGATCAATATCCTCTACGCGGTGGATGCCAGGGTACCCGCAGGCTATACGCTCATCTCGCCCCGCAGCGTACTTGTCAATGTATCCGCGTCCGGAGTACCGTCTCCCCCTTCCGTGACCTTTACTTACAGATCCCCCGCGCCTACACCCACGCCTACACCCACACCTACACCTACACCTACACCTACACCCACACCTACGCCTACGCCTACACCTACACCCACACCTACACCTACACCCACACCTACGCCTACGCCTACACCTACACCTACACCTACACCTACATTCACGCCTGAGCCTACCCCCGAGCCCACGCCTGAGCCTACCCCCGAGCCCACGCCTGAACCCACGCCTGAGCCTACCCCCGAGCCTACGCCTGAACCCACGCCTGAACCCACGCCTGAACCCACGCCTGAGCCTACCCCCGAGCCTACGCCTGAACCCACGCCTGAGCCTACCCCCGAACCTACGCTTGAACCCACGCCTGAACCCACGCCTGAGCCTACCCCCGAGCCTACGCCCGAGCCTACGCTTGAACCCACGCCTGAGCCTACGCCTGTTCCGATCAGCGCGTTGCTCCCGATCCCCTCTTCGACATCCCTCGCAGAGGGCGGCTATGAGGTGTACACGGGGCCGGCCACCAGCTATGTTCAGACAGACGCCACCACCGCAGAGGCGGAGACCTGTGTGGTCTACGGCGCCGAGGGAGGCTGGGTCATGATTGGCTATGCTCCCCACGGCAGCAACCACCGTGTCGGGTTTGTCGAAGCGGCAGCCTTCGGTGGTGAAAGTTTCACTGAGCTTATGCTCGACTACGCGGAAACGACGGTGAAGGGAGCCACGGCATTCACCACAGATCCAGTCACCGGCGACCCGGGCGCCATCCTGGCCACGCTTGGTGCTGGAGACAGGGTATACATCCTTGCCCATATGTCCGACAACGATGTGTGGGCCTATATCGAGATCCAGGACTTCTTCTCAGGACAGCCAGCGCGGGGCTTTGTGGAGAGATCGCAACTCAACTGATGTCTGTCGCATCTTCATCAAGCGGCCGGCTCGGGACACGCCCCGTTCACGGCCGCCTCCTTCATACATAGCGTGAGAGCGGCAGGTGTTCTCACTGTATTCCAATGCGATTCTAATGCGTCCTGCCTTACTGTCTCATCTACCTGTACTATGCTGAAGCTGTCTCGGAAGGTAATGAGCACAAGGAGGAGGAGAAGATGGATCACTTCGAGATGGTGGAAAAGCTACGGGAGAAGGCACAGGTATCCTATGAGGAAGCGAAGCAGGCGTTAGAAGTATCGGATTGGGACCTGTTGGATGCACTGGTCTTCCTGGAAAGCGAAGGAAAGATTCGACCAGAGGTCAAAGAGGGGTATTCCACCAGGAGAGAGCCCCCACTGGACAGGCGCGGTGCCGCTCATATCGGTCCAGGCATCTTTCGCCGCCTGGCGGGCGCTCTGTCCAGGCTGGTCTCTAAAGGCAACAAGATCGACTTTGAGGTTCGAAAAAAGGGTGCTGTCGTGTTTACGCTTCCCCTGACCGCCCTGATTTTGCTGCTTATCTTTCTGTTCTGGTTTTCAATGGTCGCGCTTGTCGTCGGCCTTTTCTTCGGGCTGCGCTATTCGCTCAAAGGTCCCGGTGGCGTAAAGCCGGTCAACAAGGCGATGGACAGGGCAGCCCAGGCTGTGGAAAGCATCCGCAGCGGCATGTCAGGGAACAACCGACAGGACGACCATGCTGAAGACGCTGGATAACAAGCCGAAGAGGGGGTGCGTACCTAGAACCGCGCCCCATTTTTCCGTCTCCAGCAGGGAAGGACGGTAATATGCACAAGATCCTCCTGGTGGAGGACGAACCGAAGATCTCTCGGTTTCTAGAGCTTGAGCTGACCCACGAAGGCTATGCTGTTGAGATCGCTCGAGATGGCCGGACAGGTCTGGAGCTTGCGGAGAAAGGCAACTATGACCTGCTGCTCCTGGACATCATGCTTCCCGGGCTCAACGGCATGGAGGTGCTCAGGAGGTTGCGTCGCATGTCCGACATTCCCGTCATCCTGTTGACAGCGCGCGATGCGGTCATGGACAAGGTGAGCGGGCTGGACATGGGTGCAGACGACTACATCACCAAACCCTTTTCCATCGAAGAGCTCCTGGCACGCATCCGGACCGCACTGCGAAAAAAACCGAAAGCCCAGCCACAGGCGCTTCAAGTCGGGATGCTGCGCATGGATGTTGCGCAGCACCGTGTCAGCCTAGGCGGCACGGAAATCGAACTGACCGCCCGCGAGTTTTCCCTACTGAAGTGCCTGATGGAAAACCCTTCCATCGTGCTTTCACGCGATACGCTGGTGGAGTGCGTGTGGGGGTTTGACTATATGGGCGAGACCAACATCGTCGATGTATATATCAGATACCTCCGCTCAAAGATCGACGACGCGCATGGAGTCAGGCTTATCCATACGGTGCGCGGTGTAGGCTACACCCTTCGGCTGGAGCAGAGCGAATGAACGCAAACCGGCGCATGACCTCCATAGCGATGAGGGTCAACTTCTCCATCCTGTGCAGGCTCTTGCTGACGACGCTATTCATTGATCTTCTTGCGCTTACACTAGCCTTGGGCGCCTGGTGCTATACCGCTGAGCGTCAGGCCTTCGGAGAGTCATGGACTCCGTGGATCCGTCGTAACGTGGAATGGACTGGTACTGGCACCCTGCGCGAAACGCTCTCGACCGTCGTGTACGTGCCCTCGGTGGACGGAGGCAGGACTGTGCGCGTCGCTGCCGGAGGCTATCTCAATCTTCTGCTTAACCTTCTTATCACAGCAAGCGCTCTCGAAGCCGTTTTTCTTTCTTTGCAGTTCGCACTAGACAGGAAAAAGACCCGACGACTTTTAGAGCCGCTTTCCAGGATGGCCGAGGCAACCCACCGGATGATAAACGAACGTCTGGACGGGCAAAAATATCACGAACTCCAGGCTGCAATCTCGCAGATCAGCCCAGGTTCGCCCGATGCCCGCCTGTCTACCGGAGACAGGGAGCTTCAGGGGCTGGAGGAAGCCATCAACAGCCTGCTTGGTCGCATGCATGAATCCTACCGCCAACAGACCCGCTTTGTCTCGGATGCATCCCATGAGCTTCGCACGCCCATCTCCGTCATACGGGGCTACGCCGGCATGCTGAATCGTTGGGGCAAAGACGACCCCAAGGTGCTGGACGAAGGCATCGAGGCCATCCGTTTAGAAACGGACCATATGCAAAGGCTTGTAGAACAGCTTTTGTTCCTCGCCAGGGGCGACGCAGGCAAAAATCATCTGTCCCTGGCAGCCCTGGACCTGACCGCAATGATGCGGGAAGTGTTTGAGGAATACGACATGTTGGACAGCAGCCACAGATGGCGCTTCCAGGCAGCCAGCCCGGTCCCCGCCCTGGGTGACCTGGCGATGCTCAAGCAGACCGCCCGGATTCTGTGTGACAACGCACGGAAATATTCCCCTGAGAACTCACCCGTCACCCTCCGCTGCTCCCTTGACGTCAGGGGAGTACCCTGCTTTTCCGTCCAGGACAACGGGGTAGGCATCGCACAGAAAGACCTCCCCCAGATCTTCGACCGCTTTTTCAGAGCTGACCCCGCAAGAGCGCGCCAGTCCGGCGGTACAGGCCTGGGCCTATCCATCGCCCATTGGATCGTGGACAGCCATGGAGGGTATTTTGAAGTTTATTCACATGAAGGGATAGGAACACGGGTCACGGTTTGCCTGCCCCAGGGCGAGTCTCCGAAGGACGGGAAGCCCGCAGCCTCCGTTCATCCTGTGAGAGCAGCCGCCAGCGGGAAGTAGGAGCTGCCTTTGCAAAAAGTGATCAGCAATGCCGGCATTCAGCTTAAAAAAGAGCCCCCGGAGATTCCGGAGGCCTCTTTTTTGAGATTATTCAGGGAAAGAGGGGTCAGTCATACACCAGCAGGGCGATGTCAGGATCGTCGATGTTTTCAGCGGTGTACCACTTGGCACCGGTGTCTACATCTTCAACCGCCTCGCCGCTGGCAGCTTTGTAGGCAAGCTCCACCGCCAGGTAGCCGATGCGATAGGGGTCCTGGGTGATGGAGCCCACGAACCATCCCTGCCGGATCGCGTTTTTCTGGGAAGCACCAGCATCGAAGCCTGCAACGAGCAAATCACCAAAGCGCGCACCTTCAGCCAGATCAGACCCGTCAGCCGTTGCGGCCAGCAGTCCGTTGACTGTGCCTTCGTTGGACAGGAACAGCGCAGCCAGGTTATTCATGTTGAGCACAGCGTTGGCAGAGTTGGTGACATCGCCGATCTGAGGGGTGGCAGAAATCTCGGTATGGATGATGACAGAGGGGTTATCCGCGGGCTCAGCCCACAGGTCGTGCCCCTGCACAGCCACAGCACCGTACTCGGAAGCCAGCTCCTTCATTTTGTTGACAAAGCCGGTGGTCCGCCCGGTGACGGATTCGGAAGTCGCGTCCTGGGAAAGCACGGCGACCACAACAGGATTTTCCGGCGTCGCGGCCTTCATCTTTTCTACCAGGGTCTCAAACTTCATCATTTCGACAGCGGCAAGGCCGGCAGCGTTCTTATTGTTGGTAGAAGCGGTGGCGTAGATGGCTCCCTCAGGCGCATTGGGCACGCCGGAGTCAAAGCCGATGACGGGAATCTTGTTGGCGAGGCATTCCTGCAGTTCGGTCATGACGGCGTCTGTAGACAGGGCAGCAAGCGCGAGCGCTGCAGGCTTTTTGGCCATTTCAGCCTTCAGCGCGTCCACCTGCAGCTGGATGTCTGCTTCGCTGGGCGGGCCGTAATAGTACATCTTGACGCTGTACTCCGCAGCCGCGTCCTCGGCGCCCTTACGGACAGCCTGCCAGAAAGCATGCTGCTCACCCTTGGAGATGACAGAGATGTACATCTCGTCCGCTCCGGCGATGGCCACGAGGCCAGTGACCAGCATCAACGATAGTATAAGAGCCAGTGTCCTTTTCATACCTCTTTCCTCCGGGTTTGTTTATTATTAAGCGCACTGTGCGCCTAATGCCAGTTGCACGCGGTTTATTCAGCTCTGAGCCTGGCCCTTTTCAGGGCAGCGCGAGTTCGCATGTTGTCAAGCAGCACGGCACCAATCACTACAAAGCCTGTGATGAAGGTCTGCCAGTGAGCCTGCAGCCCCAGTGAAGCGAGGCCTGTCTTGAGTGTTGCCATGATGAATACCCCTATCAGGGTCCCTGTCATGGTACCAGAGCCTCCTGCCATAGATGTGCCTCCTATTACGACGCCCGCGATGGCGTTAAGTTCCTGACCGTTGCCCGTCCCAGGGATGACAGTCGTGTACGTTGCCGCATAGAAGATACCCGACAATCCGGCAAATAAACCGCAGACACTGTAGACGATCACCTTCCAGCTGTCGGTCTTGATGCCCGAAAGGCGCGTCGCCTCTTCGTTGGAGCCGATGGCAAAGGTGTAGCGTCCGAATTTCGTCTTGTTAATGACAAAGGAAGCAATCAAAAAGGCCACCACCAGATACACCGCACCGATGGGGAAGGCACCAGCCCGGTAGAAGACGGACTTGAACCACGCGTTTTCCGACCCAATCGTAGGGTAGTACTGTGTCTGAACCCTCGAAACGATGGAGCCAAAACCCTGGGATACCAGCATGGTGCCCAGCGTAGCGATGAAGGGCGGCAGCTTTAGCTTTGCGATAAGAAGGCCGTTGATGACGCCGAACATCAGACCCACCAAGGGGATCAGGCACAGCGCCAGCCAAAGCGGCCAGCCCCAAACCTTGAAGGCGACGCCACCGATGATGGCGGAGCACATCATGACCGTGCCGATGGACAGATCAATGCCGCCCGTAATGATCACAAAGGTCACCCCAAAGGCCATGAATCCGATAAAGTAGGCGGACTCAAGAATGGTCTTCAGTGTGTGTTCCGAAAAGAATCTGTTACCAAATATGGCAAAAAATACATAGAGAATAACCAGTGCTGCGGGCGCCAGCAGCTGTTGCATGTTAAGCGCTCTCCGTCCGGACGGTTCAGACATTGGGGCCTCCTATACTCTGGGCGCCGCAAGCGCCATGATTTTCTCCTGGGTAGCCTCCGAGATGTCCAGTTCCCCTGTTTTGACGCCTTCGCACATGACCAGTATCCTATCTGCCATGCGCAAAAGCTCAGGCATCTCTGACGAAATCATGATGATCGATTTGCCCTCGGATGCCAGATGGTTCATCAATTTGTAGATCTCACTCTTGGCGCCCACGTCAATGCCGCGAGTGGGCTCATCAAATATCAGAATGTTGCTATTCTTCACCAGCCACTTGGCAAGGACAAGCTTCTGCTGGTTGCCGCCGGAGAGGCTCAGCGCTTTGACGTTCACATGGGGCGTTCTGATATCGATCCTGTCCTTGTATTCCCGAGCGGTTCTGGTGATCTTCCGGTCGTTGATCACCAAGCGACCTGTGAAGGATTCCAGCGACGGCAAAGCTACGTTGTTGGCCACCGACAGGATCAGACAGAGCCCGTAGCGTTTGCGATCTTCCGACAGGTAGCCAATCCCGGCACGGACAGCGTCGCTGGGACTTGAGATGGCTACCTGGGCGCCATTGACGAAGATTTCTCCTGCGTCTCGGGGGTCTGCCCCGCAGATCAGGCGGACCGTCTCGGTCCTGCCAGCGCCCATCAGTCCTGCAATGCCCAGGATCTCCCCTCTACGCAGGCTTAAGGACACGTCCTTCACGTCCCTGGATTTAAGGCCTATCGCCTCCAGGACAACAGGCGCATCCGGCGCGACCGCGCTACGCGTCTTGGGCTGCTCGTATATGACACGCCCGACCATCATGCGGATGACCTCGCCCAACGAAACATCCTTTGTTTCCACTGTGCCTACATACTGGCCGTCACGCATGACGGTGATCCTGTCGGAAAGCAGCTTGATCTCCCCCATGCGGTGCGATATGTAAACGACCCCGACACCTCTCCCCTTCATGTTGCGGATGAAATGAAACAGCTCTTCTATCTCTGCGTCGGAAAGGGCGGCGGTAGGCTCATCCATGATGAGGATGCGGGTGTTCTCATAGGAAAGCGCTTTGGCGATCTCCACCATCTGCTGCTTGGCCACCGTCAGGCTGCCCACAACCGTCGTCGGAGAGATCTTGATGTTGAGCGAGTCTAGCAGCGCCT
Organism: uncultured Oscillospiraceae bacterium; assembly: GCA_964586835.1. GTDB lineage: Bacteria > Bacillota > Clostridia > Christensenellales > Aristaeellaceae > CAZLYF01. Next base: position 11,238 of record CAZPIC010000044.1, read on the forward strand.
GCGCAGCTCTGTTCTGTTTTTTCTTGTCCAGGAGGATCCCCTTCATGGACTCGCGCCCGATATAGATATTCTCAGCGACGGTCAGATCCTTCATGAGGTTGAGTTCCTGGTGAACGATGCTGATGCCGAGCATCTGCGCTTCACGCGCGTTATGAATCGAAACCGGCTCGCCGTCAATGAAGATTTCCCCCGCGTCCTTGGTGTAGACGCCCGTCAATATCTTCATCAGCGTGGACTTTCCAGCGCCATTTTCCCCCACGAGGGCGTGGACTTCACCTCTTCGCAGATCAAAGCGCACATTGTTGAGCGCGTGCACGCCTGGAAAGAATTTCTGGATGCCCGTCATCTCAAGAAGAAGCCCTGACATCACATTACTCCTTTGCCTTTTTCAGGACCCCGACACCCGCAGCGGACACAAAAACGCAACGGCAACCCATACGCAGGCTGCTTTGTCCCAACACTGCGAGCACCTCCGGATGACCGGTGTCCTTCACAGATCTCAGTGCTTCTATTCTACGACCATTCAAGCCTGAAGTCAATCACCCTGCACACCTTCCATACCTCGGATGTAAAGAAGGAGTCGCGCAATAAATCCACTTGGACGCCAAGCGTGTTCGCTGGCGACTTGAAATAAAAAGCAGGCTCAACAAGGGCACGGTTTGAGGAAATACAATTTCTGAAAAACGCTTACAGCGAGGTAAAAAGCCTGAAAAATCAGAGATCCTGGATGTGTTTTCTAAGAGCACGGAATGGTGTAAGGCTTCTGCCCGGCACACTCTGTGCTCCCTCATGTCGCGCAAGAGGAGTGTGTCGCTGCAACCGAAGACAGTATCGGGCAAGTAAATGAAGCTCTGCTGCCAAGGAGAAACGGATCGGGAACGAGTGTGCCATGGGCTTGCTCTGTGGGAAAGGTCTTCCTGCACACCGGGTACAGTGGTTGAAGTCTTCTAAAGCCCGCGAGGAACCGGTGCCCCCTTCGGGCAGCCAGGCAGTGAGCGCCCGGGAAGAGTGGCTCAGCATGAGCGCAGCAACGATGAGTCGCATGCTGAAGGCAAAGCGCGAGCGCCTGAGAGGCCAGAAAATCAATGCCATCCAGCTCGACATGTTCCCTCGCAAAGTCATCAGTATCTGCAAAGACGGTCAGATGCATGTGTCATTTATAAATACCCCTGACGCTGTCATCCTGCGACTGTATCCCCGTGCGCGCAGGGTTCCACCGTCAAACAACTGCGCGCGATGCCCTGCGTATCAGCGATGTCATAGGTATCCAGGTTGTGGTAGTAGTACAGCAAAATGGCCTCTTTGAGTTTCCTTGGCAGATTCATGACTTCTGCAAGCAATTTCCTTTGTCATCGTCCTCCTCCTGTAGATCGCTGCCCTCAGGCAGCATGTCTAGCATCACCCTGCGATCCATGTGAAGGAACCAGCTCGTCTTTCGCATATCATGGCAGGTATTGAGGGCGATTCTCGGCAACCAGATCTTGAAGCTGCTCTCTCCGCGGAACTGTATTAGGTTCCGGCAAGCCTTGAAGAAGGTTTCTTACACTGCGTCCTCTGCCTATGCTCTGTCACGCAGTTAAAGGAAGCAGGTGCGCAGCAGCGCAGATTGGTACTGGTCTATCAGCTGCTCAAAAACCCAGTTTACATCCGTCGCTGCACCCCTCATCAGGGGAGCTACCTCCTCACTACTCATACGTGAAAGCTCTTCCATAGACAAACGAAAGGGAGGTCTAAAAGGTTAGATGTTTTTGAACCGAACGCGCCCTTTCACCGTTATCATGGTGTAGGGATTGTTGCAACACCCTGTTTCAGCTGCGGATACGAAGCGATCATGGTGGAGATGGAGGCGAAATGGACGAGCAGATCTTTGTATTGGAGGTACAGGCCATGGAGCGCACGTTATACCGCGTTTCACGCAGCATTCTGTCTTCGCAGGAAGAATGTGCCGACGCCGTGCAGGAAGCATTGGCAAAAGCCTGGGTCAAGCGCGAAACAGTGCAAGAGGAGTATTTCAGGGCATGGCTGACACGCATTGTCATCAACGAATGCCACAACATCAACCGGCACAAAAAACGCCATGTGATGATGGCGGAGCTTGAGGTGCCGGCTATAGGCGCACCGCCAGACCCGGATTTGCGCGATGCGATTGCCGCCCTACCGGAAAAGCTGCGGCTTCCCCTGTTGTTGCATTACATGGAGGGATTTCCTTTGCGCGAAGTGGCGAACATTATCCGCATTCCTGTCGGAACGGTGAAGTCCCGCCTCCAAGCCGCAAGGGCTCGCCTCAAAGCAGAAATGGAGGTGCGGGGATGAACGAAATTGAAAAAAACCTGGATGCCGGATTTGAAGCAACGCCGGCACTATTTCACCTGCGTGTGGAAAGGACGCTTGGCACACTTCAGCGTCAGCAGTCCGCGCTGCACCGATCCAAGCGCTGGCTTGCGGTACTGGCTGCCTGCGCGGTGGTGCTGTGCGGCGCGGCATATGCCCTCAACCACCTGGGCGTGCTATATTTCCTCAACGAACGTCTGGGGAACGGGCCGGTTGCGCAGGAGAAAAACGTCCTGTCCGCAACGGTTCAATCCTGTGACAGTGCGCTGCTCAACGCCCAGGTGCGCGACGCGTATTGGGAGGGAAATACCCTCTCGCTGTGTTTCAACATTCACCCCAAAGACGAGGCAGCCTACGCCTTCCTGATGGAAACGGACATCGGCATGGACGGCTTGCAATTTGACAAGGTCTGGTGGAAGGGCGAAATCCTCCTCTTGGAAGATTGGCAAGCGGGGAAGCAGGCCATCGTGCTGGATCTTCCGGTCCTGTGGATCAACGGGATCGCCGTACGCTGCTCCTGGGACTGGGTGCAAGACGCGCAGGGGGAGACCCTGCTGCTGCAGGCGGATACGCGTGGCATGGAACTTTCGGGGAATCTGACCCTTGAGATCGGGCTAAACAGCCACATTCTGAATTCGGACAAGACCGAGCAGGCGACGCTCCACGCATCCCTGCCCGCATTGACAAAGGAGAACTGACCATGAAGCCATTCAAGCGCTGTTTGGGAATGATGCTGGCTGTAATCCTGTGCATGGGCACAACGACCGCGTGGGCCGCGTGGGCTGGCAGGGAAGAGCCGTTGTGCGATCCGTCCCAGGTGGATCTTTCCGATGTGCAGGTGATCGACGGGCGAATAGTGGGTGAAATTCACCTTCCGGAAGGGGCGATGGACGGCGTGCTCCGGGCGGACTGCCCGGTTCCGCCAAGCTTCCGGCCAGAACAGATGCAAAAACTGACGGTAGCGTATGAGATCATTTCGGAAGCTGCGTTTACCAAGGCGCTGGAAGCCATCGGGCAAGATGCACAGGGCGGTATCTTCAATACCCTTCTGGCAGACCCTAAGCAGCCCATCGTTCAATTTTACCGGGAAGAAGGCTTGGACGGCAGCTTCATCTCCGCCGAACTGACAAAGGCCCCAAGCCTTGAGGGGAAACCGCACGAGCAGGAGCTGGCCGCCGCGAAGGAAATGGCCCGCACCCTGCTGGCCAACTGGAATACAGCCCCTTTTGAGGATCTGCTGCACGCGCGTCGAAAGGAAGAAGCCCAGACGCTCATCGGGGCGCGATATAACGAGTACAGCACCAGAGAAGAAATGCAGCAATACGCGTTGGAAGATTTTATGCGCAACGAAGACCAGAGCGGACATCCCGGGCGGAACCTTTCGACGGTGGGCGGCATGTACGAGCTGTATGATCTACCCGTGATGTACCAGCACTATTGGAAAGAAGAGAAAGGGAAGGAGTTTTTCGGGGCGAGCAGCGGCTTTCACCTGAAGGTGCGGGATGATGGGATGCTGATGTATGCTCAGATCGACGCCCTGCCCACGATCACGGGCACGGAGCCCCTGAACATCCCCGAGCGCTCCTGGGAAGAGCTGTTGCGGCTGTGCGTCGTGAACCTGTGCGTATCCAACGCCACCACGCAGGACAGCACCTATGAGGACCACCGTTGGGGCACTTATACCCGGTATGCAACCTATGCAGTGATCACGCAAATCGAGCCCTGCTGGGTCGGCTTTGAGCCCTGTAAGCTGGAGCCCGGCTGGTATGCCGTGACGGAAGAACGGGTCGTAAGGGACAACAGCCTGGCCGACCGCTGGCAGGGATATACCGACGCGGCAACCATGCAAAAATGAAATAGAGAGATTCGCCAAAGGCCCTCGACAGTCGTTCAAGCTGCCGGGGGTCTTTGACCAAGCCCTGCGCCCTTCGATAAGCCCTGATGTTTCATGTTTTATGCTTCTGGTTGCCCGGCTGAGCGCCAGACATATGACAGAGTCTTGTGCAGACCAGAATACTTGCGAAGTTTCTATTTGTGCACAGAAGATATCCCTGCCCCGTGCAGTATAGATGATATCGGAGTGCTAACAGGCTGTCTTGGATAACAGAAGCGTCGTACGCTCAAGGGATTATTGATGACGCATGCACCGACCGTTGCAAAAGCACTCATCATGCAACCCCTTGTATTGTTGTTGTTTTCGATGTGAAGCCCCATGCTCCCTGATACTCAAGCCACAGCGCCAGGCTTTTCTTGTCTCGAAAGGGTGGGTGCATCATTACATGATTACACGGGAGCCTTAGAGATTCGTGTGTTTTTGTGTTCTCCGAAGCACATTTATCCTAGATTATTCACAGGCATGACCTGAAAGGTCGAGATATGAAGAAATTACAAGGGTTTATGAGACTGGATGCTTTCACTTAACAAGTGAGAGCCGAAGTGGGAAATATTTCCGCTCAATAGATGTGGAAACTATTGAAAGAAGGCCTT
>CAZPIC010000045.1:0-14989 GCA_964586835.1 uncultured Oscillospiraceae bacterium
AGTATGTGAGGCATCGAAGTTTTCTTTCGCGCTCAACTTGACATGAGGCACTGCGTGCAAGCAGTTCCGGAATTTTTTCACAAGCCAGGGGAAAACCGTGACGGGACGCACCCTGATGCAGTGCCGCCAGTGCGCGTGAACCGCTCTGCTTGGAAGATGGGGCATGCTGGCCGGTGCCTGACCCTGAGAGGAGTGAGAAGTCTTCCGCATCATCTGCGGTACAGGCGAGCGGATAGCGACAGGACTTTGACGGTCGATGACGGAGGCGTGATGCACAGGTACCTTGGCACAGACACGTCATCAGAAACATAGGGGCTGCACTTTGAGTTTTATTTCCCGGAGCCTCTGCGAAGAAGAAGAGGGGCGGGAGCGCGCTACGCCTGACGGACGACGTTGACGGGAGCCCCCTCGAGGAAGAGGCGAAGATTGTTCGCGGCAATCTCCATCAGGCGCCGGCGGCTTTCCACGGACGCCCAGCTGATATGGGGCGTGATGATGCAGTTCTTTGCCTGGAGTAGGGGATTGTCTGCGCGGATGGGCTCTGTCGAGACAACGTCCACCGCAGCAGCGCGCACCTTCCCTCTGTTCAGCGCGTTGGCCAGATCCTGTTCGACAATGAGGTCTCCCCTGCTGTTGTTGAGGATGATCACGCCATCTTTCATCTTTGACAGGCTGGCTGCGTTGATGATCCCTCTTGTTTCTTCCGTCAGCGGGCAATGCAACGCGATCACATCAGAGCATCTCAACAAGGTGTCCAGGCTGACAGCTGGGATGGTGGTCGTGCTGTCAGCAGCAGGGTTGCTGTCGGAGGCGATCACTTCCAACCCCAGCGCAGCTGCGATCCTGGCTGTCGCCCTGCCGATACGACCCAGGCCGATGATGCCCAGGGTCTTTCCATGGAGCTCCATCAGGGGAGCCTCCCAGAAACAGAAGTCCGGGGCATTTTCCCAGCGGCCTTCATGAACAGCCCGTGCATGCTGACCGACGCGGCTTGCGATTTCCAGAAGCATGGCGATGGCAAACTGTGCGACCGCCTCCGTCCCGTAGGAGGGCACATTTGTGATCGTAACCGCCCTCCTGGCCGCAGCCTGGAGATCCACGATGTCGTAGCCCGTTGCGAGCACGCCCACATAACGGATGGACGGGCAGGCCATGAAGACCTCTTCTGGAAGGGGTGTCTTGTTGGTGAGGACACAGTCTGCAGCCCCGATGCGCTGTATGACCTCGCCCGCCGGCGTTCGGTCGTAGACGTTCAGACGACCCAGGGCTTCAAAGGCTGCCCAGCTCAGGTCGCCCGGGTTGAGCGTATACCCGTCCAGCACGACGATCCGCACCCGCCCATAGGGAGCCGGGTTACAAACAGCACACATTGGAACCGTTCCTCTCTTAAACCGTGACTGCGAGGGGGTCGGTGTTGATGAAGCAGCCCAGCAGGATCTCTGATGCGTCGCAGAGCCGCTTACAAACAGGTCGCATTCGCTGGTGTCCACGACACAGACGGTGCTATCGCAGCTGAGCGCCTTGTGAACGTTCGTCATGGCGTTCCCCAGAAAGAGCAGATAAACGGAGAGTCCCGGTCCCTGATGATCCCCCTGAGGCTGAGGATGTCTGCCAGGCATTCTATGGATTGCCGCCGCGCTTACGGGTTGTCTGCGCGGCGGCGGGGATTGCCAGGCGTCATCTCGAACCTAGGGGTGCAGCCTGCCATGACGCCCGCCTGGGGTATAGGGTCATGAGCTGGCTTTTTGTTGCGTCTCCCCTGGGCGTACTCAAGCCAGGAGACCGGTTCTCAGCGGTTACGGAGGAAGGAGATATTTTGATGCTTCCATCCGTTCAGCGCTTCAGGAACTGCTCATAAGCCTCGTTGACTGCATCTACCACTGCCTGGCTGGTTATCGTTGCGCCGGAAAGGGCATCAATCTTCTCAAGGCTTAGTGGTGGTGTCAATCCCAGGAACTGGTTGGTGAAAGCCTCGTCTCGGGCGAGCGCGCCAAATCCAGCTGTCTCTGCAAAGCCTTCTCCGCCCACGGTCAGCGATACGATCTCACCGTTTCCGTTATAGGCTACGGTCACCTCAACCGGGCCCGCAAAGCCCTGTACGGAAGCTGTGAAGACAAAGGGCTCAGCCGCTGTAAGAGCGGCCAACAGATCCTCCCGCGCCTGTTTCAGCTCGGCATTTGCCTTTGCGAGCTCTTCAACAAGGCCGTCCTTCTCCTTGTTCAGGGTCTCGGCGGACTTGTTCGCGGTGTCAAGCGCTGCCTGGGCTTTGATGAGCTCTTCCGCGAGGCCGTCCTTCTCCCTGTTCAGGGCCTCGGTGGATTTGTTTGCAGTGTCAAGTGCCGCCTGGACCTTGCTGAGTTCTTCTGCGAGGCTGTCCTTTTCTGCGGTCAGTGCCTCGGTGGACTTGTTCGCGGTATCAAGCGCCGCTTGCGCTTTGCTGATATCCTCAGTGAGGCCGTCCTTCTCTTTATTCAGGGCCTCAGCGGATTTGTTTGCGGTATCAAGCGCTGCTTTGGCCTTGCTGAGTTCTTCCACGAGGCCGTCCTTTTCCTTGTTCAGGGTCTCAGCGGATTTGTTCGCGGTATCAAGCGCTGCCTGGGCCTTGCTGAGTTCTTCCGCGAGGCTGTTCTTTTCCCCGCTCAGGGTCTCGGTGGATTTATTTGCGGTGTCAAGTGCTGCTTTGGCCTTGCTAAGTTCTGTGGCAAGACTGTCCTTCTCCCCGCTCAGAGTCTCAACAGACTTGTTTGCGGTATCAAGCGCCGTCTGAGCCTTGCTGAGTTCTTCCGCGAGGCTGTTCTTCTCTTCGCTCAGGGTCTCGGCGGACTTGTTTGCAGTATCAAGCGCTGCCTTCGCGCCTCTGAGCTCTGTGGCAAGGCTATCCTTCTCTTCGCTCAGGGTCTCGGCGGATTTGTTTGCGGTATCAAGCGCCGTCTTCATACTATTGAGTTCCACGGTGAGGCTGTCCCTTTCCACGGCCAGAGCCTCGGTGGCTGTTTTTGCGTCCTCAAGAGTTGCCTTCGTGTCGTTGAGTTCCGCGGCGAGGCTGGTTTTTTCCTCGTTTAAGGCTTCTGCGGACTTCCTGGCGGCGTCAAGGTCTGCCTCGGCTTGGACGCACCGGGATGAAAGAACCTCTTTGTCGGAGATTGCAGCTTCCGCACTTGCGAGCTTTTCCACAAGCGCAGCCATTTCGTTTTCCAAGTCTTGGGCCTGAGCCTGGGCCTGCCTGTGTTTTTCAGCTAGTTCGTCCTTCTCCTTGTCTGCGGTGACCAGAGCGGCCGCTGCCGCTGCATTTTTTCGGGTGAGTGCCGTGACCTCTTCATGGGCGGTGCTCAGCGCGGCTTCTGCATCGGCAAGGCTGGCAGACAGGGCGTCTTTTTCGCCGCTAAGTTTGTCCGAGACAGCCTGCGCTGCTAACAAGGCCTCTTCAGCTTCTTTTTTCGCTGCGGTGAGGGCCGATTCGCTTTCAGCAGCCATCTCCGCCTCGCGGGCTGCCAGAAGCTCAGCTGCCTTGGTCTCGGCTTCCGCCAGCGTGGCTGCAGAATCTGCCTTTTGTTGTTCTAGCTCTGTGACGATGGCGGACCTCTCTGCCTCCAGGTCGCTGGACAGGTTTTTGTTACGGATGCCGCCAACGATTGCAAAGGCCAGGGCGGTCAGAAAGGCGATCGCCAACAGGCCGATAACGGTCCTTATACTGCTTTTCATGTGATGATGTCCCTCCTGTTCTTATTTAGCTGCTCTATCCAATATGTAGCATACGGAAGGGCGGGTGTCAAACACCAACGGAGCGGGGGAGATAACGGCGGAGGACCGCTGGAAAACCCGAAGCCAGGGGGGCGCAGAAGGCTCGGAAGCCGGGATTGCCTTGGGGGACTGAGCCTTACGCTGGCTGGCGTTCCTGCGCGCGGCGCAGCTTGGACGGGCACCAGGCACCGTGTGCTTGCCCGGGTTTCAATGGTCTGGGAAAGCACGAGGCCCACAGATCAGGAAGCTTTCTTTCCGGCCTAAAATCAGCGACTCTTTCTGCAACCCTGCCGTTAAAAGAGAAGAGGAGACTGCGCAGAGCGTCTGTTTCTGAGACAGGATGATGGATTGCGCCCGTCGCGCAGGACCTCCCGGGCGCCGGCAGCGCGTGGCCGGCACCGGCTCTTGCAGCCGTTTTGCTGCGTGAAGACAGCACCGGTCTCGCGCGGAAAAGGCGATAGCAATGCCATGGCTGCCCGACTGTCCAACGTCCTCGTCACATGGAGAACAGGGGCAGAGCAACCCTGTCGTTCCTCAGGTCGCGGCGCTTTGATGGGATAGTCTGCAGTCAGCGTTCCCCTGCTGCGGGTGCCACGGTTTCAAAGAGGCCGGATAAGGGCATCTTTTCTGTGAACCAGCCCAATGTCCAGACCGGCCCCTGAGAGAAAGGGGTCCGGATAGGCACCCGAAGGGTTGCTTCAAAACGGCGATTTTCACGGCTGTGTCTTTCGGTCGAACAGAACCCGGAATTCATGAAGGCCGTGGGCTTCAAGCTCGTCCACGGGCACAAAGGAAAGGGCCGCGCTGTTAATGCAGTACCTCAGCCCACCTTCTTCCTTCAGCCCGTCTGTGAACAGGTGACCCAAATGGCTGTCTCCGCTTCGGCTGCGCACCTCGATGCGCTGCATGCCGTGGGAGCTGTCTTTCCTGTAGCTCAGCACATCCCACTGGAGAGGCCGTGTAAACGACGGCCATCCAGAGCCGGAGTCAAACTTGTGGAGGGAAGCAAACAGAGGCTCCCCTGTGACGATGTCGACGTAGAGGCCGGGGGCTTTATTGTCCCAGTATGCATTCGCGAAGGGGGGCTCCGTGCCGTTTTCCTGCGTGACCGCGAATTGCAGGTCGCTGAGCCTCGATCGGATCTCCTCCGTGGAAGGTTTGGGATGCGAGGAAGCCCTGACAAGAGGGCGTTCGTTCGGAATGGAGGAAAGGTCTATGTGGCAGTAACCATGTGGATTTTTAAGGAGATAGTCCTGGTGATAGTCTTCCGCCGGCACATAGTTTTCCAGCGGCTCGATCTGCGTGACGATCTCCCTGCTGTGCTCTTTTTGCGCAAGCTCGGTAGCCATAAGGATGGATGGCCTGTCGTTGGCGTCGACATAGTAAATTCCCGTGCGGTACTGCAGTCCTTGGTCGTTTCCCTGGCGGTTCAGGCTGGTGGGGTCGATGATCCCGTAGAAGCGCCGAAGCAATGCAGGAAGCGGAAGAATGTCGGGGTCGTAAACCACATAGACGGTCTCGGCGTGTCCCGTTTGTGCGATGGAGTGGTAATTCGTGTCCCCGGGTTTCCCGTTGGCGTAGCCCACGCTTGTGTATTCCACGCCTGCCATACGGTCGAAATAGGCTTGCACGCCCCAGAAGCATCCCCCTGCGAGATAGATTTCCCGGTAGCGGCTGTTCCGAAAGTCGGGCAGCACGGAGGGCTGGGGCTCCTTCCACGCTTCAGGCTGTCCCACGCCCGTACTGGACAACCCCAGGACGCCAAGGCCAGCCAGCACTGCGGCGCTTAGTATTCTCATCGATAGACGTTTCATAACGGTTTTCCTTTCTGTATGCCTTGGTTCAAAAAGAAGAGTGACTGCGGATCTGTCTGTGCCGTTTCCGCTGCATTCATCAAGGTCCACATCCTCTGTCGTTTTCAAGCGTCTGGGCCGCCGTGATGGAAGAGTTCCTCCATATCGCTGTAGTAGAGCTGCTCCGCGTGACCCAGAAAGCAGGGCTTGGTCAGCTTCCACCAATCCTGGGTGACGGGATCTGCGGCCATGCGCTCCATGTCGGCTTCGTAGTCGTCTCCTATATATTCGAAGTAGGCGAACAAGTCCTCTCCGGAAAGATAAATGGAATAGTTGCGGATGCCACACTTACTGATGGTCTGGAGGACCCCCGGCCACACGGCTGCATGCAGCCTGCGGTATTCATCTACCTTTTCGGCTTTGAGCCGAGCATGCTGTCCAAAACGTCTCATGTTTTCCTCCCTGATCTTTTTCGTGACGATCCATAGCTGATACAGCGCAAAGGGCAGTGTTTACCTGACGAACCCGGTGCATTCAAACCGCTCCTCCCCCGTCAAGTAGCGGTGATTGCGCAGGGGGCAGAACCTGGGGAAGCTCCGCGCTGTCGAAAAGGTGCAGCGCGGATGGACAATCAACACGCTGCAGCCTTTGTTTGCAAATCTTCTGCCAACGGGATAGGCCGTGCGGTGTCGAATAAGAAGGATGCGCGCGGCTGCTGTGTCCACACGGAAGGCACTGATCGCCAAGGGGCACTTCAGATTTTTGTGGATATCTTTTCCCAATGCCCTGAGCTGAGAAATGGAAACGACCGAGGGGCCCTTGCTGGAGAAGCCCGGTCCGAACTTCTACGCCGGACAGCTTAGCCGGTATAGAAAGGCTGTCGGCGTTTTGCACGTGCCCATCGCAGCGCTGACCAGAACACCCCCGCCTGTAGTCATCGCCGGGCAGCCGACTCCATCCCTGTACAGGCGTCGGCCCTAAGAAGGGGTTAAGAAACCAGGCCCGCGTACGCGAAGAAGGCAGGAAAAGCAGCATCAGGCACCCCCGGGAAGGGCAGGACATCCGGTTCGGTCATGGGACGGACAAACTCCAGGCTGAAAGCAGTATAGGGCTGTAACCCGGGCGGCGCAAGGACATGGCGAAGCCCCTCACAGCGCCGTCTCCGCCTGGTCTTTGCCATTCGCCCTTCCCGTAGATGCCCGGGAATGATATATTCTTTTTGAAATATCGCAATGTGTGCCCGCGGGCCGGGAAGGATGGTTGAATCATGGACGTCACGTTGGTCATCATGGCAGCTGGGATTGGCTCCAGGTTTGGAGGGGGTGTCAAGCAGCTGATGCCCGTTGGGCCAAACGGGGAGATTATCATGGACTATGCCATCCGCGACGCGCTGGAGGCGGGGTACACCAGGGTAGTCTTCATCATTCGCAAGGACCTTGAAAAGGACTTCCGTGAGGGGGTGGGTGACCGCGTAGCGCGGCATTGCGAGGTGGCTTACGCCTTCCAGGACCCGGATGACTTGCCAGAAGGATTCACCAGGCCATCGGGGCGGACCAAGCCCTGGGGGACGGGGCAGGCTGTACTTTCCTGCAGGGATCTGGTTCATGGGCCCTTCCTGGTGATCAATGCGGACGACTATTATGGCAAAGCAGCCTATGCTCAGGTTCTCGATTTCCATCGTGCGCATCAAGAAGACGGAGAAGTTCTGCGCTTTTGTCTACCGGGCTTCATCCTGAAAAACACCTTAAGTGAGCACGGGGGTGTCACCCGTGGCATTTGCCGCGTGGACAAGGACCTGTATCTGATAGGCGTGGAAGAAACCCGCAACGTCGTAAAGACCCTGGAGGGCGCCGCCATTGCCGGGGAAAAGGGTGTCCTCCGCCCGATGGATCCGAACGCCTACGTATCCATGAACATGTGGGGGCTGACTCCAGCGTTTTTCCCTGTACTGGAAGAAGGCTTTCGAAGCTTTCTGCAGGGGCTGCCGGAAGATGACCTGAAGTCTGAGTACCTGCTGCCCACCATCATCGATGGGCTTGTCAGGGAGAAGAAGGCCAGGGTAAAGCTGCTGCCCACAGAGGACCGCTGGATTGGCTTGACTTACCTGGAAGACAGGCAGCCTGCGCTTGCCTTTTTTCGAAGGCTGGCCCAGCGGGAAAGTGGACGGGCGCGGCCGCCGGAGACGCGGGCGTGAGGGCTGGGTGTGGTGGCGATCCATGGCCGAGGAGGTATCGGAGGCTGGCGGCGCTATGCTTCGCCGTCCTGGCACTGGGTGTCGCGGCGCCGTCCCCGCCCCTCGCAGTGGCTGCGGGTGAGTACCGGGAGCTGAATGTGGGCGCTACCGGCGAGGATGTGACGGCGCTGAAATCAAGGCTCTTTGAGCTTGGGTACTATCTGACGACAAAGGTCAGCAAGGCCTATAACGAGGATACCGCGCGGAAGGTGGGGGAGTTTCAAAAGCGCAACGGGATGGAGCCGACGGGAATCGCGACGCTTGAAACGCAGGCCCTGCTGTTCTCCAAAGAGGCGACGCCGCAGCCTCTGCCCACATCTGTCCCCTGGCCCGGGACAGAGCCCACGTCCGGGCCTTCAAAATGGTTGTGGTTCCCAGGCGTGGGGCCTGAGGGATTTCTGTCGAACCCGAAAGCCAATCCCATCATCCACAGCGATGACCAGGACGGTCGGTGGATCTATGTCGGTGCCTCCCTGCGGGTGGACATCAAGCGCTTTCGGCGCGCTGACGTTCCCCTGGAATGGTATGAGGTGGATATCCGTGTGGCGCCGGGGACGCTGCCCCGCGCGCTCCTGTCTGCGAAAGGCGGTACACGGTTTGAGCTTCCTCTGAACCTGGCCCAGGAGGCGGGGGCTGTGTTTGCCATTACGGACGATTTTTTTGGGTATCGAACTGTGAACAAAAAGCGCGTAGGGATCGTCCTGCGCGACGGCAAGATCCTCTCGGAACGAACCTATGAGCAGGACCGCTCCCGGATCCCCTCGCTGGAGGTGCTCGCGCTCCACGCGGACGGCACGCTGAAGACCTATGACAGCGACGCGCATACAGGGGAAGAGTACCTTCAGATGGGCGTGACGGATACCTGGGCTTTCGGGCCCGTGCTGGTCCGGGACGGGGAGGTGCCCCGCTACTACTATTCGGAAGATTACCGTAGCTACCGGGAGCCCCGCTGCGCCTTTGGGATGGCGGAGCCTGGGCATTACCTGGCGCTGGTTGTCACCGGACGCAGGACCTCAAGCAAGGGCGCCTATTTTGGATGGATGGCTGAAAAAATGAAACGGATGGGGGCTGTAGAAGCCCTCAACCTGGACGGGGGCAATACGGTAGCCCTTGTATTCATGGACAGAGTGCTCAACAAGTACGACGGGCGCAACCAGGAATCCAACCGGAAGGTATCCGGCGTGATTGCCTTTTGTGACAGCGGAGCGCCGTGAGGGACCGCGTCCGGGGCATCCCTGAGGCCGCTCACCGGAAGTTGACGTAGACCTCGTTGACCAGCGGGTCGTCGTCATGGTACTTGGCGGTGCGCCAGGTGATTTTACCGCCCTTTTTGGGATAGGCTATCAGTTTGGCAAGGGTGTCGCCGCGGGTCCTCAGCACGTTGCAGGCCTGGGTCAGCGCTTTGGTGTCCGCGCTGGAGAGGCTATGTGAGGCGGTGAGGAAGGCTTTCTGTACGGCTGCGATGGATTCCCTCAGTTTCTCCTCCGCGTCCCGGGCCTGCCCGGTGTCGGCGAGGGCTCCCTCGCTCGCTTCCAGGAAGTTCAGGATACCGTCGGCAGCGGACAGAAAACGAATGGCCGTGAAGCCGGAGTCGTAGAGCCACTTTGCGTACCCATAGGATACATAGTCAAGGTCCGATACCTCTACACCAAAGACCTGGCGAACGACTTCGCGGCGGTTGTCCATGTCGGTGAACGTGAACTTCCAGTTGCCAAACGCGTTGCGGTAGGTGCCATAGATTGCGTGTGACCCAATGGGATGCTTGCCAGCCCCGCCATCCGCCGCCAGAAAGCTCAGGGCGGTCTGTAGAAGGCGGGGCGTGTCCGTAGCAGAGATGTCTGTGTGCAGTCCGTTGCGTATGATGTCGTTTTGATGGGTGCGCAGCACCAGAGACAGCAAGAGCTTTTGGTTGCCGAGGAGTTTTTTAAAGAGCGCTGACAGAAGCTCGCGCTGTCGGCCAGTGCGCGCAAGGTCGCTGCCCGTCTGCACGGTGGCGTTGCGGCGTGCTCGGAAATAGTCGACGATGCCAGTGCCATCCAGGTGCTGAAGGCCTGCCTTGTACCGCTTGCCCCCGGAATTGCGCTTCCAGGGCCAGCTGCCCCAGCTGGCGTAGTAATTCATCTCCAGGTCGAAATCCACGCCACCCAGCTCATCCCCGATCTCTTTCATAGCCTCCATGTCTACGGCAGCGTAATGGTCAATGCGGATGCCGCCCAGGAACCACTCGACGGTGTCCCTCACCGCCGCAAAACCCTCTCCCGACCTGGCGGGCTTTCCCGCGCGGGTTCCGCCCACGTTGATGGCGCCGTTGATTTTATACACCCCTCTGGTGCCCGGAACATAGGCAAGCGTGTCCCGGGGGATCGAGATGAGGTCCGCGCGGTTCTTGTCCAGGTTGACCGCGAGGAGGATGATGGTATCGGTATGGCTTTCTTCCACCCTGAAGGTATAGTCCTTTTTGTCGCTGTCAAGGCCCAGCAGGAGGATGTTGAGCATCCGGTCCGGAAGCGCGATGTATTCAGTGACTCTGCCGGCCTCCGGATCGATGAGGGGGTTCCCTCCTTCGGCTGGTGCGCAGAGGGGGAACAGGGATAGAAGGAGGGTGGCAGCGAGCAGGAGGGAGCGAATCTTCATGCGTTGTTCCTTTCGACAGCAGCGCCTGCGCCGCCGCATCAGGGTCGTGGGGTGTCTGAGAGTCGCTGTGAAGCGATTATAGGAAGACAGGGGGCTGATGTCAAAGCGTCAGGTGAACTTCTGAAAGGGGGGCTGCTTTACATTCTCCGTGCCGACATATATGCTGTGATTCAGGAAGAGTTGCGCCTACCGGGCAAACCAGGCGCGGCGCATAGGGACATCTGCCAGGCAATGGAGGTGTGCAAGTGATTCGCTCCCTGTTGTTCATTCCCGGAAACAGTCCGGCCATGCTGGCTGGCGCTGATATCCACGGGGCTGACGCCGTGATCTTTGACCTTGAGGACGCGGTGCCGCCCGGTGAAAAGGACGCGGCACGCATCCTCCTGACGCAGGCGCTTCGCTTTTTGCCCTTTGAGGGGCTCAGGGTGATGGTCCGCGTCAATCCTTTGGACACCCCCTTTGCACGTGCGGACTATGAGGCTGTTATCCCGCTGAAGCCTGCCATGATCATGCCACCAAAGCTGTCTTCTGCGGAGGAAGCGCGGGAAATTTCATCGATGGTGGGCGCTCTGGAACGGCTGCATGGCATCGTGGAGGGGAGCATTGGCCTGCTACCCCTGATTGAGACGGCGGTGGGGCTGGAGGCGGCAGGCAGCATCGCAGGCGCTGACACGCGCATCAGCGCCCTGTTGCTGGGCGCGGAGGACCTGGCTGCAGACCTGAATGCCCTGCGCACGAAGGAAGGCGGGGAAATTCTATACGCGCGCGGCAGAATCCTGTCCGCTGCGAAGGCCGCAGGCATCGACGTGTACGATACTCCCTTTACGGACGTCAACGATGAGGAGGGCGTTCGAAAGGACGCCACCCTTGCGAGGGGCATGGGTTTTTCTGGAAAGGCAGTGATTTCGCCCCGCCATGTGGACATCATCAACTCGGTCTTTGCCCCGACGCCGGAGGAGATTGCTTTTGCCAGGGAAGTCCTCGCTGCGCTGGAAGAGGGCAGCCGCCTTGGCAGAGGCGCGGTGTCCCTGCGGGGCAAAATGATTGACAAGCCTGTCGCTGACAGGGCCAGACGCGTGCTACTAGAGGCCGCCGCGATAGGGATGGAGGTGAACGGCCATGAGTAAGACCGTCTCTTCGCTGTGGGAGGCCATGCATCTGTGTGGCATCCGCGACGGCATGTCCGTCTCGTTCCACCATCATCTGAGAAACGGGGATCGTGTCCTCAACAGGGTGCTTGAGGAGGCGGCAAGCCACGGCATCAAGGGCTTGAAGGTGCAGGCAAGTTCCCTGTTTGATGTCCATAAGCCGCTGATAGACCATATCCGATCAGGTGTCGTGGCCGGGATTGAGACGAACTATATGGGCAGTGTGGTAGGCCGCGCGATCTCTGAGGGCGTGATGGAAGCGCCTGTCGTCTTCAGGACACACGGAGGCAGGGCGGAAGCCATCGACAGCGGCCGTGCACACATTGACATCGCCTTCATTGCAGCGCCTGCGGCTGACCAAATGGGAAACATCAACGGAATAGGCGGACCTGCTGCCTGCGGCTCCCTTGGGTATACGATTCCTGATGCAAAAAGCGCTGACAAGGTCATCGCCATCACGGACCATCTGGAGCCCTATCCCCTTATCCCTGTCTCCATCGGGGAGGAGAACGTAGATTACGTCGTTGTGACGGAGTCTATTGGAGACCCTAGGGGCATCGTATCCGGCACGACGAAAATTACCCGGGACCCGGCAGGGCTGGCGATCGCGAAGCTGACTGCCTCCCTGATCGAGCACAGCGGCTTGCTTCAAGAGGGCTTTTCTTTCCAGACCGGAGCAGGGGGCGCTTCCCTCGCGGTGACAGCCTTTTTGAAGCCTGTCATGAGGCGCCTGGGCATCACCGGAAGCTTCGGCCTGGGGGGCATCACGGGCTATATGGTGGACATGCTGGAGGAGGGATACTTTCGGTCTTTGATGGATGTGCAGTGCTTTGACCTGCGGGCGGTAGAGTCCATCCGTAAAAACCCCAGGCACCTTGAGATCTCCGCCACCCGCTATGCAAGCCCGGGAGCCCGGTCTTCGGCGGTCAATTCTTTGGATGTTGTGGTGCTGGGGGCTGCGGAGATCGACACGGCTTTCAACGTCAACGTGCACACGGACTCAAACGGCAGCATCATGGGCGGCTCCGGGGGGCACAGTGACACAGCAGCAGGCGCGAAGCTTGCCATTGTGGTGGCGCCTCTCTTTCGCGCTCGGCTGCCCATCGTGGTGGGAAAGGTACAGTGCGTGTCGACGCCTGGCAGCACGGTGGACGCGCTGGTGACGCAAAAGGGCATCGCTGTCAATCCCTTGAAGCCTGAGCTTCGTGACAGGCTGAGGCAAGCAGGGTTGCCCCTTTATGAGATAGACGCCCTGAAACGAATGGCAGAACAGCTGACGGGAGTACCGGAGACCGTTTCTCCATGCGGGAGGGTCATAGCCGAGGTGGAGTACAGGGACGGAAAGGTCATTGACCGCTTGCATAGCGTAGTATGATGGACCGGGCCGTATTGGAGGCTCGGGAGCTTAGATGGCGGCTGCGCAGGGAGCTTGTTCAGATTCACGGGCGCGCCATTGTGTCCGTTACGCTGCGTGCTCCCCAGGCGTTGCGCACGTCGGAGTCCTTTAGGATTGTTCACAGGGAGCTATGTAAACGCCTCCGCGCTTTCATCAAAGGGGAAGGTACAGACCTGGACCCGATCCTTGAGACGGTGGACGCGGAAGGGCCCTGTGCCTATTTTGCCGCGTGCGATGCGGAACAGGTCAAAGCGCTCTGCATTCGTTTTGAAGACGGACAACCCGGTGGGGAGCTTCTGGACGCAGATGTCATGAACGTTGCGGGAGAGGCCCTTCACCGAGGGAGGGTATCGGGGCAGGGGCGTCGCTGTGCTGTCTGTGGAAGGGCGCCCGCGCTGGAATGCATTTTAAGCCGCACGCATCCTACGCAGGAGACCGAGGCAGCCTTTGAGCGCCTGGCTGCCGGCATACCGTCCGGAGCAGATGCGGTGGCCAAGCGCATCGCGCAGGCAGCGCTACGGGCTGTGCTTTACGAGCTGGCTGTGACCCCTAAGCCAGGCTTGGTCGACAGGCAGGGGACCGGCTCCCACACGGATATGGGTTTTTTTACCTTCCTTGACGGAGCATCCGCGCTGGCTCCCTACTTTCTTGCCTGCACCAGGACCGGGGTGGCGCATTCCGGTCGCCCGGATCAGCTTTTAAAGGAACTCAGGCCCTTGGGCATCAGAGCGGAGCAGGAGATGCTGCGTGCGACCAGCGGCCTGAACACGCACAAGGGGACCGTGTTTTCTATGGGAATCCTCTGTGCCTCGGCGGGCTACTTGGCCGGTCGAGGCCTGCCGCTTGCCACGGAAGAGGTCTGCCGCCTGGCGGGTGAAATCGCAGCACCCGCCCTTTCAGACTTTGGACAGGAGCACCTCACGCCTACCCATGGCCTCACAGCCTTCCGGGCCTTGGGGGTTCATGGTGCCCGGGGGGAAGCTGCGGCGGGGTTTCCCTCGGTGCAGCGCCACGCGCTGCCGGTACTAAGGGGCCTCCTGCGCGCGGGCAGGGACGTTGATGCCGCAGGAACCTCGGCCCTGCTATCCCTGATGGCCCATGTGGAGGACACCAATGTCTTGCACCGCGCGGGACTCAAAGGGCTTTATGTCCTGCGCCGCGAGGCATCCAGGCTGCTTTCCGAAGGTTTTGATGCAAACAGTCTTGCTCGCTTCGGTCGCCTGCTTGAGGACGAAAATATTAGCCCGGGTGGCTGCGCAGACCTGCTTGCGCTTGCCTTTTTTCTGTATTTTCTTGAATGTTTTGACTGAAAAGGATGGGTTTCAGCCTGGATCGCCCATTTGTCGGGCAACCTCTGCCTCGCAGGACTTCATGGCGTCGAGGGTCTTGCGAAGGAGGGTGTCCAGATCCCAGCCAAGGAGTTCCGCGCCTCTTGAGATCACCTCGCGCGAACAGCCTGCTGCGAAGGCCTTGTCCTTGAATTTCTTTTTGAGGGATTTGAGTTCCATGTCCTGCACGGACTTGGACGGCCGCATCAGAGCAGCGGCCCAGATGAGTCCTGTCAGCTCATCGGCCGCAAAGAGGATTTTTTCCATGGTGTGCACAGGCTGCGGCAGCCCTTCGTGGATGCTCCAGCCATGGCTTTGTACCGCGTGGATGAGGCGGTCATCCGCCCCTATTTCACGGAGCAGTCCCGGTGCTCGGAGACAGTGCTCCTCGGGAAAACAACCAAAGTCGATGTCGTGCAGCAGCCCTGCCAATGCCCAGAAGTCTGCCTCGTCGGCATATCCCTGGTCGTGTGCGTACCAGCGCATCATGCCTTCCACAGAAAGGGCGTGCCGTCTATGAAAGGGCTCCGTGTTGTACTCGTAAAGCAACGCGAGTGCTTCTTCTCTGCTTACCATGCCGACCTCCCTGGGCCCGGGACTCGCGGGGCCTGTCGCGCGACAGTAGCATCCCGGGAAGAGGCTGTCAAGGCGCTTAAGAGCCGATGTTATCCGCCAGTGATAATTTCACCCCTGTAACCCGCCAGTGAATCCTTCAC
>CAZPIC010000046.1:0-14918 GCA_964586835.1 uncultured Oscillospiraceae bacterium
ATAGGCTAAACGGGAATACTGCCGCTTAGCATCCGACATTTGTGGCGTGCACCCGGAAGGGACTGATATCTTGACGAACGCCAGAAATATGTATACTATTATGTCTGAAGTGTGACGAATTGAGGAAGAAAGGGAGGATTCATATATGCCGCAGTCTGGGATGACATCCAGAGCAGAGTCCCTTTCCGACGATGAATTCCGCCATAAATCTTACAGCGCAGTCTACCAACATGCATGCCGTCTGACTGGATCGGACCATTTAGCGAGCAGCCTCTCTGATCGAGTGATCAAAGAATTGGAACAGAGACGCCACTCAATTCCGGACTCGGCGGACATCAATGCTTTTCTGATCGGACAGCTTTATCTGTATGTCGCGCGCAATGGCCTTGAAGAAGGTAACGAAAAACTTACGTACGTGGATCCTCATGGGACGTCTGCGGTCGAGCTGACTGCCGCCTCACCTCTGCCGCAGCAGACCCGGACAGAACCTGCAGGGCTACAGGCCAACGATCAGCCTGCTTTGCTGCAGGTTTCTGAGCAACTTAAGTCTGAGGCGACTGCTGCTCAGCCGGCGCCAGTGAAGTCCGTGAATGACAAGAAGGCTATTGAAAAGATAGATTACGATGCGAACAGTACCTTATTTTGGACTCCTGATCACGACGCGGATCCTCACACGAAAGAAACACCCGAAGATGATGAGGCTTCAGGATCATCCCTGTACGCGGAAGAGAGCAACCTTGAACCTCGCTATTCACCGGTGCTGAGCGTCATCAATGTGTTGCTGGGCTTGGGCTGTGCACTGGCTATTGTGTTTTTACTCGTTGAACTGAAGGTTCTTGAACTGCCTTTCTGAATGACTTCGCAAAGAAGGTGTGCCTGATGATGACAGACAAAGACATACCTGCGATTCTTTTCAGGCGCCGATGGCGCAAGTACTATGACGCTTGCGAGGTTGACCTTTACCTAGAAGAAGTCACGCGTGGCTATAAGGCGCAGTGTGGAAAGCTGGAATCTCTTCAGAAAGAACAGCGTGAGGCGCAGCTTGGGCATAAGGCAACAGAGGAGAGACTGGCTGAACTGGAGCATCGGGCCTTGGAAGCGGAAAAGGCGGCGAAGAGCGCGACCAAGAAACTGGCGGACATCGAACAGCGGATGCGGGAAGCAGAGGAAGAGGCGAGAGATGCTGTGGAAAGGCTTGAGAGCACAACGAGCCAGCTGACAAGCCAAAGAGCAGACAATGCCCGGCAGGCGGAGCTTCTGGACCAGCAGGCTGTTGAATTGGTTCGCTTACAGACGAGAACGGACCGATTGAATGAACTGATCGTGAAAATCGAAAGCCAGAGCCCTGTCGACCAGTTACTGGATGCCGAGCAGCAAGCCAGGAAGATGCTTGAAAACGCGAAAGAAAGAAGAGACAGGATTTTCAAGGAAGCCACGCAGAGGCGTACGCGCATGGTGGCAGCCAGCAGGGCGGCATATTTTCACGCAATGCAGTTCAAGCAGGACTTGACGGACCATTACCAGCGGCTGGAAAAAGAGCTGAACGCATCCCTGGAAGTGCTGCGGGACACCGACAGCATGCATTTCTTTTCTATAGAAGAAGAAGAGAATCTGGGCATAGATGTTCATCTGGATCGCCAGCTTGAATAGAAAAGCTGCCCGTCTTCTGCCAAAAACGAAGGTTATGAGGCAACTTCCTCTTCTATTATCGTTGTTGCTTCTTTTTGGCTGTTCCCCAGAAACCCAGCCACTTTTGCGGGAAAGCCCAAGGGTACCCAGGCTGCTTACGTCCCCGCCCCCGGGGCTTACGAATGAGCCGGCTGAGGTATATGGCAGCGTACTCACTACGGGGCGCGTAATCAGCCTTGTTTTTGAGGGCTATTCCGACGAATACTCTATTCAGGCTGTGCTGGAGACGCTTCAGACCTATCGTGCGCCGAGCGTTTTTTTCATCAGCGGAATCGTGGCGGACGAACATCCCGATGTCGTTCGAAAAATCACCCAAAGCGGATATTTTGTTGGCAATTATGGCTTGAACGCGCCGAAAAACATGCAGGATATGGATGTGTGGGACAGCGTATACCAGTTTCGCCGCGGGCAGGAGTTGGTTCGAGCAGCCGCAGGCGTTGTTCCGACCCTGTTTAGGTGCAACGGTTCAAAATACACCCGGGAGCTTCTAAAAGCAGCGAGTTTTGCCGGGCTTGAGGCAGGCATTCTTCCATCCGAATATCTGAACCATCGCAGCTTTTCTCAGGAAGAAGATGCGCGGGTGTACGCACGAAGGATTTTTCCCGGGGCCATCGTGTCCATCAAACTCGGACAAGAGCTAGACGCGGAGGAATATCAACGCGCCATCGAGAGCATGGATAACCTGGCCGTCGACCCTCCGCCTCATCTGTCTGACGATATGGAAGAAATCATCCGCATACGATATGAAAATGTTTCGCGGGTCACATCTTGGCTATTAGAAGCCCTTACGGACGAAGGCTATACTCTTGTTCTCCCTGAGATGCTGCAGGCGGATCGAATCACGATGTTTGACGCACCAATGGACCTGGATTCGGAGACGCGCGCGAGGTTGGACGTGGCCGCAGGCAGCCTCCCTGTTACTGAAAGACCGCTGGGCTCTCAGGCAGGTTCAGTGGCAGTGGACTTCTCTGGTGGAGGCGTTGTCATGGTGGGTGACGCCATCACCAGCGGGCTGGAAGATTATGTTTCCTAGCGGCGCTTAGAGGAACCGGGATATATGGGGGATACCCGTTTTTTTGCCTCCGTGACCATGGGCGTCCGAGACGCGCTGATGTCTGTCACGGACAGATCGGTTCATCCGGAGGTGGAGGGTAGAAAAATGACCCTGCCAGCTGCCCTGAGTGCGTTGGGCGCGAAGACGGTGCTTTTAATGCCTGGGCTTTCGGATGTACGGCAATATTCTAAAGACGTGTTGATCAATGCCCTGAAGATGATGGTTTACCAGATCCGGGGTAAAAATCCCGATATCCGGATTGTCGTGCAATCCATACCTCCGGGAATGGCGACTAAAACTCAGAGCCCTGACAACAGGGAGATCTTCTTGTATAATCTGGAGGTATACAGATTTTGTGCCTCTTATGGTATCCCCTTTATTGACGTGGCGTTTGCTCTTCGTGACGGTGATGGCAACTTGCCTGAGAAACTGTGTCTGGACCCGGACACCCAAAGGTTCCGCCTCAATGACGAAGGCTGTCTCGTCTGGATTGATTGCATCCGAAACGGTTTACCACCCTGACATTGTCTTAAGAACGCTGGAGGCTGTTAAGTTGGCTGCAAAGAAAATGATTGTTGACCAGATGCTTAAGCCTTTGCCTGACAGGCGCCTTCTGTCCAACGTCCCGGACCCAGGTCGGATACGTGCTGTGAAGGACAGGAGGGATAACATGTCGGAGGACAAGCGCAAGCCACAGCATGCCCGCTATGCCGGTCAGCGCTATGAAACCCGGTTTCCAGTACGCATCCGGATGGGAAAGACAGGGTTTGTCACCCTGAGCGCGGACTGCCTGGACATTTCACAAACAGGCATGCGCATGAAGATAATGGAGGACATCGCCCGGCTGAAGCCCGGAACGCGTGGCACGCTCAGCTTCAAGCTGAAACCCGGGATGCTGCAGGAAGGGATGGAAAAAAGATATCGCGTACGCGCGAAAATTGTGCGGATACAGGTAAAGGAGCGCATCCTGGCAGTTCAGTTTGATAAGCCCCTATACGCCTATCGACGCAGGGCCAAGGAGGTTTTTCTCGCAGTACTCGCCTCTCATTTCATGTTTCTGGTAGCGCTTGTAATAGGGTTAATGCGGACTGAGAGCATCATGCTGTTTTCACAAAACAGGCTGCTTTATTCTTACTCCATCATGACAGCAGCCTTTCTGATTAGCAGATACCTGTTCGGGCTGCTGTATCATCCCTTCCCGGTGGATCTTGAGTACACGCCCGGAATTACGATCGTGATCCCCTGTTTTAACGAGGAGAAATACATCGAAAGGACAATTCTTAGCTGCGTTGACCAGGATTATCCGGTAGACAAGCTGGAGATCATCATTGTGGACGACGGCTCAACCGACCGTTCCGTGGAGGCGATCAAGGACACGGTCCGGAAGCTCTGGCAGGTCAGTGATCGCTACTTTCTTAAAACCCGTGTCAGGGTATTTTTCCAAAAAATCAATCGGGGAAAGCGGGAAGCTATGGCACTGGGCATCCGCAACGCACGCACAGAACTGGTGGCCTTTGTCGATTCGGACAGCTTCCTCGATCCTGATGCCATCCGAAACCTGGTTCAGCCTATGGCAGATCCCAAGATGGCGGGCGTTTCTGGAAGAACAGACGTGGTCAACGCCTACACGAACTGGCTGACCAAGATGCAAACCGTGCGCTACTATATCTCCTTTCGTATATTCAAAGCGGCGGAAGCTTATTTCAGCGCGGTGATGTGCCTGTCTGGCCCGTTGTCCTGCTATCGACTGTCGGTTGTCCGCGAGGTTGCGGATGAATGGCTGAATCAAACCTTCATGGGGCGAAAGGCAACCTTTGGGGACGACCGCAGCCTAACGAACTTCGTTGTAAGAAAACATCGGACATATTATCAGGATACCGCCATCTGTTCTACCTTAGTGCCCAACAATCATAAAGTCTTTCTCAAGCAGCAGATGAGATGGAAACGATCCTGGCTCCGTGAGAGCTTGAAGGCCGGGACGTTTATGTGGCGCAAGGAACCCATCATGGCCCTATCGTTTTACTTCGGGCTTCTGATCCCGCTGATTGCCCCTATGATCGTGTTGTACAACCTGATCTATGTCCCTGTGGTACTACATATTTATCCGATTACTTTTTTGCTGGGCATCCTGCTGATGTCTTTTCTGATGAGCTTTGCGCAGCTGCTGTTAAAAAAGAGCAGCTTGTGGGTGTATGGAATCTGGTTTTGTCTGTACTATGAAGCTGTTTTACTCTGGCAGATGCCTTATGCGTGGTTGACATTCTGGGTGTCGGATTGGGGAACGAGAGGCAGTGGGAAAAAGAGCAAGATGAAGGCGGACAAACCCGCTGCTGGTGCAGAAAAACAGTTAGCGTGAGTGGACGCTGAAGGAGGTTTGTCCCTTCTTGGACGAACGCAAGGAGCAAGCGGTCATCTCCCCAAAAACACGAAAGTTTCTAAGGCGGAAGGATCGCACCAAAGCCATCCGGACGACCGTGCAGATTGTGCTGTTGTGTCTGTTCGCGGCTTGGGGTGTCCGGTCTGTACTGCCTGAGCGGCAGATGAACCTTGTTGATCCAGACGATGTAGACGCGTACGGGCTTTCCAGGGACACTCCGATGGGAAACCACTTTATTGCCCTTTCCTACCCTGGCCTTACCACATCGCAACGTTTATCCAGCAGGGTTGTGAACAATACAGAGTTTCAGAAGCAGATGGATGCGTTGCGAGCTTCCGGCTATGTGACCATCTCTCAGGAGGACATCCGAGACTTCTATCTTTACGGGAAAGTACTCCCCTCGAAATCCCTTTTCCTGGTTTTCGAGGACGGGATTCGGGACACCCCAGCGCTTGCGCAAAAAGCCTTGGACAAGCACGGCTACCGGGCGACGGTCTGCACATACGCTAACAGTCTCAATGAGAGAAGGACGAAGTACATCACTGCCTCCGACCTGAGGTCCTTGCTTAAGAATCAGCGTTGGGAACTGGGCACTAACGGGTATCGCCTATCCTACATCAATGTCTACGACCGCTACGGTAACTATTTTGGCCACCTGAATGGGAATGAATATGTTAGCATATATACTCATCTCTGGCGCGACTACAACCACTATTTGATGGATTACAAGCGGGACGAGGACCGATTGCGCCAGGAGAACGAAGCGCAACTCAGGGCACGCATCAGCAAGGATTACGAGCTTATGGGGGCAGCCTACCGGGAAGCGGTTGGTTTTGTCCCGGGGCTCTATATCCTGATGCATTCCAACACGGGAGCCTTTGGAACGCATCCGGTTGCCAGCAACGCCAATCGTGACGGTATGTACAGCTTGTTTACCATGAACTTCAACCGTCAGGGAACCTGTTTGAATACCCGGGATTCCTCTATTTACGACCTATCTCGTCTGCAGGTGCAAAGCTATTTTTCGACAAATCATTTGCTGATGCGCATATGGGATGATACGGGCGCCCATCTGTCGTTTGTCACAGGCGATGAGGAGGCAGCACAGGACTGGTACCTGGATGATGGGGTGGCGGAATATGGAAAGGATCGGATTATCCTGACTTCCAACCCCCGGGGTCGGGGTCACATCACGTTGAAACACCAACTCTTTTCCGACCTGGATTTGACGGTAACCCTTCAGGGAAACCTCTTGGGGAGCCAAAGCGTTTACTTGCGGACAGACCGGACCTTTCTTCAGGGGATCCAGGTGGCTTTGGAGGACAATCATATCGTGGTTCGAAACTTGGGTAGCGAAAGGAGGGAGCTGTTGCACCAAGATCTGATGAACTTTGATGGCGGACCCTTTTTATCCGTGCAGGAAGACGAATACAATGGCCTGGTCGCACTTCAGGAAGCGCTGATAGCCTTTGACGAAGACCCGCAGCGCGTTGCGGTGGCAAGCGCTGAATTGTCGCGCTTAAATGAACTTCAACCGCTGTCGCTGACCCTCGGCGGAACGCCCTTCTATCCTCCTGTAGACCTGGCAGACCGGGGCAGTCGGATCCTGCGTATTCGCTTGGAGGGCTCCCGCTTGAGCATATGGGTGGATGGACACTGCGTTGCAGAACGCCTTCAGGTACAGGTGCCCCTCTTTGGTTCCCTGGCTCTGGGGGCTGAAGTCTTCCCCGGAATGGAGCGCAGCCAGCGGTTTATATACGATGATGTCTATGATGCGGTATTTGTAAACCTTGTGATCCGCCATCCTCAGGAGATGGAGAGGATGCTATACAAATATGAGCGGGCCTCGCGGGAAACACTAAACACCCGCATCATTACCTGGGTCCGGTCGATTGTAGAGTTCATCGGTGATTATTTCTGACCGGAGGATGCAAAGCATGCTCAGACGAGTATCCGCCCTTATCTTGCTTCTTGTTACCGTATATCCATGGCCTGCGAGCTATGCCACGAGCTTCAGTTACGGGGCTTGGATTCCCTATTGGGAGAAGGATAAAGCGCTTGAGGAAGCCCGCGCCATCAGCTCAGGCTTGGACAGCATTGTCGCTTTCATGTGCCTGTTTGACACGGAAGACCGCCTGACCATGCCCGAAGAAACGGAAGAAATCCTGTTTGAACTGATGTCGCTGTCATCGCGCCACGGGAAAGTATTTCTTTCCGTGGTCAATGATGCTGAGCGAGTTTCAGGCGGTTATGAAAACAAGTCCACAGCTTTGCTTAGCCGACTGTTTTCCACACAGGAGCAGCAGCGTAGGCATATTGTGCAGCTCCTGTCCCTGATTGATCAATACAAGCCGGACGGCCTCGAACTAGATTATGAGAATATCAGAAAAGACCGTGCGCTTTGGTCGTCCTATATGAAGCTGGTTGAAGCGCTGTGGACTGTCTGTCAGCAAGAAAGCATTCGGCTTAGGGTGGTGTTGCCCTGGGATGCTCCCCGTTACACAACACTTCCACAGGGGCCTGAGTATGTTGTTATGTGCTACAATCTCTATGGGACCCATAGCGGTCCGGGGCCAAAGGCAGACTATACTTTTCTGAGGACCGTGTGCGAGCTGTATCGCGTTGTGCCCGGGTCTGTGCGCATGGCCTTTGCTACCGGAGGCTTTGAATGGACGGGGAAGAAGGTCTTGGCCCGGACACAGCGTCAAAGCGAGGAGCGGCTCGCGTCCGTCGGTGTTACGCCGGAAAGGGATCCGGAAAGCGGCGTTTTGCATGCATGTTTCATGGAGGATGGCGCCCTCTGCGATCTGTGGTACGCTGATGGGACGACTTTAGCGCTGTGGCGTGATCTCTGTGCCGAATACGGGTATACTTCTTTTGACCTTTTCCGCCTGGGGGGCAATGATCTTTCGGACATGGAGGATAGCATCTGGCAGGCGCTTGAACGGCGCTGAGGAGGGCCGTTGGCATGCTGAAATCAAAACAGTATCGCACCACTGTTCTTTTCATGTTCATTTTGCTGGGTTGTCTTACTGCAGCCTATTATCTGCGCTCCCAAGGACGGGTGATTTATCTTCAGCCGACACCTGTTGTGGCGTCAGCGCAGCTTGCGGGACAGGAACAGCTGGAGGCGCTTAAACAACTTGAGAACTTTGGGGAGTACGAAGCGTCCATGCTGAACCTTCAGACTGCCAGTGAGACGGGGCTGAAGGCAGAACTTGTTTTTGAGGGCATGATTCATCAGGACCTCATGGAGGAGTTACTGAACATCCTCGCAGCGAATGCCGTGCCCGCCTCCTTTTTTGCTAGCGGCCCTGAGATTGCCGCATATACAGATAGCTTGCTACTGGTCGCTGATAGGCAGTATCCAGTGGGCCTTTCAAGCGATCTTCTCACGAGCGGTTTCGTGGGCAGCGGAGCAAGGCAGCTTGCAGTCGAATTCGCAGGCGCTGGCAGCGCCCTTCAAACCACGACCGGCTTGAGACCTTATGCCATCTTGGCTTCAGAGATGCCAGAAGAAGATTTGCGCATGGCAGCCTACGCTGCGTCCTTTGATACGCTGGTTGTTCCAACAAAGACAGTGCAAGCGAGTAGCCTTTCTTCCTTTTCAAACACAGAAAGGCTGATCGATGGACTGCCCAGGGGGGCTATCCTGTGTCTGAGGCTGGAAGGCCTGTCCAGCGCGGGAATGGGGAACATAGAGAAACTGTGCGTTGTCTTAAGCCAGAGCGATCTTGTCGCGCGTGCCCAAAACCTCCTGGCCAGGCCTTACGAGCCAGCTGATGAACTCCATAGGGTATATACGTCCGAGCGAGCTGCTGCGCTTACGTTTGCGGGGCTGGGCGACGAAGAGGAGCTTCATAGCCTCCTGCGAGAACTGGATTCCCAGCGCGCGGTTGTCACGTTCTTTGTTTTAGAGGAGGACTTGAGGAAGACGCCAGAACAGATACGGGCTATCGTCGATGGCGGACATGCACTGGGGGTCGCCGTGAACCTTTCTGGAAGCGTTGATGCCGAGGACTTGCTGGTAGAAATCCTCACAGTCGAGGAAGCGCTGCGGGACGAGTACTCCCTTACGGGGAAGCTCCCTGTTCGCCCATACTATGGAAAATCGCAAAACAGCCTTCAGCAAGCCTGCGGCGCAGGCGGATATGTGCTGCTTTCGGAGATGGTGACTGCCATTTTGTCTGACGACATGCGCAAGACGGATCCCTCTGCCCTGTTGGAGGAACGCTTTCCCAAAGAGTACGGAGCTCTGCAACGGGGTGAAATTGTACACTTCCAGATGAAACAATTTCGGTACAGCAATGATATGCTGGGGGGATATGTGCGCGAAATCCTTTCTGAAAGAAACATCTATGAGATCAAGCCGGTGATGGAAATCCTTTCAAACGTAGATCTCGTATATGAGTATCCCCTGCGCTCAGAAAATATCCTTCCTCAGATCAGGGATGCTATTTATCCTGGGCAGCTTAAGGGAGACCCGATGGCGGCCATTCAGGCAGGCTACATCGGCATTAGCTGGGTGAATACGCCATCCTTTCTGCCTGGTTTCACCGCGCAGGAGATCCGAAGCATGGATAAGAAGGGGGTGATCCCCAACAGCGGAAATAGAGTGTTTCTGAGCTTTGATGACTGGGGAACAGATGCGATCATTACTTCGCTGTTGGACGTATTGAAAAAGTACGATGCGAAAGCGACTTTCTTTGTCAGGACCGAATTTGTTCCATATAACCCTAACCTTCTTCGGGCCATCGCTTTAGAAGGCCATAGCATCGGCAGCCATACCCGTACCCACTATCCTCTGTCTCATGATACAGGGAATGGGAAGAAGTTCACTGAACTGCTTGAGGCGGAGGTGACTGAGCTCACGGAGGATCTGGTGGCGAGCCACCAGGATTTGCAAAAAATCATTGGAGATATCTCTGTGGACGGACGCCCTGTTTTGACCAAACTGTTTCGTCCCCCCACCCTGGCGGTTGGGAAAAATGGCCTGACCGCAGTGCTGGACTGTGGCTACACTCACTCTGTTTCCGGGACTTACACAAGCCAGGACTATAAAGCGACCGACCCGAAAAAGCTGGCTGACGCACTGAAGCGCAATACGAAGGACGGTGCCATACTGATTATGCATATGTCCGATACAAGCGTTCATACGGCTGAGGCGCTCGACTTGTATCTCAGCGAGATGGCATCGCGGACAGCCTCCTCCACTTTTAGGTTTGCAGGGCTTGGGGAAGGCCTGTAAAGGGCGTGCAGCTCTCATAGCTTGATATTCTGGTGAAGGGGTGGTATAAGAAAGCCAGCGTGGCGGCTGTCGGAGTTCTGGAGAGCGGAGAGGGCCTATCGCGGACGCGTGCTTTCTGATTCAACATTGGGACTTGCGAGTTATTTTTGTCGATTCAATCAAGCGAACTTGATCGATACCGCCTTCAGTAAGCTCAGAAGCAATGAAGTCATGCGCAGCACAGGGTCTTTCTTGTACTGTCGGATAAAGGCACCCCGAGCCCTGAGGCGCGACCTGGTAATATTCAGGACGCGTTTTCAGAACCTTGTGCACCGGACAACCGGCGATAATCCAAAGACAGTGAGACGGTTTTTATGAGACGAACCTGCGGTTTAGTAGGAGTGATTCTGCTGATTCTGGTGTTCTTTCTAGCGCCAGACGTAGCGTTTGCGACTTCTACAGTTGGTATGGAAACTGCTCTGGCTGTAGAGCGTTCGGTTGATTTGAAGGGCATTGAAGGCGTCGCCATTGGCGTTGCAGTGCTAGCCTTTGCGGTGCTTCTTGTCTCTAAACACTTGAGACGAAATAGGGCCGGGCGGGAGCTTATAAGACAGGAGAAAATATTCAAGGCCTTTGCCAACGCCTGTGACGATGGTGTATTTTTAAAAGATCACAACGCTCGTTACGTCTTTACCAACCCTGCGTTTAAGCGCATGGTGGAATCCGCTGAAAACAACCTGCTCGACTTTGAAAACCAGGAGCTGGTCCGGGGAAGCCCTGCGTGGCTGGGAGAAGAGGCCAAGGGGGAAGTGCTGGGAAAAATCGAAACCGTGCGCCGGGAGGTCATGTGGAACGACAAGGCCTATGATGTCTTGGAGTTTCCTGTCCCGATGCCCAATGGAAAAACGGGCGTGGGGAGCATTATCCGTGATAGCTCCCGGCAGGCATCTGACAACAAAAACAGCGAAAAGCCCGGTTATCGGTACGACAGCCTTGTCGCTGCGCTCATGTCCGAAGCCGACAACTTGAAGGACGAAGTGGATAGGGGGCTGAAAGAAGCCCTGGAGCTGACGGCAAGCCAGTACGGACTTGTTTATCTGTATGATGAAAAGAACGATGAACTGACCCTCAACGCCCTGTTCATCAGTGAGCCCGACAACATAAAGTTGAAAAATATCGAGCGGGTGTTCAGGCTTAATGATGCAGGCCTGTGGGGGGAGACGGTCCGACAGCGCAAGCCCATGATCCGCAACGATCGTGTCATGCCCAGCCCTTCAGAGAGGGAAGGTGCGTTTGGCGAGGCAGTGCCAACGCGCTTCCTCTCGTATCCGATCATCCTGGACGGACGCGTGGAGGCGGTCTTGGGCCTAGCCAACAAGCAGGAACCCTACGATCAAAAGGACATTGACCTCATAGCTCTTTTAACGCACAACGTGTGGAACCGGATGAAACGCCGTGAGGTCCAGCAGATGATCACCTCGGAGCGCGCCAAATACTACCGAACGTTGCTATCCATCGGTGGGGCTGTGATCGCTGTGGACCCATGCGGGCGGGTTGAGAACATGAACGTCGCTGCGCAGAACATGACCGGTTGGGAACTGCGCGAGGCAGCTGGCCAGCACTATGCGAAGGTATTTCCGCTACGCTACCCAACAGAGCCCGGAAAGCAAGTGGACCCAGTCGCAAAAGCGATGGAAGAAGGTGCTTTTCGAGACATGAGCGGAGACGCTGTTCTGGATGCAAGAAATGGTAAGGAGTACAGCATCGAGTTTAGCGCCGTACCTCTGGTGGGTGAAGAAGACCGGAGCACCGGTGCGCTGCTTATCTTCAGGGACATCACTGCCCTGAAAAGGGGCCGGGAGCAGATCGAATACCTGAGCTATCACGATCCGCTGACAGGCCTTTATAATCGGGGCTACATGAACATGGAGCTCAAGAGACTCGACTGCGAGGAAAACTTGCCGCTTACTATCTTGATGGCAGACTTAAACGGCCTAAAGCTGGCTAATGATGTCTTTGGACATGCGGAAGGGGATAGGGTGATCAAGGGCGCGGGTGACATGCTGCGCCAACACAGCCGGCTTGGAGATGTTCTGGGCCGCTGGGGTGGTGACGAGTTTTTACTGATCATGAAGAGGACCGGAGTGGACGAGGCTGCAGCACTCATTCGCTGCATTGATGAACAGTGCGGAACAGCAAATACTGGCCCTATCCGCTGTAGCATCTCCATTGGTACGGCCACCAAACAGCAGATGAAAACACCTCTGACAGAGACGCTCAGACATGCAGAGATTGAGATGTACAACCGCAAGACACTGCGGCGTGTGCAGGACCAGAAGGAAAGGATTGAAGAAATTCTGACACAGCTGCATACAAAGAGCGTCAGAGAGCGCGAGCATGCCGAGGCGGTCAGGCAACTGTGCAAAAGGGTGGGTATACGCATGCAGCTTTCAGCGGGGGAGGTCTGCGACTTGAAGAGGGCTGCTTATCTGCATGACATCGGCAAGATCGCACTGGATGAACAGCTGCTGAACGTCAATCACGGCCTTTCGGAGCTTGAAGAAATGGAGATCAGGCGCCACCCGAGCGTAGGGTACCGCCTGCTGAGCGCCTTCGACGAAACCCTGAGCCTGGCCAGCATTGTCCTGGCCCACCATGAACAATGGGATGGGAATGGGTATCCAAGGGGCTTGAAGGGTGATGAGATTCCTATCGCGTCACGCATCATTGCAGCTGCTGAGGTTTTCGACCGTTTGGTACATGACGCAGACAACCGAAAAGCGATCACAAAAGAGCAGGCTGTCCAAGTGTTGCGGAAGCTGGCTGGAGCGCAGCTGGATCCTGATGTGGTGGAAGCGATGGAGCAGGTGCTTGCAGAAGAGGGTATGCTGGCGTCGGAATGGTGAGGTATGAGGTACTGTTGCGGCAGTATCCGCACAAAGCGCCTTGTGTTGTGTGAAACAGCAATAGAAATAAAGCGTTGACGAGCGAGCTGCACTCTATGCTTGATGAAAGATGGAGAAAAGAAGCACGCTCAATGCTGCAGCTTACACTCTGCGCTTTGCACAGCAGATGCAGGCTGCACTGACTTTGCTGCCATCGCTCTGTCCTGCAACAGGTTCACAAGCAGGCCCACCAGAACTAACAGCCCTCCCATCAGGTTGGGCGCGGAAAAGGTCCCCGCAAGAAGCGTGTCTAGAAGCAAGCCCGAGAGGACCTGGCCCACGAAGAAGGCCAGTGACATATAGAAGGTAGAGATCTTCCCCACGATCACGTTCGACAGAAGGACGATGACCGCGCCCAGGATGCCTCCCAGGTAGGTGTGGAAGGGACCGTTGAGCGCGGAGGCCCAGACCGTTCCTCCGCCCGAAAGCGCAAGGAGGATAAGCGCTCCGCTTAGGCCAGTTAAATAATTGGCGAAGGTGCTGGTTCCCGGGCTGGAGGCTCGGGTCAGGCATCCGTTCAGCAGGCGAGAGAACAGCACCGTGCCCCCCGCCAGCAGGGAAACTACAACGGGAACCAGCTTAAAATCGTTGAGCATCCAAGCGATGCCTGCCAGAGGCAGCAGCGCGCCCCAAAGCTTGCTGGGACGAAACCTGCGCACGGGCAAGCCCAGTAGGCCAAAGTGATCGGCCAGCAGGCCTGATACGCTTTCGCCCAGCAGGCTCAGCGCCATCATGGCGGACACACTGATATGCCCAAAGGCTGTATTGTTGAAAACCGTTGTCAGAATTCCGACGAAACCGCCCGTGTACATCCATAGGGGCAGCCTGGGGAAGCGGGGCTTGTTTTTTCCGATTCCCATGACCAGGGCAACAAAGGCAAGACCTGTCATGTGGATAATAACCAGCGCCATTGCCTGGCCGGCGCGTACGTTTAGGCCTCCGTTGAAGACCACCATGACGGAGATCATCATGCCAGACAAAAGGGAGAGCAGATAAACCATCGCTGCGGTTCCTTCTTTCTTTCGGCCGCCTGGAACAGGCAGCCCTGCTCTGCATGATATGAAAGCAGCCTGGCAGAAGCAAGCGGACGGGTGGCTGGATGCGCCGGGTCTTTGGGTGTCCCTGCGCGGACCAGGGCACGGAGGCTACGTAGTGCTTCCTGTCACCTTGAAAGCGAAAGCCATTTCGGTGCCTCTTATCGTTTGGCTGCGAACGTTCCCGTGAAAGCGTCTTGGCAGAACCGTTCGCACGGAGGCCTGTGAGGAGGCCCGCTCGGGACCCGCTGCTACGGAAGGCGGGCTGGTAGAGGCCGCAGGGTTGGATTTTTGTGTCGCCCGCGGATCCGCGTCACTCTCTGAGGGGCCCTTTCCAGCCACGAGGCTTTCGTTACGCGCGACTGGGGCTGTGACGGCCAGTCCTCTGGTCGCGAGGGCAAAGAAAGAGGTCTGCCACACAAGCAAAGCTGACAGGTGTCGAGCGGGGCCCTTCGATCCATGCATCGGGGGGCCTGTACGCTAAGTGCGGATAGCTTCGACCTAGCGTGTTTCGTGCTCCGAACGGCAGCAAGCCTAAGCCTGAATTATTCACGGGCTTGAAGATACGTGCTAAAAATACAATCAGAATGGT
>CAZPIC010000047.1:0-14879 GCA_964586835.1 uncultured Oscillospiraceae bacterium
TTTTTTAATGAGGCACGACTCCCTTTTCGTGCTCAATGTATGTAAGGTACGCCGTTGCATTTAACATCCAACTATTTTATAATAGAATGGTAAGGTCTCCAAGTCCTTCAGACCCCCGTGGCCGAAAGGACCATCGGGTATGACGAGCGATCGTTGTGCCTGCCGTGTTTGCAAAGGAGATACGCGCTTATTGCGTGTATTTCCTTGTTTATGATGCCAGATTTGATGGGAGGAAGAGGCATGGCTACAAGAATCTTCGATCGGGAATACACCCGCCGGGAGTTCATGAAGCTCACGGCAAAAGGCCTGGCAGGCGTTGGCCTCTCCAGCAGCATGCTCACCCTGTTCGACTGCTCGAAAGCACAGGCGGAAAGTGGGCAGGTCCATGTCTTTCCACTGTCGGACTATGTGCTTGTCGCAAACAAGGCCAAGTGCACAGGGTGCCAGCGCTGCGAGCTGAACTGCACACTGGCCAACGATGGCAAGGCCCAGCCTTGGCTGTCGCGCATCCACGTCCGGGATGTCGCACAGTTTGGCAGCAGAGACGTAAGCGCCGACATCCATCAGGGTGAAGGCACCTACGGCCGCTTCGCCATCCTTCCCGAAACCTGCCGCCAGTGCGCGGACGCGCCCTGCATGGCCGTCTGTCCAGTGCATGCCATCACGGCTGACCCATTGACCGGCGTACGCATGCTGGATCAGTCCGTGTGTATTGGCTGTGGCGCCTGCGTGGTCGCCTGTCCTTACGGCATGCCCAAGATCGACCCGGACAACAAAAAGTCTACTAAGTGTATCGCCTGCGGCGCCTGCGTGGCTGGTTGTCCCACAAGCGCGCTGAAAATCGTGCTGTGGGAAGAGATCGCGGAAGCCCTTTGATGGGCGCGTCTCCCCAAGACCTGATTTGTTAAGGAGGAATCATCCATGTACGGATGGACTGGCAAACTGTTACGCGTCAATCTTAGCACCGGGGTCTCAACCACTGAAAGCAGCGAGAGATATTTCGACTATATCGGCGGCAAGGGAATGGCCAACCGCATCATCTACGACGAGGTACCCTCCGGCACCGCGCCCACCGACCCTGAATCCAAGATCGTCATGGCGGTTGGTCCCAACACTGGCTCCAGTGCACCCTGCAGTGGCCGCACCACCTTTTCCTTCCTTTCTCCGTTCACCAAGTACAACGCCATTGTAGACGGCCATATCGGCGGCGATACCGCCGTGATGCTCAAAGCCTGTGGCTATGATGCCCTGGTCCTGGAAGGCGAAGCTTCCCGCCCCGTATACCTGAAGGTTATCGATGAGGATATCTCCGTAGAAGACGCTTCGGATCTCTGGGGCAAGACCACCACCGAGACAACCCAGGCACTGTGTGAAAAGCATGGAAGCGGCGCCAATGTCATTGCCATCGGGCCTGCAGGGGAAAACCTTCTGAACCTCTCCTGTGTCATCAGCGGCGTTTCCCACTGTGCCGGCGGTGGGTTGGGCAAACTGTTCGGGGCGAAAAAGCTCAAAGCTCTCTGCCTTTACGGCACCAAGGCTACCTATGTGGCCGATTCGAAAAAGATCCTTGAGCTCAACAGATATGTCATGAGCGACCTGATGGGTTCCAACAACAACCATGTCGTCCCGACCGTCGCGCAGAGCTGGTCGCAGTATGAGAACAAGTCCACCCGCTGGACAGGACACCCCGGCCTCACCTGGGGCGCTGCGGAAGGCGGTCCCATCGATACCGGTGAGTCTCCTCCCGGCCAGCCCACCCTGATGGGGTACCGCTGCCAGAAATCTGTCTTCGACCACGGAGCCATCGCCGAGAAATACACGGTCAAGATGACAGGCTGCGCGACCTGCCCTGTTCGATGTTACGGCGCGGTGGAGATCCCACAGCTCGCCAAGTTTGGCAACAACATTACCCATGCCAACACCTGTCTGGGCAATGGCCCCTACGCAGGCATCATGAAAAACTATCAGGACCTCGAGGAAGAAGGTGACGGCAGGCTGTGCGCCCGCATATACAGCTCTATCCTGGCAGACGACCTGGGCCTGTGGGATAACTACGGCGAGCTGGCTGCGACGCTCAACTATTTCATGAACAACGGCTACATGGAAAAAATCATGTCGCCCGAACAGTACGCGGAGATCGACTGGTCCAAGCGCGAAACGGGCGATATCACCTTCATCAGCGACATTCTCACAAGAGTGGTCGATCCGAAGCATCCCCTGTCCACCCTGGCGCAGGGCGCCTATTATGTAGACCAGCAGTACCACGACAT
Source organism: uncultured Oscillospiraceae bacterium (assembly GCA_964586835.1). GTDB lineage: Bacteria > Bacillota > Clostridia > Christensenellales > Aristaeellaceae > CAZLYF01. The sequence continues at coordinate 2,271 of CAZPIC010000047.1, forward strand.
CGTCGGGGACGATTATCTCCATAGCGCTGCCATGACTCTTTGGAGCACAATTGGCGCCAAGCGCCACCACGGCAATGAGTGCGCTGCCCAGGTAGGCATGCTGACCAACGTCATCTACAACCGCGATGGAATGTGCCATACCATCGTCAACATCACCGGTTCCGGCCTCCCCTACGAAATTCAGAAAAACATTGTGGAGGAACGCTTCGGCGTTGGCTGCCTGGATGCCCCTAAAAACTACACCCCGATGAACGAGGCGAAAGCCCGCTTTGCAAAGTTCGGCGTCGTGCGTCAGGTACTGCATGACAGCTTCACCCTGTGCAACTGGGTGTGGCCTATGACCTTCAGCCCGCGCAAGGAGCGGGGCTACAAGGGAGACCTTGCTGCTGAGGCCAAGTACATGTCCGCCATCACCGGGACGGAGTGGACTGAGGAAGAACTGGACTTCGCCGCCGAACGCACCATCCAGCTGGCCCGCGCAATGACGGTCAAGTCTGTCGGCAGCAGGGATCTGCGCAACCTGCACGATGAGATTCCAGAGTATGCCTACAACACGGAACCAGACGTGCCTGTCTTCACACCGGGGACAGTCAAGATGCAAAAGGAAGACTGGCAGACAGCGCTGACGCTGTTCTACGAGCAGTTCGGATGGGACAAGGACGGCTCGCCCACGCGCGCATCGCTTGAGAAGTTCGGGCTCAAGGATGTCGCGGACGACTTGGAGGCAAGTCAGCTGCTGTAAATCCATGCTCTCTGCCCGGAACCCGGCGCACTGCCGGGTTCCTTTCGCGTGGGGCTTCTTTTCTCTGAGACCCGTCAGGTAAAAACGGAGGAACAAATGGACGAAAACCGCGAAACAGGCACAGCGCCGGACAACGCCTCCCTGGAAACGGCAGCCTCTGCGCAAGCCCTGGCGGCGTTTATCTACGACCGCACAGCGCAAAGCAAGGTAAGCGGCGCGAAATGGATTCGCGCTCAGCGGCCTTCAGGCGTTCGGGAGGATCTGATCGCAAGCCTTCTGGCAACGTCCGGACAGAAGAGCCCGGAAACCGCCATGGGAAACATCGCCGTTGTGAAGGGTGCAAAAGACAGGTATTATTACGACGCAACGATCATGACGGAGCACTTTGCCCGGCTGGACGCTCTGATAGAAGACAAGGACATCCTAACCACCATCGCCACTGTCACCCGTTCTGACTGTCGTCTCTACCCCCGTCCGACAGAATTCTCAAAAATGACCGCGCCTCCCTTTCGTTTCACGGTCGATGAGGTTGAAGGGGCTGCCGCACGCATGCAGTTTGACACAAGGTTTGAGGACATCGGCGTTGTTCAGGCTTCCAACGGAATGAAGGCCTTCTACTCTTCCCGTCACATGTCCGAAACATACGCGCGCGCGCTGCTGGAAGAAAGCGAAGTCGAATCGAAAATGTGGCCCTGAGTGGCGACGACAGCCAGACATGTCTTTCTGACGGGGGACAGGCAGGTGGGCAAGAGCACGGTGATCGAAAGGGTGCTCTTAAGCCTGTCTTGGCCTGTTTCCGGTTTCAGGACACAGTTGGTAGGTTCAAGGTCCGATCCCGACAGGGTACTGATGATGGTGCCCGCAGGGCTGCAGTGGAGCCCTAACCCAGGAGGCGTCGTCACGCGTTTTTTAGAAGGAACGCCACAGCCATTGCCAGAGCAGTTTAATCTGATCGGTGCCAGACTGCTTCGTGAATCCACGAAAGGGCCCGGACTCATCCTCATGGATGAGCTGGGGCGTTTTGAAAGAGAGGCTCTGTTGTTCAGAGAGGCAGTGCTTGAATGCCTTGACGGGGAAAAACCCGTGCTGGGCGTCATGGCCAGCAACGCAGCACAGTGGGTGCAGCGCATCCGTACGCGACCTGATGTCTGCGTGTTCACCGTAACGCCTCTCAGCCGCGACGACCTTCCCGAGCGGATCGCAGCGCATTTTCTGCACATCGCCATGCGATGAAAAAAACCATGAAAGAAATCCTGCTCCCGATGGATGTGGATGGAGCATCCGAGGCGCTGTTTTGTTGCACGCCTGAGCACCTTGAGGATCTTGCTGTCGGACACCTGCTTGCACTGGGACGCATACGTTCAGCAAGTGATGTCCTCTCTGTCCAGCACGGGCCGGCGGGGATCCGTCTGGTGCTGAACCGCCCCCTTCTTCCCGAACGCAGGTTGGACAGGCGGATAGGGGAGGCCTCACAGCTCAAGAGCAGCTTTGTCACCAGCCTGTCTGAGATCCAGCATCTGACAGAAGAGCTCTCTGTCGGGGGGCAATGGTACGGAACACACCGCATCGTCCTCTCGTCCCCGCAGGGAAAGGTTTTCAGGGAAGACGTGGGAAGGCATAATGCCACAGACAAGGCCATTGGCTATGCAGCTTTGGAAGGCTGGGATTTTTCTTCCTGTATCCTGGGAGCTACCGGACGTATCTCCGCTGAAATCTTCATGAAAGCCCTGGAGCTGCGTATCCCCGTCCTTTTCACACGCAAGTATCCAAGCGACTTCAGCGCCCATGCTGCACAACGCCTCGGAGTGGCGATCGTCGCCTTTTCCGACCGACCGCAGCCGTGGGTCCTTGGAGCGGCTTGGAGGGTACGCTGAAGCATCCACGGCTGAAAACAACATCCTGCAACACCGCCCTGATGGGCGGTGTTGTGGCATCAAGCCTTGTCGAGCGGGCTTTCGTTGTTTTCAGCTGCGTCAGAACCTCCAGGGGCTCGTTTAACCGTACGGCTTAAGATGACGCTGATCTCGTACAACAGAAGCATCGGTATCAGAAGGAGCACCTGCGATACCACATCCGGCGGCGTTAGAACCGCAGCGACAACAGAAGCCCCCAGGATATAATACTTGCGGTTTTTTGTAAGGCTACGACTGTTGACCCAGCCCCGGCGTGCCAGCATATAGATCACCACCGGCAGGTCGAACATCAATCCGAACGGAAGGATGAAGGAGAGCACAAAGTTAAAGTAGCCGTCCACCGACCACATCGGCACCGCAACCCCTTCACTGGCCTCAAAGAACAGGTCGATCGCCAGCGGAAAGACCACGGTATAAGAAAACACAATCCCTACAGCGAACATGAGCACAAAGAAGAGAAAGACCGTCACAAAGACCTTTCTCTCATTTGGGTACAGGGCGGGACCGACAAAGGACCAAATCTGCCAGAAGATCATCGGCATGCTGACCACGATCGCAGTCACCAGGCAGGTTTTTAAGGTCATCATCAGGGACTCGGACACCCTGGTGGCAATAACACCGATCCCTCTTGCGTATACGGGCGCAAGTACAAAGTTCACCAGCTGCCCGGACAGCAGGTAGAAAATAACGATGAAGCACACAAAAATGGTCGCCGCGATCACGATGACCATCGAGCGCATGGCCATCATGTGAGACGAAAGTGTCTGCTTTTTGTTGTGAACCTTCCCGGCTTCCGGGGAGGTTTGTGTTGATCGCGCCATCAGGCGCCCTTACGCCTTCGTGTTCTCTTCAGGAGAAGCAGCCTCATCAGCGCTGCCTGTCTCCTTTTCACCATCCGGTGTGACTTCTTTCTTGAATTCCCGGATGCTCTGCCCAAGCGCCTTGCCGACGCCCGAAAGCTTCTTGCCACCGAACAGCACCAGGGCCAGGATCAGAATCAGGACAATTTCAGTGACGCCAATTCGCATGTGATTCTCTCCCTCACCGTCAGATGGGCGGTTTGTTGATCTTTGTTGCTTTTTTAATGTCGTCCAGGGCCTTCTTTGCATCACGCTGCGCCCTGTGGATGTCTGCGGACGGGTCAGCGCTGCGAAGCGTGTTTTTCAGGTCGGTTTCCATGCCTTTAAAATCGTTCATTGCATCGCCCAGATCGGTCTCCTGAACAAACTCCGCCCATTTTTCTTTTAAGTAGCGAACCAGACGCCCCAAAGCGCGCGCCACTTTAGGCAAATCCTTCGGGCCCACGATCAGAAAAGCAACCAACAGGATGAGGAGCAGTTCTTCAAATCCAATATTGAACACGACGCAAAGCCTCCTCCTGACGCTCATAGTATACCAGCGCCCTCCTTGAGTGTAAAGAGGTTGGGAGGCACCAGCGCGTGTCTATGTCATTATGACGTTTCCCTGATTGACATCCAGGATTCCAGCGCTTAGACTTGGAGCAACTCTCCGAGCCTCCCCGCCTAAAGCCTTGTCCATGGCGGCTGGCCGTCCGACGCGGGTATCCGCGTCGCCAGGGCTTCCCGGAAACGAAGAAGCCTTCCGTGTTTGAAAAGGAGCGTCGCCGGATTCCTGTTTGTCAGGATCCGGCAGGAGGGTTGTGCGGTATATGCCGTGCCAACCTTCTTTTTTAAGGGGCAGGATGAGGAAGCCATCAGCCGGGTTTTTGCAAAAACCTTCCCTATGGAAGTCCAGGGGCTGCAGAGTCGCAGCCCTGGGTGTCCTTTTGCTCGCTGCCATTGCGATTTCCACTGCCTTTGGACGCTATCCCATCCAGCTTCCCGAGGCGGTAAAAATTCTGCTATCGAAGATCCTTCCACTGGAGAGATCCTGGGATACCCGCGTGGAGACCGTCCTGCTTAACGTTCGCATTCCACGGGTTGTGCTCGCAGCCATGGTCGGCGCAGCCCTCTCCGCCGCAGGAGCAGCCTACCAGGGCATTTTCCAAAACCCCATGGCTTCCCCGGACCTCCTGGGCGCCTCTGCCGGCGCTTCCTTTGGGGCTGCTCTGGCTATCCTTCTGGACATGTCCGGTTTTGTCATCACGGCATCCGCCTTCTTTTTCAGCCTCCTGACCGTGGGCCTGGTGTCACTGGTCAGCCAAAGAGCCAAAGGTAAACACGTCATCAGCCTGATCCTTGCGGGCATCATGGTCTCCTCCCTGTTTCAGGCAGGTACCTCGTTCATCAAGCTTGCGGCAGATCCGTCCAATCAGCTGCCGGCTATTACCTACTGGATGATGGGCAGCCTCGCCGGTGCCTCAGGTGCAGATGTGCGCTTCATCTCCCTTCCCCTGCTTGCCGGGGTCCTGCCCCTTCTGCTCAACAGATGGCGTCTGAACGTCATGACCCTCGGCGACGACGAGGCTCAAGCGCTGGGTGTCAACGCAAGATCGGTCAGGCTGCTTTCCATTGGGTGCGCCACCCTGCTGACCGCAGCCTCCGTTTCCGTCAGTGGTACCATCGGATGGGTCGGCCTGCTCGTACCCCACATGGCACGCAGGATCACCGGCAACGATTTTCGCTATCTTTTGCCCGCGTCGATCTTGTTGGGCAGCATCTTCCTGTTGGCATCGGACAACATCGCCCGAAACCTCTTGGCTTCGGAGATCCCTCTTGGCATCCTGAACGCCTTCGTTGGTGCGCCCTTTTTCGTATCACTCATCTTAAAAGGCGGTGATTCAATCTGAGCATCTCAGTTAGAAACCTGTATTTCAGTTATGGCGACAGACAGGTGCTCAGAGACCTGAGTTTCAGCGTGGATCCGGGATGCCTCATGTCCGTGCTTGGCCCCAATGGAGCAGGCAAGAGCACCCTGTTTCGTTGTGTGCTGGGGCTTTTAAAATCCTATACGGGCAGTATCTGCGTGGACGGATGGGACATCCAGCCTATGGAGGCCAAGCACCTGGCACGCCTGATCGCCTATGTTCCCCAGACACACTACACGGCCTTTAACTATTCGGTGCTCGACATGGTCCTCATGGGACTCACCCCGCGCCTGAAAGCCTTCGCTTCCCCAGGAAGAAGCGCACAGCACCAGGCCCTTGAAGCCATAGAGCGCCTGGGGATTCGTGCCCTGGCAGACCGCATCTTCTCCCAGCTCTCAGGCGGCGAACAGCAACTGACCCTTATTGCACGCGCCCTCGCCCAGCAAACCCGTCTTCTAATCCTGGACGAGCCTTCCGCCAGCCTTGACTTTGGCAACCAACTGCGCGTCATGAAACAGCTCAGAACCCTTGCGGATGAAGGATACACCATCCTCCTCTCCACTCACCATCCAAACCAGGCTTATCTATATTCGGATCTTCTGCTCATCCTCGCGGAAGGTCGCGTCGATGCCTGCGGAAGCCCCCAGGAGGTGCTCACCGACACGATCGCAGCCCGCCTTTACGGCAAGGACATCCAGGTACACAGCCTGTGTGGCGACCGGGCACGCGTCTGTCTGCCCGCTGAGTACGCAAAGACATCCTGTCACGGGGAGAAAGAAGTTTGAAACCCACACCGATTACAGAAGTACGATCCCACACACAGACGATGGGAACCGAAACGGTTTCATCCCCTTATCGGTCCCTTTCGCAGAAAGGCGGATGGATCCACATGAAAAAGATGCTGTCCCTGACCCTATCCCTCGCCCTGATCTTCACCCTGGGGGCCGCCCGCGGCTATGAAACACGCTGGTTTACAGACTCTGCGGGAAGGAACGTGGAAGTACCGCAACACATCTCGCGCATAGCCTGCACTGGCGCCCTGGCACAGATCATGCTCTTTGCCCTGTGCCCGGACTACTTTGTCGGTGTCGCCTCAGACTGGTCGCCATCCGCACGCGAGTTCATAGGCCCGTACGCGGACCTCCCCTATATCGGACAGCTCTACGGCGCAGGCGATCTGAACCTTGAGCAGATCGCGGCGCTGGATCCACAGGTCATTATCGACGTCGGCGAACCGAAGCCCGGCCTTGTCGAGGACATGGACTCCCTGCAGCAACAGCTCGGCATTCCCTGTGTACATCTCTCGATGGGTTCTGAAACAGCCGGCGCGGCGTATCGCCTGGCTGGCGAGCTTCTCCATCTTGAAGAAAGGGCTGAGGTGCTCGCGGAGTACTGCGATACGGCCATCGCACGGGTGCATGCCATCATGGAACGCATAGACCCTGAGCACAGGGTCACCGCGCTGTACTGCCTCGGCTCCGACGGTCTGAACGTCCTTGCCAAAGGCAGCTATCACGCCCAGTTCTTTGATCTGATCTGCGATAACCTGGCTGTCGTTGACAGCCCCTCTTCCAAGGGAACGGGAAACGGCGTGGATTTTGAACAGCTCTACCTGTGGGATCCGGAGTTCATCCTGTTCGCTCCCGACAGCGTCTACGCATCTGCCACGAAAGACCCTCTCTGGATGGGGCTTTTGGCGGTCGCGTCGGGGAGGATCGCGGAAGTGCCTGCCGCCCCCTACAACTGGATGGGTTTCCCAGCCTCTGTACAGCGCATCCTGGGCGCGCTGTGGTTATGTGATCTTTTCTATCCCGAGCAATCCGGACTGATCCTCAAGGAGGAGGTCGCCCGCTATTTTGACCTGTTCTACCACTGCAAGCTCACGGATGACCAATACGCAAGCCTGATCTCTCACAGCCTTCTTCAGCACTGAATATCCATAAATAGCACCGCCGGGAGCGCGCCCCTAAAAGGCGGCTCCCGGCGTTCAGCAGGGCCTTGGATCTTAGCGGAAGTCCACCATGCTCGCGTATTCCTTCCCCGCGAATGTCACCTTCTCCGGGAAAGAGACGGGGGCCATCCCCTCCTCTGTGAAGGGATACCAGTATTCATCCTGGCTCACGACCGCATAATCCTCCGGGTTAAAAGCAGGCACGAGCGTCTTGCCATAGTGTGAGGCGTCTAAGTGAAACGAAACCTGAAGGCTGCGGGTGACATCCAATGCATCCGTCACAGCAAAGGAGACGTCCCCCTTAATAGACATAGGCCTGTTCTCGCTGTCCAGCGTCATCTCCCCCTCCGCAGAGCTGAGTGTGATCTGCACGAGCGTTCCCATCAGCTTTCGCGTGACCGTCAGCCCGTCCATGTCGTCCGTCGAATCAAGCAGGGTCCAGCTTCCATCCGCCCCGACATAGACAGCGACCGCATTTGGATCTTCTTCTGCGAGCTTCTTGTAGCTCGCGTCCATTTTCTGCCACAGGTCCGAGTAGGCCTTGAGGAGGGCTTCATTGCTGGTATAGGGAATAATGGCAAGAAAATCCTCCGACAGCGGTGTGCCAAAGGTTTTCTCATAATAGGGCTGAAAGGCTGCCTGCGCATCCTCATAATGCACAAACACCAGGCCCTCCGAGCGCAGGTAGTCTGCCCTTGTGGCAAACCATTCAAGCTGTCCGTCCGCGCGGAACAGGACCAGGCCGCTGTCATAGCGCGTCACAGCAGCCTGGTAATCCTCCTGCATCGTCTGGGCGATCGCCTCATACGTATGCCATAGCTCCTCCTGGCCCATCATGGCAGCGTCGAAAAAACCCTCGGGCATGGGCTCTCCGATCAGCTCCTGGTAGTAATGCGCAAACAGCGCCTCCCAGTCCTCATATTCTACGGAGGTCTGTTCACCGTAGCCGGAATAATGCATCTTTGCCCAAGCGGTTGTTGCAAGGTTGAACGCAGCATTGAACACAGCGGGGATTTCTCCCACACCCAGGGAGAGACGGAAGACCTTTTCCCCGCCCTCGTCAGTAACCGTCATGGCTTTCCCGACGCTGCCGTTGAGAAGCACGGAGAACTGCTCTGCAAAGCTTGCCGCCGCTTGGCTGAGCGCTGTTTTCCGGACGACAGAGTGGTCCGGTACATGCGGGTGTTCCGTATAGAAGGGACCTCCCCACGTTTCCATGGCATAAGCCTTGTCTCCATCACCATGCACCGTATAGCCTCCCTGATACACGGCCCTGCCTATCCTTGGCGTATCAAGCAACACCTGTTGAATCGACTGTGTTCCATCCTGCTTAAGGACGATATGTGCGGTCTTAAACCATTCGCCATCCAGCAGAAAGGTCGCTTCGACCTTCAACGTCACATTGTCCGTATCAAACAAAAGCCCCAATACGGACCGCGTCAGTTCGGGCAGAAGGCTGTCCTCTCTCTGTGGAGAAGCGGATGCCGTTGTAACCGCCACAGCGCAAAAAACTGCGCAGAGGCCAAGGATAACGAGTCTTCTTTTCATACGAGGTCCCCTCCTTAACCAGCCACACAAGGCTGGATACATCCCAATGGTTATACAACGTTCCTCATAGACCGGTTCCTGCCTGTCCTGTTCGTGTCGCTCCTCCCCGCTTCATTCACATCGCTGCGCCTGCCATGCGCGACGGTTTTTCCTGTGCAAAACCTGTAAGGACCCTCTGCTTCCACAGACAGCACATGGCCTCCTTTTATTCACAGCCTGCCAGTGCCGTCTGTACCGCTGGAAGCAAACACAGCCCCACTATACACCAGGGTCTCCCCCCGCGCTACCATCCCCGGACGACCCTCCCTGTCTGGTGCGAGGCCTCTTTCGCACTTCATCGCTGCTTGAACTGACGTCCTCCCCGCGATAGGATAACAGGGCAGCCTCCCTGAGACATTGGAAGGCGAGCTTGAAAGAGGATGAGAAATGGATATCACATCGCAGCTCGCATTGGAATACCGTTTGCAACCCAAACAGGCCATCAATATCGTTACGCTGATCGACCAGGGCAACACCCTCCCCTTTATCGCACGCTATCGCAAAGAACTCACCGGCTCCCTGGACGACCAGCTGCTCCGCGAACTGTATGAGCGGCTGGGGTCTCTCCGCAGGCTTGAGCAGCGAAGGCAGGACATCGCCACCGCGATCAGCGAACAGGATAAGCTTTCAGATGACCTGGCTATGAAAATCGCCCAAGCGACCTCACTCACAGAGCTTGAAGACCTCTATCGCCCCTTCCGGCCCAAGCGCCATACCCGCGCCTCTATCGCGCGCAAAAAGGGGCTTGAACCCCTGGCGCTTCATATCCTGACGCCACAGCCTCCGTTCCAGGATCTCATGCTGCTGGCCCAACGGCACATCAGCCGAGAAAACGACATCACCAGTGCAGAGACCGCGCTTGCGGGAGCGCGCGACATCCTTGCCGAATGGCTGTCCGACGATGCGGACCTGATCGGACGCCTTCGTGAGAGCTTTCGTAGACATGCTGTGCTTGAATCGCGACAGAACAAAGACGGCGACAGTGTATACAGGCTCTACTATGATTTTTCGGAACCCATCGTGCGGATCCCCCCGCACCGTATCCTGGCGATCAATCGCGGTGAGCGTGAGGAATGGCTGAAGGTAAAAATCTCGACAGATGCTGCGGCTGCGATCTCGATCCTTCAACAGCGCTGTCCCTCTGCTCCGCGCGACTGTGCCGAGCAGTTTTCTTTAGCTGCAGGGGACGCCTGGGACCGCCTGATCGCTCCTGCGCTGGAAAGAGGACTGCGCAGCGAGTTGACAGACCGTGCAGGCAAGGCAGCGATACGCATATTCGGGCAAAACCTGCGGCAGCTGTTGATGCAGCCCCCTGTAAAGGGGAGGATCACGCTGGGCATCGACCCAGGTTACCGCACGGGCTGCAAGCTAGCTGTGGTGGATACCGGCGGCCGTGTACTTCATACCGGGGTGGGCTATTTTACCCCTCCTGCCCGGGAGGTTCAGAAGGCACAGGCAAAACGTGAGCTGCAGGCCATGATCACCCGCTACGGCGTCACCGCGATCGCCATCGGAAATGGAACCGCCTCGCGCGAGGCGGAGGCCTTCGTCGCAGAGCTCCTCAAGGACCTTCCGGACACCGTCGGCTATGCGATCGTCAACGAATCCGGAGCCTCTGTCTATTCAGCTTCGCCGCTTGCAGCAGAGGAGTTTCCGCACCTGGATGTCTCGCTGCGAAGTGCGGTCTCTATCGCCAGGCGGCTACAGGATCCGCTGGCAGAGCTGGTGAAGATCGATCCCCGGTCTATCGGCGTAGGCCAGTACCAGCATGACCTCAAAGAAGCAGAGCTTGCTTCCGCCCTTGACGGGGTGGTGGAAGACTGTGTCCATGCTGTGGGCGTGGAGTTATCCACAGCCTCAGCCTCACTGCTCTCACGCGTAGCGGGCATCGGTCCGGTGCTCTCAAAAAACATCATTGCCTATAGGGACGAAAACGGCATCGCCTCCCGGGCTGAACTTAAGAAAGTGCCCCGGTTGGGACCGAAGGCCTTTGAGCAATGCGCCGGCTTCCTGCGCATTCGGGACAGCAAGAATGTCCTGGACGCAACCGGCGTGCATCCGGAATCCTATCCCGCAACGCTCATGCTTCTGAAACGCTTGGGGTTTCATCCGGACGACATCCAAAGTGGTGCGCCGGACAGCTTCATGGATGCTTTTAAAAAGGCGGGGGCTGAGGAGCTGTCTGCTGCGCTGGGGGTGGGCCTTCCGACGCTTTACGACATTGTGGGCGAGCTTCACAAGCCGGGGCGGGATCCAAGGGAGGACCTCCCTCCCATCACCCTTCGCAGTGCTGCCCTTGATATAGAGGACCTTGCCGTAGGCACGGAGCTGGAAGGCACCGTGCGCAACGTGGTGGACTTCGGCGCCTTTGTAGATATTGGCGTGCACCAGGACGGGCTTGTGCATATATCGCGGATGTCGGAACGCTATGTAAACCATCCGTCAGAAATCGTCCGGGTTGGAGACCTGATCCGGGTGTGGGTCATCGAAGTAGACGCGGAAAAAAAGCGTATCGGCCTGAGCCTGCTCCCGCCAGAAGACGCATAAAACCACGTCCGCTACGACAGTTTGATGCCCGATGCGTGAAAAGCGCAGGCCTTGGCAACGGCCCCGGGCTTGCGCTACAAGTCCTTCTCCTGCTGTCAGCACAGCTTTACAGCTTGCTTCATCGCAAAGACAGGCTTGCGATAGCGTCGAAAAGGGGACTATAATGCCCGTATCAGAGTGCTTCCTTCTTTTCTGCTCACAGAACCAGCCCGACACGCGCAGAAGCGCTGCGTCCTGCCTGAAAGCCCGACCTTCATCAAGGAGGGGTACAAATGAAAAAGTTGACCGCTGTTCTCTTGTTGACTTCCCTTCTTTTTCTCACAGCACCGGCAGAACAGGTGGCAACGGAGTATACTCCGGAAGAGCTCTATACGATCTGGTACCAGGTCGTTGCCCTGATGCGTGAAAGAGGGATCTATCCCTATGTAGAACTCCGCCAGGGAGATACGGGGTACGAAGTATTGTTCCTTCAGGCAAGGTTGGCCCGCCTGAACTACTACGGCAAAGACCTGAGCCCCCGCTTTGGCAGCGGTACCCATGCTGCAATGAGGCTCTTTGAAAGGGTCAATCAGCTGCACGTCAACGGAGTGGCGTCCATTGAAGATCAGAAACTTCTTTTTACAGACCACGCCTTGCCTAACCCGGGCGTTGCCGTCGGGCTCAACAAGGGGCAAACGCCGGATCCAGCCAACTGGAACTGGCCCTCCGAACCCCCTGAATGGTGGGCCTCGCCTCAGTGGCCACCCGCGACCCCCAGCGCAACGGCCGAAAACGGGTTCGCTGTGCAGACTCCGACGCCTGGCCTGCAGACTGCTGTTGTACCCACTGCGACCGGGACGCCTGTATCCGCAACAACCCCAACGCCCGGTCCTCTAGTGACCGGCATCACGATCCACCTGCCTGATCTGTCCACAAATTTCCCTTTTTCCACCGGGCTGCTTTTCCCCACTTCCACGCCCTCGCCAACTTCTTTCCATACCATCAAACCTGAACTGCTGAAGACGCCGATCCCACAGCTGAAAATACCGGGATTCCCCTGAGCAAACCTTGCAACCTGGATTCCCGGTTCGTTATCACTAGGAAAGAGGCTTGACGCCAAAGG
>CAZPIC010000048.1:0-13456 GCA_964586835.1 uncultured Oscillospiraceae bacterium
TACCATTCTGATTGTATTTTTAGCACGTATCTTCAAGCCCGTGAATAATTCAGGCGTAGATATTTGCAACGTCATTTATAGCCTTCTTTGTTTCAACATCATAGACGAGAAGATTCCCGCCACGGTAAAAATTATGTTCACCAGCGGATATGCCATCAGATGTATCAATTGCTTCAAGCTCTTTTAGAAAGAATGCTAAATCAGATGCGAAATCATTTAAACTATTTATATTTTCAGATGACGCTCGCTGGCCGTCAATCCAACAATTTACCGACCAAGGGAATGGATATGCTTTCGTAGGCCTTCCCTTTTCCAGTGGTTTTGTAATTGGAATCGAAATACCTCTTGACAGCATCGGAAGGTATTTCATTTCCTTTTCCACTGCTGCAACATATCTTTCGTGATGAGGAAGCCTTACAGCCATTTTATTGCCCAGCCGAAATGTTCGATTGTCATGACCACTACTTTCAACATTTCTAATGGGAAGGTTCGCCCATTGTGGAAATTGACTATCAATTAGCTCTCTAACCATACGTAATGTTATTTCTACCATCTTATCAATTCCTTTTCTAATTGATCTGAAGTCTCCATATCCCAACTGAATTATTCACCCGATCCGATCCAAATCGACCCATAGGGGTCGAGAAATACAACTTGCAGAGGAAAGACCGAGCGTCAGCTTAAAAATTGCCACCGTTCTTTGAGCCACTGAGAAACAAGGTCGAGAAGACGTTTGGCAACCTGAAGAGCACTTGAGGCAGGAGGTAACTGAGGATCCTCTCGTCTGTTTGCGTGTCCGGACGAGTCTCTGTCCAGTTCGTTGCTCTGATCCTGCTCAGCCAAGTCCTGAAAACCACGCTTGAAAAGAATCTTCCAATCTGCTGCTTCCCGAAGCTTCTCCTAGGCGAACCGGAATCCCTGTTTAGGATCTACTAGACCGAAAAATACAAGGACATCGTCAGCAAAGCCCAGCGCGAAATCCTTGAGGCCTTCCACATTGACCCGAACACGCTATAAACCACTGGATTTCTGGCTGATCATGTGGTCAGTTGCCTTTCTGCTCTATCCATCACCCAAGAGGAGCATTACAGGGCGTGATGGATACCGTTGACACGGCACGGGAATTGCCTGATGAAATGTGAAGTGCCACGATGCAGCGCGGCATGAATAAATCCAATATGCGCTACAATGTATTTCACAGGAAAGCTATTTCATAGGTCACAGACCTATTCAACAAATCCTGGAGAGAGCTATTTCGATAAAAAACCCCAGTTAAGAACAACTGGGGTTTTTTCTGGCGGAGGGGGTGGGATTCGAACCCACGTGTGGTTACCCACAAACTGATTTCGAGTCAGCCCCGTTATGACCGCTTCGATACCCCTCCCTCTCTGCGTGTGTCACCTGAAAACAGCAGTGCTATTTTGAGGATACATTAGCCACGCCACTGGAATCATAGGGTACAAAGAGTCTCCATGTCAATATGTCGATGTCTGAAAAGGGGTCTTTCAGGGCTTGTTTTGGTTTGTGCCACGCTGTTGAATATGGTATGATCGTGGCGATTTCGAGCGCAGACGCTCCGGAAGCCTGTCACAGGCTTTTCGATCAGGGGGGGAGACGGATGGCCAGAAAAAGCCAGGCTACTTCACCCGGTAAAGGCTGGGCAGCCGGCTTTATCACAGCGGGGATTGTCGGGTTAGCGTACGCCTCTATATTTCCGCTGCACCGTCCGCTTCACTACGTCATCATGGCTGCGGTGGTCGTGGCCTTTGGAAGGCTTGCCCAGATCATGGGTTCAGGGCTGGATACCAGCAAAAAAGCTGCTTCCGTGGAGGACCTCCCTGTAACGGGAAACGAGGCGGTGGACCGTATTGTTAAGCGTGGGCAGGATATGCTCAAGGCGATCAGGGAGGAAAATGAAAAGATACCGGACCCTGTGCTATCCAGGCAGATGGACGAGATGGACTCTATTGCCAACCGCATTTTCAAGACTGTGATCGAACAGCCGGGAAAGGCACCACAGATCAGGCGCTTCATGGAATACTATCTCCCCACTACCCTTAAAATGCTGACCGGATACCGGAAGATGGATGAACGGGGCATCGGCGGAGACAGCGCAGACCAGACCAGGCGAAAAATCGAGTCCGCGATGGAAGTGGTGCTATCCGCCTTCAAGAAGCAGCTTGATACGCTTTACCAGGATGATATGCTGGACATCTCTACCGATATCGACGTGTTGGAAACGATGCTTAAACAGGACAGCCTCATAGGAAAAGAGACCTATGTGGGCGGTGGGAACGCTGCAGGCGAAGCCCAGGCAATAAAGGAGGAATGAACTATGTCAGAACACAGTGATACAGCAAGACAGGCTCTGGAACCGGAGCACTCCGGAAACGGCGTCTTTGCAAGCAAGGATACGGCGGAAGATGTGTCGCAGTCTGTTCCCGTGCTGACCCTCTCTCCCCAGAGCGGGGATAAGCTGAAGGTGGAGGAAGTCATCGACCAGTTGGAGGCAGCTCAGCAGAAAGAGCCGGCTGCGCCGGATGTGCAGGCGGCGATCGCTGCTCAGATTGACTCTTCACTGACGGATGAGGAAAGAAAGGCCGTCGATGATTTTTCCCAACAGATAGATATTTCAAACGCGCAGCATGTAATGCTCTATGGCGCGGATGCCCAGAAGAAGGTATCGGATTTTGCGGACGCTATCCTCTCTGGCGTAAAGAACAAGGACGCGGGGGATGTGGGCGACATGCTGACGAAGCTGATCGGAGAGTTGGGCAGCTTTGAAAGTTCCGCCGAAAAGCCCAAGGGTATCCGGGGGTGGTTTTCGACCCCCGAGAAGTTCATCACGCAGGTAAGATCCCGCTTTGATGCCATTTCCGGCAACGTGGAGACGATCTCCGGGGCTTTGGAAGGACACCAGGTACAGCTTCTGAAGGATGTGTCGATGTTCAATCATCTGTATGACATGAACATCTCCTATTTCAGGGAACTGACGATGTACATCGTCGCCGGGGAAAAGCGGCTTGGTGCGTTCAGGGAAAAGGAACTCGTTGAAGCCAGGGACAAAGCCGCGCAGACCAGCGATACGATGGATGCCCAGCGCGCAAGCGATCTGGCCGCCGCCGCCGATCGTTTTGAGAAGAAGCTGCACGACCTGAAGCTGACCAGACAGATTTCCATGCAGATGGCGCCCCAGATACGTCTTCTGCAAAACAACAATGCGCTGCTGATCGAGCGCATCCAGTCCACGCTTGTTAATACGCTGCCGCTATGGAAAAATCAGATGGTGCTTGCGCTGGGCATGCAGCATTCAAAGCAGGCCATGCAGGCACAGCGTGCCGTAACCACTATGACAAATGACCTTTTAAAGAAAAACGCTGAGGCCCTGAAGATGGGCACGGTGGAGACCGCCCGCGAAGCAGAGCGCGGCATCATAGACATTGAAACGCTGGTGCAGACCAATCAATCCCTGATAGACACGATGAACGAGGTGGTTCGCATACAGGCTGAGGGTCGGCAGAAGCGTGCTGAAGCGGAAAAGACGCTTGCCAAGATGGAAAATGAGCTGAAGACCCGCCTGATCAAAGGATAACAGAAAGGCAGCAGAGGGATGAAGGCCAGACCAAGCGCAGCTGCAGCGTTTATCCTGATGGTGGTTCTGCTCACCGCAGCTGTGTGCTTAGGGGCCTACAGGCACTGGAGCGCAAGGCGCAGCGACGTCGCAGAAAGCCTATCGTCGCTGACGGATGTGCTGGACGCGCGCGTCGAGGTAGCCCATAATATCCTGACAGTCGCTTCGCGCCACCTTCCTTTGCGGGAGGGGGGCCTGGAAACCCAGAGCCACAGCGGCGCAGACATACGCAAGGACATAGCCATTTTATCGGACCCTGCGGCCTCCCTGTCTGCCAAGGCCTCAGCCAACGTAAAGCTGTCCGCGGATGCTGGAGATGTGCTGGCTGCCCTTGCGGGCATGGCCTCCGTACTCTCTGATGACAGAGACCTGATGTATGCCAAGCAAATGCTGCCCCAGGCGCTGGAACAGAGCGCGGATTGGGCGGGCAAGGCTGCTTACAACGCGGAAGCGGAAGCCTATAATACGGAGCTCGTCGGAAGTTTCAGCGGTCGTCTGGCGCGACTGATGGGCGTTCGGACCGTAGAACAGTTTATTCCCGCGGGAGAGGAGGAAGGCCAGCCATGAAGCCCAAGCGCCTGGCTTTCTGTCTTTTTGTGCTGGGAATGCTGGTGGCACTGTCAGAGCCCCTCCTTGCCGAGCTTGTGCCCGCCCAGGTCACCAGGGACACCGCTGCCGTATTGACGGAAACAACGCAGCGCGACATGGCCGAATTGGACAGCCGGATGCGCAAGGCCACTGGGGTGGGGATCGCCTTGGTCACCCGGCATTTCCTCGGCGGAGCAGAGGTGGGTGCATTTGCACGCCAATTGCTGGAAGAAGCCCAGGAGCCTGAGAATACGCTGCTTGTGCTGCTGGTGATCGGCGAAGAGAAATACGCGCATGCTGCGGGCGCCGGTTTCAGAGCCCTTCTTGACGAGGAAACGATCAACAGTCTTCAGGCCAGATACTTAAGGGACCGCTTTCGTTCAAGGGATTACGATGGCGCGGTCGGCTCCTTTTTTAGTGCCGTTGCGGACAACGCAGGACGGTCTTCCGGCAAACCCATCCAGGTGGAAGGGCTGTTTGGCATGGTGAGGGCTACACCTCTTCCGACCCCTACCTCGCAGCTGCAGGCCGGACAGACTCCCAACCGGGGATGGCTTGGCGAGTTTTTTACGAGCCGGGGAAAAGAACAAGAGACCACAGAGACTCACGGGAAGGCAGCGTCAAAGGGTGAAAATGGGTCCGGCACAAGAAGCTTCGTTTTGCTGGGGATCTTCCTTTTCTTTTTATTCAGAAGAAAAAGAAAGCGGGGCAAACAGCGCGGCATCGGACTGCTGGGATGGATCTTTGGATCCTATGCGGTGTCCAGATTTTTTAGCCGGCGAAAATAGCGATGCGACTTATACTGATAAGCCTTGACGCGGTCAGTGCCGCGGATGCGGAGTTTCTCTTGTCGCTGCCAAACCTGGGGGGGCTCGCGGCGGAGGGGGTGTTTTGCGACAGGGTGCAGACGGTGTACCCCGCGCTGACCTACCCTGTACACGCGAGCATTGTCACCGGTTGCTACCCTGAACGACACGGCATTGGGCACAATATAAAGTTCGAGCCGGATAAACCCGCGCAGGAAAGGCCCTGGTACTGGGACGCGGGGGAGATCAGGGTGGAAACACTGCACAGCGTGGCTGCGGAGGCTGGGCGCGAGGTGGCTTCTGTGCTCTGGCCTGTGACGGGGCATCACAGGGGAATTACTTATAATTTTCCTGAGGTTCTGGCATTGCGCGGCGAGAGTCAGGTGCTGAAGATGCTGCGCTATGGGAGCGCTTGGTGGATCCTACGCAACGAAATCCTCTATGGCAGAACCAGGCCGGATATCAGGCAACCTCACCTTGACCGCTACGCTGTGTTGCTGTGCGAAAAACTGATTGCAAAGCAGTACTATCCCGGCGTGGGATCAGGGCGAAGGGGCGACATTGAACCTTCAGCAAAAGATAAAAAGAGACATATGCCCGACCTGATCACCCTGCACTTGACAGACTGTGACGCGGCAAGGCACGCTCATGGGGTCGACAGTACGGAGGCAAGGGCGGCATTGCATCGTCTGGACCAGGCCGTGGGACGACTGCTGACAGCCCTGAATCAAGTAGACGCCCTGAAGGGTACTGTTGTCGCAGTTGTCTCGGACCATGGACAGGAGGATGTGACAAGCACCCTTCCCCTGGATGAATGGCTCTGTGAGAAGGGTGCGCCTGCCCGCGCGCAGACGCTGGGGCTGGGGGCCTACATTCACTGCGGGCGCGGCGCTTCCCGGCTGGTGTATGACCTGCTTGTGGACAACATGGAGGAGCTTGGTTTAAGCCGTGTATACAGCAAGGAAGAGCTGCGCAGCATGCATGCCATGGAAGGGATCAAGCTTGCGGTGGAGTCTGGTCCGGGAGTGGAGATCGTGGACAGATCCGGCGACAGCCCACACAAGGCGACCCATGGCTTTGGACCCTTGCATCCTGGTTCCCAGTGCCTGTTATGGCTATCGGGGTTGCCTTTCAGGAAAGGTGCCCGCCTGGAAAAGGCCCGGATCATTGATGTGGCGCCTACCTTGGCGCAGGCTGTGGGGCTGACCTTGCCACAGGCGCAGGGGAAGGTGCTTTGGGATGCTTTCACAGACTAAGCCACGGTAGTTGTGCAGTGGGAAAGTTTGAGACACATCCCAAGATTTGCAGCCAAGGGCAGGGCAAACAGGCTGTCTTCAGACAGCTGCGCCCATTTTTTCGCTGGGGATCGCGTGAGCCAAGGGAGCGGAGCAGCGCATGAGATTGCGTAGGGATCTGATAAGGGGGGAGGGCAAAACAAGGCTTCATCTCGTCACGCATGAACAGGTCACAGAGGCGTTGGGCATGTTTGAGGTCATGTTCTTGGTGCCAGGGATGCCAATACAAGCAGAGCCCGAACTCTGTGTATGCCCATCCCACAGCAGTTTTCGTGCAAGCTGCTGAACATCCCTCCACTCCGTTAACATTGCGAGGTTGGCGGGGACGGATCCCCTGGCGGAACCGAGTTGGCTGAGCAAGGGCAAGATTACGGGCCGTTGTTTACGTTCTGCATGGATACTTGACCAAAGGAACGATGCCAAATACGCTTGCGCGCTTGCCGCTTTACAGCCCCGCCAATCATCCTCTGGGTGCTGCCCTGTGTCGACCCCAAGGAATCTCTGTCCAACACTAGTGCGATAGGAACCGAGGCAGCTTCATCACCTCGTCGGTGTCTTTCGCAGAAAGGCGAGCTCACACATATGGCAAAACAGGCTGCTGTAACCTTCTTTTACCAGTCATCTTTTACAGTAGCAATCAATAAGACGCTTTTGGTGTTCAGCTACTGGGAAACGGATAACCCCGCTTTGCCCGAAGTCTGTCGGCTGAGTGAGAAGGACCTGCAGGGCTTTAACAATATTGTCGTATTTATTCCGCGCAACGCCAAAGAACATAACGATCCGGCTGTCTTTGCCTTCAAGAAGTCTTTTCCCATCAGCTATGTGGTCGCGGATGATGCCAGAGATTCGGTGCCCAAGGGCGACAACATCCGCATTGTTGGGGAAGGGGATATGATTTCGGTCGCCAATGTGACCGTGGGGGCGCATGGATCGACGGATGCCGGTGTTTCGTTCATGGTACGGGCAGACGGGGTAAGGGTGTTCCATGCGGGTGACCTCAATCTGTGGCACTGGCGAGAAGAGAATACGCTTCGGGAGATCACCCGCGCGGAAGAGGTTTTTTATAGCACGGTGGATCGCCTGCCGAAAGACCCCATCGATATCTGCATGTTCCCGGTGGACCCCAACCTGGGTGGCTTCTACGCTGCCGGCGCGAATCACTTCATCATGAAGGTGAAGCCAACCTTCTTTTTTCCCATGCACTGGGCCTCGCGACCCGAAATAGCCATGGATTATGCCCGTCGTATGCATACGCTTCGGACCACGGTTCATGCTCTGACACAGCCACGGGAGACAGCGCTGATAGACCTTGATTCTCACCCACCAAGCCTGAGGACATCAGCTGCTGACAAGAAGCTTTCTTACAGACAGCGTCCCAAAAGGCCTGCTCCGGTCGTGCTAAATGCCTATATTCATGGAGATCCCTTCTCTGAAACCGACCTGCCGGTAGACCTGCCTGCCGACAGCATAGAATAGCTGGAGGCTTGGGCACCGTGCCTGCTGAAGTTCGCGGATCGTCGGAAAATGTGTTATCATATATGAGGAACAAGCGAAGCGGTATTCCAGCCATCGGGCTTGAATGCTAACTGTTCGCGGGGGGCGGACCGCGGTGACAGCCCGCTTTGCATCTTTCCGCTCGATCCCAGTGGGGGCACCTCATGGATTTGACGAACCTGAATCCCATGCAGCGCCTTGCTGCTGAAACGCTTCAAGGGCCGCTCCTCATTGTCGCGGGTGCGGGCAGCGGCAAGACGCGGTCATTGACTTATCGGGTTGCAAACTTGATCGCCGGCGGGATTGACCCCTCGGCAATCATGGCGCTGACCTTTACGAACAAAGCTGCCAAAGAAATGCGCACCCGGATCACGACTTTGACTGGAGGCCATTCTCTCTCCGCCTGGATAGGGACGTTTCATTCCATATGTGTGCGCATTCTGCGCCGTGATATTGAAAAAATTGGATACAACCGTGCGTTTGTCATATACGATGAGGATGACCAGCTTAAGGTGCTGAAGGAAGTATATGCCCATCTTGACCTGGACGATAAGCACTTCCCTCAAAAAGAGATGCGCAGGGTGATCAGCGATGCGAAAAACAGGCTGATGGATGCAGATGAGTGGTTTTCTCATTCAGCAAAGGACTATCGCAGCCAGAGGATCGTTGACGTGTTTCGGGAGTATAACAAGCGGCTTAAGAGGGCTAACGCGCTGGACTTTGAAGACCTGATCATGCATGCCCTTAACCTGCTTGTGGACCATCCCCCCGTGCTGGAGCATTATCGCAGGCGCTTTGAATATGTACACGTAGACGAATACCAGGACACCAACTTTGCCCAATACTCCTTCGTCCGACTCCTGACGGAAAAAAGCAGAAATCTATGCGTGGTTGGGGATGACGATCAGTCCATCTATGGGTGGCGAGGCGCTGATATCCGAAATATCCTGGAGTTCAAAAAGGACTTTCCCGACGCCCGGGTCATCAAGCTTGAACAGAACTATCGCTCCACGGCTACTATCCTGAATGCCGCCAACCAGGTGATATCAAACAATGCGGGCAGGATGGAGAAAAACCTATGGACCGACGGTGAAGCGGGAGAAAAGATCAAGCTATGCCGGGCCTTGGACGAAAGGGAGGAGGCCGCCTGGGTATGCGACAGGGTGAGGCGGCTCCACCAGAGAAAGCTACCTTATTCGGGGATCGCTATCCTGTACAGAACCCACGCGCAGAGCCGGGTCCTGGAGGAGATGATGATGCGCGCAGGCATCCCCTATCGGGTATATGGAGGCACGCGGTTTTATGACCGCAAAGAGATCAGGGATACCATTGCCTACCTCCGCCTGATTATTAATCCTGTGGACGATGTGTCTCTGAGGCGTATCATCAATGTTCCCAAGCGAAGCATCGGAGAAGCGACGGTCTCTGCACTTGAAAAACAAAGTACCCTGAGAGAAACGCCCCTGTACGATACGCTGAAGGATCTGCCGGAAGAACTGAGTTCCCGGCCGCGAAAGTGTGTTACAGAATTTGCCTCCATGATGGAAGGGCTGGTCCAAGCCCGCCAAGCGATGCCGCTGACCGACTTTGTGCAGCGCCTGCTTGATGACACTGGGATGCTTGCTCAGTTCGACAATCCCAATGACGAGGAACAGCTTTCGAGAAAAGAGAATCTTCTTGAGTTTCTGGGCGCTGTCCGGGAGTTTGAGGAACAGTCGGAGGATGTGTCCCTGGAAGCCTTCCTGGAAAACGTCGCCCTTGTCTCGGATCTCGACCTGCAGGAGGATAAGCCGCAGTTCGTGACGATGATGACCCTGCACAGCGCCAAGGGGCTTGAGTATGACGCGGTGTTCATGACAGGCATGGAAGAGGGGCTTTTTCCCGGCCTTCGCTCTTTGCAGGACCCGCAGCGCTTTGAAGAGGAAAGACGTCTGTGCTACGTCGGGATGACCAGGGCGAAGAAGCACCTGTTCCTCTCACTGACGAGGCACAGGACGCTTTATAACCAGATGTCCCAGAATCCCCCAAGCCCTTTCGTTTCTGAGATTCCCGCTCGTCTGATCTCCGACGAGTGGGGGAAGACCATGCGCAAACACTTTGGGGAAATGGACGATGTGTTTCCTCTGGCGCGCAGAACGCCGGCGCGCCCCGTGAAAGCGAGCCTTGGGGTTCCTGCGATGGGGCAGAGCCTTTTATCCATCCCGGGGGTCAGAAAAGGAATTGGGTCCTCTCCAGCGAAGGGACCGGCGGCAGGAATGGTTTTCAGCATCGGAGACAGGGTGCTGCACAAGAGGTTCGGCGAGGGGATGGTAACGGAAATATCGGGAGAGGGCAGGGATTCGCGGATCAAGATTAGTTTCACGGCTTATGGTGAGAAGCAGTTTTCCGCCAACCTGGCTCCGATCGTCAAGCTTGAATAGGTAGCGCTGTGGAAAACATATCCGTGCGCATGCGTGCCCTTGTGGACCGTCTGAACGAAACGGCCAGAAAGTATTACGTTGACGACGATCCTGTGATATCAGATGCACAGTGGGATACCCTATATGACGAGCTTGTTGAGATGGAAAAGGCCGCTGGCTTTCGCCTGCCGGACTCCCCGACACGTCGCACTGGCGCCGACCCTCTCCCTGCCTTCCTTCAGCACAGGCACTTGAACCGTTTGTGGAGCATGGACAAGGTTCAGTCCAAGGACGCGCTTCGCAAGTGGCTTTCGCGCGTGGAAAGCCTCTGCGAGAAGGAGGATCCTGCTGTGCTGCCGCTGACATATGGCCTTGAATATAAGTTTGACGGTTTGACGATCAATCTGACCTATCAGAATGGCCTTCTTGTCAATGCCGCCACCCGCGGCAATGGGGAGGTGGGGGAAAGCATCCTTGCGCAGGCCATGACCATCCGTGACATTCCCCTGAGCATCCCCTACAAAGGCCTTATGGAAATTCACGGAGAGTGTATCATGCGCTTGTCCGCCCTGAGGGAGTACAACCGTACAGCAACGGAACCATTGAAGAACGCCCGCAACGGGGCTGCCGGCGCCCTAAGAAACCTGGATCCCCGGGTCACTGCAGCACGGCGTCTGTCGACGTTTTTTTATGAAATTGGGACCATCGAGGATCCGCCCTTTTCAGATCAGCGCGGCTTGCTTGCGTTTATCAGTGATAACGGATTTTCAACCTCGCCCTCCCTGCTGATGAGCGATTCGCCCCAGGAGATCATCGACGAGATCGAGAAGATCCGTGACCGCCGTCATACGCTGGACTATCTGACGGATGGCGTCGTCATCAAGGTGGCAAGCAGACAGGCACGCAGGCTGCTTGGCTACACGGACAAGTTTCCCCGCTGGGCAGTCGCCTATAAATTTGAGGCGGAAGAGACGACGACCACCCTGGAAAGCGTGACCTGGGAACTGGGACGAACAGGAAAACTGACGCCGCTAGGACATGTCGCTCCGGTGGAGTTTTCAGGCGTGACGGTGCGGAAGGCCACCCTGAACAACTGGGGTGACATCCAACGGAAGAGTCTGTGCGCCGGCTGCACGGTGTGGATCAGGCGCTCGAACGATGTTATCCCTGAGATTACGGGGAGCGTCAACGACGGAGTGACGGGCACTCTCCTCTTCAAGCCTGATACATGCCCGGCCTGCGGAACCCCTTTGCTTGAAATCGGGGCGCATCTGTTTTGTCCAAACCGCGATGGCTGTAAACCCCAGATAATCGCGCGCCTGGTTCACTTTGCTTCACGGGATGCAATGGACATCGACACGCTATCAGACAGGACAGTGACATTGCTGGTAGATTACTGCAACGTGAGGGAACCTGCTGATTTGTACGCGCTTTCAGCTGAACAGCTGATGTCTCTGCCTGGCTTCAAGGAAAAGAGGGCGCACAACCTGGTCGACGCGATTCGGGCAAGCAAGGACTGCGCGCTCGACGCCTTTTTGTTTGCGCTGGGGGTCCCGGGAATAGGCAGAGCCAGTTCCAGGGAAATCGTGCAGAGCCTCGGTAGCCTGGAAGAGATTCGGACAGCCTCTAAGGAAGTGTACATGCAGATTGACGCGATCGGCGAGGTCCTGTCCGAGGGGCTGGTGGGTTTTTTTGCAGACCCCCGAAACAAACGCCTGATCGATGACCTGCTCTCCGCAGGCGTCCGACCGCATCAAACACGAAGCAGGCATACCGGCGCACTGGAGGGACGGACCTTTGTAGTTACAGGCACACTCCCGACACTGTCGCGAAAACAGGCTGAAGACCTCATCCGAAGCCGAGGGGGTATTCCTACGGGCAGCGTCAGCCGCAAGACATCTTATCTGGTCAGCGGAGAGAACCCCGGCAGCAAGCTTGCCAAAGCTCAAGAACTTGGGATCCCGGTCATTGACGAGAAAACGCTGCTTGACTGGCTGAACGGCGCATGACAAAAGGCCCGCCGAGGCGGGCCTTGTCGGGTGACAGAGAGAGCTTACTTGATCTCAACGGTCGCTCCGACTTCTTCAAATTGCTTTTTGATTTTTTCAGCGTCAGCCTTGGGTAGGCCTTCTTTGATGGTCTTGGGAGCGCTTTCTACGAAGTCTTTAGCTTCTTTGAGGCCAAGGCCGGTAACGACCTCACGCACCACTTTGATGACCTTGATCTTCTCAGATCCGGCTGCTGTGAGGATGACATCAAACTCGGTTTTCTCTTCTGCCGGCGCAGCTTCAGCAGCTGCTGGCGCGGCGGCCATGGCAACGGGCGCTGCTGCGGAGACGCCGAACTTTGTTTCCAGTTCTTTGACAAGCTCGACCAGTTCAAGAACGGTCATCGATTCGAGAGCGGAAATGATTTCTTCACGATTCATGCTGTTTCCTCCGATTGTGATGTTGCCGGTCTATTCGCCAGCTTTTTGTTTGCGTATGGCTTCGAGGGTATAGACGAGGGATCCCAGCGTGGCGCTGAGTACCCCTACAAGGCTGGATGCAGGCGCGTTCAGGCTGCTGAGCATCCGGGAGATCAGTACCTCGCGTGAAGGCAACTTGGCCAGAGCCTGCACGCCGGCAGGATCCAGATACTGTCCTTCAGCCAGTCCAGCTTTGATTTTCATCTTGTCGCTCTTGGACTGGTTGATGAACTCCAGGACAATTTTCGCGGGAGAAATCGGATCGTTCATGCCAAAGGCGAACGCCGAAGGCCCCTCTAGGATGTGGTCAAGATCTTTGATGCCCAGCTCATCCAGCGCGCGGCGGACGAGTGTGTTCTTTAGAACCACATAGTCCACGCCGGCGTTGCGGAACTTGACCCGCAACGAGGTGATCTCTCCCACGGTGATCCCAGAATACCTGACGGCTACCACGCCATGCGCTTTTTGGAATCGTTCCTTGATCGTTTCGATCTCTTGCTGTTTCAGCACGTGGCTTTTCTTCATTGTGTCACCTTCTCTCCGGCCCCGTATCAAAGAACCCTTGTGCAGTAGGCACAAGGGCATTGTTCAATGCTTCTTGCACCTCGGCGGGCGTTGACATTAAACGCTCTCGCGAACCCGCTGTCTTGGGCACAGGCTCTTCAAGCCGCGGGCATCATAGCACAGGACTCCTTTCGGGTCAAGCGCTCACGAGCGGATGCAGGGCTTACGCATGAACGGTCAAAGTCCAACATCTCATTGATCTGCCGGCAAAC
>CAZPIC010000049.1:0-13434 GCA_964586835.1 uncultured Oscillospiraceae bacterium
TGTGATTTCTTCGTATCTCGGCCTTTCAGGTCATGCTTGTGAATAATCCAGGATAATTATTCCGCGTCCGACATATTTATGCGAATGGCTCGACAGGTCTTCTCTGCCGTGGTATGATCCCGCCATCGGTGGGACCGAAATCAATGGTCAAGGAGGAAACAGACGTGTTTCGCTTAAAAAGGGCTCTGGCAATCCTGTTGCTGTCTACAGTCTTTGTGCTGCCAGTCATGGCGGCGGAGGACACTTCGCTTCATACGGTGCTGGACGCCGGGAAGCTCGTTCTTGGCCTTGATACGAGCTTCCCGCCCATGGGCTTCATCGACCCTGCCACGGGAGAGACCGTGGGGTTTGACATCGACCTCGCCCAGGAGGTTGCCACCCGGCTCGGGGTTGAGCTTGTCTGCCAGCCGATCAACTGGGACGCAAAGGAAATGGAACTCAACGCAGGCAATATCGATTGCATCTGGAACGGCCTGACCATCACGCCGGCGCGTTTGGAGAGCATGAACATCTCCATGCCCTACCTGCGCAATGAACAGGTCCTCGTGGTCCGCTCTGATGCCGGGATCAGCTCCCCTGAAGATCTGGCCGGGAAGACCCTGGGCCTTCAGGCAGGCTCCAGCGCCAACGACGCACTGGACGCAGCGGAGGAATTCAAGGCAACGCTGGGAGAGGTCATCCCCTTTGATGAAAACCTGACAGCCCTGATGGATCTTAACTTGGGCGGCCTTGACGCTGTGCTGGCGGATATCGTTGTGGTGGACTACTACACAAAGGTAAACGACTATCCCTTCACGGTGCTCGCGGAATCCCTGGCCCCTGAAGAATACGGGATCGCGTTCAGGAAGGCTGACGACGCGCTGCGGGCAGAGGTGGAGAAAGTCCTTCTTGAGATGAAGGAGGATGGAACCCTGCAGAAGATCAGTGAGGACTGGTTCGGCGAGGATATCACCGTCCTGGGCGAATGAAAGGCGCGAAAGAGCGCTGCGGGCTTTGCAGCGTGCCTTTGATGATCCTCTTGTGCAGGGGCGTTTATGCAGTATTTGAATAACCCTGAGCGGTTCATGGTATTGATGGGCCAGCTATGGGAAGGGCTGGGGGTGACCCTGGCCCTGTTTTTCCAGACGCTGCTCTATTCATTGCCTTTGGGGCTTGTGTTTGCCCAGATGCGCATGAGCCGGTACTTTGTTGTGCGTGTGCCCGTGCGGCTGCTGATCCTCATCATGCGCGGGACGCCGCTGATCCTGCAGGTCTTTACCATTTATTTTATCCTGCCCACGATCTTCGGACGGGCCCTTGACCGGATGGCAGCTGTCGTCATTGCCTTTTCAGTCAACTATGCCGCTTACTTTGCGGAGATCTACCGGGGGGGCGTGCAGGCGATCCCTGTCGGCCAGAGGGAGGCGGCCAAGGTCTTGGGACTGACCAGAGCGCAGGCCTTTGTGCGGATCATCCTCCCCCAGGCGCTAAAGCACATTGTGCTCCCGGTTTCAAACGAAGTCATCACCCTTGTGAAGGATACCGCCCTGGTCACAGCGGTGGGGATGGCTGAACTGTACCGGGCGGCCCGCAACGCCACCAGCGCGACAGGCTCGCTGGAGCCCCTGTTCATTGCGGGAGCTTTCTACCTGGTGTTCAACGCGCTGGTGACGGCCGTTTTTGACCTGATAGACCGCGGGTTTGCCTACTACAAGGGGTGAGGGTATGCTGACAGCCGACAGCATCGTGAAGCGCTTTGGCTCAAGCGAAGTGCTTCTGGGCGTGTCCCTGGAGGTGAAAAAGGGAGAGGTTGTCGCTGTGATCGGGCCCAGCGGTTCCGGCAAAAGCACGCTGCTGCGCTGCCTGAACCACCTGGAGCGGATAGACGAAGGGCGTATCGAGGTGGAAGGGGAGCTGATGGCGGATATGGCTGCGGGCGGGTACGCGCCGGCCGGAAAACTCCGCAAGATCTGCCTGAAGATGGGCTATGTCTTCCAGAACTTCAACCTTTTTCCCCATATGACAGCGCTGGGCAATGTTGTCGAGGCGCCTGCCCGCGTGCTTGGCATGAGCAGGAGGGAGGCCAGGGACCGTGCCCTCGCCCTGCTTGCGAAGGTAGGCCTGTCCGACAAGGCGGATCAGTATCCCTATACCCTTTCCGGCGGTCAGCAGCAGCGCGTGGCCATCGCGCGGGCGCTGGCGATGGAGCCCAGGCTCCTGTGCTTTGATGAACCGACGTCCGCGCTTGATCCCCAGCTGACCATGGAGGTGCTGCGCGTGATCCGTGACCTGGCATTGGAGAACCGCACGATGATCGTGGTGACCCATGAGATGGCCTTTGCAAAAGAGGTGGCGGACCGTGTGATCTTTATGCGCGAAGGGCTGGTTTTGATGGAGGGGCCGCCGGACAGGGTCTTTGCAGCCCCTGCGGTGCGGAGGTTTACGGGCGGTGAGGCTGAAAAAGCCCAGCCTGTGTGAGAGGGCCCTCCCCTCTCCCTTGCCCTTGGACCGTGATGTGCGCGACAGCCCCCATGCCGGGCGGCCAGCGCGAGATGGAGGGGCCGATTCGGACAGGAGGACAGAAGAATGTCTGTGTTCACCAAATGTGAAAACTACCACGAACCCGACCAGATCCGTTCCATGGGTCTGTACCCCTACTTCCATGAGCTTCAGTCCAGGCAGGACAACGAGGTCATCATGGAGGGCAAGCGCCGGATCATGCTGGGCTCAAACAACTATCTGGGGCTTACGAACCATCCCGAAGTTAAGCGCGCCGCTGTGGAAGCGGTGGAAAAATACGGCACAGGCTGCTCCGGCTCCCGCTTTTTAAACGGTACGCTCGACATCCACGTGCGCCTTGAGGAAATGCTCGCCTCCTTCCTCAGCAAAGAAGCCGCCGTGATTTTTTCCACGGGGTTTCAGACCAACCTGGGCATTATCAGCGCGCTGTGCGGTCATACCGATTATGAAGTCTGCGACAGGGAAAACCATGCCAGCATCTACGACGGATGCAAGCTGAGTTACAGCCGTATGGTGCGCTACCGCCACTCGGATATGGAAGACCTGGAGGCCAAGCTGGCGGCTCTGCCCCCTGACTCGGGCAAGCTGATCATTACGGACGGCGTTTTCAGCATGAGCGGCGATATCTGCAAGCTGCCGGAGATCGTAGCCCTTAAGAAGAAATATGGCGCCCAGCTTATGGTGGATGATGCCCATGCCCTGGGGGTGATCGGGGAGGGCGGCCGCGGAACCGCCTCCTACTTTGGCCTGGAGGACGAGGTGGACATCATCATGGGAACCTTTTCCAAGTCCCTCGCGAGCCTGGGCGGCTTCATGGCTGCGCCTGCGCGCGTGGCTGACTATGTACGCCACAAGTCCCGTCCATTCATCTTCTCAGCCTCTGTAACGCCTGCTTCCTGCGCTTCAGCGATGGAATCGCTGAAGGTGATCATGAACCATCCCGAAAAGGTTGCCCGACTCAACGAACTGGCAAGGTACATGAAACAGCTGATGCAGGATCGCAGCATCCCCATTGTGGAGTCCCCCACCCCGATCATCGCCGTCTATGCAAAGGACATGGTGACGACGCTGACTGTGGCCAAGGAGATGTACGACAGCGGCGTCTACGTCAATACGGTGCTTCCTCCCGCCGCGCCGGAGAACAACTGCATGCTTCGCATCAGCCTGATGGCCACCCATACGGAAGAGCTCATCCTGGAAGCTGTCGACGTCATCGAGGCAGTGCTCAGGAAACACGGTCTGGTATAAAATCCGTGCGCTCTCCAGCGCTCGGACATAGGGAAAAGGGATCCCTCCTCCGGAAAGAGAGCCTTGGTCTATAAACCTGCTCTCTGCACGGGAAGGGCTGTGCAGCGCCTTGACGGGCCCTGTGGACTGGAGCGGGCAACAGGGCGCAGAGGCTCGGGCCCTCCCTTGGATATGCCATGGGACGAGGGTGGATTTCTGGCGGCGCGACGCTTGACAGGCGGGGCACCGAAGGAGTAATCTGAAACTGTTATCGACATATGTCACGAAAGAGGGAGGGAGCACCGTGCCGAGGCCGAGGAAGGGGAGACGGGTCTGTGAGATGCCCTCTTTCAGCCGCTTTGGCCCCCTGGATGGCCTGCCGGGGGGAGGGGGGCCGGTTGTGATGACCGTAGACGAATATGAAACCCTTCGACTCATCGACCTTGAAGATCACACCCAAGAGGAGTGTGCGGGACAGATGGGGGTGGCGCGCACTACGGTTCAGGGCATCTATGAGTCGGCCCGGCGCAAGGTGGCGCATGCCCTGGTGGGAGGCAGGCCCCTGCTCATCAGTGGCGGTGAAATCAGGCTCTGTGACGGGTCGGGTCCCCTGTGCGCCCAGCGCTGTCGGCGGATGCGCCGTGGTGGACAAGGGAGGGATCGTTAACCAGCGGTTTAAGCGCAGAAAACACGCAGGAGGTTTTTTATGAGGATTGCTATTCCGGCAAATGGTGAAACACTGGATTCCGGCGTATGTCCGTCTTTCGGGCGCGCGCCTTTTTTCCTGATCCATGACAGCAACGCGAAGGAGAATACATTCATCAAAAACCTCGCGGCGGACAGCCAGGGCGGAGCGGGCATCCGGGCGGCACAGGCAGTGGCCGACAGCGGCGCTAACGCCGTGCTGACCCCTCGGTGCGGAGAGAACGCCGCCAAGGTCCTGAAGGCCGCCGGGATTAAAATCTGCTTGACGGAGGGGCTGTCGCTGACAGAAAATATAGGGGCTTTCCTTAGAAATGAACTTAAAGAACTGACCGAGGCTCACCCCGGGCTTCATGGACAACAGCCTCAATAAGATGCGCATCGCGGTCCTGAGTGGAAAGGGCGGGACGGGCAAAACCCTTGTGTCTGTCAACCTTGCCGCTGTCGCGGGGGGCAGCGTCTATATCGACTGCGATGTGGAAGAGCCAAACGGTCGCATCTTCCTGAAGCCTGAAAACACCGTGGAAGAAACCGTGTACGTTCCGGTGCCTCGGCTGAACCCCAGTGCCTGCGACGGTTGCGGGAAGTGTGCGGAATTCTGCGCCTTTAATGCGCTGGCTATGGCGAAGGGGAAGCCCATGGTGTTTGACGGAATCTGCCATAGCTGTGGCGGTTGCGTCCTTGTATGCCCGCAAAAGGCCCTTCTGGAAAAACCGCGGCCGATAGGCCGCGTGGAACGCGGGGAAAGCCAGGATGTCAGTGTTCACACCGGCATCCTCAATGAGGGGGAAGCCTCGGGTGTGCCCATTATCAAGAAGCTCCTTGCCCAGCAGCATAAGGCAGGCACGCCGGTTATCCTGGACTGCCCTCCCGGCGCTGCCTGCTCCGTCATAGAGAGTGTTCAGGGGGCGGACGTCTGCATCCTGGTCGCCGAGCCCACGCGCTACGGCGCCGCCAACCTGGCGCTTGTGCACGAGCTGGCTGTCCTTTTGGAAAAACCGCATGGGGCTTTGCTCAACAAATGCCTGGATGGAGACAACCCTTCCCAGGACCTGTGTCACCAAAGGGGTATCCCTGTGTTTGGGAGGATCCCCTTTGACAGGGACCTCGGGACACTCTGCGCAGAGGGCAGGGTCGCAGCCCGGGAAGAAGAGAAATACCGAACGATGTTCCTTGACATCCTGGACAGGGTCGTATCTGGGTGAAACGATGAAGCAACTTCTGATCCTGAGTGGAAAGGGCGGAACCGGAAAGACGACGGTGGCAGGGGCCTTCATCAGCCTGGCTGCGGTCAGGGCCTTCGCGGACTGTGATGTAGACGCGCCGAACCTTCACCTGTCCCTGGCGGATTTGCCGGAGCCCGAGCGTGAGACGTACTTTGGGCTTCCAAAGGCCCAGATTGACCCCGGTCGGTGTACAGGCTGTGGCCTGTGCAGGGACCACTGCAGGTTTGACGCGGTGCTTTGGGAGGGGGGCACTTTCCGGGTGGACCCCTTCGCCTGCGAGGGCTGTGCTGTGTGCACAGTGGTCTGTCCTGTAGATGCGGTCTCGATGCTGCCCTCGGCGAACGGTGAGATGCGGTTGTTTGCCGGGGGAGGACGGGTCTTTTCGACAGGCAGTCTTCATATGGGCAGCGGGAACACAGGCAAGCTGGTGGCTCAGGTCAAAAAGCGCTTGCTGGACAGAGCACCTGAGACCCAGCTTGCGGTCATCGATGGCTCGCCCGGGATCGGGTGCCCGGTCATCGCGTCGCTGAGCGGGGTGGATATGGTGCTGGTCGTGGCGGAGCCTTCCCTGTCAGGCCTGAGCGACCTGGGCCGCATCGTCAGGACCGCCAGACAGTTTCGCGTGAAGATCGCTGTTTGCGTCAACAAATGGGACATCAGCCCCCGACATACTGAGATGATCAAAGCGTACTGTGTGGAGGAAGGCCTCCCCTTTGCCGGGCTGATCCCGTATGACCCCGCTGCAGTGGAGGCTGTCAATGAAGGCTTGACCGTTGCGCAGATGGACTGCCCCTCAGGCAGGGCCATTCAAGACATTTTTGAGAAGGTGGCGGGCCTGCTTTTCCCCGGAAAGGAGAGACATGATGCTGCGATTCACGGTGCTGGCTGAAAACACGCCTGGGGAGGACGGGCTTTCAGGAGAGCACGGGCTGAGCCTCCATATCAGGACAGAGCGCTACAGCATCCTCTTTGACATGGGAACGGGCGGACTTTTTGCGACAAACGCAGCAAAGCTTGGCGTGAACCTGGAGGAGGTCGATCTTGCCATCGTGTCGCATGGACACTATGATCATGGCGGAGGGCTTCAGGCGTTTCTCTCCCTGAATGCCCAGGCACCGGTCTTTGTGCACGCGGATGCCTTCAGAGGGCACTTTGCCAGGAGGAAGGGCGGCCATGATGAGGACATCGGACTGGATCCGCGGTTGCGGGATCATCCGCGCCTTGTGTTAACCGGGGACAGGCACGTTCCTGGCGAAGATCTTCTTCTGTTTTCCGATGTGCGGGGACGCCGCCTGATCCCGGCTGGGAACCGTACCCTGTTTCGGCAAGCGGGGAGCAGAACCATTCCGGATGATTTCAGCCACGAGCAAAACCTGATCATCAGCGAGGGAGAGACAAGTGTCCTGGTGACGGGATGCTCCCACAGGGGAATCATCAATATCCTGGAGAGGTTTAAGGAACTGATGGGCAAGGCGCCCGACTGCGTTGTGGGGGGATTGCATCTGAGCAATCCGGCGCTTGGGACGGGAGAGGATGCGACGGTGGTGGACACGGTCGCGGAAGTCCTGAAGGCCGACGACATCCTTTGCTATACGGGCCACTGCACGGGAGATGCTTCCGCGGCACGGTTGCAGTCTATTCTCGGTGACAGGCTAAAGCTTCTGAGAACCGGACTGCGTTTTGAATGTGAGGAGGCGGGAGGAGCAGATGGACTCTGACTGTGACAGAAACTGCGAAAGCTGCGCCGAGGACTGTGCCGAGAGAAAGAAAGACGAGCAAGGCCATGGCACCCCCCTGCCCGCGCACAGCCGGATCGGAAGGGTGATCGGCGTTGTCAGTGGAAAGGGCGGCGTTGGGAAGTCGCTGGTGACATCGTTGCTGGCGGTTGCAATGAACCGTCTGGGCCATCGTGTGGGCATTCTTGACGCGGACATCACAGGCCCGTCTATTCCCCGGGCCTTTGGCCTCCGGGGGAAAGCCTTTGGCAGCACCGCAGGAATCTTCCCCGCCACCAGCAAGGAAGGCATCCTGATCATGTCGGTCAACCTGCTGCTTGAAAACGAAACGGACCCGGTCGTCTGGAGGGGCCCCCTGATCGGCAATACGGTCCGGAGTTTCTGGACGG
The DNA here is from genome assembly GCA_964586835.1 of uncultured Oscillospiraceae bacterium. Classification (GTDB taxonomy): domain Bacteria; phylum Bacillota; class Clostridia; order Christensenellales; family Aristaeellaceae; genus CAZLYF01. Next base: position 7,780 of record CAZPIC010000049.1, read on the forward strand.
ATGTCATCTGGGGCGACCTGGATATCCTGTTCATCGACATGCCGCCCGGCACGGGAGACGTGCCCCTGACCGTGTTTAGAGAAATCCCTGTGGACGGGCTGATCGTCGTTGCGTCTCCCCAGGAACTGGTCGCCATGATCGTTGCGAAAGCCGTGCGCATGGCCGAGATGATGGAGATCCCTATCATCGGCCTGGTGGAGAATATGTCTTATTTTGTGTGCCCCGACACCGGGAAGAAGCATCCGCTCTTTGGCGAGAGCCATATTGGAGAGGTGGCCGAAAAACACCGACTTGCGCTTCTGGCCCGTATTCCTGTGGACCCGAAGCTATCGGAGGCCTGCGATCGGGGCGAGATAGAATCCTTCCGGGGCTTTGGTTTTGATGCCCTTGAAGAGGCGCTGCTCGGGCGCGGGAGGGAGAGGTAGCGATGGGGACGCACGCACTGAGGGCCTGCGAGCTGTACAGGCAGGGATACAACTGTGCGCAGGCCGTGTTCGCCGCCTTCTGCGACGTCACAGGGATGGATGAACAAAGAGCGCTCAGGGAAGCCTCTTCCTTCGGAGGGGGGATGGGGCGGCTTAGGGAAGCCTGCGGCGCCGTGACAGCCATGTTCATGGTCGCCGGGATCCGGTATGGCTGCGTAGACCCGTCAGATGCCCAGGGAAAGTCCGAGCACTACCGGCTGGTCCAGAAACTGGCTTACAAGTTCAGGGCACGCCACGGGAGCTACGTCTGCCGGGAGCTTCTGGGGCTGGACGGCCCGGATGACCCTGAACCGCAGCCCGGGAGGCCCTCGGGGAAGCACACGGCCCTTTGCGAGACCTTTGTCAGGGACGCGGCGGATATATTGGATGACTTGATCGAAGAGGAGGGATGAGACCATGAAAATCGCGGTTGCGGCCGACGGTGGCCAGGTTACGCAGCACTTTGGCCATTGTGAACAGTTTCATATCTACACCGGAGAAAAGGGTGCGATCGTGAGCGAAGAGACGGTGCAAAACCCGGGACACAAGCCGGGCTTCCTGCCCAACTTCCTGGGAGATCTCGGTGTCCGTGTCATCATTTCGGGAGGCATGGGTGGAGGCGCCGTCGAAATATTCAACAGCAGGGACATTGAGGTGGTTGTCGGTGCCTCCGGAAGCGCGAGACAGGCTGCGGAAGCCTGGCTTCGCGGAGAGCTTAGCTCCACGGGCGCTGTCTGCCACCAGCACTCCGGGGGAGGCGAGAACGACTGAATTTAACATTTCAGAGAAGGCTTGTGTTTAGACAATATTTGGAATGGGTATAAACTATTAGATTATTTAAGGAGGTTCATCATGGAAGAAACCACCACCCGACTTCCCCTGATCGGGGAACCCGCTCCGTCCTTTACAGCGATCACGACCCAGGGCACCATTAACTTTCCGGAAGACTATAAGGGGAAATGGGTCATCCTCTTTTCGCACCCCGCGGACTTCACCCCTGTTTGCACGACGGAGTTCATGACTTTCGCAACCATGGCCGAGGAATTTAAAGCCCTCAACACGGAACTGGTGGGGCTGTCCGTAGACTCGCTCTACGCCCACATCGCCTGGCTGCGCAAGATCCAGGAATTCGAATGGAAGGGAATGAAGAACGTCGAGGTCGAGTTCCCGCTCATCGAGGACATACGGATGGACGTGGCGAAGAAGTACGGCATGATCCAGCCCGGCCAGTCAAACACTCAGGCGGTCCGCGCTGTGTTTGTGGTCGACCCTGAGGGCAAGGTCCGCACGATTCTCTACTATCCTCTCTCCATGGGGCGCAATTTTGATGAGATCAAGCGCATCATCCTGGCGCTGCAGAAAGCGGACGCCGACGGGGTGGCCACGCCTGCCGACTGGCGGCCCGGCGACGACGTCATCGTTCCCACAGCGGGTTCCTGCGGAACAGCCAAGGAACGCACGGAGAGTGATGACCCGAACCAGTACTGCCTGGACTGGTTCATGTGCTTCAGGCGCGAAGGAAAGAAATAGCCTGAAACCCCCACGCGATCCAAAAAGGCCGGCTCCCGCCGGCCTCTTTCTTATGAAGCCCCTTGAGAGGCAGGCTTTCCGAGGCTCTTCATTCACTTCCGTGAAGCAGTAGGCGGTACATTGCCAACGATTTTCATGGCATGGCCACCGTGATAGCTTTTTGACAGCAAGCCAGCCCGTTTTACTCATGGAGTGGCTCTCGGGCTGGCGGTTTCACGGTGGCCAAGGTTCACAATCGTTGGCCGGACTTTTTCACGAAGATAGATGAAGAGTCCTTTCCGAGCGCTTTTTTGAAGTTTGGAGAAACCGTGTACAATGGCTGTGGTCTGTGAAACGAGAACACACACTGCGTGAAAGGAAGCATCCACATGGAACAGCTCGGAGCCCTGGCCGCCATGGGCGCGGCGCTTATGTGGTCCATCAACGGCGTCGTTGCCGAAAAGAAAGGAAAAGGCTTTGACGGTGGCAGCTTGAACTTTGGGCGCCTGCTTCTGGGCTTTCTTCTCATCACCACGTTGAACCTGGCCTTGGGAGGCGCTGCCCTGCCCCCGTTTCTGGGCCTGTCGCCGCTGATGTTGGCTATCTCCGGCCTCTTTGGCTTTTCCTTGGGGGATACCTTTCTTTACGGCGCCTTTCAGACGATCGGCGCGAGGGTCACCCTTTTAATTTTTTCCTTTTCTCCGGTTCTGACAGCAATTCTGAGCTTTTTTCTGTTTAACGAGACGCTCAACACGGTCAATCTGCTGGGCATCTTTCTGGTGATCGCGGGCATCCTGGCTGTTGTAAGCAGCCGGGGCGCTCAAGCCGGTCCCAGCCTAAATCTCAAGGGGATCGTGTATGCCGGGCTGGCTGCCCTGGGGCAGTCCCTCGGCACGGTGTTCAGCAAGCTGGGGCTTCAGCAGGGCATTTCGCCTCTTGTGGCGACTCAGATCAGGCTGATAGGCGGCATTCTGGGGATGGCTGTGGTGCTGTCTCTTGGCAAAAAGTGGTCCGAGCTGGGCAGAGCAGCCTGCTCTGCCAGCGCCAGGCTGGTGATCGTGACGAGTGCTGTGCTTGGAACGCTGCTGGGCGTCGTGCTGTCGATGGTCTCCCTTCAGCTGACTAAGGCAGCCATCGCAGCGGTGCTGATGTCCACGATGCCCATCCTGATCCTGCCGCTCTCTGTGCTGTTCCTGAAGGAGAAACTCAGTACCCGGGATATCGCGGGCGCCGTCCTTTCGGTGGCAGGCATGGCGGTGCTGGCGATTTTTTAGACTGTCAAGGCCGCTTCGCGGCCGTGAAGAGCAACGCTCCGCGTTGCGTGAAGAAATTGGGGTTTTGAGCAGCACCTGCCGGTTGCCGCTCTCGTTCCGGCACTCGCGCTCTCGACGATCGTATGGTTTCAGTGCAGACCGGCAATACGGACAGTCAGCTTGTTCCATCCCCGTGATGATAAACGGCTGGCGTTCTTTTCCTGAACGACAAATTGTGATACATTGACCATGTGGTGTTATTTGACCCTCAGAGAGTTCTTAGTTTGGATCTAAGAGAAGTCATCTCTGAGGGCTACCTCTTGCTCAGATTTGTTACCGCTGGCAATGATATCCGGCAAGTCTATGACAGGCAAATCTGGCAGCTTTCAGACACCCTGTTGCGGCTCTAACAGCAATCATCGCAAAAGCTCTTGAGCAGAATATGCGCGTTGTTATTCCTCCCAAAAGGAACAGGCGTGTTCAACGGGAGTACGACACCTACCTTTATCGCTTACGCCATCTGGTTGAAAACGCTTTTCTACACCTCAAACGTTGGCGGGGAATTGCTACTCGTTATGCGAAGGACACCACCTCCTTCGTTGTTGCTGTCCAGATCAGGTGCATAGCCCTGTGGGCGAACGTGCTGGCATAAACTCGTGTCCACACTATCTAGCACTTATCCGGCGATATTGTGCCTGAATGGACAATATCATCATTTTAGCAGTCCTTTCCCGTGATTTGGGGCACAGGTTTTACATATATTTGTCTTTCCTTTGTTTTCAAATTAATCGGTTGTGGTACATTCACACTGAATGTGCCTGGCACAAATAACACACGGAGGAAAGCAACATGAAAAGAATTGTTTCGCTTCTGCTGACTCTGGCGCTTTTGACAGGCCTTATGATGACCGGCTTGGCCCAGGCGCCCCGGAACAGGCTGGTGATCCTGCACACCAACGACATCCACGGCCGCGCCGTAGCGGATCCTGCGGGGAATGTGCTGGGCTACGCCGCCATCGCCCAATACAAGAAGGACCTGGAGACCGCGGGGGATTCCGTGCTGCTCCTGGATGCGGGGGACGCCGCCCAGGGCACGCCGCTTGTGAACTTAAGCCTTGGCAAAACCGCCATCGAATTTATGAACGCTGCGGGCTATGATGCCATGTCCCCTGGCAACCACGAGTTTGACTGGGGCCTGGACAACCTAAAGCAGCTGGCGGGCGCGGCTCGGTTCCCCTTCCTCTCCGCCAACATCATCGACCATCTGGAGAGCAAGCCCATCTTTGAGAGCAACCATCTTTTTGAGATGCCAAACGGCATGAAAGTAGGCGTCTTTGGCCTCACCACTCCGGAAACGATGACCAAGGCCCACCCGGACAAGGTGCGGGGCGTCGACTTCCTCCAGGGAGAGGCCCTGTATGAAGCGGCCCGGAAGCAGGTGGACCAGCTGAGGGAAGCGGGCGCTGATGTGATTGTGCTGCTTAGTCACCTGGGCATGGATGAGGAAAGCCGGCCCAACCGCTCCACCGACCTGCTGGAACAGGTGAGCGGTATTGATCTGTTGATTGACGGCCACAGCCACACCCTGCTTGAGGAAGGCCTGATGGTGGGTGAGACCCTGGCGGTCTCCACAGGCGCCCTGGGGACGCATCTGGGCCAGGTGGTCTTTGAGGGGGAGGACATCAGCGCTTCTCTCTTTAATAACCTGAACCAAAGCACCGTGGTCACCGTGGACGGCCAGCCCTACAGCGCCCTGCTGGCCGCCAGGCTGGACGCGGAGGTGGCCTGGCTGGTGGACACCACGGATCAGGCGGTGAAGGAAAAGCTGTCCCAGGTCTTCGCCAAAACGGAGGTTCTCCTCAACGGAGAGAGAGACCCGGGCAACCGCACGGAGGAAACCAACCTGGGCGACTTCGCGGCGGACGCCATCCTCTGGGCGGCAAGGGAAGCCCTGGGAGATCAGGTGGTGGCTGCCATCACCAACGGCGGGGGCATCCGCGCCAGCATCCCGGCCGGGGACATCACCATGAACGACATGAAAACCGTCTTCCCCTTTGGAAATGAAGTGAGCGAGCTGGAGCTTAAGGGCGCAGAGCTGCTGGAGGCTCTGGAAGCAGCCACCAGTGCCGCCCCCAAGGCCCTGGGCGCCTTCCCCCAGGTATCCGGCATGGTGTTCTCTGTGGACACCACCGTGCCCTATGAAAACGGGGAGCAGTACCCGGATTCCACCTATTACGCCCCGGCCAGGCCCGGCAGCCGCGTCAGCATCGCCAGTATCGGTGGCCAGCCCTTTGACCTGGAGGCCCTCTATCTGATCGCCACCAACGATTTCACCGCCGCAGGCGGGGACACCTACTACGCCTTCCGCTACCCCAACGCCACCAGCGGCTATAAAACCGGCGTAGCCCTGGAGGACGCCCTGGTGAACTA
>CAZPIC010000050.1:0-13414 GCA_964586835.1 uncultured Oscillospiraceae bacterium
CGTGCCTTAGCATTGGGCGTGAAAAGGGAGTCGTGACTCGGATCTGCTGAAGCGTCCAGTGCGTATGCCGGCAGGTTGAAAAAGAAGCAGGATTAAGGGGAGCGCGGAGGGAAGGATCAACCCGCTGAAGGGGACGGCGGCCCACGATCCGATGTCCTACACGCAACAGCTGCAGATGAAGGCGAACAGAGGGGACAATCGTCTTTGCCCCGATCCGGCATCCGGCCGCAGACATCGGAGGCGTCCTTACCGATATGGTCATTTGAAGCGGGCCTCCTGAAGAACCGAGCGTTAAGGGCGCCCGAGGGTATCGCTATACCCCTGGATTTATTGTCCTCCCTTGCTTATGATTAAAAAACAGGGGAGCAGGGGCTTCCAGGCTGACTTCCCCTGTGCTCTCACGTCAGGATGAAAGGGGAGGGGGGGACCATGATAAGGCCGGAACTGACAGGCCCAGCGCCTGTCCTGAAAAAAACGGATACGGATCCTGGGGAGGCTCAAATCTTCATGCTCTGCGAAGAGCTGAAGCATTCTGTCCTGTCCACCCCACCGACCGGTTATGTACTGCGGCATCCAAAACAAGGCGAGGTGGAGCTCTGCAAGCGCATGCAGTTTGACGATGAGGAGACTGCCAGGCGGGAATACGCCTATATGACGGATTATTTCAATCGGGTATATGCTCCGCATGGTGAAGCCTTTTACAATGTCTTTCGCCTTGCTGTCGACGCTGATGACAAACCGGTGGGCACTTGCGGCCTGTGGAAGGCTTACGGCTGCTTCTACACCGTCCAATGGTTGAAGGTCACAAAGCCTCTGGAGGGGCGCGGAATTGGGCGTGCGTTGCTGTCGTCTGTCTTGCGCGACCTGCCTGGCAGGGATTATCCTGTATACCTTCACACACAGGCAGCATCCTTCCGGGCAATCAAGCTTTACAGTGACTTTGGATTCAGGTTGATCACGAACGAAATACCGGGGCCGCGCCCCAATGAGCTTGAGCGCGGACTGCCCTTTATCAAAAAAGCCATGCCAAAGGCGGATTTTTCTGCTCTTCAGTATGTCTGCGCACCCAAGCACTTCCTTGATTGCGTGGAGACACAGAAGGATATTGAGTTTTAGCCATCAACTATCTTAAGGGGGCCAGTGGGTCAGTTTGCCCCGACAGCACATGAGGACGTGCAATGGCTTGATGTCAGAGGGAGCGAGCAAGCCGGGCTTCATCCTGTCATCCATGAACAGATGACAGGCCCTATGTCAGGCCTGTGGACCGCCTTCCCTTGTGAAGGCTTCGGGTACATGAGGGGGACGAAAGGCTTTCTAAAGGAGCTTGAAGACAGGAATGCAGGATTGAAAGGGTTCATACCCTCAGGCAACCCTTTCAAAAAAAAGACGTGTGATACGCAAGCAAGAAAGTCTGGAAATGTTACGTCTTAATGGATGGAAGAACATCGAGAACCTACGCTATGAAGGAAAAGGGAGGTACAGCATGAAAAAGATCTGGACTTGCTTATTGGTGGGGACCCTGTTGCTGACAGCCGCTATGCCCGCCTTGGGAGAGCAGCTTCTGGTAGGCGGATGGACTCCGACAGAGGATGCGACAGTCCCTGATGAGGTGGCGGAGGCGCTGTCAAAGGCGCTTGACGGTCTGGTGGGTGCGACATGGGAGCCAGTGGCGTTGTTGGGGACGCAAGTTGTTGCAGGCCTAAACTACTGCCTACTCTGCCGCATCACGCCGGTGGTTCCCGACCCCCTTGGGCAGTATACCTTGGTCTATCTCTATGTGGGGCTGCAGGGCGAGGCGGAGATTCTGGGCACTTCGGACTTGGATCTGGGCGCCATGATGCCCTGAGCCGGACGGAAGGCTGGGGTTCGGATCCCCCAGCCTTCCGCTTGATAGCTTGTATTCTACGGATCATTCGTCGGTCGTTCCAGATCCTGAAGGCTGGTTAAACATACAGGATCGGGGATCGTTTGTTTATTTATTTCAAGGGTTGGCGGGTTGACCTTCTTTCACTGGGGTGGCGCGCAGGTAAAGTGCCTATCCTGCGTTGTGTGTAATAAAAAACGGAGCTTCAGATATAATGGACTGCCAAACATGCAGGCTGACAGCATAAAAGTGATGTCGTTTCAAAACAGTCATGGATTGAGACAACAGGATGGGGGAGAGCAAAGACGCCTGGGCAGGGGGAGAAACCTACATGGTTTCGTACATATCTGCGATCCCAGGAACGGGAGGGCAGATAGCCTGACTTTGTTAGGCTTCCCCGTATGGAGCATGGGATGATACGAATCCGGACATCAACGAAGGCGTGAGGATTATGATGACCACGATGGACAAAGAGGCGCTGACCGCTGCCTTTGGGAAAAAGGATGCTCGCCTTGACGGGCAGGTTTTTGTCGGCGTTGCATCCACCGGGATCTACTGTCGCCCTGTGTGCAGGGCACGGCGCCCGAAGATCGACAGCTGCGTGTACTACAGAACAGCGGCGGAAGCCGAACAGGCAGGGTACCGACCGTGCCTGCTGTGTCGGCCTGAGTGTGCGCCCGGAGTCATGGAGTCTGACGCCACCGACAGCCTGGCCATACGGATCGCCCAGACACTGGAAGAAAACTGTGCCAGCGGCAAGGATTTTGGCACCATCGTCGCCAGAATCGGAGACTCGGAACAACACTCAAGGCAAGTTTTTATGGAGGCATATCGGGTGGATCCTGATCAGGCTCTTCAGACGTACAGGATGCATCTGGCGAAAAGCCTGTTGACGGATACCAGCCTGCCCATAGCCCAAATAGCGGTTTCGACCGGTTTTAGCAGCCCGGACCGGCTGAATGACGCTTTCAAAGCGCACTATCGGTTTCATCCGGCATCCTTGCGGAAGCGGGTTGAGGCTGGACACCGGAACAGCAAGGGGATTACGCTCATGCTGGGGTATCGTCCGCCTTACCGATGGGACGTGCTGCTCTCCTTCTTTTCCGCCAGGGCCATTCGAGAGGTGGAGAAGGTCGCGGATGGAAAATACTACCGCAGTATTCGCTTGGCAACGGCGCACGGAGCGCCCCTGGAAGGATGGCTTTGTGTGGCCAATGACGAAAAAAGAAGAGCACTGTCCGTTTCCATGAGCGAAAGTCTATGGCCCGTACTGCCAACGGTGCTGTTAAAGGTGAAACAACAGTTTGATCTGCGCTGCGATCCCCATGCTGTCTATGAGATCCTCCAGGCTATGAATGAGATCCGCCCCGGGCTTTGTATCATTGGGACGCGCCTCCCCGGATGTTTTGATCCGTTTGAAATGGCGGTTCGCGCGGTTCTTGGACAGCAAATTAGCGTGAAGGCTGCCAATACCCTGGCGGCAAGGATGGTGAAGGAGTTTGGCGCTGAGATGCAAACAGGGATGGAAGGTTTGACGCGCTCATTTCCATCGGCTGAAGAGGTGCTGTCGCTGGGGGACAGCATTGAGGAGCGTTTTGGTGAACTTGGAGTGACCTCCGCGCGGTCGAGAACGATCCGGGAGCTGGCCAAGATGTCTTTACAATCTGGGGCGGGATTCTGGCAGCGAGGGTGCCCTGAGGAAGAGATTGAAAAGCTGACCGCGATCAAGGGCATTGGGAGCTGGACAGCCCATTACATTGCGATGCGTGCCATGGGAGAACCAGACGCTTTCCTTGAAACCGACCATGGCGTCAAAAAGGCATTGTCTCCGCTTCTGCCAAAGGAGGTGCTGAAAGTTTCAGACGCCTGGCGGCCATGGCGCAGCTATGCAACGGTCAATCTCTGGAACTCACTGACATGAGGAAGGATTTCTGGATGTAGGGATGAACCCTTTTTACGAACAGATCTATGACATCGTCCGACAAATCCCCTATGGCCGGGTGGTATCATACGGGCAGATTTCACGGATGCTGGGACGTCCTCGCTCGGCGCGTATGGTGGGGCGCGCCATCAGCTGCTGTAAACAACCGCTGCCCTGGCACAGGGTGGTCATGTCAGATGGTTTGGTCGCGGGAGGGTATCACGCCGAGCTTCGGCGAGAAATGCTGAGGGCAGAGGGCGTTGCCTTTTTACCCAATGGAAACGTTAACATGGAATTGTGCCGTTGGTCTGGTCGTCCAAACACTCCATCTACATCGATAGAGGCCGGATCCTGTGTTCTTTCACAGGATCCGGCACAGGGATAAAAGGTGTTTGAAGTGCGTGGACAGGCAAGGAGTACACGCACAAGAGCAAGCGGACGAATTACAAGCCGGCTGAGATCTGCGATCCCTGCAGCTGGTCTTTCATTTGCCAGACAAGAGGAACAGTCCGACGTGGACCGACCTTCTGCCTGCGGCGTCAGCCATGGATTCCTCTAAGGGAGGGCTGGTAAAGGGCAAGCGGGAACACTCCTTTGCCGAAGGGCTGGAACGCGACGGCGGTGCTGTTTGTTGCGGATCCCGTTCTTGGTTCTGTCCCTCCACGTCAAAGGCTGCCAGGTGCTTGCGCACCGATCGGTTCATCTCCATGGAGAAAGCTGAATGGTACTTTCTGTCGCAAAACGCCTGAATCCAAGCTTCAAAGGGATGGTGGGGGCTGTTCTTGCGCAGCATGTCCTCCAGTTCGCTGCGATCCATGCGCCTGTATTGGTTTTCGTGCACAATGTGCTTGAGCGCACAGCGTGGCGGCTGGACATGGGCTATCTGCTGAGGTGAAGGGTAACCAAACATCAGCATGGCTGCGGGAAATACATCGTTGGGGAGCCTGAGCGCTTCACGGTATACCTCGCAGTGTTCCATGATGTCGCCGATATAGCAGAAGCCGATCCCCAGGCTTTGCGTGGCTATCACCGCATTTTGTGCCGCGATACAGGCATCCGCGACTGCCAGCATCAGGTCCCCCAGACCGGGAGCACGGGGGCGCAACCGCCCGCTAGATAGGCATCGGTCCACTTCTGTGGATCAGCGCAGAAGATCAGGGCCCTGGGAGCAGTTGCAAGGAAGGGCTGATGGCAAGCCTGTTGAGCAGCGATGGGTCTATGATATCATGAGGGTGGTAAGCTGCTGGTTACTGGCGCTGGGCGCAGCGATGGCGGCCTGCAGAATCGCTTTCTTGTCTTCAGGAGCAATGGGGCGCTCCTCAAATGCGCGCACCGATTTGCGTTCGTGAATAACCCGCAGAACTTCGTTCAACTTGTTTCCTCCGCCAAAACGGCAGGCTGGAAGGGAGGCGCAGCCTGGTCCGGCTACGCCTCCTGTGCTTATCACATCTGACCGTACAGGTATCATTTATGATGCCTGTATCTCTGGTGAGACCCATCTTAAGCTCCTACCGCCATGCCATAAGCTTCCCGGCGCAAGCAAGGTCGGAACAGTTTCCTGACAAGCGAGGACTTTTCCGGACGGTTCTCCTAAGGGGTTGGCTTTCCCGAAGAGGAAATGGGCAGACGAAAGAAATTCGAACTCCATCCATTGCACGGATGTGATCAAAGGAAAACCGCTCCGCCAATCAGCCAGGGGATAAGGCAAAGGGTCCTTAGCTCCTGCGGCTCCTGGCCTGCATCCGGTTGATATAGGCTTTCAGTTCCTTAAAGGCACTGCGCGGGTCGATTTCATCCAGCGACTCGATGAGGAGGTTTACGGAAGCGTCGTCCAGGCTTTCCTTCTGGCCAGCCACCATCGTGGCGCGGCTTTTGATCACAAAGGTAAGGATCTCATCCCGGGAGGCACCTGTGCTCACAAGGTCGGCAACAGTCTTGCTCTTCGCCGCGAACTGAATGAAGTCCTTGTTCATCAGAGCATAATTCAACTTGCCTTTTTCATCGCTGTACCGGTCGACCAGTGCTGTGTACTCCGGCGAAAGCGTCATGTCCACCTGCTCGGGCGGAGCTTCTTCCGTCACGTCATCCGGCTGGACCTGTATCGGGGTCAGCCTGATATTGCCTCTGGCGGAATAGGGCAGGCCGACGGTCAGCTCAAAGGCTTCGTCAAAGGATTCCAGGGGAAAAAGAACCGTGTCCAATGGGCCATAGGGGATCATTTCTCCAGTACGCTTGTCAATGGTGCAAACCCCTGTCTGTTCCCCATCCATGCGTAGTATTTTTATACCGGCTCCGCCTGCGGAAAGCTTTTGCTTGTAGGCAATGGCCGGAATGGAGGTAAGTTCGACTGCTTTGGTGCGGATGATGTTCATGCGCGTTTCTCCTTCACACTCGTGTTGTCAGCGATGTTTGATCGCTACTATACATATCATATACCCACAGGGGATGCAAAGAGACGAATGTCCGTAATCAGTGAGTCGCCTGTATGCAACATACGAAGTTCAAAATCGGAGGCACAGAGGGCAGAGGAGCGAAGGAAGCCTTGGTGGACACTGGTTGTGAAAACGGGGCTGCGCTTGAAAAGGGATCAGGAAGCCCGCCTTCTTGAGGGGCGCTTCATGATCGTCAAAGGTATCTGTGGTGTTTTCATGCTCTTTCCCCTTTCCGGATGATTCAAAGGCATTCAAGCTTTGTAACATTGAATCGACTTTCTTTTCACCCTGCACTGGGGTAGGCATTGCTTCAGGCAGGGCAGCGGTAAGTGGACTTGGTAGCAGCCGTGTCACAGGAGGGAGGATGGCCAAGTTGGCCTGTTTCGCGTCCCGGAAAGATTTATTCTCCAGCCTCATCCGCTTCCCGGAGACTGAACCCAGACATCATGGAAGCCGGGATCCGCAGGCTACGCGGCCAATTCGAACTGACTGTTGTACAGTTCCGCGTAATACGTGCCCTTTTGAAGCAGGCTCGTGTGTGTTCCGCTTTCCAGGATTTTCCCGTCTTTCATGACCAGGATCAAGTCGGCGTTCTTGATGGTGGACAAACGATGGGCAATCACAAAGGAGGTGCGTCCCTGCATTAACTGGTCCATGGCCGCCTGGATAAGCTGTTCGGTGCGGGTGTCCACGTTGCTGGTCGCTTCATCCAGGATAAGCATGGGGGCATTTTGAATCATAGCCCGTGCAATCGTAACAAGCTGTTTTTGTCCCTGAGAGAGGTTGGCTTTATCATTGAGCAGCGTATCGTATCCTTGGGGCAGTGTGTTGATAAAGTGATGCAGACCCACGGCCTTACAGACAGAGATCACCTGCTCTTCCGTCACACCTTGCTTGCAGTAGATGATGTTCTCTTTGATGGTCCCCTCAAAGAGCCAGGTGTCCTGCAGGACCATGCCAAACTGATCATGTACATCCCCACGCGGGACCTGGCTGACAGGGAGACCATCCAGCAGGATCTCTCCGCTGTCCAGGTCATAAAAGCGCATCAGCAGGTTGACCATGGTGGTTTTGCCCGCGCCTGTTGGGCCAACGATGGCTACCTTCTGTCCAGCCTTCACGACTGCTGAAAAATCGTGGATGATGGTCTTGTCGCGGGTATAGCCAAAGCGGACATGGCGGAACTCCACATTGCCCTTCACCTGTCCCAGCCGCTGTGTTTTTGTGCTTTCATCGGGCATTTCTTCCTCATCAAAGAGCTCAAACACACGCTCACTGGCCGCTGCGGTTCTTTGCAGGTTCTGGAAAGCTTGAGCGAAGCCTGAAAGGGGCTGGGTGAACAGGCGAACGTACAGAATGAACGCAACGACTACACCAAAGCCGATGGATCCGCTTGCAGTCAGGGACGCGCCCACTACACAGACAGCCACATAGCCAAAGTTGCCCACAAACATCATCAGGGGCATCATCAAGCCGGACATAAACTGGCTTTTCCACCCGCTGTCATACAGCTTCAGGTTGATGCGCTCAAATACCTGCCGGGCTTCCTTTCCTCCGTTGTACGCCTTGACCACATTGTGCCCCGAAAAAACCTCTTCCACATGGCCGTTGGCCTCGCCCAGGTTCTGTTGCTGGCGAGCAAAGAATTTTTGCGATTTTGCCATGATAAGGCTCATAAGTGCGAAGCCAAACAGACTTGAGCCAATGGCGGTCAACGCCAGGATCCAGTTGTTGTAGAACATCATGAAGATGGAACCCACAAACAGCGTCGCGGAGGAAACGAGGGTGCCAAGGCTTTGGTTGAGGGTCATTCCAATGGTGTCCACATCGTTGGTGACGCGGCTGAGAACGTCGCCATAGCTGACTCTGTCAAAATACTTCAGTGGCAGGAGGTTGATTTTTCGGGAGATGTCGGAGCGCAGGTTTTTGCTCATTCTCTGTGTGACCGTTGCCATGATATAGCTTTGTATGAAGCTCAGAAGGGCCGAGCCTGCGTAGAGCACGACCAGCAATAGAGCGGTGCTTTTTACCGCGGGCAGGTTGATCGCGCGGATGGAAGGCAGGCCATTGACAAGGGAAGGAAGTCCCTTCATGATTTCATTCGTGATTTCTTTAAACAGATCCGGACCAATGATCTGAAGCACGGTGCCAACCGCCGCCAGTGCGAGCGCGATCGCCACCGCGAGTATATGGTTTTTCCCAAAGGCCATCAGTTTGCCCAGCGCCGCCCTGAAGTCCTTTGGCTTTTCAGCCGGGCCTCCCATGTGAGGCGGTCCGAAACCGGGCCCGCGGGTGGCTCTTCCATCCCTTTTACGACCGGTTTGTTCACTCATGACGCAAGTTCCTCCTCAGACAACTGGCTCTCGGCAATCTGCCGGTATATCTCGCACGTGCGCAACAGGTCCCTGTGTTTTCCTTTGCCTACGATTCTTCCGTCGTCTATGACAACGATCTGGTCAGCGTCCATGACGGTGCCGATTCTCTGGGCGACGATCATGCTGGTCACGCCCGCAGTATGCTTTTTTAGCGCACTGCGCAGCGCCCTGTCCGTCTTGTAATCCAGTGCGGAGAAAGAATCGTCAAAGATGTATATCTCCGGCTTTCGGCAGATTGCCCGGGCGATGGCCAGCCTTTGCTTTTGCCCGCCGGAAACATTGGCTCCGCCCTGTGCGAGCTCCGCTTCAACCCCGCCTTCCATGGCCTCGACGAAGGCTGCGCCCTGTGCAAGAGCGATGGCCTGTTTGACTTCTTCCTCTGAAAACCCATTCCCTCCATTGTCGCCGTAAGCAACGTTGGAGTAAACCGTTCCCCGAAACAATACGGCCCTCTGTGGCACGTAGCCGATCTTATTGCGCAGCGCTTCCTGGGCGTATTCCTGGGCGTTGATGCCGTCGATCAGGACCTCCCCCTCCGTCGGATCGAAAAAACGTGGGACCAGGTTGATCAGCGTGGATTTGCCACTGCCCGTGGATCCGATGAAGGCAATGGTCTCCCCCTGCTTCACTGTGAAACTGATATCCTTCAGCACATAGTCGGCAGCATCGGGGTATTTGAAGCCGACAAGGCGGAATTCAACCTCTCCCTTCATGCCCGGTAGCCCCTCTGTTTTCGCCCCGTCCAGGATGGTGGGCTCAGTATCCAGAACTTCATTGATGCGCTTGGCAGAAACACTGGCGCGAGGGAACATGATGAAAAACAGGATAGACATCATGAAGGACATAATGACCTGCATGGAATAGCTGGAGAAGACCACCATATTGGAAAATAACGTGAGCTTTTCCATGATCCCGGCTGCGTTGATCAGATAGGCGCCAATCCAATAGATGGCAAGGGACAGCCCTGACATGACCAGCATCATGGCCGGCATCATGACGGACATGGCGCGGCTTGTGTACAGCTGGGTGGCGGTCAGTTCCGCATTGGCTTTCTCGAACTTCTGCTCCTGGTAGCTTTCAGCGTTATAGGCCCTGACCACGCGAAGCCCCGTCAGGTTTTCGCGGGTGGCACGGTTCAGGTTGTCAATTAGCTCCTGCATTCGCTTGAACTTGGGCAGGACAAAGAACATGATGAAGGAGATCAAAACTACGATCACTGAGACGGCCGCCCCTGTCATGAGCGTCCATTCAAAGCCCTTCCCCATGATCTTTGTGATAGCCCACACAGCAGTGATCGGCGCCTTGATGATGAGCTGTAGGCCCATGGTGATCAGCATCTGCACCTGGGTTACGTCGTTGGTGGAACGGGTAATCAGGCTGTCGGTGGAAAAATGGTTGATCTGCTCCATGGAAAAGGATTCGACCTTGTTAAACAACAGGCTGCGCAAGCGCCTTGAAAACGTTGCAGCGATCCGGGCGACGATATAGCCAACCATGATCGCTGCAGCCAGGCTGCCTAGGGTGCACAGCAGCATCTTGCCGCCAGCAATCCAGATATCTCCCATGGCGCTGCCCGGTGTCTGTACCAGCCGGGTGATTTCGGCCATATATTCCGGTGCTTTCAGGTCAAGCCAGACCTGCGACACAATGAATACAAGGCTGACAAAGGCCATGATCCACTCTTTTGTTTTCAGGTACTTGAGCATTTTTGCCACCGTGAGCTTCCTCCTTGACGCACGCGTTAAGAAAACATAGCTGGACGCCTCGCCCGTCCTCCACTGTCAGCTTCAGGGCTTCATCGTTCCGGCAGGACAATCCATGTCCGGGAAATCAGGTTCAGGCATATGGCATCGGGCGATCTCGACGAAGCGCTTGAGGAGTCTGACATATTCCCTGGCGTCCTGCTCACCCATCTGGGTGAGCACATAGCGCAGGTGATGTCGCATATGTTCAAGCAAACCCCTTACCCGGTCGCGTCCGGCATCAGTGATTGTCACCAGGACGTTTCGACGGTTGAGAGGATCGACCTTTCGGCGGACCTGTTCCTTTTTTTCAAGGCTTCGCAACACGGCGGAAATCCTGGCTGTGCTGCTTTGCAGCGCCTCGCTCAGCTCTGAGGGTAGGGCTGGGGAATCCCTTTCCGCCAGGTACCTGAGGATAAACAGCTCTCCCTTGCCTGGGCGGCTATAGGCAATCATCATTTTGTTGTTGGCCATAATGGCCCCCAGCTCGTCTGCCAACTCGTCGATCGCGCTCAAGACATTTCTCCCCTTTTCGATCCTGCACTGCCCGACTTCAAATGAAAACACTGTTAGAAATTAACAGTGTTAGGATGTTATCACGCCGTTTGCTCCCGGTCAACAGCGCAACAAAGATTCTTTCTTCTTTCTTACCTGTATGGACTTAAGTCCCATAGGTTCATACCCGCCCAGCTTCAACTTCCTTAAAAACAACGGGACGATCTGTCTGGAACATACCCATCGGGACCGTTTGTTCTGGGGACGATAGAGACAACGGATGTAACGCGAAAGGCTCATCCGATTGAACAGAGGGGATGCTACCGACGCAACCCTCAAGCACCACTCGTCTGCGGGGTTTGAGGGCTGCATGGATCGAGATCAGATGGTCTGGATTCTTCCGCGATGAGAGGTCATCAGCCTTCAACGGGGAGGACTTCATCTATCGCGCGGGGCCATCGATACACCGATGGCTCGCTGTTGGCCTGCGCGATGTGGTCATTGATCCGTTCAATCAGCTCTTCTTTTGTTTGAACACGAAGCCCTCCGAGCAAGCCGCGCGTCATTTTGCCAAAGAGGCTTTCTATCAGGTTCAGCCAGGAGCCGTGTTTCGGGTTCAGAACAAATTCAAAGCGGCCGGGAATCGTTTCCAGATAGTTGCGTAGCTTCTTAGGTGTACGAATCGCACGAGGATCCATGATGATTTGTATCTTATCGCTGGACCGGAAATTTTTATTCAAAGCCTTGAGAAAGGCAACAAAATCTGCGGTTTTGTTCGTGTCGCTGAATCGCAGGACAACTCTGCCCGTTTGCAGATCAATGCCGGCTAATAGGAACGCCGTATCCAGGCGACTGTACTCACGGGGTGAGGCTTCGCCTCCATGAGCTGCTGGCGGCAGAGGGCTGTCATTTGCGCTTGGTGCCACTTGGATGCCAGGATTCGTGCTATAGGAGAGGCATTGTGCCACCTGTTCCTCGTCCGGCCATATGACAATCCCATCCTCGTTATATAGAAGCTCGATTTGTTTACAGATCATAAGGACTTCGCGTGTCGTTGACTCGGGCTGTGAAACGCGTCTTTCCAGGTAATAACGGAGGCGTTGCGACTTGCTTTGCACCTCGTCCAGTATGGTCCACACCTTTGACAGGGCCACATCCTGAAGCTCTGCAAAACCAGCTTCCACACAGGTTTTACGGATATGTTTTCTGAGCCTTGCAATGGTCCACAGCGGCTGTGGATACCCGAAGTCAGATGGCTTCTGACAGGCGGTGTTCCTCACCCAGTCCTTGGCTGCATCGCTGATAAGCGCAGGGCGCCCTGTCCTTGAATTGTCCGCCAGGGCATACTCCCATCCTGCTTCGCGATACTTTTTTATACAAAGAATGACAGAAGGACGGCTAAGCCCTACCGCTTGAGCAATGCTATTTTGCGTTTCTCCGTTCGCAGCCAGCAGCAATATTGTTGCGCGCCGTACACGCCTTGCTTCTTCTGACTGCGAATTCGCGATGTTCTGCAAAGCGCTTCTGTCCTGGTCTGACAGGACAATGGTCTTTGCTCTGCTCATGGGTTGATCCTCCAACTAAAGTGCGAAATTGAATATTGCGTGGAACGTCCCTTGTAAAACAATTCAGAGAAAGTTGCGGCAGCTTCCTGAAAAGGAGGAGTGCGGCATCGTTGTCGGCAGGAAACTCATTACGGCGTCAGAAGTACTTTCACAAACGGTTGCAGAGCAGGTTCCAAAAAAGAGCTTCCATCGCTCTTTCCAGGCCATGATAGCACCAAAACACGGAAATTGCTTGTAGACGACAGGAATAAGCAAGCCGAAAGATAAAGTACATCGGCCAGCCATCAGATCCCCTTGATCATCCGAGCCTCGTCCCTGGCCCTGGGCTGAGATGCGGGAACGATTTCAATCTCAGGAAATAGGGCTGGCCTTCGAGGACTATCCTTGCAGAACAGGCTCGGTTGATCCCATCATCCCAGTGAGGCGAAATAAACTGGCTGTCTGTGAACATGGCTCTAGCGGTCTTCAGGTTTGAACACAGCGATAAGGCCTTGTTCCCGACATGCACGATGATTCCATGCAAACTGCCCTGAAAGTGAATAGCAAAGAGCGTCTGATGATCCTCATTTCCTTTGAGCTTGCTCGTAACGGCTGTGATCATATCCTATCCCAGAGCAATGTTCTGACTGCGTGGTCAACAAGGGTCTGCTGCCGATCATATCGACACACTTGAGCGTTTAAGCCTCCTATACTCAGACGATTTTGACAAGTTCTTGCGCACAATGCACTTTCTGGTGGATTTAATCAGGCAAGTGATTCCTTGACGTAAGGGATGCGAAGGTTGATGGTGGCACCATTCTTCTGATGCGCCCGTTTCCGTATCTCTTTGTTACCGCCCTCAAGGAAGGCCTGAAAAAATCCGCGCTCCGGCTGACGAAGCATTGCGGTTTTCTGCGGCAGCGTATCGCGCTTTATGTTTACTCCTTCATACGCTTTGCATCCAGTTTTTATATTAAAACCGGCCGCATAATGCATTATAGGCGAACAGATCAGGTTGCGCAACTAGTCGGCGTACCTACC
>CAZPIC010000051.1:0-13082 GCA_964586835.1 uncultured Oscillospiraceae bacterium
CCAGCCGATTCAATGCGTCTTCAGACGCGGCCATAGAATTGCCTTGAAGGCCTTGAGCAAACCACCGGCTAAGCCGGTGGTTTTGATTGGTGCGCCTGGAACACCGATTCGGCAAGGGCAAAACGGGACAGAAAGCTTCGTTTCCTGAGAGGCGGTGGAGGCGTGGGCTGCGTGGCCTCCGGTTTCATAAACAATCGCACGAGGTGCTACGTGGGACAGGCCTTTAAAAGACGGCCCCCGGCTGGAGGTTGCCGGTCGTATGCGGGCCCTTCCTCCGCCATGTGCGGGCAATCTCTCGCGCGGTCCTGTCGGTGCCAGACGCCTCCATGCAGGGCTCTGGAGGCGTGAAACCCCCTGTACGACACGGTTTCTCTACCGTGCCGTACATGTGCTGCCAGATGCTTAGAAAGAACTTTTATCCTTTCGGTGTCTGCTTCCAGTCGCTGCGCATCCCGATCCACTGAGTAGGGGAGGCTCTTCCCGTCGGTGTGGACCCGGGGTCGCAGCTCCGTTGACGGAAGGAGGAGGCAGCCTTACAATCCGGACAAGGTTTCTGCGCTGCGGGGAGAGGGGGAGAGATGCTGACGTATACAAGCACCCGGGGTGGGGGAGAAGCTGTGACGGCTGCCCAGGCGATCCTTTCGGGCATGGCACCTGACGGTGGGCTTTACATGCCTGAACGCATCCCTGTGCTGGCATTGCCCGGGCCTGGAGATAGCGGGTACGCTTCTCTCGCCGGCAGGCTGATCGCGCCTTTCTTTTCTGGCTATTCATCGGGCGAGGCCGAGCGGATCGCTGCAGCCGCCTATCATGACACCTTCAGCGCCGCAGAAGTGACCCCTCTTGTGGGGGTGGGCGATGCCTATGTGCTGGAACTCTTTCATGGGCCGACGGCTGCCTTTAAGGACATGGCGCTCTCCTTCCTTCCGGGCGCCCTGTCAACAGCACGCGACCGGTTTTTGCCAGGGGTTGGCCTTCTTATCCTGGCAGCCACCAGCGGGGACACGGGCTCTGCCGCGATGGCGGGCTTTTGCGACATGCCGGGCATCGGCGTCATCGTGTTCTATCCGGAAGAGGGGATTTCCCCCGTGCAGAAAGCACAGATGCTCACCATCCCTGGGCACAACCTTGAAGCGGTGGGCATCCGGGGCAATTTTGACGACGCTCAGGCCGGCGTGAAGAGGATCCTTGGGGGAGTAGAGGGGCTTACAGACGCTGCAATCAGGCTTTCCAGCGCAAACTCGATCAATGTGGGGCGCCTGCTGCCACAAATGCCGTACTATTTCGAAGCCTACCGCAGACTGGTGGAAACCGGTGCTGTTCGTGCGGGGGAACGCGTCGACTTTGCGGTGCCTTCGGGTAATTTTGGGGATATCCTGGCTGGCTATCTTGCCGGGCTTGCCGGGCTTCCGGTGGGGCGTCTCCTGTGCGCCACAAACGCTAACAGCGTGCTGTGTGACTTTTTTCATACCGGTGTGTACGACAGGCGACGGCCGCTTCGGAACACGCTGTCGCCCTCGATGGACATCCTGGTATCGGGGAACCTGGAGAGGCTTCTATTCCTGGCCTCGGGGCGTGATCCTGGGCGAGTCGCCGAGTTGATGAGCAGGCTTTCTCAGCAGGGGTGGTATGCAGTGGAGGACGACATGCGCAAGGCCATCCGCGACAGCTTTGTGGGCGCCTCCGTCAGCGATGAAGAAACGCTTGCCACCATCGGGAAGGTATACAGGGAATATGGCTATTTGCTGGATCCGCATACCGCCACGGGGTGGAAGGCGATGGAGGATCACCGTGCAAGCGGGGAGGCGGGCTGCGCAACCGTCGTGCTGGCAACGGCGTCGCCCTTTAAATTTCCTCTCACGGTGCTCAGGGCTCTGGGAGAAGATCCTAAAGACAGCGCAGCCCTGACAGACCGACTCAGCGACCGGACCGGCATACCCGTTCCTACCGCGCTTGAAGGGATCGGCCGCAAAAAGCCCCTCAGGCATAGTATCGTGGACAGGGATGCAATGGCGGGCTTCGTCGCGCAGAGCGTGCGGAGGCTTGTATGGTCACGATAAGGGTCCCCGCCACGACGGCGAACCTGGGGCCGGGCTTTGATGCCTTTGGCTGCGCCCTGGGGCTTTACGCGCACTTTGCCTTTGAAAAAAGGGAGGGCGGGTTTAGCGTGGAAGGCTGTCCGGAACGCTTCCGCAGCCAAGACAACCTGGTCTTTAGAGGGTACCGGGCCGGCATGGTCCGCCTCGGGCTTCCTGTGGGGGGGCTGCACGTCCATGTGTCTTCGGAGATCCCAGTCGCCCGTGGGCTTGGCAGCAGTGCGGCCTGCATTGCGGCGGGTGCGGCGGCGGCGGGTGCCTTGCACGGGCTGGAAATCCCCAGGCGTGATCTGGTCGACCTGACAGCGGCTGCTGAAGGCCACCCGGATAACGCGGCGCCCGCGGTGTATGGTGGCATGCGCGTTGCCGTCCTTGAGGAAGGGCGGGTGCACTCACTGCCCGTCCACATCCATCCGGGGCTGCGCTTTTTTGCGATGGTGCCGGAGTTTGAGCTTTCCACCGCAGAGGCGCGCAGGGCGCTGCCCATGGCGGTCGCCATCCGAGACGCTGTTTACAATCTCTCCCGGGCTGCCCTTCTGGTGAAGGCGCTTGAAGCGGGAGACCTATCGCTGATACGCATTGCCATGCAGGACCGCCTTCACCAGCGATTCCGCTTTCCGCTGATAGCACAGAGTGACCGGGTCCTGACAATGGCCAACGAGGAGGGGGCTGTCGGCTTCTATCTCAGTGGCGCGGGGCCCACCCTCATGTGCCTCTATACGGAGGAGGATTTCCCTCCAAGGATGGAGTCGCGCCTGGCATCCCTGGAGCATCGCTGGCAGGGCTTTTCGCTGGGGGTGGATCCGCAGGGACTTGCCCTCTGCGAAGGGGATCAGCGGAGTTTGCTTTTCGCGACGAAGCCCCGCGCGGGTTGCCCGTTTGAAAAGTCCGGTACCTCGACATAGGCCCAGTGGTCGCCATCTCCCATATAGGCGAGTACATGCACGATGGCGCCGGTGCGCAGCTTGGACATGGTTCCCCCCTGCACGCTGATGATGGGGTCGTCTGTCAGCGTTGCCTCCCCGGTGACGGTCATGGGCACAAGCCCCAAGGAAAGCTCGGGTACAGGAACGCCGGAGGGCACGACGCTTTTCCTGACATAGCCAATACGGTAGCCACCGGCACTGAGGCCATAGCCGATCAGCGCCCAGTCCTCCACTGCGCCATAGACGCGGCAGATGCCCCCGCCAACGGTGGCCTTTCCGCTCGCTGCCCTGTAGTATCCGGTCCCGGGCCCGCTGTATACCTCGTGGGCTCCCGCGTTCAGCCGGGTCTTTTCATAGACGTTAAGTCTGGTGAGCCTGTCGGCCTCCGACGTCTCGCGGAAGCTGAACACAACCTCAGAAGGGCTGGCGCTCCCCTCTGGACGTACCGTGACCGTCACGGTCCCGGGGCTTGAGAGGACAAGCCCGACAGGCACCAGCCGCATATCCGCTGTTACCTTTGTGGGCGCGGCGCTGCTGGCAAGGACGGTCAGGGACGCGAAGGTATTGCCGTAGTGGTCCCGATAATAAACGGGGACATTCACGCTGATAGGCGGCGCAGACAGCCGGTAGACGAAGGTGACAGACGCGGGGCTGGCTCTACCCGCGGTATCGACCGACAGGCTGGCACTGCGGTTTCCAAGGAGAGTATAACCGGAGGGGACTTTCGCATCGTCAGCATAGAGGGTATTGAGACCGGGCCCACAGAGCTTGTAGTCGGTATACAGAAGAACGCCCGTATCGCTGCGGTAGTAGACTGGCACCGATACCCTGGGCGCTGGGGATGGCGTGGCCTGCTTCATGTAATAGAACGTTAGCTCTGCAGGGGTCGCCAACCCGTCCGCCGAAACGCGGACCTGAGCGCTCTGGGAGCCCACGGGAAGATAGCCGGCAGGCACGACAGAAGCCTGGGCATTGACGGTGGTGGTTCCCACCGAGCAAAGAACATAAGTTGTAAACAGGCGGGTTCCATCCACAGCCAGGTAGCGCACAGGCACCTGCACGTTCAAGGGCGCAGGGCTTGCTGTGGGTTGGGCGGAGGCGGCGTATAGAAAGCTGATGCTTGAGGGGGTGGCGACGCCACCTGCTGAGACAGAGACAAGGACACTTGTTGGCCAGACAAGCTTGTAGTTTGCGGGGACAGCCGTTGAGTCCGGGCTGATGAGACGGTTGCCTGGCGAAAGGAGAAGCTGCTTTTCGGAGAGAAGCATGCCATAGATGTCCTGGTAATAAACCGTGAGCAGCGCATGGACGGCGGGCGTTGGTGACGGCGTGGGAAGCGCTGTGAAAACAAGCAGGTTAGAATGGACAAAGGCGGGCTGTCCATCAGACAGGAGGATCGGATAAAACCCGTTGACGGCGAGCCCCGTGCAGGGGTAGACATCTCCCGGGTCACCACGGCTGAGAATGGCGGATGAGGTGGAAGGCGCCGCTCTCAGGTTTACTTTCCCTGTTGCGGTCAGCCTGACCGTGCCGATGACAGTATCGCTCGCAGCGTGAGCTTCCGTTGCAGTGTGCAGCAATACAAGGGTGAACAGAAGACTCGCCAGAACGATGGAGACGCGTTTTATTTCCATTGTGAAGCCCTCGCTTTCGCCGACACGTACTCAGAAGACATGCATCTGTCACTCTGAGTATTATACGGCGTGAAGAGCAGCAGTGAAACCCTTTTCCGCTGTAAAGCGGTGGTGGAAGGCAATTTTACATACCTTTGCCGGGAGGATCAGGGCCTGTTCATGAGAAACAGGGCGGATGAGAGGGGAGAGGGTCGAGGATTTCAAGGTCAAATTCGAGCTGCTTCAGGTTAACCCCTGTCCAGACTTTGTTCGCTGTTGTTTCGTTTGTGAGGGAATATCACATCATGCGGATCACCAGAGTTCAGTGGGGATTGTGTTTTCGATCCTCCAATGGGATCGCATCGCTTGTGTGGCCTTGAGAGCGACAGGGAGCCTGCTGAACGAACACTTCCTTCCCTTGCTGTGATGCGCGCCGCCGGATGTCCGCAATGGAAGGATTTCCCTGCTTGGGATTCTTTGGACCAACGATTTTCGATGGTTTCTTCCAAATGCACCGTCTTGATTGAACTCCAGGGGGATGATGCGGCGTGGCACAAGCGTTTTTTGATATCCATGGAGAAAATGCCCTGGGGGATTGATTTTTAATCTTCCATAGGATATGCTGGCAGAAGATCGGTGGAAACGTTTCCATAGGACGGATCGGATGCGAGAGATCACAGCATGGCAGAGAAAACGACCATTGTGGAGATAGCAGCCCTGGCCGATGTAGGGATCGGCACGGTCTCCCGTGTCATCAACAATCATCCTTCTATCAGCCCTGCCACCCGCAAACGGGTGATGACCGTGATTCGGGAAAAGGGCTACATTCCCAACGACAGCGCCAGGGATCTGAAGCGGGAATCCCTGAAGGCCATCGTGGTCATCATCAAAGGTCTGTCCAATACTTTTTTCGGAAGCATGGTTCCTGTGCTGCAGAAGGAATTGAATAAAAGCGATTATGCCATGCTGATGCACCAGCTGGACGACAGGGAAGACAGTGTGGATGCGGCGTTACGCCTCTGCAAGATGAAGAAGCCCCAGGGGCTGATCTTCATGGGGGGGCGGTTTCGACACCAGGCCGGGAGGCTGCGCCGCATCCCCGTGCCCTTTGTCATGCTGACAAGAACGCTGGAGGAGGGCTTCAACCGCCAGGAGTTCTCCAGCGTGAGCATTGATGATTTTCAGGCCGGCTATGAGCTGGGACTGAGGGTCTTTGATGCGAACCACCGAAACATTGGGGTGATTGCGGCGGGGGATGACCCGCAGAGCCTCAGCCAGCTGCGCACTGCGGGTTTCCTGCAAGCGCTGAGGGATCGGAAACTGGATGAAGCCTGCGTGCAGGTAGCCTATGCGGGCAGCTATACCCATGCTGCAGGTTATGCCGGTGCCGGGCGGCTTCTCACCCAGGGCGTGCGCACCTGCATCTTCTGCGTGTCGGATATCATTGCGCTGGGGGCGCTCCGCGCCGTGCACGACGCCGGACTGAAGGTGCCAGAAGATATTTCGCTCATCGGGTTTGATGGTCTGGTGGAGGGGAGGTATACGGTGCCTTCCCTTGCCACGGTGGAGCAGCCGGGCCGGGAAATGGCTGAAAAAAGCGTCCGAATTCTTCTGCAACATCTAAAGACGGGCAAAAGGCACAGGCATATCCTCTTTACTCCGACCTTTGTTCAGGGTGAGAGCTTTGGCCCGGGAAAGACAGGCGGTTGTTGAATTCGCGTCCTGACGGCGTGAATTTGCATAATGTAACGAAGGAGGTCATGGTTATGCGTATCAAGAAACGGTGGGCACTGTATCTGGCCGCCCTGCTGCTGGTCGGCATGGGGGCGACAGCGGCAAGCGCATCTGCAGAAGGAGGGTCCGTCTACTATCTGAGCTTCAAGCCGGAGCAGGACCCCCAATGGCAGGACCTTGCGAAACTGTACACGGAACAGACGGGCGTTCCCGTCACCATCCTGACGGCTGCTTCGGGAACCTATGAAACCACCCTGAAGGCCGAACTGGCGAAGACCGAAGCGCCCACCCTGTTCCAGGTGAACGGGCCCGTGGGCCTGGCCAGCTGGAAGGACTACTGCTACGACCTATCCGACACCCGTGTGCTGGCTGAGCTGTCTTCCGATGAGTTTGCCTTAAAGAACGGGGACGAGGTTGCCGGCATCAGCTATGTCATCGAGTCCTACGGCATCATCGTGAACAAGGCGCTGCTGACCAAGGCGGGCTATGCGCTGGAAGACATCCGCAACTTCGCGGACCTGCAGCGCGTGGCGGAGGACATCACTGCCCGCAAGGGAGAGCTGGGTTTCTCAGCCTTTACCTCCGCGGGCATGGAGGCGTCCTCCGACTGGCGCTTTAAAACCCATCTGGCCAACCTGCCCATCTACTATGAATACAAGGAAGAGGGCATCAACAACACCGCCGCCATCAAGGGCACCTACCTGGACAACTACAAAATGATCTGGGATCTGTACATCAACAACGCCACGGTCAACCCTGCACTGCTGAGCACCAAAACTGGCGATGATGCCGTGGCGGAGTTTGTGACCGAAGAAGCGGTGTTCTACCAAAACGGCACCTGGGCCTTCAACGACGTGATTGAAATAGGGGAAGAGAACCTTGGCATGCTTCCCATCTACATCGGCGCCGAAGGGGAGGAGCAGCAGGGCCTTTGCACCGGAACCGAGAACTACTGGTGTGTCAACAAGAACGCTACGGAAGCGAACATCCAGGCAACGCTGGACTTCATGTACTGGTGCGCCACCTCTGAAGAGGGGGTCAACATCCTGTGCAGGGACATGGGCTTTGTCATTCCCTTCAAGAGCAACCTGGAGTCCACCAACATCCTGGTAAACAGCGCCAGCGATTATGTGGCCAAAGGCTACACCCCCGTCTCCTGGAACTTCACCACCATGCCCTCCAAGCAGTGGAAGGATGGCGTGGGTTCCGCCCTGACCGCTTACGCCGCGGGAATAGAGACATGGGACGCGGTGGCGACGGCATTTGTGGACGAGTGGGCGACGGAATACGCAGCTGCTAATCCGTAGCCAGATCGTCATCCCCCGACCCACGGGGCGGACAGGCCGCAGGTCTGGCCGCCCCTTCCCTCATGCCAAGGGGTATGGCCGAAAGGAAGACACCATGGAAAAAGCCATTAAAAAAACCTTTCCCCTGTTTGTCCTGCCAACCCTCGTGGCCTTTGCCATTGGCTTCATCGTTCCCTTTGGGCTGGGGATTTGGTTGTCGCTGTGTGAGTTCGTGACGGTGGCGGACGCGAAGTTTGTGGGACTGCGCAACTACATGGCTGCCTTTTCCGACGGGATCTTCGTCCATTCGTTTGTATTTACCGCTTTGTTTGCCGTGGCCAGCCTGGCCATCAGCAATGTCGTCGCCTTCTTTCTGGCTTCTCTGCTTTCAAAAAAACTTCCGGGCACTAATACCTTTCGCACAACCTTCTTTATGCCGAACCTCATTGGGGGCATTGTGCTGGGATATATCTGGCAGCTGATCTTTGACGGCATTTTGGTGCGCTATGAGGTGGCGTTGAAGCTCTATGCTCATTTAGGGTTTTGGGGGCTGGTCATCATGGTGTGCTGGCAGCAGATCGGTTACCGCATGATTATCTACATTGCGGGGCTCAAAGCCATCCCCAGGGAGGTCAACGAAGCTGCGGCGATTGACGGTGCCAGCCGCAAACAGCTGCTGACCAACATCACCCTGCCCATGATGATGCCTGTCATCACCATCAACACCTTTCTTTCCCTGACGGGAGGCTTTAAGCTTTTTGACCAAAACCTGGCCCTGACGGCGGGAGAACCCATGCGGCAGACGGAGATGATGGCACTGAATATCTTCAACACCTTCTATGCCCGCACAGGCTATGAAGGGGTGGGCCAGGCCAAAGCCGTCGTGTTTTTCGTGATTGTGGTGGGGCTTGGCCTGCTGCAGTTGCGCATCACACGCACCAGGGAGGTGCAGCAATGAACCGAAGAAAGCACGGTTTCGGCACATGCCTGTCGGTGGGCGGGCTGTCAGTGCTGGCGATCCTCTATGTTGTGCCGATTCTTCTGATCTTTATCAACTCATTTAAAAGTAAGACCTGGATCACAAAAACCCCCTTTCTTCCGCCCAACGCGAGCACCTGGGTTGGTTTAGAGAACTATCAGCGGGGTCTTGATTACTACAAGTTTCTCTCGGGCCTGGGCTCTTCCCTCATGATTACGGTGGGCTCAGTACTGGCCATCCTTCTTCTGTGCTCCATGTTTGCCTGGTACATCACCCGGGTTCAGAACAAATGGACAAAGCTTCTGTATCTTCTATGCGTGTTTTCCATGGTGGTGCCCTTTCAGATGGTCATGTTCACCCTGGCTAAGGTGTCCGATACCCTCAAGCTCAATACACCCTGGGGGATTATCATTGTGTATCTGGGGTTTGGCACAGGCCTGGCGGTGTTCATGTTCAGCGGCTTTGTCAAGGGCATCCCGCTGGAGATTGAGGAGTCGGCCATGATCGACGGTGCGAACCCGGTGCGGACCTTCTTTCACATCGATGTGGCCATCATGATCCCTACCTTCATCTCCGTGGGCATCCTGCAAACCATGTGGATTTGGAACGACTTCCTGCTGCCCTACCTGGTGCTGGATCTGAAAAAATACAAGACCATTCCCATCATCATCCAGTCCATGAAGGGCAGCTACGGACGGGTAGACATGGGCGCCATCATGGCCTGCCTGGTCATGGCGGTCATTCCAGTGATTGTGTTTTTCATAGCGGCGCAAAAATACATCATCGAGGGTGTGGCTGCGGGTGCCGTCAAAGGCTGACCCGGTGCCCAAAGAGACGGAGCCATGAGGAAGGAAAAAAACCCCGCTGTCCTCCCAAACCCACTTGCCCACGAGAAGGCTGTGATTCAGGGGGAACGCTATCGCATCACACTGCTGACAGAGCAGCTGATTCGCCTGGAATACAGCCAGGACGGAAGCTTCACCGACCGCCCGACCCAGACGGTATTCAACCGGGCGTTTCCCGTCCCTCTCTATTCCGCTGAGACGCGAGGGGACCGGCTGGTGCTTCGCACCCGGTTTTTAAGGCTCGTCTACGACCAGGGTCCTTTCAGCAGGGAGGGCTTGTTCATCGAGGTCGGGGGCGGCCACAGCCTCTACAGCAGCACATGGCGCTACGGCGATGCCTTTGAGACCCTTAAGGGAACCATCCGCACCCTGGACCGGTCGGAAGGCGAGGTGCCGCTGGCGGAGGGGCTGCTGTCTAAAAACGGTTTTTCAGTGCTGGATGATTCCGCAAGCATGACCTTTACGCCAAAGGGATGGGTGGAGCCACCCGCTGCAGGCAGAACAGACCTGTACTTCTTTGGCTACGGAAGGGATTATCTTGCCTGCCTGCGGGATTTCTTTCGGCTGTCAGGGCCCACTCCCCTGTTGCCCCGATTTGCGCTGGGTAACTGGTGGAGCCGCTATCACCCATACACCGAAGAGGAATACCGAACCCTGATGCTGAGCTTTGAAAAGGAACGCATCCCCCTGTCAGTGGCCGTCATCGACATGGACTGGCACCTGACGGACATTCCACCCCATTTCGGAAGCGGATGGACCGGATACACGTGGAACCGCGGTCTGTTCCCTGACCCTGCTGCCTTTCTGTCCTGGCTGCATGAACGCGGGCTGCGCACGGCCCTGAACGTCCATCCCGCAGAGGGGGTGCGCGCCTATGAAGCGGCGTATCCCGCCATGGCAGAGGCGCTGGGACGGGATCCTGAATCCGGTGAGAAAATGGACTTTGACGCTGCGGACCCGGCCTTCATGGAGGCCTATTTCAAATATCTGCACCATCCCCAGGAAGGCCTGGGGGTGGATTTTTGGTGGATCGACTGGCAGCAGCAGGGCGGCAGCAGTGTAAAGGGCCTGGACCCTCTGTGGATTCTCAATCACTATCACTTTCTGGACAATCAGAAAAATGAAAACCGGCCGCTGATCCTGTCTCGCTATGCGGGTCCGGGCTCCCACCGTTACCCCATTGGCTTTTCAGGGGATACCGTCATCACCTGGGAGAGCCTTGCTTTTCAGCCCTATTTCACAGCGACGGCTTCCAATGTGGGCTTTGGATGGTGGAGCCATGATATCGGCGGTCACTCCCATGGCATCAGGGATGAAGAACTGGCTGTGCGATGGTTTCAGCTGGGCGTCTTCTCCCCTATCCTGCGCATGCACGGCTCCGACAATCCCTTCATTCTCAAGACGCCCTGGCACTATGGGCCTGTTGCTGCCAGGGCCATCCGCTTTTTCCTGCGGTTTCGACACCGGCTGCTTCCTTATCTGTACAGCATGAACCATCGCCTGGCTCAAGAAGGGGTCCCCCTCATCTGTCCTATGTACTATTTTCATCCCCACGAGGACGAAGCTTATCAGGTCCCCAACCAATACTGGTTTGGGGACAGCCTGATTGCCTGCCCCATTACCCAGGCGGTGGACTCCGTGACGGGGCGCGGGCGTTTTGAAGCCTGGCTTCCCCCGGGCAGCTATTATGACATCTTCTGCGGACGGAGATATGCGGGCAACCGGCGCGTGGCCCTGCACCGTACCGTGGAACAGATGCCCGTGCTGGCCGTGGCTGGAAGCATCCTGCCCCTGGTCGCGCAGGAGTATGCCGGAAATAGCACGGAAAACCCGTCTGCCCTGGAGCTATGGGTGTTTGCCGGCGCCGACGGCTCATTCCTTCTGCGGGAAGACAACGGGAAACCCGCGGACGCCATGGAAAGTGTACTTACGCATCTGAGCTATGTGGAGGGGACACCCGCCTTGCTGCGCATCCGTCAAGGCTGTGAAGGAAAGGGCGTTGTGCCGGCAGGGCGAACCGTTCAGCTCAAGCTCTTTGGCTTTACCGGCCTGCAAAAGGCAAAGGCGGCTTGGGCCGGGCACAGCGCCCTCTGCCCTGTGGAAGCCTTGGACAATACCTACAGCGTCAAGCTTCCTGCCGGGGTGGACCTATCCGACTGCCTGATCACCCTGGACACGGAGGGCCTGGCAGCCAATGCATCAGAACAGGACCTGTTCGCTGTACTGCAGGATGCCAGGATACATCATGACCTGAAATGGCAGGCTTTTCACATCATCCAAAGGGAAAAGAGCGCAGCAGGCAGGCTGTTGCAGTTGGAGTGCCTGGGGCTTCCCCCAGCGCTCTTTGCAGCTCTGTGCGAGATCATTGCTGCTGAAGCCTGACGACCAGCCTGCGGGCTCTCTCTGCAAGCTTCTTCAAAAGAGTGCCGTGTGCCGTGCCTTGGAAGGCGAGCGATGCGATCCAGGACGCGCGCATAAAAGTTCGAACTCTGGCAGTGCTTCAGTGATGGGCTTTGTCCCATACGGTCTTTCCGAACATTTTCATCAAGCCTTCTGTTTTGCTGGCCTGCGTTCACCGCAGGCGGACGCGGGGATTCCTCCGGGGTCGGTCTCTGCCATGATCGACGCAGGCCGCATCGGCGATGAAGCACAGCCTGTACGTGGATTTTGCTACTTTCTTTCCGCGTTGCACGTCCCGGGGCGGGCTCGCTCAAAGGATGGGATCCGGGATACGATACAGGAACGTATCCGTGCTTTTGCCCTTCGAAACTTGAGATGAAAACCTGAGGAAAACTTCAAAAAGAGCACATATCGCATGAATGAGCTGGGATTCAAGCGATTATTGCAGAATTTGGGAAAACTTCAACTTTGACTATCTTTGACCAATGCGGTATAGTAGGCATGGACGGAGCGGGAAGGCTCCGGCCTGTCAGAGTGAAGACGAGAGTACAAGAAAGGGAGGTCGTGTCAAATGACAACCATTATTCCTTATCGTGGACGGCTGGGCTTGAGCGTTCCCAGTCAGCTTAACAACCTGCTCAACGATAGCTTCTTCCGTTCTTTCTTCGATATGAGTGACTGGCTTGGCAGTTCAGGCATGAACTACGGCTTCCGTGTCGATATCAAGGATCAGAAGGACAACTATGTCCTTGAAGCCGAGCTTCCGGGGCTGAAGGAAGACCAGATCAACCTGAGCATTGACGAGGATATCCTGAAGATCAGCGCCGAGGTCAATA
This sequence comes from uncultured Oscillospiraceae bacterium, assembly GCA_964586835.1. Lineage (GTDB taxonomy): Bacteria > Bacillota > Clostridia > Christensenellales > Aristaeellaceae > CAZLYF01. Next base: position 12,716 of record CAZPIC010000051.1, read on the forward strand.
CGGATGACGAGCAGAAAGAAAAGGGCTACTATTATCGGGAGCGCCGGTATGGACACTGCGAGCGCAGGTTCAACCTGGAAGGCATCAGGCAGGATGAAATTAAGGCCGAGTATAAAAGCGGCATCCTGTATGTAACGCTTCCCAAAATGAAACCTGAACCCAAGAAGGCTGAAAAGCGTATCGCCATCAATGTGCCTGCTGAAGAAAAGGAATCTAAGTAAGGTCCTCTGAAGACCACGCCACAACATGAAACGTGCCGTCCGCAAAAAACGGACGGCACGTTTCATAGATGGCGCTTCGTGGCGCTCTTGCAACCTGAATTCCCGAGAATTTATCACTATGAACGCGATCAAGTGTTGAAACAACT
>CAZPIC010000052.1:0-12018 GCA_964586835.1 uncultured Oscillospiraceae bacterium
TCACGTCTCGAAAAAGGCTAGAACACTATGATGAGACATTCTGAGCCTTCGCTAGCCCTTCCTCAATCCGGGTCGGTCATTTGTCGCTTACTTGCTATCGACGTGTAAAGAAATTGTGAACCCACGCAGTTTACCTTGGGCAGGAAGGCCGTACCAGATCCACAAGAGCAGGGTCTGACTGTCGAAAAGGGCAATCGTACTGAAGAGATCGCGGAAGCTCTGGATGCCTACTTGCAGCACCTCCTGAACACGATGAAAAACGATGTGGACAGCGCGAAAAGACCATAATCAGACAAAGCCTCGGGGCATCGGTTTGGCGTGAAACGGACACTCATCCCGTAACAAGAGAAGGAGATTTAAGGGATCCTTGCTAAAAGACCTCAGAACAGCTGCGTTTCAAAAATGCTTGTGAAAGCGAAAACGTTGCAAAATGGATCAAGAGCAGGACCCGATCCATATGCCGGAATCCACGATGGAAGTCTATCATACCCTCCGGGCTTTTCCGTGTAACAACCTATGAAACGCGCCTATAAGCAGGATGAAGAGAAGCTTCGAACGAGGTGGTGCTGGAGTTCCCCGTAGCCAGCTGCCATCCGTTCAGTGCGGGCTGCTTGAAGAGACGGCCCGTCATGGAAACCTTCCGCTCTTCGCAGCCTGAGCCGGCGCGCCTTTAGCTTTTCTTTGCTCTGATAGCGTCAAAGCAGCCTTTGAGCCACAGGCGCTCAGAGCTGCTGCCCCCGGTTGACGTAGATCTTCTTCTTGCGGCGACTTCTTCCACCGGTGGTAACAAGCACGGGTATCGACTGCGCCTGCATGGCGATCGGGCGGTTCTTCACCACGTTGAGCACCAACCCAATGCCGATCAAATTAGTCACCAGGTTAGAGCCTCCATAACTCAGGAAAGGCAGCGGGATCCCTGTAACGGGCATGACGCCGATGGTCATGGCGATGTTCTCAAACACATGGGTGGAGATCATGGCCATCACGCCGATAATGATCATTCTGCCAAACTTGTCCCCCGTGAAGCGTGCCAGATAAAGCATCCTGAAGATCAGAAACGCGAACATGAGCAACACAACGATGCATCCGATGAAGCCAACAGCCTCTCCAATGGTGGCAAAGATAAAATCCGTCCAGTCTTCGGGGACAAAGTCCAGCTGGCTTAAAGACCCCTCCACAAACAATCCGATCCCCTTCATCCCGCCCGATCCAATGGCTTGCTGGGAATTGAGGACCTGGTACGCTGCGTCGCTGTGAGACTCCGGATCTATGAAGGACAGGATTCGGATCAGCTTGTGGTCAGTGGAGCCGCTGATGATGCCAAAGGCGACCGTGGAAACGACTGCGACCACAGCCAGAAAGGCTGCTACTGTCAGCAGCTTCCAGCTGGTTCCACCAAAATAACTCATGATAAAAAAGATCCCAACCATGACGATCACCGACCCGATCTCTCTCTGAAGGACGGTGATTCCAGCGGGGATTGCAAGCTGGGCGATGACCTTTACAGCATCCCGGGCTGAGTTCATCGGGCGCGGGTTGTTGGCCATTGCCCGAGCCAGCATCAAAATCATTGTGATCTTTGCAAACTCGCTGGGCTGCAGCATGCGGCCAAGGCCGATCTGTAACCAGGCGCTGACGCTGCGAATTTCGGACGCTCCCAGAACGATGACCAAAAGCGCCAGCACAGCGAGATGATACAGACGGGCGTAGCTGCGAAAATGCTCGTAGGGAATCGTCACGATAAACCAAATCACAACAGGGGACGCAATCATAAAGATAGCTTGCCAGCGCCCTGTCTCGGAGTTGATGATGCGGTTTAGAAGAGGCAATTCCATGCTGATGTCCGGATCATAGGTTGCAACAGCGATGGACAGGACGCCCATGGCCATCAGGATATACGTAATCAACAGAAGTGCCAGATCAAAGTGCGGCTTGGCCCTTCTATCCTCGGACTGCATTATGAGTGAGCCCTCCTCTTTGTTCGACGGTTCCAGGACAGGTGGAACAAACCCCTTTCATACTTTGGAGCAGGCGTCGGATCACCCAGCAGACGTCCAGCTATCCTGCGGACTGCAGCTTCGGTCCTCCTGGATCCGCACTCCGCCATCGTGCGACCCCGCAGCATCGCGCGATGGACTCTTTCATCCTCTTCAAACACCCCGGCCAAGGGAGCATCAAGCGCAGCAGAAATCACAGCCGGGGCCTTGATCAGGCTGCGGCGAAACAAGCCAGTATCATAGCGGTTAAGAAGGAGCTGTGGGCGTTTTTGTGTCCTTTCCCAGAGAACCATTCCCGTTTTTTCGCTATCCCGAAGACAAACTTCATCCGGTGTCGCCACAAGGATGAGCTCGTCTGCGGCTCCGGCAAAGATCTTCAGGCCGCGGCCAAGGCCCGCAGGCCCGTCGATGAGAAGCACTTCGTACCTGTTTTTCAACGTGCTCATCATTTTTGCAACGTCCTTCGCGGCAAAATCCTTTGGCCTGGCAGCCTGCCCTCCTACAAATAAATGAAGCAGAGGATAGTCCGGATGCGGCGTCAGTGCCATGTCCAGGGAACACAGGCGCTGCGCGCAATCTGACAGCTCAAAAAGGATACGGTCCTGCATGCCAAGCATCAGGTCCAGACTTCTAAGACCCACATCTCCATCGACAAGTGCACATCGCAGGCCACGTCGTGCAAACTCTACAGCCAGCGACGCTGCCACAGTGGATTTTCCCACCCCACCTTTTCCTGAGGCAAACAGCCAGATCTTTCCCATTTTCCACCCGCTACGGCATCAGTTCATTGCCCGGCACCATCGGGCTGGCGTCTGTGAGCAGGGAGTGCTCACCCATCCACCAGCTAATGAATTCTCGCGCCGCCAGAGAGGTCTCACCGCCGGAGTATCCGTTGGGGATTTGCACCACAACGGCAATCTGCGCGTCCCCTTCAAAGGGCGCAAGCGCCAGAAACCATCCGTTGTTCTCAAGGTCAAGCTTAATCCCGCCGATCGTCACCTGGGAGGTTCCTGTCTTCGCCCAGATATTATCCTTGTATTTCCAGTTTCTGAAATACCTGGCCGCCGTTCCGGTATCGTCAATAACGCCCTTCATTCCCGCCTTGATATAGGGAAGATAGAGGTCCGCTCCGGGAAGCGTTCCAAAAATACTGGGCCTGTACTGGTTGAGGATCTCACCTTCCGGAGAGATGATGGAATCGATAATGGACAGGTTATACACCGTCCCGCCGTTGGCAAGGCTCGCAAGGTAACGGGATACGGCCACCGGGGACAGAAGGGTAATGGACTGGCCGATGCCCATCTGAACCTCCAGGCTGCCTCCCCATTTGATATCGTTGAGATAGATCCAGATGTCTCCAATCACAGCCTGCTTCCAAACCATCTCTCGCGTCATGTTCAACTCGGCCATCAGGATGGGACGCATGGCATTGGCCCAATCGTCCGAAGGCGTGTCGATGGCCATGTCCATGAGCCGTTTGATACAGGTATCCAGGCGTGTCTCGTCGTAAGCAATCCCGTAACTGGAGCCGATATTCTTCAGGTGTTTTTTAATGGATGCTGCCACAAGCATCGGCTGTGAGGTTTCCTGCTCGTAAATGGTCACGGTCGGGTCGTAGAGTGAAGTCTGACAGCCTACGACGCTGCGAACCTCCCCAGGCAACTGGATGCCCGTTTTCGTCGTCAGTCCCATCTGCGCTGCGTACTTATACAGAAGGTTGGAGCCGGATTGCCCATAAAGCCGGCTGGTGATCTCGTAGAAAAAGTAGTTGCACGAGTTGGACAGACCCTGGATGATGGTCTGGTCGGCATGCTTGTACCTCTGGCCCTTGGCGATCCAGCAGGTGGGCGCCTCTGATTCCTTTTTGGTGTATTTCATGAAGGGGCCTTCATCGCTGATGGTTTCGGTGACGCTCAGCACCTCGTTGGACATGGCAGCCATAGCCGTGGCCATCTTGAAGATCGATCCAGGCTCGGCCCTGGACTGAATGGCATAGTTGAGAAGGATGTTTCGTTCGTCGCTGATAATCTCGATGGCTTCCTTCCCTCCCGCGACCATGGCGTTGAGGTCATAGGTGGGGTATTGCGCCAGGGCCAACACCTTCCCCGTATTCACCTCGAGCACGACCATGCAGCCCGTATCTGCAAGCTGCAAGGGGTATTTGTCAAAGTCACGCGACTCAAGCTTTGCTTTATTGGTTTCGAGCCAGCTGTAGCTGAGCATCCTGTCTTCCTGGACAGACCGTGTTTGAGCCACGTTCGCTGCGATCGCTCTCTCCGCCTCCTGCTGGTAGGCGTTGATCAGCGTCAGCTTCACATTATTTCCATCAGAAGGGGTCTCATAGGAAATCTGCCTGGTCAGCCTGCCGTTTGAGTCCCTTTCCATCACGCGGCTGCCCTGCCGGCTTGTGATGTTAGGCGTCAGCCAGTTCTCCATGCTGTACTCGATGCCGTCCTTGCCGATAATATCATTGAGCGCATAACCAAGCGGCTTCAGGTCTGTTGCATATTTGTTTGCCTCGCTGATTGGGCCCACATACCCGATCGTCTGGGCTGCCAGGGTGTTTCTTGGGTAGACGCGCTTTTCCCCCACCGTGACATCCATCCCACGCAGCACCATGCTTCGCCCCGTGATTTCACTCACGGCGGAGAAGGGAATATCCTGCGCGATCACGACGGGGACGGAGTTATAGAGGTTCATCTGCATCTCCGAATATACTGCCATCACCTTCAGCGCCGTTTCCTCGTCAAGGTTCCGTTCCCTGAGCTGATACAGCTCGAAGAGCCTGTCGAAACAGTCCTCCGCCGTCGCGTACCTGGACAGGTTCGTCAGGTAGTGGTTGCCGCGCCACTGCGATTCGCGGATCTCCCATGCCCTCTGGGAAATGCCCCTGCCGAAATTAAAAACCCAATCTCCTGTGTCCTGATCACGCTCAATCACGAACGTCACGCTAAGCGCGCCGTCATAGCCCTCAATAATGCCTATGGTTTCTAAGATCGAATCCGTGAAAGCTGCGTAGTCCCTGGCACTGTTCTGAGAGGGGTCGCGGTAGAAGGTCACGTTGTAGATGTCCTCACTCATGGCCAGCACCACGGAATCCGCGTCCAGGATCATGCCCCGGTTCCCCGTCAGCCGGATCGTCTTGATGCGGTCGCTTTCCGCTGACCGCTGATACTTGTCACCCTCCCGAATCTGCAGCGTGTAAAGCCTGGCGGTAAGGACCAGCAAAAGGACCAGCATTACCATGCCAAAGAACAGATAACGCCTGCTGATCCTTTTCTCAATCTTCATCCGACCGTCCTCCTTTCGGGTCCTCCGCCACATCGCTGTCTTTCGGGACCTGCGTCGTGCCACCATCTGTCTCAGGCTTCAGGGGTGAAACCCCTTTCTTTGAAGACTTCCTTCTGGGGAAAAGCCCGCTGAAAGTCCTGGAGTCAGGGCTACTCTCCGTCCCGACTGCCTGAAGGAAGTCCGACATCCTCCGTTTGGCAGCATAGATGCCAAGAACCCATCGGGCAGGAAACATCAGGACGCTTCCCAGCAGCGTCAGCAGCAGCGCGATCAGAACCCTGGCAAAATGGTTCCATGAAATGGGAACACCGTCAAGGGCGATATACACAAGCATGATGATCTCATAAGCCAGGGTCAGAGACAGGGCGTTGAGAGCGATGCGAAGGTGCGGCTCCAAATCTTCCGGAGAACGTCTTTGCCAGAGGGACAAGAGCTTCCTGAGTGCCGAACGTCTCTTGGAGGTGATCTCCCGTGGCTGCGTCCGATGCTGAGCTGCCCGCATCCTGCGCATCTCACGCCTATAGTCGTTCATGTCCGCGAAAGGCTGTGCAAACAGCAGGGCGAGCGAAGGATATGATAAGGCATATAGAAGAGGAATGCTGGAGGACATTGACTCGAGCATGATACCCATCGCTGCGCCTGCGGCGAATGCATATTTTTTCCCGCACGAAACGGTGAGCACGGCAATGGTCACCATAAGAAAATTGGGCATCACTCCTCCTACTTTCAGATAGGGCGCAACGCAGGTCTGCAGCAGGAAGGCGGTCAGTGTTAGGGTGGACGCCTTCAGCAGCCTTGTCAGCGAGCGAACAAGGGAAGGCGCTCCAGAGCGTCGAAGCACGGTCACCTGTCATCCTCCAGCGTCGCCTGATCGATGGACCAGGTCGGCAGGGGCTCGGGCGAAGGGCTCGGCGTGGGCAGGGGATCGGGCGTGGGAGTCCTCTCTGTCAATGGCGCGTCCACGTAGGAGAAACTGTCCGGCGCCTCGGACCCTGCAGGTCGAACAGATGCCTCTGGGGTCTTTCCAGGTGTGGGTTCAGGCGTCGGTGCAGCCTGCCCCTCCAGGCCGTCCTCATCATCGCTGGCAGGCAGCTGCCCAATGAAGGTAGGGACTGCCATCGGCGTTTCAAGCGGTACAAAGGTGGCCCGAACCTGCGTGCGGGAATGGGCCGTCTCTGCAAAAGAGGGACGGTAGCGGTATACGATGACATACTCCAGATGGTCGAAATCCGCAATCGGTTCAATCACAATGAACTGCTTGTTTTCCTCTAACCCTCGGGTGCTTTCGCGCACATGTCCAATGGGGATGCCCTTTGGAAACTCCATTCCCACGCCCGAAGTCACGACCCGGTCCCCCGGGCGTGGCAGCGTTGTGTAGGACAGGTAGTACATCCTCAGGGCGGCGGCTCCATCCACCGCGAGGGTGCCCTTAGTCGTCCCCTGGTCCCGGCTGGATTCTATCAGTGCTGCGATACTGCATTGGGTGTCGATGATCGCCTTCACGAGCGCCCGATCACGCTTGACGTCGTAGGTATAGCCTACCAGTGCGCCAGGCACAGCGACAGCCATGTTGTCCGTAATCCCCTGATCTGTGCCCACATCAATGGTCAGGGTAAAGGTGTAGTTGCTCGTGTCCCGCCCAATGACGTTCGCCTTGATGCCATCCAGGTTTGTATTTCTGCCGATCTCGTCATCCAAGTCCGCATAATACTGAAGCTGGTATCGCAGCTCCTCCGCCAGCATAGCCTGATCGGTCAGGTCGTTTATCTGGTCAAGCAGCTTTTCATACTCGTATTCAAGGTTGCTGCGGAGCTTCAGCTTCCTCAGATAGCCCACGATGCCGTCGGTCGCGCCTGCAAAAGCCTTCTGTACCGGTGTAACAAGCCTGACGACCAGCTCACGTGGCAGTTCCAGCGCGGCGATATCCGGAAAGAACTGCGCAGCGACCATGGAAACGATTGTCGCGAGCAGCAGCAGCACGAGGAGCACGCTTGCGAGCCGAACGACCAGCCGGCCATGAGAGGAATCTCCACTCCCGCGCCTGTGCGCCTTCTTTTTTTCAGGCGTGCTGTCCATCCCTACTCACCGTCTTCACGCATGAAAGCAGAGCGTCCGATTCTCGACAGGAGGTGTGCGTTGTCAGCAAGGTGGCCAACCCCCATCGCCGTGCACATCATCGCCTCTTTAGCGAGGGTCACCGGCAGGCTCAGCTCAACAGCGAGGTAGCGGGCAAACCCTGTAAGCATCGTGCCGCCACCCATGAGATAGATGCCTTTTCGCAGGATATCGCCTGACAGTTCGGGAGGTGCCTTGTCCAGCACTTCTATGATGGCTTTCAGGATTTTCCTGCAGGGAGTCTGAAGGGCTTCGTAGATCTTGGTCGACGTGATTTCTGCTGTCTGGGGGAGCCCCGTGATGATGTCTCTACCACGGATCAGCACCTTGCGCTCTTCTCGTGGGGGCAGCGCACTTCCCCAATCAATCTTCAGGTCCTCGGCCATCCTGTCGCTGATGAGCATGTTGTAGTCATGACGTATGTATTCCATGATCGCCTCATCCATCTTGATGCCGCCAACATCGATGGATTTCGAACCCACGATCCCTCCGATGGAAAGGATCGCCACGTCGGCTGTTCCGCCCCCGACATCCACCACCATGCTTCCTTCTGGCTGGAACACGGGCAATCCGGAGCCTAATCCTGACGCAAAGGGCTTTTCAATCAGATGGACAGCGTTGCGGCGAACCCCTGCTGCCACGGCCGCTTCTCTCACAACCCGCTTTTCTACCGCCGAGATGCGGCTGGGAACCGCAATGAACGCACGGGGACGGACCAGATGTGATACGCCGATCGCTTTCCTGACAAAATAGCGTAGCAAGGCTTCTGTCAGCTCGTATTCCTTGATAGTGCCTCCCTCAAGTGGCTGGATGACAGCGTCGCCACCGCTGGTGCGGCCTACCACAGCCTTCGCATCCTGTCCTATCGCCTTGATGGTACGCTTGGCGCCGCTGGATACGACCAGAAGGGTCGGTTCGTCGATGAGTACACCCTTTTTCTTGACGCTGATCAGCGTATTGGAGGTGCCCAGGTCAATCCCCAGCTCCGGCGCGATGAAAGGCATAGGTTCAGGCCCTGTCCCACGCAAACGCTTCGAAGGAGGCCTGCACAAGCATCCTGCGGACCAGCGCAGTGGGCAACCCTACCACGTTTGAGTAGCTCCCGGAGATCTCCGGAATATACATGCCCGCCAGTCCCTGGATGGCGTAGGCACCCGCCTTCCCAAAGGGTTCTCCACTCGCGACATACGCGTCGATCTGCCTGTCGTCCATAGGGTCGAAACGAACCTTTGTCACCTCGATCTGGGTATGAATCGCTCCTGTACCGCCGTCCGCAAGACATACACCCGTCATCACTTCATGCCACCCGCCGCTGAGTAAGCTCAGCATGCGCCGGGCATCGGAGGCATCCACTGGCTTTCCAAGAACCAGCCCCTCCCTGACCACCAAGGTGTCCGCCGCAAGCACCAAGTCCAGAGGATGACGCTTCAAAACAGCCTTTGCTTTGCGTTGCGCAAGGGCGCCCGTCACCGTGCGGGGATCTCCGTCCAGGACTTCGTTGACGTCCGCGCTGTCTATGTCAAAGGGAACGCGCATCGCGCGAAGGAGTTCCTGCCTGCGTGGGGATGTCGACGCCAGGATCAGTCTGCCAGCCATCGTTTTCCTGCCATTTCCTCAGAGCTCTTGGCCAGTATATCACAGGGGCTCTCGTGTTGCATCAGCATAGAACATAAAGTACACATATTTGCAATAATTTTGACATATTCAACCCGTCCAGCGCCTTCCAAAAAGCTCAGCCGCGTTGTCTCGCACCCGTTCCGCAAGGCGTTCAGGTTCCAGCTCTTGAAGCCGTGCAACGGTCTCCAGAACCCATACCACGTTGCCCGGCTCGTTCCTGTGTCCTCTGACAGGAACAGGCGCCAGGTAAGGGCTGTCCGTCTCGACAAGGAGGCTTTGCGTGTCCACAGCTGCTGCCACTTCCCTGAGCTGTGAAGCGTTTTTAAAGCTTACCGATCCCGCGAAAGAAATCTTAAGTCCGAGGGCACAGTAGTCCCCTGCGTTCTCCAGGGTGCCAGAGTAACAGTGGATGATCCCTCCAGCCAACCTGCCCTTCCAGGCTTCAAGCAGGCTTAGCATCTCCCTGTGCGCATCCCGAACGTGGAGGATGACAGGCAGGCGCAGGCTCCAGGCCAGGTCGAGCTGCCTGTGAAGAACCTCTCTTTGAGCCTCTTTCGACGAAAACGCGTAGTGATCGTCCAGGCCGATTTCCCCGACTGCAACCACCTTTTTATTTTCCAGCAGCGACATCAGCCTGTCTGGATAATCCACAGGCGCTTGCTCCGCCTCGTGTGGATGGATGCCACAGGCTGCAAAGACCTCCGGATGCCTCTGAGCGATGCCCAGGCCCTTGAGGGAGGAGGCAAGATCGCTGCCGGCGGTGATACAACGACCGACCCCTCTGTCCGTCATCCTCTGGAGGACTTCCTCCCTGTCCGGGTCAAAACGCTCGTCGTCAAGGTGGCAGTGTACATCCAGATAAGGGCCTGCTCTCATCAGGCGATGTCCGACCCGTCTACGACGTCACCGTCTACGGTCAGCAGATGAAGGCTTCCGTCCTGCGCATCCTGCGCACTGAGCAGCATCCCTTCCGACGCAATCCCCCGGATGGATCTGGACGCAAGGTTGCTGAGGAGGACGAGCTTCCTGCCCACCAGCGATTCGGGGCTGTAGCTTTCGGCGATTCCAGAAACAACGGTCCGGGTTTCCGCCCCTAAAGAAAGGCGGAACTGAAGCAGCCTATCGCTTTCTTTCACACGCTCGCAATGTAGGACACGAGCCACCTGAAGGCGGAGTTTTGAAAAGTCTTCCATGGTGGCTGTTTCACCCGCGTCCGCCTTATCCGCCCCATCCTCCCGGCCGGCCTCGCCGCTTTGCGTGTCCTCCGGTGTGTCCTGAGCGCGCAGGATCTTTAAATCCTTTTCGATGTCAATCCTTGGAAAGAGGGCGTCCCCCTTGCTCACGGAAAGCCCGGGGGAAAGCATGCCGAACGTCGACAACGATGTCCAGGTCTTAAGCCCGGCGTCGACTACTCCCAGCTGCTCAAAGATGCGTCCCGGCGTGGAAGGCATCACCGGGCCGATTTGCACCGCAATATGGCGCAGCCCTTCCGACAGCACATAAAGCACCGTCCCGAGCCGTTCTCTATCCTCTTCCCTCCTGCCTAAAACCCAGGGCTGAGTGGCATCGATGTAACGATTCAATTCCCCGATCGTCTTCCAGATTTCCTGCAGCGCCAGGGAAAATTGCAGGTTGTCCATCAGCCTTTCTACGTGCCCGCGCAGTGCCGTTACAGAAGCGATGACCTCGTTGTCCGTCTGGGTATAGCCGCCCGGTTTGGGGAGCACCCCTTTGAAATACTTCACAACCATCGTGACGGTGCGGCTTAACAGGTTTCCAAGGTCGTTAGCCAGGTCTGAGTTGATGCGCATGAGGAGCGCTTCGTTGGTGTAGGTGCCATCCATGCCAAAGGGCATTTCCCTGAGAAGATAGTACCTGAGTGCATCCGCGCCATAGCGCGCGACGATGGGTTGCGGGTAGACTGCGTTCCCCCTTGACTTGCTCATCTTGTCCTCGCCAAACAGGAGCCAGCCGTGGGCAAAAACCTGTTTGGGCAGCTTAAGCCCCAGCGCATGGAGCATGATGGGCCAGTACACCGTATGAAAACGGACAATTTCCTTCCCCACCAGGTGGACATCGGCCGGCCAGAATTCCCTGAACAGCCTGTCGTCTTCCGACCCGAAGTTCAGCGCCGTAATGTAGTTTGATAGAGCGTCGATCCAGACGTACACCACATGCCCGGGGTCAAAGTCTACCGGGATGCCCCACTTGAGGGAGGTACGGCTAACGCACAGATCCTGCAGCCCGGGCTCAAGGAAATTTTTAAGCATTTCATTGGCGCGGCTCTGCGGCTGAATGAACTCAGGGTGCGAACGGATATATTCTATCAGCCATGGACCATAGCGGCTCATCCTGAAGAAATAACTCTCTTCTCGGACAAGCTCAGTGGGGCGCCCGCAGTCCGGACATAGCTTTTCGTCCCGAAGCTGGGTCGGCGTCCAGAAGGCTTCGCACAGGGAACAGTACTGCCCTTCATACTCACTTTTATAAATGTCGCCGCTGTCGTATAGGGTTTTGAATATTTTTTGAACAGCCTTGACATGCCTGTCGTCCGTCGTCCTGATGAAGTCGTCATAGTCGATCTGCATCAGTTTCCAGAGCGCCTTGGTGTCCTCGACGATGTCATCGACAAACTGCTGCGGAGGCATCCCTGCCAGCGCAGCCGCCCGCTCTATTTTCTGACCATGCTCGTCTGTCCCGGTCAGAAAATAGGTTTTGTATCCGGTCAGCTTCTTGAACCGACTCATAGCGTCGGCGGCAACAGTCGTATACGTATGGCCGATATGCATTCGCGCACTGGGATAGTAGATGGGCGTTGTAATGTAATACTTCTTCTCCTGCGGCATGGCAAGCCCTCCTGTCCGGATGGGCACCATTATAGGGTTGTTCAACCGCTGTGACAAGCCAGCGGCGGATCCTGACAGCAAAACAGGCAGGTTTCCCTGCCAGGGCTAACGCATGAACGATTTATCTCGATTGTATTATGAATTATTAACAA
>CAZPIC010000053.1:0-11673 GCA_964586835.1 uncultured Oscillospiraceae bacterium
GACTGCGCTTTGCGATCCGTGAAGGCGGGCATACGGTAGGCTCGGGCGCGGTGGTTAAGGTGATTGAAGGCTAAGTAGCGCAAACTATCAGGAGGGCCGGACAGGTTTCCGGCCCTTTTCATTGGGGCATGGTTTCGGGTATAATGCACAGGAAATTGCCGTGAGAGGTACATGTATGAAAATTCTCGTCGTCAACGCAGGCTCGTCGTCTCTGAAGTACCAGCTGATAGACATGCAAAACGACAAAACGCTCGCCAAAGGCTTGGCTGAACGCATTGGCATCGAAGGAAGCAGGCTGATACAGAGTGCTGGCAATGACAAATATGTCGTGACAGCACCCATGGAGAACCATATCGTCGCTTCCACTTTCATGATCAGCGCGCTCACGGACGCGAAACACGGCGTCATCTCCAGCATGGACGAGGTCGCCGCAATCGGGCACCGGGTTGTGCAGGGAGGGGAAAAGTTCACCGCCTCGGTCATCATAGACGAGGAGGTGATCCGGGCGATTGAGGAGAACATTCCCCTGGGACCCTTGCATAACCCCGCAAACCTGATGGGGATCGAGGCTTGCATGAAAATCATGCCCCATACGCCTAATATTGCTGTGTTTGATACAGCCTTCCATCAGACGATGTCCCCCCCGGCGTATCTGTATGGCATCCCACTGGACTACTACAGGAGGCTTAAGATCCGCAGATATGGGTTTCACGGCACAAGCCACCGTTATGTGAGCGCCCGCGCTGCGGAGATGCTGAATAGGAAGCTGGAGGAGCTCCGCATCATTACCTGCCACTTAGGGAATGGATCCTCTCTGTGCGCGGTGCAGTTTGGCCGCTGCGTCGACACCAGCATGGGACTGACCCCCTTGGAAGGGGTGCTGATGGGCACAAGGAGTGGCAGCCTGGATCCTGCCGTGCTCCAGTTCATTATGAACAGCGACCATATCAGCATTGATGAGATGATCGATATCCTCAACAAGTCAAGCGGTCTGCTGGGCGTCAGCGGCATCAGCAACGATATGCGGGACGTGGATGCAGCCGCGGAGAAGGGAAATCCGGATGCAGCCATTGCCCGGGAAATGCTCTCTCATGGCATTCGCAAATATATCGGAGCATACGCTGCGGTGATGGGCGGCGTAGATGCCATTGTTTTCACGGCAGGAATCGGAGAAAACGGCCCGGCACTACGTCAGCGAATCATGAACAGCTTTGGATATTTAGGGGCCAAGGTCGATCCGGAGAAAAACGAGGTATACGCAACGGAAGCGGATATTTCGACCGATGACAGCCGCGTGCGGGTGCTGGTGATCCCAACCAACGAGGAGATCGTCATCGCGCGGGACACCTTAGCGCTGGTCACGACGGGCGAAGGCTGAATGCAAACCAGCGCTAAGAAGCATGTACTGATCTATACGGATGGCGCTTGCTCCGGCAATCCGGGCCCAGGGGGGTGGGCTGCCATATTGAAGTTTGGCAGGCACAGCAAGGAAATCAGCGGTGGCATGCACCACACCACCAATAACCGTATGGAGATGTTTGCCGTCATCAGTGCCCTTGGCACACTGAAAGAAAGCTGCCAGGTGGACGTGTACTCCGATTCTTCCTACGTAGTAGACAGCTTTGAGAAGGGCTGGATCGACAATTGGGTCCGGCGCGGCTGGAAGACTGCCGACAAGCGCCCAGTGGAAAACCAGGACCTCTGGCGCCTTATGCTCTTAACGATTAAAAAACATGAGGTCAGGTTCCATAAGGTGCAGGGACACGCGGATCACCCCGAGAACAACCGCTGCGACGAGCTTGCCAAGGAAGAAGTGCAGCGGGTCGTGAAAGCTTTGGAGGCCATGCGCTCTATGGACGGAGCATAGGGGGCTTCAGTTAATCTATTCGCGAAAGACATCTTTAACGAATAGATAGAGAGGGAACCTTTACAGGAGCACGCATGTCAAAGCCACTTTCGTATCATGCAAGAGAATCACGCCGGGTCAATGAACGCCTGCGGGAACTTCAGCGTGAACTTCCTTTGCTGTGCACCGATTATTTCCGATCGATTTCTCAGACGACAAGCCCCCGCACACGCCTGGCTTATGCCTATGATCTGCGCTTGTTTTTTAACTATTTGTGTGGCGAGCACTACCTCTTCGCGGACACGCCGGCCCGTCTGATGACGGGCGAGCACATGGAAAAAGTAACAGCCCGGGAGATCAGTGGGTTTCAGGAATACCTGCAGCAATACGCGAAGGAGGATTTGGAAGGCCTCCAAGACGAACGGGACCCCGTGTTCGTGCAAAACCATGAGCTTGGCATTATGCGCAAGCTTTCTGCTGTGCGGTCTTTCTTTGAGTATCTGTTCAGAAATGGCGTCGTGCAGGCTAATGTGACAACCCTCATCCCCCTTCCCAAACGGCGGGAGCGGCCTATTCTGTATATGGAAAAGGACGAAGTGCGCCGGATGATGGAGGCCGTTGAGACAGGCCAGGGGCTGTCACCCAGGCAGCGTTCCTACCTTGAAGCGACACGGTTGAGGGACACAGCCATCCTCATGCTTTTCCTGGGGACCGGTCTGCGCGTGAGCGAGCTTGTGGGCATGGACATAGACCATCTGGACTTCTCTTCAAACGCCTTCATGGTGACGAGAAAGGGCGGGGATGAGGTCATCCTGTACTTTGCAGACGCCGTTTCTGACGCGCTGGAGACCTATTTGGCAAAGCGGAAAGAGATTTCCACCCTTCCCGGCCACGAGAGGGCTTTGTTCCTGTCCCTGCAAAGACGGAGGATCACCCAGAGGGCTGTTGAAAACCTGGTGAAGAAATACGCGATGGCCGCAGCACCGCTGAAAAAGAGAATCAGCCCGCATAAGCTGCGCAGCACCTTTGGTACAAATCTGTACCGCCAAACTGGGGATATCTACCTTGTCGCGGACGCCCTGGGACATTCCGATGTCAACACCACCAGGCGGCATTATGCGGCGATGTCGGACTCCAGGAGGCGCGAAGCCGCACAGAAGATAGAACTCCCCCGTCTTCAAGGCCGCGGTCCGGGAACTCCGCCTTCTTCTGCAGACAAGGATCCCTCGCTCCCTTCTTCTGACTAATGCTGGGGGATTGGCAAACGTTTGTTTGCATGGTATGATGATGCCAACAAGCTGAGGAGGTGTTTCATGCAAACCTCTGATACTGGCGGCTCACAGCCGCGGATAAGCACGCAAAAGCGGATCCTCGAGTTTATTCAAAAAGAGGTGGAGTCGAAGGGTTACCCGCCTTCGGTCAGGGAGATCTGTGAAGCGGTTGGCCTGAAGTCTACATCCACGGTTCACGGGCACCTGAGCAGGCTTGAAAAGAAAGGGCTGCTCAAGCGTGACGCGATGAAGCCCCGTGCCATTGGACTTGTCTCCAAAGCTCCCCGTAAGGGAGATGATTCACAGGTTCGCCTGATTCCCCTTCTGGGCCCGGTCGCGGCAGGTTCCCCCATCCTCGCGGAAGAAAGCGTTGGGGAACAAATCCCCTTCCCTGACTTCATGCTCGGGGAAGGTACTTTCTTCGCGCTGACGATCCGCGGCGACAGCATGATCAGCGCAGGCATCTTTGATAGGGACACTGTTGTTGTGCGCAGACAGTCCGACGCGGCTAACGGAGACATTGTCGTGGCAATGATTGACGGGGATGCTACAGTCAAACGCTTCTACCGGGAGCACGGGCGTTTCCGCCTGCAGCCAGAGAACCCTGCGATGAAGCCGATCTATACTTCCTCTGTGCAAATCCTCGGTCGGGTAGTCTCCATCTGCCGCGTCCTTTGAGCACAGCAATCCGATGAGCAGAGAGCCTGGCCGCATGATGGCCAGGCTCTCTGCGTCTTATTCCGTCTCAGGGGAAAAGAGTGAAAGTGCTGTCTGTACAACATGGTCGGTCGTGAACCCAAATTTTTCAAACAGGGTTTCAGCGGGCGCCGACGCACCGAAGTGATCCAGCGAGATGATCTGTCCGTCCAAGCCCGTAAATTTGTGCCAGGCCATGCCTGATCCCGCTTCTATCGCCACCCTCTTGCGAACGTGCGAGGGGATCACGCTTTCGCGGTACGCTGCGTCCTGCTGGAGGAAGACCTCCATGGATGGCATGGAGACGACTCTGGCGTCAATGCCTTTTTCAGCAAGCGCCGCTTTTGCATCCATAGCCAAGGCTACTTCGCTCCCCGAAGCTATCAGCAGAAGCGCCGGGATATCTCCCTTTGAATCGTCCAGGATGTATCCGCCCTTCAGGGCGTCCGCTCCACTTTGATCAAAGAGGGGCAGGTTTTGCCGAGTCAGCACCAGGCTGGTGGGGGCAGCAGCAGTCACTGCCCACAGCCAGGCTGCGGCTGTTTCACGGCTGTCCGCGGGGCGAAAGACCGTCATGCCTGGTATGGAACGCAGCGCTGTCAGCTGCTCGACAGGCTGATGGGTGGCCCCATCCTCACCGACACCGATAGAATCATGAGTCAGCACATAGACAATGGGAAGCCCCATCAGCGCGGACATTCTCATGGCGCCCTTCATATAGTCGCTGAACACAAGGAAGGTGCCGCAGAATACCCTGATCCCGCCATGAAGCGCCATCCCGTTTGATATGGCGGCCATGGCATGCTCCCTGACGCCAAAGTGCATGTTGCGACCCGCCCTATTCTCTGCGGAGTAGGAGCCTCCGCCCTCCACAGCGGTCTTGTTGGAGGGCGCAAGGTCGGCTGAACCTCCCACAAGATTTGGGATCTGTTTCGCCAGACGGTTGATCATCATACCCGATGATACCCTTGTCGCAGCCTTCCCCTCAAAGGACCACAGACCCTCCACTGCTGAAAGGAGCTCGAGGTCCAGTATCCCATGCCACTGATCCCACTCCGCAGCCAGGTCCGGATAGGCGTCGCGGTAGCGAGCGAAGAGAGCTTCCCACGCGGTCCGGGCCTTCCTGTTTTTCTCCAGCAGGGTCGAAATATGCGCATAAACTTCGGAGTCAACCTCAAAGGGCTTCTCCCCCGCCCCCAGCAAACGCCTTGTCGCACGAAGGTCTTCGTCTCCGAGAGGCTCGCCGTGGGCACTGGCCTTTCCAGCTTTGGAGGGGCTTCCATATCCAATCGTGGTCGGACAGACAATCAGGCTTGGACGATCGCTGTCTCGTGTCTGTTCCAGCGCAGTCAATATCTGGCGGTAATCGTTGCCATCTTCAACGCGCACGACCTGCCATCCGTATGCTTCAAACCGCGCACCGACATCCTCTCTGAAGGCAAGGTCTGTGCTTCCCTCAATGGAGATGCTGTTGTCATCGTAAAGAATCGTCAGTTTTGACAGCTTCAGCGTTCCAGCAAGAGAGCACGCCTCACTGCCGATTCCCTCCATCAGACAGCCATCGCCGCATAGAGCGAAGCTGCGGTGGTTCACCAGGGGAAACCCCTCCCTGTTGAAGTGTGCTGCGAGCATTGTTTCGGCGATGGCAAATCCAACCGCATTGGCAAGTCCCTGCCCCAGAGGGCCGGTGGTCGTTTCTACCCCTTCCGTGACACCATATTCCGGATGTCCAGGCGTCTTGCTGCCCCACTGCCGAAACTGCTGAAGATCATCCATGGAAAGTGGGTAGCCACACAGATGCAGCAGGGAATAAAGAAGGGCGCTGGCATGGCCATTCGACAGGACAAAGCGGTCCCGATCGGGCCAGTCCCTTGCCCCCGGATCGTGTTTCAAGGTATGCATCCACAGAGCGTACGCCATTGGAGCCATACCCATGGGCGCGCCGGGATGGCCGCTGTTTGCTTTTTGCACCATGTCTGCGGGCAGAAGCCGCAACGCGTTGATCGTTCTTTCGTGAAGGTCCATTCTTGTTCTCCTCTCTATTGCGCTTGCGCCGGTTTTATTTCGGCGGCAAATTGCGTGAAATCAGCTCCTTCATTGGCATGAGATCCGCTGCCTGCAAGCTGTCGAGCAGCCTGTAAAGTTCGCTAAGGATTCGGCTGACGCCCCCCTCTACGTCGCTTTCTGCATTGAGCACCAGGATGGGGGCGTGAACGGACAGACGCAACAGAAACCAGGCGTTGTCCCTTCCTTTGTCGAGGTCTAGACTGATCCGGACGCCCTCTCTGTTGTCGGGGGCCAGGTGCCAGTGGCTTGCGCTGCTTGCGTGATCCATCACCTTTTCAATCATGTGGATACCCGCTTCGCGAAAGTCATCGGGCAGGATCCTCAGACGCAGTTCCACGCTTTCTACCGGCTCTTCCAGCCCTTCTGTCAGGCTCAGCAACGGCTTGCCTTCACGCTTAAGGCGCATGCATTCACAGACGAGCAGCACGCTGAGGAAAATCCCGTCCTCGATAAAGCCATTGTCCCTGAAGGCGGCTTTTCCGCCGGTTCCGATAGCCAGAGGGCAATTGATTCCAGCCTCGTTGAGCCGTTTCGCTTCTTCAATCGCAATTCGGAATCCGCGTTTAAAGCGGTAATGCTCCCCTCCCCATTCTCCGATAAACTTGGAAAGGCCCGAAGAAGTGACGGAGTCTGTCAGGATCGTAAGCCCGCTGTCTCGATCCAGCAGCAGGGCTGATACAAGCGCCATGAGCCTGTTGCGGCTGATGGGAGAGCCGTCATGGCTTGTAAAACTGGCACGGCTGCAGTCGGCGCTCAACGCCAGGGCAAGGTCCGCGCCGTGTTCTGATGGCGCCTCTGAAGGAAACGGCGCCATGGCCCAAGAAGAGGCTTCGGCTCCTGAGGCAAAGGGAGACAGAGGAGCTTCCGGCGCCAAAGGACGGGGTTCGACGATGCTTGCACCAAGACTGCGGAGCAGCCCCGCAAAAAACCCGCCCGTTCCCTTTCCAGTGTCCACGACCATATGCAGTCCAAGCAGAGGCATAGCCACGTCCGTCGACAACCGGTCGCCTATCAGCCTTCTGATTGCCATGGAATATTCAGGGAGGATATCCCTTGTGAAGATCTCTCCGCGTCTGTGCGCCAGTCCCTCAGCCTCATCCGCCAGTGCAGACAGTTCCCGCAAAGCATGCGAGGAAACATACCCGTCGCGGGTGAAGAAGTCAAAGCCTTTTCCGGATCTCGGATCGGAGCGGTCCATTACCCCCACCGATGCCTTAAACTCAGACGGGATGGTCTTAAGACAGGCGTACAGCGCCGGCGCTGGGCATTGACCGAAAAGGACCGCGTTGCAGCCTGCAGAGGCGATTCCTTCGGCACAGGCTTGTGCGAGGGAATCAGACAAAGTGCCCGCGTCATGGCCAAGGGCGATCGCAAGTGGAGGAGAGGCCCTCGCTTTGTTCCAAAGCGCGAAGGTCTGTCCCATGCGAAATGCGTCGTCAGCAGTGATCGGGGATTTTTGATCCATGTCTCGGGTAAACAGGTCCCAGCTGTCCCTGTTGTCCCTGTTCATATCCTTTCCTCGCCTTCCGTACCCCTGCTCTCGCCGCGCAGGTTGCGGTAGATGGGTGCGAGCAACGCAAAGTCATCCAACACCCTGTCGACGATATCGTTTTTAAATAGGTTGTCTTGATCCGTCTCCGTGCGTTGGAGGTAAAGCTCCCTGCGCGGGTACCAGGGGATCAGGCGTGGGTCAAGCGTTGAAGGCAGCGGGAGCCTCTTGTACAGCGTCCCCTCAAGAGAAATCTCGCGTGCTTCAAGCGCTGGAAGGTGACGCAGAAGCTCATCAGGCTGTGCCAGCATCGCTGCACGAAAACGATCGAGCAGTTCCTTGTTTTCTCCCCATAGGCCGAGCCCCCAGCTGGCTTGTTCAATCCGTATCTCAAACCAGAAAAACAGGCTGCCTTCACGCGGTTCACCCACCCGCCTGAATGCGACCCAGTGATGATCGCGGTAGGGGGCTTTGTCCTTGGTAAAACGCGTATCCCGATAGATCCGGGAAAGGCATTTCCCAGGCCTCGTTTCTATCTGTGGATCAATATCAAGCATGCCGGGCGCCATAGCCTGAATAAAGGCGTAAAAGGGCTCTCGAACCTGCCGCAGATACGCATCTCTGCGGGCTTCCATGAAAGAGCGGTTGTTGTTGAAGCGCAGTTCAAGCATGAAAGAAAAGAGACTCTTGCTGAAGCCGGCAAAAATGACCGCATCCCCCCCTCAACACCTTTGATTATAGCGGTGTTGAGGCCCGGATTCAAGCCATCCCCCGACTTCAGTTGTTGCCACTGGCCAGATATCGGAGAATGCTGCCGGCGACAGGGGCGGCTACGCTTCCCCCGCTTCCCGCGTCTTCCACCGCAACGCAAATGGCAACCGGCAGCCGGGGATCGTCACAAAAGCCAATGAACCAGGCATTGGTTTCGCTCTGTCCATCTACCTGGGCAGAACCCGTCTTTCCACAGACAGCAAGTCCCGGCACAGAGGCAGCTGAAGCTGTGCCGCTGGTGACAGCATTGCGCATATAGTCTCCGATGAGGCGGGCTTGGTCCTGCGGCAAGGCCCTGCGATAGACCTTTGATGTGTATACGGCCTTCTTTTCGCCAGTGACAGATACCGCCTGAAGCAGCAGGCGCGGTTCCATCATGATTCCGTCGTTGGCAATGGATGCCGCGACCATGCACATGTGCAGCGGTGTCACCCCAAGGGCGCTTTGCCCCACCCCCGTCCAGGCGACCTCCTTCTCCGACCGGTTTCCTGTAGGATAGGATGAGTTTTCTACGACGATATCTCTGAAAAGGAAGTAGTCTCCAACGCCAAAGCTTCTGGCAGTATTGCGCAATCTGTCATCACCCAGCTCAAGCGCGATCTGAGCAAAGGCTACGTTACAGCTGAGGGCAAGGGCTTCCTTAGGGCTGATGGAGCCATGGATCGCGTTGCCAGCATCCGTCACATCCGCATCGGAACCGGCGACAGAAAGCCTTCCGCTGCAATCATACCGCTTTTCACTCAGACCCGTGATGTTTTCCAGGGCTGAGGCAAGGGTGACCACCTTAAATGTGGATCCCGGAGCGCTCACCCACTGCGTTGACCGGTTCCAGAATGGCTTCTGGGGATGTGCTTCGTCCGAAGGGCTGATGTTTTCTGGGTCAAAGACCGGGAAGCTTTGAAGAGACAGCACTTCACCGGTAAGATAATTCATCACCACCACAGCGCCACTTTTTCCCCTGGGAAACAGTTCGGAAACCTTCTTTGAAAGTGCGGCGTTGATGGTGAGTGTGATGTCGTTTCCTTGCCGCTTCTCTCCTCGGGTAACCCTGGAGAGTTTTTCCAGCCAGGTTTCGTTAAACGCGTAAAGATAAGAGGACAGGAAGTTCTCAGCGCTGTTGGCGACCTTGTTCGCCCCATCTCCTACCACATGCACCACCGATGTTCGGACAAGCCGGTCCGGATGATACACGCGTTTTCCCTCCGGGACGGTTTCTGCGAGAATCGCGCCATTGCGGTCAATAATTCGGCCGGCAATCACGGTCGAACGGACGCCGCGGGCATAGGTGTTGGCGCTTGAGGAAAACCAGCGGTTCCCTAGGGTCAGCACGCTGTACGCACCAAAGACGATCAGGGAAACCAGTAGGGCGGAGAGCAGTGCCGCGAAGAGCCGTATGTTTTTTTTAATCAGACGCATAAGCTGTATCCCCAAGGGAGGCAAGCCTTTCGTCCTTGCGGAGGCTGTCGCTGTTGGCAGCGGAAACCCCCAGAAGAAGTCCGATCAGGCCCATGCTTGATACGAGAGAAGTTCCCCCATAGCTAACAAAGGGGAGCGTGACACCAGTCAGGGGGATCATTTTGATGTTGCCCGCAACAATCACAAAGGCCTGCAGCGCGATAAAGGAAGAACAGCCCAGCGCAACAAGGGCGTCAAAGCGCTTTCTCGCCCTCATGGCGATGCCGATGCCTTTCAGAAGAATCATCAGGTAGATGAGGATGACGCAGATCCCGAAAATAGCGCCGAATTCGTTGACAAGCACAGGAAAAATGAAGTCGGTTGCATATTCGGGGATGTTATATGCGTCTCCCGCACCGAGCCCTGCCCCCCACAGCCCCCCGTTCACAATCGCAATGAGCGATTGGACGATCTGATATCCTTCCCCGCTGTAGTCTGCCCAGGGATCGATCCAGATTCTCACGCGCTTTCTGACATGACCGAAGAGCCTGTATCCTAAAACTGCTCCAGCAGAAGCGCCCGCCACCCCTCCCGCCAGCAGCGTGAAACGGCCGGTCGCCGAAAACACCAGCGTAAGCGAAATCATGTAATATAAAAGTGCGGTTCCCAGATCTTTCTGCAAAAAGAGAAGGCCGAGGCAAACTGCAGCGTATGCATAGGTTGCCACCATTTTTCGCCTTGACAGAAGCTTCGACAGGGCCAAAACCAGCACGATCTTTACAGCCTCGCTTGGCTGGAAGCTAAGCCCAGCCACGGAGATCCACGCGAGGGCGCCATTTTTTTCCGTTCCGAGCACCAGAGGTGAGGTCATCAAGACGATGGATAGGATTGAAGCCAGTAGGACCAGGGGACCTCTTCCTGATCGAAAGCGAAAGAAGAGGAAACAAATAACCATCGAAAAGAGGCCGAGAAGACAGTTGAGCGCCTGTGCCAGCCCTTTCCCCGCGTCCATCCTGGTGAGCACCAGGATGCCCAGTGCACACAGGAACACAACCAATGACAGCAGAAGGCTGTCAATTTCAACGAATTTTCTTGTGACAAAAACCACCGCTGCAGTCAGACAGAAAAGGGCAAGCATGACAAGCAGCACGCGTGGCTCAGGGCTTTTAAGCGAGAGCAGGATGGCGCCTGTTAGCTGAAACAAGGCGATCAGGGTCAAAATCCTTTCCCCCGCCTTCCTTTCTCCCTTATTCATAACCCTCATCGTTTGCCCCATCCAAAGTGTCTTGATCCTGCCCGCTGTTGTCCACGAATTGGAGTTCTTTCCTGTCCGTGATGCTCCATTGCAAAACAGCTTCCGGCGCATCAGCCCAATAAGCCGCTTCAGCATCATCCGGCACTTGCCACGTATCAGGAGGCGTTTGGGGAACCTCTGGCGGCAGGGCCTGATACGAGAAATCCCCCCAGGGATCTGCGCCGGACAGGGCCGTGCCATCAGAAGCCTGTAGGAAAGCTTGGGTGGGACCATCCATTCCAGCAAAAAACCTTACGAGGTAGACACGCCTGCCGGCGGTAATCCGGGAATGGTGTGAGGCTATCCCCCTGCGAACAATTCTTCGCCCGTCGATGCGGACGACAGTCTTCCTGTGACAGGGGGTTAAAAGGATGCCCTTCCCGGTCCTGTAGCTGAATTCCAGGTGCCTCTTCTGTAAGTCTCGAATGCGGATATCGCAGTAACGGCCCGACCCCATGACCCCTTCTTCCGACAGCGGATAGGCTTCGCCTGTGCCAAGATCGACGATCTCACCAATGAAGCCGGCATCGGGAAGGCTTCGGACCGTGTCGCGATAGTCCTTTCGCTCACGCAGAAGATGGCGCCATCCACTCAGCACGATCATCACGCCCAGCGCAACGAACCAGTAACGCAGGCCCAGGGCAATCAACTCGTAGGTATCCGGTAACAAGACTGGCCTCCGATACGTTTTCCAGCTGCATTATACGGCGTGACCTGGGCTTTCGCAAACAAAAATGCTACCTGCTTTCGCAAATAGCATGCTGGCTGGTGGAGGCGCCATCCAGATTTGAACTGGAGAATAAAGGTTTTGCAGACCTTCGCCTTACCACTTGGCTATGGCGCC
>CAZPIC010000054.1:0-11003 GCA_964586835.1 uncultured Oscillospiraceae bacterium
CCTTGTAATTTCTTCATATCTCGACCTTTCAGGTCATGCCTGTGAATAATCTAGGTTCAAGGGATGTGATGGTTTGCCGGCAGCTCAATGAGATGTTGGACTTTGACCGTTCATGCGTAAGCCCTGGCCTTTGTCCTATGGCTTTGCGCGAGCGGATACATCCGATACAATATCTTTCAGCAAAACACAAGGAGGGAACGATATGCCGATCTTTGAAATGCCCGTCCCAGATCTCTTTGAATACCCAGGCACCAACCCTAGACCCAGGGATTTCGACGCCTATTGGGAAAGGGCTGTCGCCCAAATGCAGGCCCTCGGGACGGACTGCACGATGGAGTCGTCGGAGTTTGTAGCGCAGGGAGTCCGATGCTCTCATCTGTGGTTTACGGGTGTGGGCGGTGCCCGGGTATACGCAAAGCTTCTCCTGCCTGAAGGGCGGAAGGACTGTCCGGCACTGCTCAGGTTCCATGGCTATAGCGGCAACTCCGGAGACTGGGCGAGCCATCTCCCCTATGCCCTGTCCGGCTTTGCCGTGGCAGCCCTCGACTGCCGGGGACAGGGCGGCTTGTCTGAGGACACGGGCGGCGTCAAGGGCAACACGCTGAACGGACAGATCATTCGTGGACTTGAGGATCCGGACCCTGACAAGCTGCTCGTGCGGGCACTCTTCCTGGACGCAGCACAGCTCGCACGAATCGTGATGTCCCTGCCGGAGGTGGACGCCTGCCGGGTCGGCGCTACTGGCGAAAGCCAAGGGGGAGCGCTCTCCCTAGCCTGCGCAGCCCTGGAGCCCGGCATAAGACGCCTGGCGCCGGTATATCCCTTCATGTGTGACTACCAGCGCGTATGGGAGATGGACTTGGATGTCGACGCCTATGCTGAATTGCGGGAATATTTCCGACGCTTTGACTCGAGGCACCTTCGTGAAAAGGAGGTGTTCACAAAGCTCGGATACATCGACCTGCAACACCTGGCGGAAAAGATACGGGGAGAGACCCTGCTTTGCTGCGGCCTCATGGATACCGTCTGTCCCCCCTCTACCCAGTTTGCCGTCTACAACAAGATCCAGTCCAAAAAGAAGGTTGAGATCTGGCCAGACTTCACCCACGAGAAGCTTCCGGGAGCTGATGACATGATCTTTGAATTCATGCAAAGCCTGCGTTGCTAAAGCGCAGACCATCGCCTCATCCCTGCGCAAGCGACTCCACACGCGTTCCCTGAAACCCTCGTTCCACCTTCGCGGCTTCGATGTAATCAAGGGCGTCCTGCCGCGACCCCCTGTAGGGGCCGGGTGTCTCCATCTTGAGCGACACGACCCCGCAGGCGTAGGTAAGAGCCTCGGGGATGCCCGCATGCAGACGCTCGCCCAGATAGGCAGCGAAACAGGTATCCCCGCGTCCTGTACGACCGGAAAGGTTGCGCGAAATCAGCGGACAAGTATAAAACGTCTGCCCATCAAAGACGAGGGCTTCCGTATGGTGGGTGATCATAATCTCCATAGATCCCCAGCCGGCGAGGATTCGCGCGGCCTGGCGCCGGTCCGTCGCACCCGTGAGGATCTCCGCTTCCGCGGCATCGGTCTTCAGGAAGTCAATGACTGGCAGGTATCGCTCCTTCTCTGCCCAGTCATGGTAGTCCATGGATCCGTCCGCCTCTATGTGGCGGAGTAGACACTGCACGTCCACAGCCACCTTTCCGCGGGAAGCAGCCGCTGCAAAGATCTCCCCCGAAAAATCGCCATAGGTGAGACCCGCAAAGTGCAGCACCCGGGATGGCAAGGAAGGGAGCTCCTCATACAGAAAGGGATCGCAGCTGCCGAGGGAACGGCAGAGCCGGCGTTCCTTGTCCGCGCTCAGGTAGCGGTTCTCGATGGAGGTGCTCTGGGAAGAAGGTGCCCAGAACACCCGGGCACCGAGGCCTTCAAAGACAGCCACTCCGTCCACCTCTGTGGAGTTGTATTTCGTAAACACTGCCGTGTCGTGCCCACTGTTGGCCGCGGCAAAAGCGCTGGCCACAACAGCCCCGCCCACCTCACGTCGTTCGAAGCCTGTATGGTCTATATTGCGGTCCAGGGAAATTGGCCCGATCACAAGAATCTCACAGGGTGGATCCATGGCAAGCTCCTTCCGAGATGAGGCAGAGGACATCAACCTCAGCGGCGTCCGTGCCGGACAGCATAGCCACGACGGACATAGCCATAGGCAAGTGCAAGAATCAGCAGGGTCATCACCACGGAAGCCGCTGAAGCGTAGCCCACTTTGAACATGTGGACGCCGTTGTGATAGATATACTGCGTGATGGTGGCTGTCGTGTTGGCGGGGCCGCCCTTTGTAAGAATGTTCACCTTGTCGAACAGACGGAAGGTATCGATAACGCGCAGCAGCAGCACCATCACCACGTTCTTTGCGATGGAGGGAAGGGTCACATGTGCGAAGCGGCCCCAGGCGCCCGCTCCATCGATGGAAGCTGCCTCATAGAGATCCAGGGGAACTCCCTGCAGGGCTGCATACAACAAAATGAAGGCAAAGGGCGTGTACTGCCAGACATCGATGACGAGGATCGCAAAGAAAGCTGTCCTTACGTCCAGCAGCCAGTTATAGGGTCCGATACCCAGAAAGCCCAAGGCGTTGTTGATCAGCCCGTTGTGGTTGGACAGCATGATCTGCCATATCAGTGCCACTGTGACGGGCGGCAGCAGGGTGGGGGTCAGCGTGAGGGTGCGGATGAGTTTTTGCCTTGAGCGGAGACTTTTAACAAACACAGCAGTCGAGAGCCCCAACCCCGTCTCCAGCAGCACCGCCAGCAGCGTGAAGCGCAGCGTGTTTCCAAGCGCCTGAAGGAAGTACCTGTCGCGGAAAAGTTGTTCATAGTTCCTAAAAAGCAGAAACTTCGGAGCTGACAGGGAAAGGTAGTTGTAATCCGTCAGTCCGTACCAGAGGATGAATCCCAGCGGAAACACGCTGAGCACCGTGAGCACGAGCATGGAGGGCGCGCTCATCA
Organism: uncultured Oscillospiraceae bacterium; assembly: GCA_964586835.1. Classification (GTDB taxonomy): domain Bacteria; phylum Bacillota; class Clostridia; order Christensenellales; family Aristaeellaceae; genus CAZLYF01. The sequence goes on from CAZPIC010000054.1 coordinate 3,001, forward strand.
GGTAAGCGAACAGGCTGCTTTGCCGCTTCATGGGTCGCTTCTCAGTCCCTTTTGGGCTGGAGGGAAGCGTCGCGGGGATACTCCTTGTACCTTTCCTTTACCGGACAATGTCTTCGATGGCCTGTTTCGCGTCCGACAAGGCCTCGTCCACGGTCTTGATGCCGGAGATGGCGTTTGACAGTTCGATGCCAAACACGTTCTCGATGTCACCCCACAACGGGGTGCGCGGGCGTTCCCGCGAAGCCAAGGTAGCTGTCAGCAGCGTAGCATAGTAGGGATAACGCCTGGATAGCTCCTCGTCATCAAACACGCTAAACCGCGTGGGCACAGCGCCCGCGTCGGCCGCAGCCTTCTGGGTCTGAGCGCTGGTCAGGTAGATTAATAAGCTCATGGCCAACTCAGGGTTCTGGGCGTTGGCCGGCACACCCATGAGCCAGTTTCCGATCATTCCGGAGGGATACTCGGGGGAGTCGGGGGCAAGCTTGCCCGGGATCTTTGCATAGCCAGCATGCGAGGTCCCTCTCGCGATATACCAGCTAGGCCATCCCAGGCTCATGGCTGCTTTGCCCTCGGAAACGGAAGACACGATGGCGTTCTTTTCATAGTTTGCCCCGTTGGCGAGCAGCTCCATGTACACCCGCAGGGCTGCCTTGGCCTCCTTGGAATCCACCAGCACGTTCCATTCTGCATCGAATATATCCCCGCCGTAAGCCCAGAGGATGGGCATGAAGTCCCCCACGATAGGGTTTCCCTGCTGCCCTCTGATGGCGTAGCCGACCTTACCCTCCCGTTCATTGACCTTCCTGGCGATATCCAGCACGCCCTGCCAGCTGTCGGGGATCCAGGCGTCCACCTCCTTGAGGACCTCCTCGTTGTAGAAAAGCAGCGTCACGTTGCCCGCAAAGGGCAGCGCAAAGGTGTCGCCTTCCCCGTAAGACGCCTTTCCCAACGCCAGGGAGTTGGGCACAAAGTCTACATCATCTGTATAGCCAGCCTGTGTCAGGTTGAGAAGAATACCCGATGCCGCAAGCTCCGGTATCCAAGGATCGTCCAGCATTATGAGATCATAAGCTCCCCCCTTGTTGCGGCTGTCAAGGACGATCTTCTGCTTGAGGTCCGGGTTCTCAAGCCCCAGCACCTCCATGACGCAATTGTTCTCAGCCTCAAAATCAGCCTTTACTGCGTTGATAACGTCCACATGAGAACCGCCCCGCGCTGCTATGACCAGCTTCTGGGGCTCCCCCAAAGCGGAGGCGACGAGGCTGAGGGTAAGGCTGAACGCCAACAGAAATATGAGCATTTTTTTCATGGCAGGATCCTTCCTTTCAATCAACACTATTCCTTTACAGCCCCGCTGGAGAGGCCGGCAATGAGAAGGTTCTGTGCGAAGGATACAAAAAGCGCTACAGGGGCCAGGGAGAGAAGGCCTCCAGCCGCGACAAGGCCCCACTGCGTCAGTTCCTGTTCGCTGTTGAGGGTCGAGAGCGCCAGGGGAACAGTGAACTGGGAGGGGCTTTGCACAAAGATAGCACCGTACAGGTACTCGTTCCAGCTGGTCATGAACGACAGGATGCTGACAGCCGTCAGCCCAGGGAAGGCCTGGGGGAGCACAATGCGGAGAAAGAGGCCGAAGTCCGTCGCACCATCCACAGCAGCGCTTTCCTCCACTTCTTCCGGGAGTGCCTCGAAAAAGGAGATCATGAACCAGATGATGAAGGGGGTGTTGATCAGAAGATGTGACAGGATCATGGGAAGCCTCGTGCCCAGGAGGCCCGCCCTTCCCATCATGATGTACAGCGGAAGTGCAAAGGCGATAGGCGGCAGGATACGCAACAGCAGCACCCAAAACAGCATGCTCCCCTTCAGATGAAACCTAAAGCGTGCCCGGGAAAGGACGTATGCGCAGCCAAGCCCGAAAGCTAGCGCCAGTGCTAAGGAGGAAAGAGTGACAGTTAAGTTGTTCAGCAGGGCCACGCCAAAGCGCTTTCTCGAAAACAGAGCGGTGAAATGGACAGGCGTAAAGGATGCAGGCAACATGCGGAGCGTCCCGGACAGCTCATCGCCGCTTCGGAAAGCCAGCGACAGCATCCACAGCACGGGAAAAAGTGTCCAAAATAAGAGGAACGCAGCTAATGTCCGTTTGATCGCCCGCCAAGGCAAAGATCCCTTCACGCCTGGCCCCTTTCCTTCCTTCTTCCCTCTATTTCATCATAACGTCGGGCCGCCGCAAGTCAAGGCTTGAAGGCTTACACCCCACTCCTTGAAACAGAAGGCCTTCTGTTGCCAGCGACTTTCATGGAAAGGTCACTGTGGTCACCTGTTCGGTGCAAGCCTCTCTCTGCGCACATGGAATGGCTCTCAGGCTGGCCTCTTCACGATGGGATCGGTTCCAAGACGATCATGAACAGAACCTGCTCACGGAGAGAGGTGAAGAACCGGTTTTAGGAGCATCCCTCCCGGACCTCCCCAGACAGTGGTATAGTGTCTGTAAGGTTACAAAAACAGACCCCCCTGAGCATGGAGGGACGAGGGCATGGATGTATCTCGACAAGGCATCAGAGTGCTGCCCAGTGGGCTTGAGGGAAAGCGCCTGTATCCTACCCTGATCACCGCCCACGCAGGCGCTGAATCCACCCAGGCCAACACGCTTGAGAGCCTCCGCGTTCTATTGGACATCGGGGCGGATGCGGTGGAGGTGGATGTGCGCGCCGCGCACGGGGTCCTGGTTTTATCCCATGACAGGCCTCTAGTAATCAAGGGCCTGACGATGCTCGAGGAGGCTTTTGCGCTGCTCAAGGAAGCACACCCAAAAGCCTTCAATCTGGACCTTAAGTCCGCCGGTCTGATCAGGGAAACCCAGCGCCTGGCCAAAGTGTCGGGCGTCTTAAACCGCTGTCTTTACACAGGGGACATCGGGCTACAGGATGATGCCGATATCCTCTCAGGCGAAATTCCTCTATGGCTCAACGAGGCGCTGCTACCGGAGGCTGATCGGAACCAGCCTCTTCAGGCTGCGCAAAAGCGGGGCTTTTATATCGTCAATATCAACTGGTTTAAGCTGACGGATCGCATGCTCGAAAAAGCAGACCGCTTTTCTGTGTGGACTGTGGACCATGAGGACGATCTCCGCAGCCTGCTTGAAGCAGGCGTCCTCAATATCACGACCCGAAGGCCGTCCCTCGCCCTAAAACTCAGGTCCGGGATTCAGCAGCCGTTTTCGAAGGGCGAAGACCTCTGACTTCGAATAACAGCCTTGGCTGCTTTCCCGGCCCGCTCACCTCCATCGCGAATCAAAGGCTTTCCCATTCCTTGTCCTTCAGGTTGGTATAGATATATACGATTGCCGATACCGATGAAAACAGAAAAATCAGCACGCTGACAGCAGCTGCGCGTTCGTACCTGCGGTTTGAAAACTGCTCGCGCAGGTAAACGCCCAGCATCTTGGGAAAGTTCTCCCCGATGAGGTAGGGCGTCGTGAAAGAAGAGATGTTGCTCATGAAGATGAAAGTCATGGCAATCATAACATCCCTGATAGACAGCGGGAGGATCATCTTGAAAAACACACGCACGCGGCCTGCGCCCACATCCCGGGCGCTTTCCACAATGGACTCTGATATGCCTGACAGCGCTGCTGCAATGATCATGGTCGCAAAAGGAATGTTGAACCACAGGTTCATCAGGATGATGCCCCTGGGATTGTAGAGAAGGCCAGGCTTGAGTCCATGCAGGGCTGAGTTTTCGGGTAACAGGAGAGAGAGCCGGTTGATGAGCCCGGAGTCGGAGATGATGACCTTCATCGCGTACACGGCCACCAGGCCTGGAATGAAGCGGGGAAGAAGATAGAGCGTGCCGATGATCCTGGCAATGGCGGACTGTGAAAAACGCAGGTAGAGGGCCAGCAGATAGGCCAGGAAGATCGCCAGGACCACCGTAGCTGCGGTAATCCATATTGTGTACCAGATGGAGGCGCTCGCGACGCGGTTGGTAAACAGGAACTCATAGTGTTTCCAGGTAAACGCGCCGGTGACGTCGTCCGTGAAGCTTCTGATGACCGTATTGACGATGGGGTACACAACAATGCCAAGGGTCAGGGCGAGCGAAGGGAATAGGAAAGCTGTGGCAAGCAATGCCTTTTTTGTGGATTCCCGCCTTCGATGTCTTGTAAGCCAGATCTGCTCCACAGCTGTTTCCTTTCGCTCTGTCCTGAAGGGCTGTGCCCGAGCCGCGTGCAACGGCCCGGGCAGTAGCACTGAGGGGTTTACTTGAGGGTAGCAATGTCCTCCGTCCAGCGCTCGTTGAGCAGGTCGCTCAAGGTGCCGATAGCCATGAAGGCAAAGTCCTGTACGTTCAGGTCAGCCACGAGGGCTTTCTTGGAAGAGTCGATCAGGTCGACATTGATGACGGGCACGGCCTTCATGTTCTCAAGGCAGATCTTCTGCCCTTCAGGGCTCACGACGAAGTTCATGAAGCCGTAGCACTCCTCCACGTGGGAACCGATGGAGCAGATGGTCATGGAGACGTCCGTGCCCGAAAGAGCACCATCGCTAAGCTGGTACATTCTCACCGTCTCAGGCAGCGTACCACTTTCCATGTTGGCCAGTATCTGGTCTGCCCAGGCAGGGATCAGATCTACCTCCTTGTTGATGAGCAGATCAAGGGTGCCCTGATTCTTGGCTACATAGACCACATGTCCGCCGGATTTGTAGAGATAGGGATGGATGTCCGCAAGCCAGGCTACACCGGCATCCCATTCCTCAGCCCACCGTTCGTCGGAAGAAGTCCGGGCAGACTTGTCCTCGATGAAGCGGTACACTGACTCCCGCAGGAAGGCTCCCCCCGCGCCGCCGGTATCTGGCTGGTTGTAGGCGAAGCGCCCGGGATGCGCCTTGATCCAGGTAACGAGCTCATCCCAGGTATGGGGCAGCTCACTCTCAGGCAAGCGAGCGGAATCGTATGCGAAGACGACGGTGGTGCCTCTGTAGGGAAGCGCTTTGCCTTCCAGCATGGAAGGCTTCATGATGACGTTCGCGGCGTCGGGCATCTTTGAGAAATCAAGGGTGATGAAGATGTCCTCTGTCTTACTCCGATCCACGAAGTCGAACAGAACACTGGTGTTGTCGGCAATGATGTCAAACTCGGTGTTCTTCTGTCCGGAGAGATAGGCAGCGGCCACACGAGCGGAGAGCGCCTCTTCCCCAGTGCCCGACAGCATGAACTGGAGCCTGACCTCGGCGGTAGCATCGGGCCGGTCGTTGTAGGCAGCGATGAGTTCGTTGAAGAGATCGGCAACGTTTTGTGAGCCTCCCGTCCAAAAGTTGACGACAGGCTTTGCCGGCGCAGCCAGAGCCCCCACAACACTGAGACTCAGGGCCAGCGCGAGCAGCATCGCAAGCAGTTTTTTCATTTTTTCCTCCCTTGAAGGTATTTTCAGGCCAGTTGGCCGGAAGTCCTATGGGTCGTCAGGCGCATACTCCCGCGTGTTGCTGAACATCAAAGAAACCGGATCGCCTCGTTTCAGGCGCCGGGCCTCGTCTTCTGTAATAAAGGACTTGACAATGCCGTGCTCCGTGTCCACCGTCATCTCCAGGAAATGACCCAGCATCATCACCGTGCGGACGAACCCCTCCATCCCCTCTCCCTCACCGGGCGTGACTTTTACATTCTCCGGCCGCACAGCCAGGACCTTGCCTTCTCCAAGTTTTAAGAAGTTCATCTCACCGATGAAGTCCGCCACATAGCGGCTGGCTGGGCGATCGTAGATCTGACTGGGTGTCCCCGTTTGCTCGATGCTGCCTCTGTTCATGACAACCACACGGTCAGAGAGTGCCATGGCCTCTTCCTGGTCGTGGGTGACAAAAAGTACAGTGATGTGAAGATCTGTCTGGATTTTTCGAAGCTCCTCGCGCATTTGCTGGCGGATCTTCGCGTCCAGGGCCGAGAAGGGTTCGTCCAGCAACAGTACCTCAGGCTGAAGCAGCAGCGAGCGCGCGATGGCGATGCGCTGTTGCTGTCCGCCTGACATCTGTCCCGGATACTTGCGCTCCATGCCCGACATCTTGACCAGCTGCAGCATCTTCTCAATACGATGAAGCCTTTCCGCCCTGGGGATCTTCCTGAGCTTCAGCCCGAACTCCAGATTTTCGATCACGCGCAAGTGGGGCCAGAGGTTGTAGCTCTGAAACACCATGGCAGTGGGGCGCTTCTCTGGAGGCAGGCGAAGGATGGACTTTCCACCAATGAGGATGTCTCCTCCGTCGCAGGGGACGAAGCCGCCTACGGCTCGGAGGATGGTGGTCTTTCCACATCCTGAAGGGCCCAGCAGTGTCACCAGCTCTCCTTCTTCCACGGAAATGTTGATACTGCGGACGCCTTCGCCGGATTTGTAGAGCTTTGTCATATTAACGATATCAAGCTTGGCCAAGGAACCCTCCCCATCTCGGTCAGTTGACTCTGAAGCCTTTGGCGATGGTTTCAGCACCGATGTACCGGCGCATAAGCACGAGTATCAGAAAGTTGGGCAAGATGAGCAGCAGCGCGAATACGGCGCCCGCCGTCGCTGGAAAGTCCAGGATCACGCCGTACATTTCCGTCATCATGGTGCGCCAGTTGGGCAAGCCTATGAAAAGGGTGCCCACACTCTCCCCTAAGGAGCCGATAAAGGCGTAGAGGCAGGCCACCGCTATGCCAGGCCAAGCCACAGGAAGCGTGACGGAAAAAAAGGTGCGCAGAGGGCCCGCACCCGCATCCCTTGCTGCCTCCTCCAGGTGTCGCGGCACATTGCGAAATGCGCCTGCCGGCAGCCAAATCATCATCATCATTGTGCCCAGCATGTGCACGATGAGGACCCCGGTGAAGCTGCCCATCAGACCTATCCTATAGAAAATGATCCCCATGGAGGTGTACATGCCGATCTTCGGGAAGGCGTTCCCAAGCAGGAAAAGGAACATGACCGCCTTACGCGCCCTGAAATCAAAGCGGGCCAGTGCATATGCTGCGGGAATACAGACGATGAAGGAGGCAAGGGTGGAGGCGAAGGCAAAAAGAAAGGAATTGATGATGCAGCTGATCGTGTTTCGCTGGTTGAAAACGTAAGCCCACCAGTTGAATCCGTAGGCTGAGGGGAGGATGTCCGGGTGGATGTAGCTACGGGCAAATGCCAGGATGAACATGTACAGCAGAGGTCCATAAAAAAACAGCATGAAAGCAAGGAGGATGGTCACGCCCCCAAGCTGCCCTTTTCTAACCTTTAACTTCAGCACGCCCTGCATATCATCCACCTTTCCATAGGGGTTCAAGTGCAGTGCTGTTTTCTTGCGAGAAGTATACCCTTTATTGCTCCATCTGTCAAAAAAACGTCGCGCCTTACATCCATTGAGCGTGAAGGAGGGTGGAATCGACGTCGCACATCCGCATCTCCAGTCGTGTGCGCTGGTCGATTCTTTTTCTTAGCTCCTGACTGATACCATCCCATGGATCCAGCGGGTCATCGTCCCTCCGCTTGTGGAGGCGTGCCAGCGTGGGCTGAGATGATTCCCCGACCTGGAAAAGCCCTACGTCGGTGGAGAGGATCTCGCTGTCGCTTCGATCTCCAGGTTCTTGCTGAATTCCAGCTAGAGTTCGTTTAACCTGCTCATGCAGGCACTTCCTTTACAGATTAGTTTGTAAACACCAACGTCCTAGTAAAGAAATGGCCTATTTTTGATCACTTCTATGTCTATTTCACTATTTTCAGTTTTCTTTTCGGTTTCCCTTTACAAATGAAAGCGTCTCACTCAATAAACCGTTATGCTTACTTCATATCCCGGACCTTTTCAGTCATGCCTGTGAATAACAAAGGATAACAGGATCTTAGGTCTTTTAGTGATTTCGAGGGATCCCGGCGCTATCGGTTCATAGATACGCTGACGTATGCTCCGGGCAACAGCCCGCTAAATGCGCATGGGTTCCTGCTTCACGATGCGTTTGTGGATGCTGTGGCCATTTGGGACGTACTCATAGACCCA
>CAZPIC010000055.1:0-9283 GCA_964586835.1 uncultured Oscillospiraceae bacterium
TTGCCGGCAGCTCAATGAGATGTTGGACTTTGACCGTTCATGCGTAAGCCCTGCGGCGGAGGGGCGCTGCGTTGCGGGCAGCCCTGTTTATGTTATAATCCCCTTAAGAACCGGGAGGTGGGAGCAATGCTCAGCTTGGGATCTGGCTTATACAGCGTGGGCGTGCAGGATGCCGCGCTGCGTACCTTTGACATCATCATGAGGACCCCGCATGGCACAAGCTACAACGCCTTTGTGCTTCGGGGAAGCGAAAAGACCGTCCTGATTGAAACGGTCAAGGAAGGTTTTCACAAGGAATACTTTAGGAACATCGAGGAGATCGTGCCCATAGAGGACATCGATTACCTGGTTGTCAACCATACCGAGCCCGACCACGCGGGCACGATCCCCCTGCTGCTTGAAAGGAATCCCGGCCTGACAGTGCTGGGGTCAAGCAGTGCCATCGCGTTTTTAACCCACCTTGTCAATGCTCCCTTCAAGTCACAGGTTGTCAAGACGGGGGATACCTTAAACCTTGGCGACAGAGAGCTCAGTTTCTACCCCATGCCAAACCTTCACTGGCCGGACACGATGTTTACGTTTGATCCCCTTTCACGGGTGCTGTTCACCTGCGACTGCTTCGGGGCCCACTTTGCATTTCCCGAACTGCTGCTAAGCCGGATGAAGGACCCTGGGGAATACATCGAAGCTCAGGTCAAGTACTTCCACGACATCATCAGTCCCTTTGCCACCCCCTTTGCCCTCAACGGGGTCCGATGTGCCCGGGAGCTGAAGCCCCGGATGATCTGTACGGGGCATGGGCCCATCCTGGATGTTGAGGTCATGGAAACCCTTGCCCGCTATGAGGCCCTGTGCCATCAGGCAGCACTGCCTTCTGATGGGGTCGTCATCATCTATGTGAGCGCCTATGGCTACACAGCTTCACTGGCAGAAACGATCGCGGAAGCCCTCCGAAAGGAGGGCGTGCAGGTGAAGATGCTGGAGGCTACTGCGACCCCCATGGACGAAATGACGGCTGAAATCTCACGCGCACGGGGCATCCTGTTTGGTTCCCCGACTTTTCTGGGCGACATCCTCAAGCCCATCGCTGCCGTTCTGGCGGCACTCTATCCATATATGGTCCGAGGCAAGGTCGTTTCAGCCTTCGGGTCCTATGGCTGGAGTGGGGAGGCTGTGCCTAACATGCTGGAGCGCCTCAGGCAGCTGAAGGCAAACTGCCTGGAAGGGCTGCGCGTGCGCTTGAAGCCTGACGAAGAGGACTTTGGCGCAGCCCGCGACTTTGCAAGGACTTTCATAAAGGCGCTGTAGGAACCAGGTCGGAAGACAAGGAGAGGAGGAGCGACGTGATGGAAGGGTCTGGCAGATATCCCTGCAGGCTCGCGGTGTTCCAGGGATTCCCCTCCGCGAACGACCCGCTGTGGGAGACCGCCGTAAAGGTGCAGCTGGTGGAGACCCAGACGGGTGAAACGCCATTTCTGGAAACGGAGTTCTGCATGCTTCGGGACGATACCTCGGAGCGGTTTCTCATCCGGTTTTCGGGGGAGGACGATGGGACGCATTCCCTTTTCCGCTTACGAGATGAGCCGCTTTTCAGGCAGGATGTCTTCGGGCTACTGGTGGGTGACACGGACCGGGAAGACCAGTATCGGGACTTTGAGGTGAGCCCCAACGACGTGCTGCTCGATGGTATCGTAGAGACGCATTCCGGCGCGAAACCTTCCCTCAACCTTTCGCTTGATGTGGCGCAGTGGAAGACAAAGACCCGCTACGACAGACAGAAACTCAGGACCTGGTCCGTCTGGTCGCTGCCCTACGGCGCTTTTTCAGGCAAACCTGTGCCTGGGAAAAGCTGGCGTTTCAATGCGTTTAGAATAGATGTCAGTGAGCGCGGGCTTTCCAGGCAGGCCTGGTTAAAAACTGGGAGTGCTTCCTTCCACGAACCTCGTTTTTTTGGTTTTTTGGATTTTGTATCTTAAGCGCACAAAACCCCTTGACGTCCTGGCGGACTCCATGCGCCGCCTCGCGGGCCCCGGGCGGATGCTGTCGGGGCTCACGGTTCTGTATGGCAACCGACGGGAGTACCGGAGCTTCAGCACCGGCCTGGCGCAGGAATGCGTGCGGGAAGGAACAGGCTTTCTGCCAAGCCCGCTTGCTCTGACGGAAAGGACGCTCTACGACCTGGCTTCGCTGACGAAGCTATTTACGGCTGTTGCGGTGCTGGGGCTCGTGTCGGCGGGGCGACTGGACCTTCATGAAGGCATCGGCGTCGTGGACAGCCGCTTTGCGCATCTGCGCAGGGTGCCTATCCTCGACGTGCTGAGCTACCGCGCGGTGCTGGAATCCCCCCAGAGGATCGACGCGCAGGCGACAGCCGCTGAAGCGCTCGCGCAGGTGTTTTCCGTGCGCAGGGTCGCACGCGAACCTGTGAGGCTATACTCGGACATGAATGCGCTGGTGCTGAAGTACGTGGTGGAGACGGTCAGCGGCAAGCGTATGGCGGACTATGTGCGCGAACACATCTGCAGGCCTGCGGGTATGACGGACTGTTTTGTGCGCGTGCCTGCGCACAGGGTCCAGGACTGTGTCAACTACAACTACGAGCACAGGATCCTGCAAGGCCAGTACCAGCTGGAGGAAGAGGTGCTGCCCGGCTTGCCCCACGACCCGAAAGCCCGCCTTTTGCAGGAGGACAGGGAGGAACTTTCGGGCCATGCAGGCTTGTTTTGTACTGCGGCGGACATGGCCCGCTTTGCGATGGCGCTGCTGGATGGTGCGCTGCTGCCCATCGATACGGTCCGAGAGATGGGTGTGAACCGGACGGGGTTACAGGATGCGTCCGGTGTCCGCCGGCAGTACCTGGGGTATCTGTGTTTTTCAAAATGCCCGCTGCAGCGCGTCAGCGAAGTGCCCTCCTGGATGGGGGAGCGGAGCATCGCTCTGAGCGGGTATACGGGGAACCATCTGGCCATCGACCCGGAGGCGGGTGTGTTTGACCTCTTTCTTGGCAACCGCTGTCATAACCGGGTGTCTAAAATACTGCCCGAATCGCAGGAGGCAGCCTTTGGCCTCAGCGCATTGGGGGAAGGGCTGGTGGACTGGCCGGACGGGAGAAGAGTGGCCTCGAGCTGCCGCTATATCTACAGGAAAGATGACATGCTGCACGCGCCTGTCAGGGAGATGCTCATGGCTGAAGGCTGGCTTCAGGCAGAACCCTGACCGCGCTCTTAAGTCCCAGGCAAGGAGGCGACCATGCAAACAGTACCCTTTGGCAACCTAGGCTTTTGCGTATCAAGGCTGGGCTTTGGCATGATGCGGCTGCCAACCCTGAAAGGGGAGGACGGGCAAAACGCCATCGACCGTGAGAAGGCCATCGCGATGCTGCGCCACGCCATAGACGGGGGCGTCAACTACGTGGACACAGCTTATGGCTACCACGGGGGTGAAAGCGAGGTGGTGACAGGCCTGGCCCTGCGGGACGGATACCGTGAACGGGTGAAGCTTGCCACCAAACTTCCGCAGTGGCTGGTCAGCGAACGGGGCGACATGGACCGTCTGCTGGACGAGCAGCTTAAGCGGCTTGGCCTGGGGCAGGTGGATTTCTACCTGCTGCATGCCCTCGACCGGCAGGCTTTTCGGAAGATGAAGGCGCTGGGATACAAGGATTTTTTCAACCGGGCGCGCAAGGATGGACGGATCAGGTACACGGGCTTTTCCTTTCACGACGACAGGGACGCCTTCCTTGAGATCATCGAAGATGATGACTGGGATCTAGCTCAGATACAGCTAAATTACCTGGATGACGAGTCTCAGGCGACCCTCGAAGGCATGCGCCGCGCGGGCGAAAGGGGCATCCCCGTGGTATGCATGGAGCCACTGCGGGGTGGGGCGCTGGCAGAGCCACCCGAAAGCATTGCCAAGCAGATCAGCAGCCATTCCAGAGGCTGGTCGGCCGTGGAGTGGGCCTTTCGATACACGGGCGACTTTCCCGAGGTCGTGACGATCCTCAGCGGGATGAGCACCATGGACCAGGTGTACGATAACCTGAGGATCTTCCGGGAGGTTCGCCCCCGATCCCTGACGGAAGACGACAGGGACTTTACAGCGCAGCTGAAGCGCGCATATCAGGAAAGGATGCAGGTTGCCTGCACCCAGTGCGGCTACTGCCAGCCCTGCCCTGAAGGGGTACGTATCCCGAGAATTTTCGAGCTGTATAACCAAGCTCATATGTTCAAGCGGCCACAGGCGCTTGAAAACGGCTATGCAGACCTGGTGAAGGAGGGGGCGGACGCCTCCCTGTGCGTGCGTTGTGGTGCCTGTGAGGAGGCCTGCCCGCAGAAGCTGCCCATTATGGACCTGTTGGAGAAAGTTCATCGGGAAGCGCGGGCGGATGCAGCCTGGGAGGCCCGGTGATGGGCCTGATCCGCCCCTATGGCCTGTTGATCGCCCTGGGCGTAGCCGCGGGCTGGTGGGTCATGTCGCGGGAAGAAAAGCGCATGGGCCTTCCGCGTGACACGGGGCTTGACCTGGTGCTCTACGCGCTGCCCCCAGCGCTTGTGTGCGCACGCGCGTACTATGTGCTGTTCGCCTGGGACCAGTTCAGGCACGAGCCTCTGCGCGCGCTGTATTTCTGGGATGGCGGGCTGGCGATCTACGGCGGTGTCATCGGGGGAGCTCTGGGCGTGCTGCTGCTGTCCAGAAAGCGTGCGATTCCCTTCAGAGACTTTGCGGATCTGGCCGCGCCCGCCCTGCTGCTGGGGCAGGCGATCGGACGCTGGGGTAACTTCTTCAACCGTGAAGCCTACGGATACCCTGTGACCCAGCCCTTCTGGCAATTCTTCCCTGCTGCGGTATGGGTGGAGGGAACCTGGCATATGGCGACGTTTTTCTACGAGTCGGTCTGGAACCTGGCGGGCTTTGCCTTCCTGCTTTCAAACCGCGGGCGGATACGGGCGAGGGGACAGGGGGGGCAGGTCTTCCTGTGGTACCTGATCTGGTATGGACTGGGACGCCTGATCATCGAAGGCCTGCGGACAGACAGCCTGATGTGGGGCGCGATGCGCGTGTCTCAGGTGCTGAGCATGGTTCTGTGCGCCGTGGGGATCCTCCTGTGTTCGCGGATACGAAGGGTCCGCCTGCCGGCTGCGCTTGCGCTGGTAGGCCTGGCCTTTGGGACCGCAGGCCTCGTGACGGGGCACCGAGCCGCGGCAGTGCTTGCCCCGGGTGCGCTCGCGGTAGCAGCTGTGCTGCTGTACGCCCAGATCCGCAGGCAGGGCCAGGTGCCGGAGCCTGGCAGCGGAGGCAGCCCGGCGTGACGCGACAGGATCTGTACCGCGCGGCATTGCGCCTGAAGCCTTCCAGGGACAGGGACATCAGCCGTGTTGACGGGTGGCTGGAGGAAACGCAGCGTCCCGAAAAGCTCGCGCGTCTGCTTCGGGCGCACAAAACGGTGGGTGCAGCTTTCGCGGTGTTTGACGGTGCAGGCCTTGCAGAACACCTGGTGTACGGAGACGCAAATCGGGGCATCCCAGTGGCGAAGGACACGTATTTCCGTCTGGCCTCCATCTCCAAGATGCTGACCGCCCTGGGTGCGCTGAAGCTGAGGGAAGAGGGGCGGGTGGACCTGGATGCGGATGTATCGGATATCCTGCCCTTCTCGGTACGCCATCCGGGTGCGACAGCGCGCGCGATCACGCTGAAAATGCTGCTAAGCCATACGAGCGGCCTGCACGACGGCAGAGCCTATCTGGCTGGGATGAGAGAAGGCCTGCCCGTGACCGAGGTGCTCAAGGGGGATAGCTATGCCCGCCACCTGCCCGGAGAAAGATGGGCATACTCCAATCTGGGCGCGGGGCTTGCGGGCTCTGTGCTGGAGGCTGCGACAGGGCTTTCCTTTGAGCGGCTGATGCAGTGTGTGTTCTTTGAACCCCTTGGCCTGAGAGGGAGTTTCTATCCCCAGCGGGTGGAGGGCCCCCTCGCGGATGCCTTCAGGGTGATGCCTCCGGGGCGCAGGCCTGCCTTTGACGCCCAAAAAAGGCGTCTGAGGCCCTGTCCGGACGCTGATGAGCCCGCGCCGGAAAGGCATTACCTGCTGGCACAGGGCGCCTGTTGCGCGCCGGTGGCCACAGTCATCGGAGCGCTCGGCGCGCTGATGGGAGAAGGCTATCTGAGCAAAGCCTCCCGCAGACTCGCGCTGGAGGAGACTGTCCCCTTCGGAGATGATCTGCCGGGCCTTCACCAGGGCTTGGGCGTGAGCTTGTTTCAGGCCTCTGGGCACAGGACGGTGGCGGGGCACCAGGGGCATGCCTATGGCGCTGTGCATGGCGCCTTCTTTGACCCAGCGCTGGAACAGGGAATGGTGTTCCTTTCCAGCGGGACGTCCGAAGCACGCACCGGGTTTGTGGCCGACATCAACCGGGATCTGCTCTCATTTTGTATCAGGGAGGGGTATTGGCAGACGACACGGTAACCGCCCTTGTTAGAAAAAAGGGTTGCATGGATATTCACTGGGAATCCGGAAACGTCACACGCGTTCCCCTTGCCCTGTACCGCAGCATGCCCCTGGCAGCCGGCGCGAGGACGGGCAGGGAGGAATACGGGCGGCGGGCGTTGGCTGCAGAGTACCCCTTTGCGATGGAGACCGCCGCCCGCATGCTGGCTGTCCGGGACAGAAGTGCCGAGGAAGTCGTCAGGGGTCTGCAGACCCGGGGCTACAGCACGGACACTGGGGAACGGGTGCTTCGCTTTCTTGAGGAGAAGCGCTATGTGGATGACCGACGGCTTAGTGTGGAGATCGCTGAGCGCTTGGGCGGAAAGAGAGGGGTCCGGCAGATCAGACAGAGGCTTCGAGCTTTGGGAATAGACCATGACACCGCGGAGGAAGCCATCGGGCGCGTACCGCCACAGGCGCAGCTTGCGGCAGCTGTTGCCCTTGCGCGCAAGCGCCTGGGACGGGTAAAAGAAGAAACGGGCCTCACCGCCCGCGAAAAAACCCTGGCCTTGCTGGCAAGGAAGGGTTTTTCCTATGAGGTTTCAAGGGAGGCGCTAAAGCTTGCACAGGAGGAACCAGATCCCTGAGATCCCGGCGCAGGGGTGTTCTGCTCTGGCCGACCGGTCCCCTTGCGCTGGTGAGCGACCGCCGCTGTTAGAAGACAGACCTCTGCAGCGCCGGCTTCCCTGAGGACCTTCGCGCAGGCTCGGGCGGTGTTGCCGGAAGTCCTGACGTCGTCTACCAGCAAAAGGCTCATCCCCTGAACAGGGGCTGCGGGCGCGAAAGCAGCGGCCACGTTTTTTTCCCTGGCCGCAGGCGTGAGCGCGGACTGGCGCTTTGTATGCCTGGTTCTCACAAGCGCGTTCACAACGGGGAGGCCACTGTGTCTGTGAATCAGGCTGCAGAGGAGTTCAGCCTGGTTGACACCCCGTTCGCGCAGGCGCTTCGGGTGCAGCGGGACAGGCGTCAGGGCGTCGAAGACCCTTCCCCCCACGCACTCCGCCATCGCCACCGCAAGGGGCTCAGCCGCGGCATCAACGGCGCCAAACTTTAAGAGTACGACGAGCCTCTGTACCGGTCCGTGGTAGAAAAAGGGCGCGTAGGCAGCATCGAGGCCTATCATCCCTCCGCAGGCACAGTAGGGGCAGGGCCCGCTGCCCAAAGGCGACAGGCAATGAGGGCAGACACTGTCCGTCAGCCTGAGTCCTTCAAGCTCCTGAGCGCAGGCATCGCACAGCACATCGCCCACATCGATGCGCCGAGGTTCCCCGCACAGCAGGCACAGAGCCCGGGGAAAAAGCAGGTCCCCTGCGCGGGTGGCCAGGCGACGGATAGCCTGCGCCATCAAACCAAAAGCCAGGGTTGCGACCTCCTTTTCGGCAAGGGCTGGGCGTGCTGCCTGGGTGTCTGTCAGCGTTTTCGTCCGGCTACAGTGTCGCGCCGCCTGACAGGCCGCCGATTGGCCGGCCTTCGAGGACCGGTGTTTGTATGTTCGATGAGGTAGTGATACCGCTCGGTGACGCTCTGGATGACGGTGTCCCAGGGGATGGGGATGGATGCGCGCGCCGCGATCCCGGTTTTCGCAACCTCGTCCGGGTGGTCGAGCGCCCATGCCAGGGTGTTCGCAAGCGCTGCAGAATCGTCCGCGCAAAGGAAGCCGTTTTCTCCGTGCGTGATCCCGTCTGCCGCACTGGAACCCCGTACCAGCACAGAGGGCGTCGCCATGACCGCTGCTTCGCGGACCACCATAGGTGCGTTGTCATAAAGGGAGGGGAAGACGAACAGCGCGGCGCGGGCATAGAGGGCGTCCAGAAGGTCGTCGTCTGAAACATGCCCGATGAGAGAGACAACGCCGCGAAGGCCCAGCTCGTCCACCTTTTTGCGTACGGCATGCTCGTCGGGCCCCTGGCCTGCCAGGAGCAGCATGAACTTTCGTCCGCCATGGCGTAAAAGTGCGGCAGCTTCCAGCACGCGCAGGATGTTCTTTTTCCAGTTGATCTGTCCGGCAAAGAAACAAAGGGGCAGACTACCAAGGCCATAGAGGCGCTCCGCCATCAGGATGGCCTCCGGCTTTGCATCGCGCAGGCTGGCCCCGTTTGGAGCGACGTGCAGTCGACCCCGGTATCCATAGTCCTGCAGCACTTCAGCCGTGGCATCGCTGACGGCCCAGACCTCGTTGCATTTGTGGTAAAAAGCGATGATGTTAGACAGGAGCACCCTGGAGATGGCCTCACTGCGGGTCACCCTGACGAAGTCATCGTAGTATTTGGAATGAAAGGAGGCAACCAGGGGAATCCCTCTTCCCCGTGCGATCCTGAGTGCCTCCCTGCCCGACTCGAAGGGGCTGTGCGTATGCAGGATGTCCAGCCCAACCATGCGCATGCGCTTTCTGTAGTGCGCGTCAAGCGATGCGGCCCCCGTCTTATACTGTGGCTGCGTCGGAACCCGAAACGACGTGTATTCCACCAATTCGAAGGGATACCCCCCCCTGTAACCGGTGTCATACATCGGGGCGCAGACCGTGACTTGATGCCCGGCCTTTGTAAGCGCCTGCGCGTAGGACAGTACAACCCTGCCAACGCCGTCGACGACGGGGATAAAGGTGTCCGTAAACTGTCCGATTCTCAGCATGGCCACCCCTTTGTGTCTCGGCGGCCTGTGCCGCCTGCTCTCGGTATTATACGCCGAAGCGGCTGAGTGAGCAAGGCGATGGAGGCGGGACTGACACAGCCAACAGTGAGGAGGCAATTGCGATGTTCCGGAAGCGTTGATAGGGCAGGTGAAATAAGGGGGTCG
>CAZPIC010000056.1:0-8201 GCA_964586835.1 uncultured Oscillospiraceae bacterium
GAAGGATTCACTGGCGGGTTACAGGGGTGAAATTATCACTGGCGGATAACAAAGGAACGCCGGCCCGTTGACCTCAGCTCACAATCATGCTATAGTCGCCCCGGAAAGCCTGGAGAGTTGGCTGAGTGGTCTAAGGCGCACGATTGGAAATCGTGTGAAGGCTAATACCCTTCCCAGGGTTCAAATCCCTGACTCTCCGCCAATCCCCTTGTGCGCAAGGGGGTTTTTTGTTGGCCTCGTGGGCGTCGATCGCTGATGTAAAAAAAGGTTACCGTATTGACAGAACGGGTGTGCCTGCTATAATCCGCATGAAAGAAGGAGGTTGGTGAGTGGGTTCGTTGCTGTTTGTTGATGAGGGGATTGCAGCAGAGGGTGGAACCCCAGCCTTCAGTGCGGAAGGGCGTCATGAACCGGACGGGCTTGCCCACAAGAGCGGGCTCTGGATAGGATCTGCAGGCACAGCCATGCTTTCAGCCGGTTCCTATCCCATGAGGGCGCAGGAGGCCTGGCTATGGCTTTGCTCTCAGGGAGGCTCTGTCGAGGTGAAAAAAAAGGCCTTGCATCTCAGGATCTCCCGCGGTGAATGCTCGATGATCCCGCCACTGGCCGAGGGGCTTGTCCTTCGTACGCAGGGGGAGGCGCGTGTGTTGTGGTTTACTGTCGCAGGACCGCTTGGGGACTTGTATATGCACAAGCTTGGAGCCTTCCCTTCCGGACCCGTGAGCCAGACGGCACTCCCTGCCCAGCTGAAGCTGGCCAGGGGGATCGTGCATGCAGCGGTGCGCTTCTCCCAATCTGCGGAGGCTTCATCCTCGCAGTTGCAGCAGTTGCTGTGGGCTCTGCTGGCTTCGCATAGCGGCCAGCCTGTGGCGATGGATGCGGTCCTGTCGCATCAGATTGCCAGGGTGGTCGACGCGATGCGACGAAAGCAGTACAGAGAAAACTATTCACTGGCGGATATGGCAGGGCTCAGCAGAATGCCCACAGAAACCTTCCGGAAACGCTTTGCAAGTGAAGTCGGCATGCCGCCTCAGAAATATCAGCTGCTGAGGAAAATGGAACGCGCAAAAACCCTTTTGAGAGATGGACATTCCGTACAGTCTGCGGGCAGTGAAGTTGGGCTGCGCGACCCGTATCATTTTTCGAAGACATTTAAAAAATACGTTGGACTCAGCCCTTCGGTGTACAGCCGTTTGATCCGACAGGAAGAGAAGGCAACCTGTGACGATCCATGAAGCGCTGGAAATGGGTCCACTCCGGCTGGCATATGTCGGAGACTCCGTCTACGATCTGCTGGTTAGAAGCGACCTGCTGCACACAGGGAAAAAGCTGCATGCCCTGCACAAAGATGCGACAGCGCGTGTCAAGGCCTGCGCGCAGGCGGAAACGCTCAAGAAGATCGGACCTTTTCTTACGGAGGAAGAGGAAGAGATCGTGCGCAAAGGGAGAAACGCCCGTTCAAGACATTCGGCGCCCAGATCCGCTACCTGCGCAGAGTACAGCGCCTCCACAGGGTTTGAAGCCATGCTCGGTTACCTCTACCTTACCGGAAGGCAGGACAGGATTGCGGAATTGTACCTGCTTGCACACCGCTGATTTCAGAAAGGCAGCGATGGTATGCCTGAAACCCTTTTGAATGTCAGCCTGGTTGCCTGTTCTCCTTCCCCGGAAAGGATTGCGGCGCTTGCCGCAAGGCTCTGTTACTCTGGCATGGATCTGGCAGAGCTCAGGGAGACCACGTTTGCACGGTCACAGGGCGCCTTCATCGAGCAGATTGTGGACACAGGACATCATTCGGTCCTGGAGCACGCGTCCTTTACATTTGTGGTGGAAGGTGCCAGCAGGGTTTTGCTGGCCCAGCTGACCAGGCACAGAATCGCCTCCTACAGCGTGCAAAGCCAGCGATATGTGTCTCTTAAGGACAGCTTTTCCTATATCATCCCCCCGAAGATCAAAGCCTTGGGCCCGGAAGCTGTCAGTGAATACGAGCGCCAGATGCACCAGGCATACAGCTGGTATCGCCAGTGGCAGCGCCTGCTCGAAAAAGGCGAGAGGGCAACGAGGACGCGCGGTTTGTGCTCCCCGGCGCCTGCGAGACGCGCCTTGTCATGACTATGAACGCGAGGGAGCTTCAGCACTTCTTCAGCCTCCGGTGCTGCAACCGCGCACAGTGGGAAATCAGAGCACTGGCGGAAGAGATGCTGAGCCTGTGCAAGAGGGAAGCACCCGCATTGTTCAGGACGTCGGGACCAGCCTGCGTAAGGGGCCCCTGTCCGGAAGGAAAGCGGACCTGTGGCTGTGCGGTGCAGATCCGGGCAGCATATCTGGAAGAAAAAGAGGATTGAGAAGTATGGCTTATCGCAATGGACACGATAAAAGGGGAAAGGCGGGCCCCGGGTTTTCAAAAGTACGCGAAACCGGGAAGAATTCTGCGGGCCCCGGGTTTTCAAAGGCACGCGAAACCGGGAAGAGTTCAGCGGGCCCCGGGTTTTCAAAAGCACGCGAAGCTGGAAAGGTTTCAGCAGAGTCCGGCCGCAGCACCCGGCCTTTACGTGGGCGGATGGAAACTGGCGGCCCCGCAGAACAGAGCAGGAACCGCGGCGGGAAAGGTCGCCAACCGGAGCGTTGGCCTAAGTGGAGCGGCGATTCCCCCCGATTCTACGACGTGCCGCCTGCAGCGAGACGGCAGCCCCTTCCCCTGCGTGAAGGAACAGAAAGGACTGGCTTTCCGCAGGCTGAGCCCGTGAACCTCCTTTATGGAAGAAACCCCATCCGTGAGGCACTCAAGGCTGGTCGGGACATTGAGAAGATGATGGTAGTCAAGGGCGATTTGTCCGGTTCTGCCCGGGAGATCGTCGCCCTTGCGGAACGTACGGGGATCAACGTGCAGTTCGTGGACCGCAGCCGTCTTGATGCCATCACCCCTTCTCATCAGGGCATGGTCGCTTTCGCGTCGGCCTATCCGTATGCAAGCCTCGACGACATTCTCCAGCTGGCTTCTGAGCGCGGCGAGGATCCCTTCCTTGTGATTCTGGACAAGGTGACGGACCCGAGAAACCTGGGCGCCATTATCCGCACCGCGGCCTGTGTGGGCGCCCATGGCGTTGTTGTCCCGCTGCACAGGGCGGTCGGGCTGACGCCGGCGGCTGTCAAAGCATCAGCTGGCGCGGTGGAGCATGTCAAGGTCGCGCGGGTGGTCAATATCAGCCGTATCATTCAGGAGCTGAAAGATCAGGGCGTATGGATTTATGCGGCTGATTCCTCCGGCGCAGATTACAGGGAAGTGAGCCTTGCGGGCCCCGCCGCCCTGGTGATCGGGGGTGAATCGGAGGGGCTCAGCAGCCGCATCCGCCAGCAAAGCGATCGCGTCCTGTCCATCCCCATGCGTGGAGGCCTCGGTTCGCTCAATGCTTCTGTGGCAGCAGCCATTCTGATGTACGCCATTTTCAGCTCCCGTTGAACGCAGACAGACAGGATAGAATGAACACCGATTACCAGGCTTGCACCCCCCCAGGAGGGGCGGAAGGCTTCCACGGTTTGTCCGACGAAGCCCTTGTTTCTCTTGCCCAGCAGGGGGATAATCAAGCCCTCCTCTGCTTGCTGACAAAGTACCGCAATGCTGTGAGGATCCGGGCAAGAAGCTATTATCTTGTTGGCGCGGACCACGAGGACCTCGTGCAAGAGGGAATGATCGGCCTGTACAAGGCCATCCGGGACTATCAGCCTGCACGGCAGGCCACCTTCTGGGCCTTTGCGGATCTGTGCGTCAAAAGACAGATCATCTCGGCGATCAAAAACGCTACCAGGCTTAAGCACACTCCCCTGAACAGATACATCTCCCTTGATAAACCGGCTTACAGCGAGGACAGCGACAAGACGCTTCTGGACACGATCGCCGAGGAGTCCGAAAACCCGGAAGAGATGGTCATCAGACAGGAGAGGTCAGAGAATCTCAGAGCCGTCCTGAACGGTCTGTTTTCGCCGTTTGAGCAGCAGGTGCTCGATGGCTTTCTTGAAGGAAAGAGCTATAAAGAAATTGCACATTCCATTGGGAGACATGTCAAAGGTGTGGACAACGCCCTGCAGCGCATCAAAAGAAAGATGGCCAAGCTTCAACGCATAAGCAAAGAGCCACAGCCTCCCGAAACGCCCTGATGGCTTTTGCAAAAGCCCAAACGTCTATTCACCGTCAGGGCTGTAGCACCGCAATTCATTCCTTCTGGACAAGGGACAAGAAATACCGTTGACAAAGCCCCAAGGCTTCGTTAAGATACCCACTGCGCGGATGTGCGGGTGTAGCTCAATGGCAGAGCTCCAGCTTCCCAAGCTGGTTACGTGGGTTCGATTCCCATCACCCGCTCCATTCATGCCCGGCAGCCCGCCCGCCCCGTATCTGCCCGGCGAACGGGTATTGCTCCGGATTACTGCGTATTTCAGGAGGAGAGAGACGGATGGGGAAGCAGAAGTTTGAGCGTACGAAGCCGCATGTGAACATCGGAACGATTGGGCACGTGGACCATGGCAAGACGACGCTGACGGCGGCGATTACGATGGTGCTTGCGAAGGAAGGGCACGCGAAGGCGACGAAGTATGACGAGATCGACCTGGCGCCGGAGGAGAAGGCACGGGGGATCACGATCAACACCTCGCACGTGGAGTACGAGACGGACAAGCGCCACTATGCACACGTGGACTGCCCCGGGCACGCGGACTACGTCAAGAACATGATCACGGGGGCGGCGCAGATGGACGGGGCGATCCTGCTGGTATCGGCGCCGGACGGCCCGATGCCGCAGACGCGGGAGCATATCCTGTTAGCGCGGCAGGTGGGCGTGCCCTACATCGTGGTCTTTATGAACAAGACGGACCTGATGGACGACCCTGAGCTTCTGGAACTGGTAGAGATGGAAGTACGGGATCTGCTGAGCAGCTATGAGTTTCCCGGCGATGACATCCCGATCGTGAAGGGCAGTGCGCTCAAGGCGATGGAATACATGATCAACGACGGGAGCGATCCGAAGAATGCACCGGAGTGCCGCTGCGTGTACGAGCTGATGGAAGCGGTGGACAACTACATTCCGACGCCTGCGCGCGCGGTGGACAGGCCGTTCCTGATGCCGGTGGAGGACGTGTTCTCAATCACGGGCCGGGGCACGGTGGCCACGGGCCGCGTAGAGCGCGGGGTGGTGAAGGTGTCGGACACGGTGGAGATCGTGGGCCTGATGGAGAAGCCGCGGCAGGTGGTGGTGACGGGCGTAGAGATGTTCCACAAGCTTCTGGATCAAGGCGAGGCGGGGGACAACATCGGGGCCCTTCTGCGCGGGGTGCAGCGTCATGAGATCGAGCGTGGCCAGGTGCTGGCTAAGCCCGGGAGCATCAAGCCGCACACGCACTTTTTCGGCGAGGTCTATGTGCTGACCAAGGAAGAAGGCGGTCGACACACGCCATTTTTCAACGGATACCGTCCGCAGTTCTACTTCCGGACGACGGACGTGACGGGCTCCATCAAGATGCCCGAAGGGGTGGAGATGGTGATGCCCGGGGACAACATTCAGATGGAAGTGACGCTGATCACGCCGATCGCCATCGAACCCGGACTGCGCTTTGCGATCCGTGAAGGCGGGCATACGGTAGGCTCGGGCGCGGTGGTCAAGGTGATTGAAGGCTGAGCGCCGGCGTGACAGGAGAGGGGTCATAAAATGGCTGTAAAAGATGTGCGCGTCAATATTGTTCTGGCTTGCACCGAATGCAAGCAGCGCAACTATAACACCCAGAAAAGCAAAAAAAACACGCCCGACCGCGTGGAGTTGAGCAAATACTGTCGATTCTGCAGGAAACACACGGCTCACCGGGAAACGAGGTAGCAAAGTGTCAGTCAGGAAGAACGCCCGGACAGAGGATAAGAAGAAGGACAACTTCATCGGAAAGGTTATGTCTTTCCTCAACAACCTTCCCCGCATCATCGTCAAGCCGTTTCGAAATATGTGGCTTGAGCTGAAGAAAGTCACGTGGCCGAGCCGGCAGGACTTCATCAACTATACGCTGATTGTCCTGGCTTTTATGGTGTTCATGGGGGTCATCATCGGCTTGCTGGACTTGGGGTCATCCAAGCTGGTATCCCTGATGGTCGGCTGAATAACCCCAAACAGGAGATGACAATGTCCGATCAAACCGCAGCAAAGGCAGCCAGAGGATCTGAATGGTATGTTGTGCATACCTATTCCGGGTACGAGAATAAGGTGAAGGATAACCTTGAAAAAGCTGCCGAAAACAACCGGATGCAAAACCTGATCCAGGAAATCCATGTCCCGGTTGAAGATGTGCCCGAGATCAAAAACGGCAAGCGCGTCATGACACAGCGAAAAACCTATCCGGGCTATGTACTTATCCGGATGATCATTACCAACGAAAGCTGGTATGTGGTGCGCAATACAAGGGGCGTGACGGGCTTCGTGGGACCCGAGGGAAAGCCTCAGCCACTGACGGAGGAAGAGGTTCAGGTAATGCTCTCCAGCCAACCGGACACCGTCCGCCTGGTGTTGGGGGAGGAGGTCCGCATCCTGACGGGGCCGCTTGAGAACTTCACAGGCGTAGTCGAAGCCATCGATACAGCGCGCGGCAAGATGCAGGTGAAGGTCAAGATGTTCCTCGGACGCGAGATGCAGGTGGAGATCGGCATCGACGAAGCGGAGAAGGTATAGCCCGTCTCCATCGGCACACGTGTGCCGGTGACGGGCGAGTGGGAGGCGCAAGAGCGCCGGATTGACCACAATCATTGAGGAGGTGCCAGTAATATGGCAAAGAAAATTGCTGCTATTATCAAGCTGCAGGTCAGCGCTGCGAAAGCAACGCCTGCGCCGCCCATCGGCCCGGCCCTCGGGCAGCATGGCGTGAATATTCCCGGCTTCTGCAAGGAGTTCAACGAGCGCACCGCTAAACAGGCTGGCCTCGTGATTCCAGTGGTGATCACCGTCTACTCCGACCGTTCGTTTTCGTTCATTACGAAGACGCCGCCTGTGCCCATCCTGATTAAGAAAGCGCTGAACATTGAACATGGCAGCGACAGGCCAAACAAGACAAAGGTCGGCGAGCTCAGCGCTGAGCAGGTTCGCGAAATCGCCCAGACGAAGATGCCGGACTTGAACGCTACCGACATTGAAGCAGCCATGCGAATGGTGGCGGGCACGGCACGCAGCATGGGAGTCACGGTCAGGGATTGAACCGGAGTGGGAGGCGTAGAACACCGTTTGCACCACGAGGAGGATTGAAATGAAGCACGGCAAGAATTATATTGAATCAAGCAAGCTGATCGAACGCAACAGGATGTATGATCCGGCTGAAGCCATTGCCCTTGTCAAACAGACTGCAAAAGCCAAATTTGATGAGACGGTGGAACTTTCCATCCGCTTAGGGGTTGACCCGCGGCACGCAGACCAGCAGGTGCGCGGAGCGGTGGTCCTGCCTCATGGTACAGGCAGAACGATGCGTGTACTGGTGTTTGCCAAGGCCGACAAGGCAGATGAGGCGAGAGCAGCAGGCGCTGATTATGTCGGTGATGTGGATCTGGTGGAGAGGATCAAGAGCGAGAACTGGTATGATTTCGACGTCTGCGTCGCAACCCCTGACATGATGGGGGTTGTAGGGCGTATCGGCAGGCTTTTAGGGCCCAAGGGACTGATGCCCAACCCCAAGAGCGGAACCGTGACGAATGACCTGACCAAGGCAATCAGCGATATCAAGGGCGGAAAAGTGGAGTATCGCATCGATAAAACCGCGATCGCTCACTGCCCCATTGGCAAGGCCTCGTTTACCGAGGATAAACTCCTTGATAACCTCAACGCGCTGATGGAGGCGATTGTCAAGGCAAAGCCCGCCGCGGCAAAAGGGGTCTATTTGAAGTCGCTGTATCTGAGCGCAACCATGGGACCTTCTGTCAGGTTGAATAGCCAGAAGTTCTGATAGGTGACAATCAAAACCACCGGCTAAGCAGGTGGTTTTGATTGTTTGGCCCCTTCCTTTCGTGCTTTAATCGGGTACAAAAAGAGTACGAGAGTAAACAGCAGAGAGGTTTTCGTCCACGATGTCTGAGCGGCATCTGCAGTTTTAATTAAATAACCTGTATCGAGGCTTCTTATTGACCCGCTAAATAGGGCCTGCTGAAAACCTCAAAACCCGTTGAAAACACTGGAAAAACTGGCCTT
>CAZPIC010000057.1:0-7347 GCA_964586835.1 uncultured Oscillospiraceae bacterium
TATGTGAGGCATCGAAGATTTCTTTCGCGCTCAACTTGACATGAGGCACTGCGCACAGGAGCTTCGTCCAAACGCTGCGCAGTACTCTTGAGGCCATACGCTACGCTGTTTCCCCAACCAGCAGTGCGGGCGCCAGCACCACTTTTCGGGGTGCAGTTTTCTTTTCAATGCGGTCGATCAACATCCGGGCTGCCTCACTCCCCATCTCATAGCGGGGCTGCGCAACGGTGGTCAGATAGGGATGCAGCATGCGGCAGAGGTCCAGGCCGTCGTGACCCATCACAGCCATCTCACCGGGCACCCTGATCTTTCTGTGCTGCAGCTCGTTGAGCATGGTCACCGCGATGATATCGTTCTCGCAGTACAGCGCGGTCGGCCGTTGCGCCAGGCTCAGGATCTCGTCGAGAATGCTCCCCGTCCTTTCCGACGCATAGTCAAAGCGGCCATTGCTTTCAAAGTAGCCCGCAGGCTCCATCCCAAGCCTGCGCAGAGCCTTGGTAAAGCCCTCGGTACGCTGGCGCCAGAAATTAAACTGGAAGGTGTCCTCATAGGGAATGTCCGAAGCCTCCGGTCGCTCCAGTGCCCCATGAATGCAGGCGATCCACCTGTGTCCCCGTGAAGCCAGATATTCCGCAGCCAGGGCACCCCCCAGTCGGTTATCCGTGTTGACCGTGGGCACCCCTTCCAGGTCGTCCTCGTTGTCCATCAGGACACACTGCACGCCACCCTCCTGCAGTTCAGCGACCTGCTCCTCCCGGAGCGCCAGGTGATGAAACACGGCACCCCCTGCCCGGTGGTCCAGCAGCAGGTTGATGTAGTCCCGCTCACGGCTGGGGGAGTGCGTGTCACACATCATCGTCGTAAACTTCTTGCGGTAAGCCACAGACTCAAAGCCCTGGCTGACCATGTTGTGGAAGGGGTCGGAGATGTTCACCATGACGTAAGCCAACAGACGGTTGCGCCGCGTGACCAATGTCCTGGCCACCATGTTGGGGCGGTACTTCAATTCTTCAATCGCCTGCAGCACACGCTCCCGCGTCTCAGGCTTGATATACTTGCCGTTGTTCAGCACCCGTGAGACGGTCATCCGCGACACATCCGCCCTCCGGGCTACATCCTCTATGGTGGCCAGGCTTCACGCCTCCTCCCCGCTTCCTCCAGACCTGTTAGCTTTCGCTGCGCCAGTTTTCGTAGTAGGCGCGCATCTTCGGGAACAGGGTCTCCGCCCCGTCCTCCCGGATCACAAACCCTTCTTCAATCCGGTTCGATCCGCCCTCCAGCCCAAAGAGGCTGATGTCCGTATTCACACACATGCCCGCCTCAAATACCGCCTCCGTGTTCTCGTCCGGGTACGGGCTCTCCGCCTCCGCCAGCCCAATCCCGTGCAGCGGCGGATATACATCGTATTCTGCCAGGCCTACCTCCCGGAAGTAACCCCGCACCGCGCGGACAAATTCCTTCATCGGTGTGCCTGCCTTCAGGAAGGGATAGCCCCGCTCGCTCGCGCTGATCAATACATCCAGCACGTGCTTCGTTTTCTTTGAATAGTTCCCCACCGCAAACGGATACTCGCACGTGGACACATAGCCCTCGTACTGGATCGCCAGGGCGCACATGATCATGTCCCCGTCCTCAATCACCTTGTTCTCCGGGCGCCCGATGATCTTCGCCGACCGGTCTCCCGAGCCGAAAACGGTAAACACCACCGCCTCCGCCCCCTGCCTGCGCGCCTCACCCTCCGCGATCCCCGCCGCGTAGCGCTCCGTCTTCCCGATCAGCTCCGTCTCCATCATGGCGCGAAAACCCGCCTCCGCGATCCGTGCCGCTTCCCGCAGGCAGGCAATCTCGTTGACTGACTTCTTCTTTCGCAGATCAAACAGCACGTTCGCGCAGTCCACCAGCTCGCACGCAAACGCCTCTTCGATCGTCCGAAGCAGTACTGCCGGCATATCCGCCAGGCCCACCACGCCCAGGCGCTTCAGCGGACCCTTCTCCCGCAGCTCCGTTGCAAGACCGCCAAAGCTCGTATACGTCGCCAGCGGGTAGTCGATGGCGTCGGGCACCGTCACGCACAGAAAGTCTGGCAGCAGGCGCACATCCTCCCACACGCTCATCTCCCGGGCCACCTGTTCCCCCTCCGGCGCGCACAGCACCGTCGGCACCCCTTCCCGGCCCAGCAACAGTGCTCCCCGCTCAAAGATAGGCCAGTAGTTGGATACGTAGCGCAGGTTCTCCTTCCTGTACTCGTCTCCGTACACAAAGAACGCGTCGAGCTTCTGCTCCTTCATCCGCGCCCGGATCCTCTCGATCCGCTCCCCATACTCTTCCCTGGGTATCCGTATCACGCCCATGTCCCCTTCCTCCTTTATCCGTCCGTATATCCAAGCGTCGCCAGATAGGCCAGGTTCGGCTGCGACACGTCGCAGCGACCGTACTGCACCACGACTCCCACATCGCTGCGGATCCGAAGCGCGTACTGCATGTTCACCTGCAAATCCACCTCCCCCAGGACGCTGCGGTCGTCCGTCCGAAACGCGCTGATCCGCCGCGCCGGCGCGGTGTATTCAATGCCCATCACGGGCTCCCTGTCCGAAAAATAGACGTCGATCAGGCACCGCGCGTCTGTGTCCCCGCAGTTGAGGATCATGATCGACTCATGCCCTTCGTACGCGCACTCCCCCGCACCCTTCGGTGGTCGATAGCCGTCCACGATGTACCAGTTTTGCTTTCCTGACATACGTTCCTCCTTCATGAAACAGGCCATACGGACTTCGCCTGAAATGTGAACGCTCACATCTTTTTCCATAACAAACGCTTTCCGCTCATTTCAGCGCGGCGACCTCTCCTTTCAGGGGCAGGCCCTCACCTATGCAAGTGCCGTTATTGTAAACATCGTCGTGATCCCTGTCAAGCGCTGGGCGCGCCCGTTATTTCCAGGGTATCGGCAGGATGCCCCTGGCCCTGGCGTCACTCAGGTTCACCCACAGGTATCCCGGCTCCCCTGCTTCCATGCGGGGGAAGTCCCTCTGCCAATTGCTGTAGCCGGCATTGATCGCCCCGCTGAAGTTGGATCTGCCGATCAGCGTGGTCTCGATGACCCAGTACATGGCGTTCACATCGTCCTGTCGGACAGCGATATAGGCGTGGCCCGGGACCCGGATCAAGGCCGCTTCCAAGCCAATCGCCTCGACCGCTGACGCGTAGAGCAGCGTTGTCTCGATGCAGTTGCCGCTCCCCTGGGTGAGCACATCACGGGGGGTGCGGACGCGCTGGCTGAAGCCGGGCGAGAAGGCCACCATCGTGCTGACGTAGATGAGGCTGTATTCCTCCTCCGCCTTCCAGATGGCGTTCAGGCGGTCATAAACATCCCCGTCCGCATCATACTCTCCTCCCTGGTAGCCACTTATGAGGATGCCGGAGGAGGTGTAGTCGGCAGCGCGGCGCAGGAGTTCTTCTACCTTCGAGTCGGTGGGCGTGATGAAAGCCGCGTACAGCTCGTACTGTTCCTGTGGGTTGCATCCCGGCACCCAGACGAAATCCTTCCTCGAGTACAGGGTGATCTCTACCCCTTCGTTGAGGATGATGTCGTCCTCGCCTTCTTTCAGGTGGGTCACCCGGACGCGGAAGTTCCCAGGGCGCTGCGAGTTGAGATCCTCCACCACCTCAGCCTGCAGCCTGGGGTTCTGCCTGCACTCCAGCCTTTCGCCGGGTGCCACGACGACCGTGTTCACAGCCGTCATGCTGTATCCCTCGATCCAGCTTTCCACCATCAGCGTGACGGGGGTTTGCGTCTGGTTTTTCAGGTAGATGTGAGCGAAGTCATCCAGGACCGTGCCGTACAGATGATAAAACGCCGTGATCAGGTCCTCGGTATAGACGAAGCTGGCCTCCACAGGCCTGGCAAACAGGCTGTCCACCGTGTCATCGGCCCCGTCCCATACCGGGCTATAGGGCAGGGGCATGATCCCGTCTGCCCACGCCTGCTCCAGATCAACCCACGCATAGCCTTCCTCCCCGTCTTGAAGGCGGGAAAAGGCTTCCTGCCAGATCGCATGCCCGGCTTCCTCCGCCTTGATGAACTCGCTGCTGCCGACCAGGGCTGTGTCGATGCAGTAGCTCTGGGTGTTCCCCTCATCCTGGCACACCACCACGCAGGTTTTGTCTGGCGTGAACAACAAGGCGGTTTTCAGGCCCAGGGCTTCGGTGGCCGAGGCGTACAGCAGGGCGAGCTCCAGGGCGCCGCCTTCCCTGTCGTTTAGAACCTCAGCGGGCGCGCGCAGTTTCTGGCGCGGGAGCCCCTGCCTGAACACATCTGCCGCCAGGCTCAAGCCGACCTCCCTCTCCGCGCGCCACAGGGCGTCCAGGCGCAGCCAGACAGACCAATTTTCGTCACGCGCCACGCCGTCATACCCATAGTCCAGCTCTTTATCGCCCCGGTAATCCGCTGCCCAGGACAACAGTCTCCGCACAGCGGATGCGTCCGGGGTGACAAAGGCTGCCAGCCTTTGCAGGTTGTCTTCGATCCCTATCGAATCCACCCAGACAAAGTCGTGGTGGCTGTAGATGTCAACCGGGCTGCGCTCATCCCAGATCACCGCATCTTCTCCAGCTGTGGTCCGCATGACACGCACCCGGAAATCGGCCAAACGCCCTGAATCCAGGGTATCGTAAGCCTCGGGCGTGATGACCGGGTTCCGGGACAGCGTCAGCGTCTCACCGGATGCGAGGTCTACCGCCTCAGACTCAGGCAGGCTGAGTCCCTCTATCCAGGTCTCCACACGCAGCGTAACGCAGCTGGGATCCCGGTTTTCAAGCGTGACGGAAGCAAAGTCGACCAGGGCGGTCCCGTAGAGGTGGAAAAAGGATGTAATCAGCCGGTCGAAGCACTGAAAACACACCTCAATGCTGGAAAGCGCAGCGGATGCCTCCGCTGGAAAAACCAGCTGCGCAAACGCCATCAGCAGGGCCAGCGCCATGACAGAAAGCCTGGTCATATCGTCCCTCCGTTCGGTTTCCAACCATGCCGTTGGTCCCTTTATGATGCATTTTCATACTGCGGTCTGTTTCTCAGCACCCGCTATTGCGCCCTGATCGCGGTCCAGGTTCCCGTATAGCTGACCTTTCGCCTGGGACTCGATTCATCATAGGTCCCCGACATGGTGACGACACCGTCCCTGATCTCAACCTTTCCCTTCAGGGTGTCCTCGTTCCATTCATTGGATATCACCATCACAACCGCTCCGTCACTGTACTGTGCTGTTCCGGTGCTGTTGTCTTTCACCACCACATCAATCTCCATGGGGCAGCCAGCGCGAAAGCACCGCTGTCCCCTCAGGGCTCACTTCTTACTGAAAGTCGCCAAAGGTAAGCGCCGACGTTTTGCAGCGCGATGACCCGCGCTAAAACATGCACCTGCGCCAGAATTCCTTTAGCAATCTACACATGTCGTCAATTCTCCAACTCTATTATTTCAACTAGTTCACTTTTCGCATTGGCCAAATTGCGTAATAGACTAGATTTTCTTTCTTTCTTTTCCCTATCCGGTTCCCTTCAAAAGTTACACTCCCGTCCTTGAGCTTCATTTCCCCCTCATAGGTATCCCTCTGCCATTCACACTGAATTTCTGCTTTGATCGTATTGTTATCATAGGTAATTGTCCCGGTATTCCCGGAAAACTTGCCAAAATTCGACGTGAACGTACCGGAGTTACCATCTCTCATCTGGATCATCCACTCGTATGAAACTGAATCTCCAACTTTTGTTTCTGTTTTAGCTGTTCCTGACATGTCAGAGATGACATGTGACACGATCCACCTGCCACTCAGGTCCATGGGCGTCCAGGCGGGTGCCTTCACCGTCACCTCCGGACTCCTCACGGTCTTTGACTGGAGCCCCTTCGCATCCTCAACAGTCACCTCTATCTGCCACACGCCGGGGTTGTTCAGCTGCGACACGCGCGAGGCATCTTCAATCCACCCGATGTCCTTGTATTCTTCCCCGTCCCTGAAAAGGCGATAATGGTATCTGTAGGGTTTTGTTCCCTGAGACACGACAGGGATCCAGATGACTATCTCCCCTGTCTCCATCTCCGTTTTGTCCACGTCCACGCGGGACAGCGACGGACCGGTTACAGGCTTCGGAGCCCGGTTGGTAAACGTCCTTCCGTCCGGAAAGGACAGATCCGCCCTCAGGGTCCCGTCACCCGCATCCACGACGGTGGCCCAAACCGTTTTTTCCGAACTGTCGTAGCTCATCCCGCTTTCCTTGCCGGGGATCTGCCTGGCCGTGTAGACGAATGTCCTTCCAATGTCTGCCTCTGTGTATCCCACAGGCGTGAAGGCGATGCTGCCACTGCGGTCGTTTCGCCCTGTCTGCTGCGTGGCCCCGTCCTTAAGAAGCTCAAAGCTGAATTCACCGTTCCTGATCTCTCTTCCCTCCAGCACAACCGTGAAAGAGAGGCCTGCTTCCCCCTGCGCCGAAAAAATATTGTTGAACACCGTGTCCGCCACCAGCGGGATCGTCAGCATGGGCAGGCCAATCCCGCCGGGGTCGGGATCGGCGGTAATGTCTATGCTGACCACCATCGGGTCGTAACTCACCCCAGGCAGTGTCCCGGGAACCTGCCGCACCGTGAAGCTCCGGGTCGTCCCGGTATCAGCCGCCGTAAACGCTACTGGCTGGAAGCTTACCTGCCCTGCCGCATCGTTGACCGCAGTCTGCAGCAGCACAGGGCCTTCCCACAGCTCGAAGCTGAACTCCCCCGCCTGCAGCGCGCGTCCCCGCAGCTCCGCCGTCACCTCGAACACATGGGGGATCGTCAAAAGCGCCACGCTGTTGTTAAACGTCACATCCTCCGGATACAACACCATTGACGCGGGAGTCCCGTCCCCCGCGTCTGTCACGATGACCGTCACGCTCATCACCATCGGGTCATAGGCCATCTCTGCCTCAAAGCCCGGGATCTCCGTGACCGTATAGTTGAAGACGCCTCCGATGTCCTTCTTTGTGTAGTGAACAGAGTCAAAAACAACCGCACCGTCGCGGTCGTTCCCCTTCTCCTGCAAACGGCTTGAAAAGGCCATCGGCACCAGGATCACCGTCCCGTCCAGCGGGTTGACCCTTTCCTGAAGCACCGTGATGACCTCGTCCAGCGCAAAGCTAAACTCCCGGTTTCTGAGAGGCCTCCCCTCCAGTACCTTGAACGCTGTCAGCTTAAGCTCCGCCGTTCCCTGGGCTGGTCGCTCACCGCTAAGCTCTACCACGTCCGCGTCCAGCGCCGGCAGCACGTGCTCCCTGCCCCGGCTGTCTGTCACCCGCTGCGTCCCTGTGACCACGCCCCAAACCGTC
>CAZPIC010000058.1:0-5744 GCA_964586835.1 uncultured Oscillospiraceae bacterium
TCGTCAATCGTGCCCTTGGTGATGATGTGGTGGATGACCACCGTTTCCGCTTGCTGCCCCTGCCGCCAGAGCCGGGCATTGGTCTGCTGATACAATTCCAGCGACCAGGTCAGTCCGAACCAGATCAGCGTCGAGCCGCCCGCCTGCAGGTTCAGACCATGCCCGGCGGAGGCGGGGTGGATCAGTGCCACGGGCAGTTCGCCCCGGTTCCACCGCGTGATGGAACCCTGCGTGTCCAAGCGGCAGAACGGGATATGGCGTTTGTGCAGCCGCTCCTCGATCCGGGTGAGGTCATGCTTGAACCAGTAGGCCACCAGCACGGGTTTACCGTTCGCGCCTTCGATGAGGTCTTCCAAGGCATCGAGCTTCTGTTCGTGAATCGGCAGCGCGTGCTTGTCCTCGCCGTAGATCGCCCCATTGGCCATCTGACACAGCTTGCCAGACAGCGCGGCGGCGTTTGCCGCGTCGATCTCCTCACCCCTGAGGGTGACGACCAGGTCGTCCTTCATCGCCTTGTACAGTTCAGCTTCTGAATCGGACATGTTCACGTGCACCTCGTTCATCACGCATTCCGGCATCTTCAGGTAATCGGCACTCTTCATGCTGATTGTGATATCGCCAATTCGCCTGTAGATCTCAGCTTCCGCACCCGGCTTGGGCTTGTAGGTGAACACCTGCTGGGAACTGCGCTTATCGGGCAGGAAGAATTCATCGCGGTAGTGGGTGATGAATCGACCCAGGCGCTTTCCCATATCCAGCAGCCGGAACTCCGCCCACAAATCCATCAGTCCATTGCTAGAGGGGGTACCGGTGAGTCCTACGATGCGCTGTACCTTGGCGCGTATCTTCATCAGGCTCCGGAATCGTTTTGCCTGATAACTCCTAAAGCTGGACAACTCGTCAATGACGACCATGTCGTAGTCGAAGGGCAGTCCGCTCTCCTCGATGAGCCACTGCACGTTTTCCCGGTTGATGATGTGGATGTGCGTCGGCTGCAGAAGCGCTGCTTGGCGTTCGGCTGCCGTGCCGATGGCCACGCTGTAGGTCAATCCGTGAAGGTGGTCCCACTTTTGAATCTCCGCCGGCCATGTGTCCCGTGCGACGCGAAGGGGTGCGATGACCAGCACCTTGCTTACCTCAAAGCGGTTGAGGCAAAGTTCGTAGATGGCCGTCAGTGTAATCACGCTTTTACCCAGCCCCATCGACAAGAGAATCGCCGCTTCAGGGTGCGTCAGGATGAACTCGGTTGCGTAGGTCTGGTACTCATAGGCCTTGTAATTCATCCAGCACACCTCCAATCTGATCGGGATGGTCGATGACGTACACCCGGAATCCCAACGTCTCCAACTGACGCTTTCGCCGCAGCTGCAGCGGGCGGGGGCGCAGACCAAGCGCTTTGAGCTCGGCAAAAGCCGCACGCCCACCGGGTAGAAGGATCAGACGGTCGGGCATGCCATCCATGCCGGGGCTGACAAATTTGAAGGCCATGCCGCCGCATTGCTTCACCCTCTGTGATAATCGTTGCTCTATCTGTTTTTCCCGCATGTTTCCCTCCAAAAAGCGCAGGTGTGCAGGTCGATCAGGTCGTTTACAAAACCTCTCTATAGACTGATTTTTTATGCCTATAAGGGACTTTTTAGTAGAGACCTTCACGACCTGCACACTCCTTGCTGTATAAGGCTTTTGCTCATTTCAGGAAGTCAGGAAATGCGTCCTCATCACTCATGGTTTTCACACGCATACCCGAAATCATGATGCCAGCCCGTGTCTTTTTGCGTTTGTATCCGGCGTTGTCCAGCGCAGCGTAGAAGTCCGTTGTGCTGCGCGTATACTCGCCTGTCTCAGCGCAGTAGTTGCGATAGCACACATACAGTTCACCGGATGAAGTCTGGAGATCTGCGCCCACCTCGCAGCGTTCGTCAAGGAAGTGCGCCAGCCAATCGTTGGCTTCACGGTACGCCTTGATGGCAGCCGTAACACACGCGGGCTCCGGGATTTTGTAGTCGAGTTCGATCACCTTGCGGGCGCCTTCAATAATCCACGTTAAGATGGCACCACCAGCTTTTTCATACAGATACTCGGCGTAGTTCTTGATGTCGCTGTTTCCTTGAATCCTTGCTTTGAAAGGGATCACGATCAGACGACGCCAGGTACCTTCGTCCAGCGCGCCTACCCGTGGGAGGTGGTTGGTGTACAAAACCAGCGTATGGCTAGGCGTATAGGCGAACGGGTCCTTGTACTTCTTTTCCGCGAACACGTCGTCGGTGGACGTTAGTTGCTTGATCGTTGAGGTGTTTAGTCGCGTGCCTTCCTCAAGCTCGGCGGCGATCAGCAGGCGTTTACCTTTGGCCTCTGCCATTTCCGGTTTCACATTGCGGCGGCAACCGGCGGTCAGCGAGTCGGCTGAGATATTTCCGCTGTATAGACCCAGCACACGAGCGATTACATTCCAGAAGGTGGACTTGCCATTTCGCCCGTCGCCATAGGCGATTACCATGGCCTCGAAGAAGACTTTCCCGATGCTCGCCAATCCGGCGATCATCTGCACATAGCGAATCAGGCCGGCGTCACCGCAGAAGAATGTTTCCAGCGCCGCCTGCCAGAGTTCATCGCCATCGGAGTCGGGCGACACGCTGGTCACTTTTGTCAGGTAGTCTTCAGGCTTGTGCTCCTGCGCGCCAGCTGCCCCTTTTCGCAGATCGTATGTCGCCGCCGGGGTACACAGGAGGAAACAGTCCGCATCCAGTTCCTTCGGCGTAATCGTCAGCATGGGGCGCGCTTCCAGCATTGCGGCAGTGATGTACTTGGAATCACGCCGCTTCATCGCAAAACCCTGATAGGCAAGTGCACGGGCATACTCGTCGTAAGCCTGCCGTTGTTCCTCATTGAACACGGACTCAGCTTTTTTCTTGCCCAAGTTGCTCACAATCTCCGCCGCGCCGACGGCAGTCATTCTGTGCCACGCAGTCTCCATGCGCCGCTGGGCTTCCTCCAACTGCAACTGGGTAAGCTCGTGAATCATGGCCTGCGCCGCCGGTCGATACTCCTCCCAGTACACACCGTTGTAAGCAAGGTAGTCCGTATAAGGCGAGTACCGCAGCCGATTGCCGAATGTCTTTGCCAATATGGTCGCTTGCCCTACGTCGGTGTAGTCTTCCGGCTCATAGCTGATGTCCTGAGCGTTATACTCCTCCGGCGGCACATATCCGGGCTGCTGCTGTATCCGTGAGTAGAAGCCTCTTGCACTGCGCCAGATTGTGCTTAGTTCCGTATCAGGCAGCGGCGGGACACACTTTTCCGCTTCTTCAAGGAAGAGTGCGTGTGCTTGTTCGGTATCTCCGTAACGCTTCAGTACCCGTCCAGCGAAATGGGACATGGTGGCATTCCGACTGCCTTCGGGTATCGTCCGCGCATATGCTGTGTAAGGCTCGTCCAGCGGTGTGGACTCGGGATTCTCTTCCGAATCGGGATAGTAGGAGTCAAGGCATTCATTCAGAGTGAGTGTGCCGGGGAAGAACTCTACGTCAGGCTGATCCGTTCCGAAGAAGAAGCGCGCGGCATCGAGCGCCTGGGTATCGAAATACGGGAAGATGCCATGGATGCGCTTCTTCAAATCGCTGTACTGGACAGGGTCAGTCATTTCGTCTATCTGGAAGAGACAATGAAACTTCGGCCTTGGTGACTTGCCGCGTTTGGGAATGTTGTTGTGCCTGCTGTAATGCACCGCAAACGTCACATCGGGGAAGGCGTGACGGATACTTTCAGGCGTGATCCAATCTTCCGGAGCATCGGAATGATCGTTATCGCAGTCCATCCCCAGACAGTTTGAACTGATGAAGTTGGCGTTGGAGCGGTAGCGGTTCTTATAATCCACACAAACATAGTCGTGTCCGGCAGCCTCCTTCAGGGTATCGTTGTCCGTGACGATCATTCTGTGTGGGTAAGAACAGTTCGTTTCCACACCGGCACAATCGGCTGAGTAAAGTGCAATCCCTCTCATGCACACACCTCTTTTCCGCTCTCGGTGAAGTGTCGAACCGGCATATCGCGCTGTATCGCTTTATCGATTTCCACTGACATGCCATCAGTGACCTCGGAACCAAACACCCAAATCTCTGCGCACTTCGTAAGCAGAACAAGTCCCATGAACATGCCAAGCTGGCGATCTTCCTCAAGGCTGTCATCCAGGAATTGGGGGAACAGGAGATGCGGCGCGACGGGGAGAAATCCGCGATCCGCGGCGATACGGCTGTACTTACGGGCATTCTCGATGTTCTTCTCGATCTGTCCGGCATAAGGTGAGCAGATATACACCAGCGGGCGGTAGTTCGGACTTCGGCCAGAAGCACGAATCTGCTGGTCGATGTTCCTGAATGCCTCGTATGACGTGGGATCGGGATAGCCTTCGCTGTTGTAGTAGCAGTTATCGATGTGCGCCATTACGGCACCTCCCGGCGCAATTCGGGACACAGCTTTCTGGCGCAATCGTCGCACAGCACCGCCGTGCCATACAGGTCGCCTTCGCCGTCAGACAAAATATCGGCGAGATCGACGGCGATTTCCGATCCACAGCGTGGGCAGCGGGTGAAAACATTCTCGTCCGTGATCTCCGTGGTAAGGGCTGTTTCCTCGTTCAGTTGAGTCTTGACGTAAAACATGGGTACACCTCCAAACCAAATTCAGAGCAAAGCTCCTACCTTGTTTGGAAAGATAGGGGTTGCTCTGAACGAAAAGAGGTCAGTCTTTTTTGTAGAAATTTGTTTCGAACCCGTCCGCCCGCAGCAATAGTCCTTTTGCCCAGGGAGGCGTATGTCCCATTTGCTTGCAAATATCTGTAAGCGACAGGCACGGATCGGCTTCGATAATCACTTCATCGTGTACATGCGCGACAATGGCGCAGCCGCGGAGCATCTTCATGGCGTAGCACAAAATGTCGCGGCTGATCGCCTGAACGATGTTCTCGACGAATTTCGGACCGTAGCTTTCAAGCCGCTCCCATTTTTTCGTACCGCCAAGCCCAAGATAGGTAACTGCCGGAGAGCCGAACTGATTCTCACCAATGCGCGGCTTTACATAGGAAAGCTGCCTGCCGGAAGGCAAGGTGATAAACAACATGCCGCTTTTATACTGGAATTGGATGCCGTGCGCTTCAGCTGTGCTCTTCCGGCTGACAGCCACCATCACCGCCTCGTCCACATCCCACCAAAGCTGTACGATGTTCGGGTTGGATTCGCGCCACGCCTTGACGAGCGGCAATAACTCTGTTTCCGACAGTCCCATTTCCAAAGCGCCCATTGCTTTCAGCGCTCCAACAGAGCCGCCGTAGCCGAGCGCCAATTCTGCAATCTTGCCTTTTTGACGCAGATGCCCGTTCTGGCCGTGCTTGACCACCGGCACATGGAACATCTGACTGGCTGAGGCGCAATAGATATCGCCGCCGTTCTTGAATACCTCCATGCGCCACTGCTCACCGGCCAGCCAGGCAATGACGCGGGCTTCGATGGCGCTGAAGTCGGATACGATGAATCTGCAACTATCACGCGGGATAAACGCTGTGCGGATCAGTTCGGACAGCACTTCCGGCACAGACGGGTAAACCTGCCGCACATCCTCATATGATCCAGAGCGTACAAGCGCACGTGCATCATCCAAGTCCGGAAGATGATTCTGAGGCAGATTTTGCAGCTGGATAAGTCGACCGCTGAACCTGCCGGTTCGATTCGCGCCATAGAACTGGAACATGT
>CAZPIC010000059.1:0-5295 GCA_964586835.1 uncultured Oscillospiraceae bacterium
ACTCGTTGTTGAACGCCGCCGCGCCGATCGGCCCTTCCAGCATGATCTCCAGCGGTGGCAGCTGTCGTCCCTGCAGCAGCTCTTGGTCGCGCTTTTCGTCACGAAAAAAGCTGCCGTACCAATGCTCCGCAAACGTTCTATAATGATTGGCGATGCTGATTGAGCCGTTGGGGAAGCGATTCATCACGTAGCGCGCACCTTCAGGGCGTGATCGCGCCTCCAGGCTGTCCGGGCCGTAAGCTGATAACGCCTGAAGGATATCAAACAGCGTCTGGACATCCTTTCCCATGGATTGGGACTGGTCGTCCCGCGGGCGGAAGCCCAGATAAACAGCTCTGCCTGCGCCGTGCGACATAACCGCCCCCACCGGCACATCGTCCAGCCGTGCGACAACCTGAGCTCCCGCGGTCTGGATCGGATAGACGCGGTCAGGCAGTAGGTCGGTGCGGATGTCCATGGGTTTGACGTCCGCCAGTATGCCCTCAAAGCGCACAGACTTGCCCGCTACGCACTCCGGCACGCCCGCATCTTGAACCGATTGGAGTCCAAAGCCATGCAGAAACATCTGTTGCAGGTTTTCGCCCTCGTCGCTGCGGACGCAAGGCACGCCTGTCCAAAGCAAGGTGCCGCCTGCGGAGACGAAACGCTCCAGCAGGGCAAGCGTTTTTTTGCTGACAAACGCTTCAAACAGCGCGACAAGCGCACGGTAAGATCGCCCGCGCACAGCCAACGTGCCGTCACGATTGACAGAGGCGTACCGTATGAGCATCTCCTCCGTGATGTAGTCGCAATAGCCGTACTGTACCATCCAGGAGCCAAAGCGCTCCTCGACATAATTGAGCTCAGTGGGATAGAGCATCAGCACGTCGCTTATGCGATGCTCCATCCCCTGGGCGATGCCGTGTTCAATTGAGTCCGTACCATAGGTAGCACCCACCGCCTTCAGCCGCCGGATGACTGCTGCGGGTGATCCCCACGCAGCACAGTAAGCGCGCTGAAACGCATTCAGGTTTCCCAGGGAGCATGCGAACGCCTGGGCATAGTAGTTCCGGTCCAGAAATCCGCCCTCCGGATGGTCGGTTCCGGAGCCAGTGAGGAAATCATTCCACCGGAAGTAATCGCCGCATGCCGAGACGTTCTCCCGGATCGTCGAACTCCACACATAGGGCGTATCATAGTCATAGCGCGTAACGGGTGCATCGGGCTCCACCTGGAACCCGTGCCCTGGCGCAAAATGGTCACATGTGGGCGACTCCTGCCAAGTAGCATGCGCTCTTGTCATGATGGGACCACCGAACAGTGTTTCTGAATAGGATTTTGCGTCCAGGGACAACTCCACAACGCGCTGGCTGAGCAGCTCAAAATACCGCTTGCGGAAGAGCCATGTGCCGTATGCACCGTCCTCACCTGGCGCCATTGCATACTGTCCCCAGCTTCCATCACCAAGCGGAAAATGCACGAAATACACCATGTATCTGAGGAAGTCGCGGTATTGCTCGCCATACTTGTCCGCAAACACTTCAATCAGCTTCGGCGTTATATAGCGTGTGGTGATTTCTGTAGGACCGAAATGCTCGCTGAGATCCCAGTCAAACTGGATGTGCATCTCGTCGGAATAATAGCCCTGATAGCGGATGCCCGCAGCGTGATGCTGATCAATCACTCCGTGGATGTACGCTTGCGCGCCAGCGTCAAAGTAATCAATCTCCGGCGTCCGGTATTCCGCCACAACCAGCACGTTACAGCGCGCCAAGTCTGTCTTTCCGTACACCTCCATTTCATCGTACGCATATCCTGCACTTGTCAGCTTGTACGTGCCGTCGATAATCCTGTAACCCGCCGTGTCACTGATGTCCACAATGTTGCGCTCGTCCACTGCACGCATGTGCGGATTCTCCGTTTCCTGGGCATCGAACGCTACTGCCATGACGCGTGTGAGGACAAGCGAGATGGGGCCTTTGTTATTGTACCATTGCAGCTGCCTTCGCATCCGTATCACGTACGCGCCATTGTCGATCTCACCCTTTTGGAATTGCCAGGTGAAACCCGTGTTGTCGTGTTGCTGCGCATAGCCGCCACCCAGATCCAGTGGCGAGATGAGGGAAGCGCCAAATGCCATCCCGTGTTTGAACGCGTAATCGTGAATGACTTTGAATGCTTTGATCGTCAACGGGCTGTCTGGATAATTCTCCCGCGTGGTACCGCCGAAAAAGAAGTCATAGGAAACCTCCACGCGCGTGCATCCGCGAGCCGCAGCATCCTTCATGAAGGAATCAAGCGTGGTGTCTACAGGATAGATCCCGCGCTTTTCCCCAGAGAAGCCACGCTCTTCATCGGAAAACAGCGGTGCAGTGGGGGCCTCAATGATGCGCGACAGCTGCCTTTCATCCGTCAGAATAAGCGTTGCGTGACGATCGTACAGGCGCCATACACCTTGGTTTTTGATAGTGTTCATGAACGACACTCCTTGCAGATTCGAATCTGTCCTGATACAGGGCTTTTAACATATCGGCACAGTGATGGCAAGCAGTTGATTTTCCCTGCTCCTTGTGTTACCAATGTACCTGAAAAAAGGAGGGGAATATGGATAAGAGTGCAAGTTTTGGCGCCCTTCGCGCGATAGACGCACTGAACAGAAGGCTGCCCACCGCCAATGAGGTTGGCCCGTTGAAAGAGGACAAATTCGTAGGAGTGTTCTACTTTCTGACGCATGGCGTGGGAGAACGCCCAATTGATGGCCCCAACGATGTGACGCGCATCCTTCAGCAATCCCCTGATGCCATTTGGGATTTTGATCATCCCGCGTGGGGAAAAGGCGGGCCGCTGTACTGGGGTGAACCGCTTTTTGGTTACTACTTCATCGAGGATCGGTGGGTGCTTCGTCGGCATGTCAAGCTGCTCACGTACGCCATGGTTGATTTCATTGTGTTTGACACAACCAACCGGGTGACTTTTCTGCAACAGGTACTGCCCATTCTGGAAACGTTGGAGGAATACCGGCGCGATGGCTTCCGAGTACCCCAAATCGTATATTATACCAATACCCAATCGGGTGATACAGTCGCTGAGATATACAACGACATATACAAGAAGGGGCTTTTTCCGGAGCTGTGGTTTCATTGGGAGGGCAAGCCGCTGATCATCGGTTTGCCGGATGAATGCGGCGAAGAGGAACGCGCCTTCTTCACATTTCGCTTGGCGCAGTGGCCAACAGAGAAGAAAAAGCCACTTGGCTTTCCATGGATTGAGTTTGAGCGGCCGCAAAGAGCCTGGCACGGACCGGACGGCAAAGCCGAGATTGTGCCTGTGTCGGTCGCACAGCACCCAAACATCAGCTTTGGTGATGCCGCGTTCTACGGGGAGCCGTCCACGCGCGGCCGCGCTTGGCACGGTGCGGGGAACGACAAGACCCCAGAGGCGCTGGCATATGGCTACAATGTGGCGGAGCAGTGGGAGCGCGCCATCGAACTTGATCCCAGAATTGTTTTCTTTACCGGATGGAATGAGTGGACTGCGGGGAAAATAAAGGGCGATCCTCCACGACCGGTGCTGATGATCGACCAGGCTGACGCAGAGTATTCCCGCGATGTAGAACCCATGCGCGCTGGGTCTCTGGACAACTATTACATGCAGTTGTGTGATTATATCCGGCGCTTTAAGGGCGCACCGCCCCTGCCCGGGCCGTTTCCACCCCATTGCGCAGGGAGGAAAGGGCTTGTTACGTGGGCAGAGGCTCCTGCGCGCTATGCCGTGATGCCGTTTGGTACCATCCCGCGCGAATGCGAGGGCGTAGGCGGAATCATGTACAGTGATCATACGGGCAGGAATGAGTTTGTAGAGCTTGCGGTTGCCCATGATGATGAGTATATCCGCTTTTACGCTAGGACGCGTGAACCCATCGTGTTCAACATGTTCACAAAATGGATGATGCTCTATATCGGTGTGGAAGGGCGACCTTTTGCGCCGCACTGGCATGGGTACCATTTCGTGCTCAGCGACATTGTGCTGGACAGGCAGACTACCTTCCTGCAGCGGTGCCTCGGTGGATACCGCTGGGGCGGGAACGAGCGCACTGCCATGCAGATCGGCGAATACGAGGTGGATTACCACATTAGACGTGCAACCCTGGGCATTTCTGATGGCCCCTTCGAAATCTATTTCAAGTGGGCGGATCACACCGGCAGAAACCAGACGATTGAGGATTTTTACCTGCACGGAGATAGCGCGCCATATGGCAGGTTCTCGTATATTTATCGAGGAGAGTAGGCAAGAGCGCGCAGCCCCTTAGCCCTGCCCGTTGTGACTCCTTATGCGCATCGTCACATAGTAGTTGCACATGTGTCGTTGATTTGTGAAACGCTTGACGCTGCAAAACCTGATGTGATACACTATAGACAACCTAAATAGGCTGCCAGCGATGTATCGTGACAGCCAAATGAATGGAGGGATCTTGATGCACAGGAGGTTTACCCTGTTTCTGGCCATCGTGATGGTGCTGTCCACTGTCGTGGCTGCAATTCCCGCACTTGCAGAAGGCAAGAAAACGGAAATCCGCGTCAACATGCAGGCAGGACCGGGCGCCGCAGAGGCGTGGGCAGCAGTCAAGGAAGGGTATGAGGCGCTGAAGAGCGACGTGGAAATCGTCGTGGATCTGAAGCCTTCCGAAGGATATGCGGACTGGATCAAAGCGCAGTTTGCTTCCGACAACCCAGAAGCTGACTTGGTCGCCATCAACCTGGCAGGCCCTGCCGCTGCCAACAAGGACATCAACTTCTACGAGTACGCCTTTGACGAAAGCCCCTACAGCAACGCTGAATGGAACGAGCAATTCAACTTCCAAATGCAAAACGGGCGGAACGACGCACTGGGTAAATGGAACAACCTGTCCCTGGAGTCCGTGCAAGTGCTGTGGTTCTACAACAAGGCAATCTTTGATGAAGTGGGTGTAGAAGCGCCCACCAACTGGGATGAGTTTGTCGCGGTGTGCGAGAAATTGCTGGAAGCCGGCCATCAGCCGTTGGCAGTGGCAGGTGACTTTGACAGTTTCTGGGCCATGCAGATGGGTTGGATCTTCCAGATGTTTGTTGATCAAACCACCCGTGACCAGATCGAGTTTGTCAAAGCACAGCCCGGGGATTACTGCTACGATGAAGACATTGACTCACACTTTGTATACGATCCTGCCGATCCGTGGAATGATGACGCATGGCGCGTCAGCCAGAATCCGCTGCGGTTCTGGCAGGCATTCCGGGATGGCGTGGTCCGCGCAGACTCACCAGGCATCAAGAAGGTGAC
>CAZPIC010000060.1:0-4102 GCA_964586835.1 uncultured Oscillospiraceae bacterium
CCTTGTGATTTCTTCATATCTCGACCTTTCAGGTCATGCCTGTGAATAATCTAGGATAGATATTGTACGAGGACAGGAAATTTGCGGAAGATACTGAAAACAGCAGCCCTAATAGGATCACTGCGATCAGCACGGAAACCTCCGCCCGTGCGAGCAGAGCCCTCAACCTCAGTTTGAGCGTGTTCACTCAGGCTTCCTCCTTCTTTTCCGGGAACAGGATGGACAGTGTTTTTTCGAGCATGGCCCGGGCCATCTTCTCATGTCCCTGCCGGTCAAAATGCAGCCCGTCCAGTTCCGACGGCCAAGCGATTTCTGCCGCATTGATAAAGTCCACGCCG
The DNA here is from genome assembly GCA_964586835.1 of uncultured Oscillospiraceae bacterium. GTDB lineage: Bacteria > Bacillota > Clostridia > Christensenellales > Aristaeellaceae > CAZLYF01. The sequence continues at coordinate 339 of CAZPIC010000060.1, forward strand.
GCGCGTTCAGCCACTTCTCGGACTAGCGGCCCTAAACGAAGGGAATCCATATGCCGGTCCCCGAAGACTTCTTCCAGGAAGGTCTGTGGAAGCACACAGGTTGGGGCAGCCAGTAGTATTCTTGGCGGATTGGGCCTGCGTCCGTTTTCCGCTTTCAGGACCATTTTCACCAGCTGCTCTACAGACTGTGCGATTTCCGAGGGGCTCACTGCGAAGCGCCTTTTAAGGTCGTTCGTGCCCAGCATCAGGATCACCAGGTCGAGGGGGGCGTGGGAGGCCAGACAGCAGGGCAGGTGCCTGTAACCGCACTTGTCCGTCTCAATCGGATCGTCCCATACAGTTGTACGCCCATTGAGACCTTCCTCAATCACGAGGAAGTCCTCCCCCAAGGCCTGCTGCATCCTTCCGGGCCAGCGCTCATGATAGGCGTAGCGGCCAAAGCCCTCCGGGCTCTCACCGTAGGTGTTGGAATCCCCAAAGCACAGGATGCTTTTCATGGTCTCTTCTCCTCAATCCAGATGGAAAACCTCTTCAATGCTGTGCCACCACTCTCCAGGAAGCGCCTGCGGCACCCGTTCCTGGCAGGGATCGGTCAGAGACCACCATAACCTGGTTTCTTCATGCTCTGCCATCCTGGCCATGTCCGCCTTAAAATCTTCGCCAACATATTCAAAGTAGGAAAAAAGCGTCTCCTCATGGATGAAAATGGAGTAGTTGCGGATATTACATGCATGGATCTTCTGCGCGACTGACTTCCAGATATTCTGGTGAAGGTGCAGGTAAAGGGCCTTCTTCTCTGGTTTGATCCTGATGACCTGTGCGATGCGCTTCATAGATTTCCTCCGGTGCTCAGTACTCGTCTACCGCATCAAACATGGCGTCTATGTTTTCCGGAGGCACATCCGGAAGAATGTTGTGCACAGTGTTGAACACAAACCCGCCACCGGGAGCGAAAGTTTCGATCAGGGCGCGGACATGGTCTTTGACTTCTTCCGGTGTTTTGCGGTTCAGGACAAAGCGCGTATCTGCTCCTCCCCCCCAGAATGCAATGTCCCCGCCATACTCTTTCTTCAGACGCTCGGGTTCCATATCGCGTGCATTGATCTGCACGGGGTTGATCACATCGTAGCCCGCTTCGATCAAGTCAGGCAGCAAAGCATAGATGGATCCGCAGGAATGGAGGAAGGTCTTCATAGAGGAGTGCTTGTGCACATACTCATTCAGCAGCGTATGGCGGGGCTTGAACAGCTTTCGGTAGAGGTCTGGCTTCATCATTGGCCCGCTGTCCATTCCCAGGTCGTCGCCAAAGCGAAGCACGTCGCACAGGTCGCCCACGGCTTCGCAGACCTTCTCAAGGGTGTTCAAATGCCGTTCCATCAGCGCGTCCAACAACCGCTCTACCCCTTCGGGGTCCAGCAGCAGATCGCAGAGGAAGTTGTCGATACGCCTGAGGAAGGTGCCCCACTCAAACAAATTGCACCCGCAAACCACCATCAGCGCCCGATCCGATTCCTCCCTGAGCTTTTGCGTCCTGCTTCGCAGCTGCTGCCAGAAAGCGGGCTCACCTGCATGGTCCCAGGGAGAGTGGGCGAGCTTCTGCCACAGGACCCGATTCATCTGCAGGTCCAGATCTGAAAGATCCTTGGGGATTTCTTCGGGATAGGCCACGTAGGTGCCGTCATAAAAGGTGGCACCCTTAGGCATTCTGGCAATCTCAAACCCATCAAAAAAAACAGCCATGCTTCCGTCTGGCTTCTGTACAGGATGAAACCATGCAGGCGTCAGGGCTTTGCTCCCATCAGGAAGTGTAGAAGCCTTCCAGTCTTCGCTGCGGTCGTTAAACATCCGGCCTACGTCTACCGCGTCAATGCGGTATAGGTCCAGCACAGCGTCATCCGGTTGCGCCAGCTGCTGCACGACGTCATAGACTTTAGCGGGCTCGACCTGCAACGCCTTATACGCCGTCAGACGGTTGTAAGCGATGGCAGAAATGCCGGAGCTTGGTGTTGCCCCTAAATCGCGTGGCACACGATCAGGTTCCCGGTGGTTAATCGCAGCCAGAACCCTCTCCCTGCTGGTCATCTTTTCCTCCCACAAACAGCTATCCGATGCCTCTTCCATATGATTTACCAAAGCTCGTCTATGATTGTAGGGCGGTGGTTACATATTTGCAAGCAAGCGGAGGGAACTTTACACGCATTGAGCGCGAAGAAAGGGATCGTGCCTCAGTTGCTTTTTGCCCAAGACAAGGACACCGATGACATGAAAAAGAAATACTCTCAATAGGAGAACGGATTGAGGAATACAACAACCGAAAGCTGCATACCGACGGGACAAGGAAGGCTGAGAAACTCGAAAACTGAACGCTGTTTGTGAGAGCACAAAGTGGAGCGGATCATCCGTACGGGGTTGCCTGACTTGCAAAACAGCGGGTAGGAAGGATGTCAAGTGCATCGACCCAAGAAAGAGTCGGCCAAGCAAATGCTGCGCGGATGCCAGGGAGAAGCTTGCGTGGTTGAAGCGTATGATACACACGCTCTGCGAGAAGTGCCTGGTAAAAGACCGGGCTCAATGGTTTAATCTTTGAAGGTTTGCGGGGAACTTGTGCTCCATAGAAACGGCTGGAAATTTCCTGTCAATCTCCGTGGAAATTTCCTGTCAGGATCCACTGATCTTCGCGTTCAAAGCATGTGCGGCATCGAAGATTTCGTTCGCGTTCAACTTGATATGAGACGCTGGGTCGGTTGAACTTCAAATTTTGTTGACTTGCGACATGGACGGCAGTACAATTGTCATGAAGACAAGCGTCCGTGAATATATCTGTTGTTCAGCTTCCCGACACGAGCATACGAACCGCCGTGAGGAGAAGGATATGAGAAAAATGATGAGGGGTGTCCTGTGTTTTGCGTTGCTGTTTTCTTTGCTGTCCGCCGGCACTTTGGGGGGCAAGGCGCTCATGACCGGCGATTACCAGTACGAATTGACCACGGAGGGGACGGCTACCATCACGCGTTGGCTGGGTTCGTCAGCGCAGCCGGAGATCCCGAAAACGCTGGACGGGCATGCGGTCACGCGAATCGGGGAGAGCGCGTTTCGGGATTGCAGCACGCTTGTGAGGGCGAGGATCCCCGACGGGGTGGAGACCATCGGAGAGATGGCCTTCTATGGCTGCACGGCACTTGTGGACCTGACGCTGCCACTGTCGCTCCGGGAGATCGGGGATCTGGCTTTCGCGTACTGTACATCGCTTGAAAGCGTGACGATCCTCGAGGGCGTGGAGCGCATCGGGGAGTTCGCGTTCGGGGAGTGCCCGAAGCTTTGGAGGGTCATCCTTCCCGCGAGCGTGACGGAGATCGGCCCGGACGCCTTTTTCGGTATGGAAGCCGGGCTGCTGTCGGGGATCTTCGGGTATGAGGGGAGTTACGTGCAGGAATACGCACAGGCGACTGGGATCACCTTCTTTCCACTGACGCAAAATTCGGGGCCGCCTGCGGAAGACGGGCCGCCGTCCTTAGAGCCAGTGTCTGAGGATGGGCCGCCATCCCCGGAACCGGTGTCTGAGGATGGGCCGCCGGCGGAAGAGGCGGGCAGAGATATGGTCACCGCGGAGATCATCGTGCGTTTTCCGCACGCGGAGCGGACGGGGACCTACACGGGGGAGATGATGGACGGGGTCCCGCACGGTCAGGGCAGCTTCACGGCTGTCAGTGGCTCGGGCGTGCGCTATACCTATGAGGGCGCCTGGGCAAACGGGGCGATGAGCG
>CAZPIC010000061.1:0-3621 GCA_964586835.1 uncultured Oscillospiraceae bacterium
TCCGATGAGATCAGCTGCCTGAAATCCAAAATATGCCTTTTTCAGCAGACCCTATTTTAGAGGGAAGAAAATCCAGGGTCAGCGCCCGTGTGGCCACAAACTGGACGGTATGTGACCACCTTGCGCATGAGTCGGCCATGCAGGGCGGGACGGTACTGGATGTCCCCAGCTGGGCACTGTTTTAAGTAAGGCGCCAACAACGGGCAGGGTTCCGTGGGCTTGACGGGCCAGAGGAGCTTGGCTACCATCAGCGTACCGGTGCGCAGACGCGGAGCCGGCTGCGCCGCCGGCCAGTGCCTGCGGAGGAATGGATATGCCGAAGTATGATTTTGTATGCAATGCATGCCAGAAGGCTTACGAGATATCAATGACCATGAAGGAGCGGGCGACCCTGAAGCCTCGTTGCCCCGTGTGCGGGTCGGAGGACGTGTCCCAACAGTATGGGGAGGTCGGATTCTGCGGTGTGAAGGGAGGGGCGCTGTCCTGCCCCGGCGGGAACTGCAGCACCTGCTGCGGCTGCAGCTAAGGCTGCACAGATGGGAAACTGTGCAGTAAAGACCGCACCAGCCCGCGGTGCGTCTGCGCCGGCGGGCTGGAGGGCCAGGGTTATTTCGTGCCTTTGACCTGGGTCCACAAGGTGTTGTACAAAGACAGGTATTCTTGGATATCCAGGAAGAACTCGCAGCGCTGAAGCGCCTCTGCAGGCGGGTTCAGGTTTGGGTTTGACAGGTATTCCTCGCCCATGAGCTCGATGGCGGCTCTGTTGGGGGAGGAATATTCAATATACTCGCAGTTAATCTGCGCGATGTCGGGACGACACATGAAGTCGATAAAGGCCTCGGCGTTTTCCCTGTTTCTGGCACCAGAGGGGATCACCATGGCGTCCGCCCAGATGTTGCTACCCTCCTTTGGGATGACATAGGCCAGATTTTCGTTCATGTTGATGGCGTATTGCGCGTCGCCGGACCAGACGACAGCCAGGATGCCTTCGCTTGCAACCATCTTGTCTTTGGTTTCATCGACCTGGTAGGCTTTTACAATGCCCCTTTGCTTTTGGTCGATCAGAAGCCGCGTGGCTTCCGCCAACTCAGCGGGGTTTCGCGTGTTCATGGAGTAGCCTAAGTACTTCAGCGTAATGCCCAGGGTATCCCTGAGAGAATCAAGCATGAAGACCTCGCCTCTGTAAGCGTCGTCAAACAGCGCTCCCCAGGAATCGATCGGGCTTTCCACGCGTGTCGTGTCATAGAGGATGCCGACCGTGCCCCACATATAGGGGACAGAATACAGGTTTTCAGGATCATAGGCGGGATGCATCAGCCACTCAAGGGTATTAGAGGCGTTGGGGACCCTGGAGAAGTCGATGGACGACAGCAGTCCCTCCGAAATGAGGCGTTCGATGGCGTAGTCCGAGGGGACGAGCACGTCAAAGGCACCGGGATTCGTACGCACCTGGACCAGCATGTCCTCATTGGTTGTGAAGCGCATGTAGTTTACCCGGATCCCGGTCTCCTTTTCAAACAGGGAGAGCGCTTCCTCGCTGATATAGTCTTCCCAATTAAACACGTTGACAATCTTGGTCTCGGCGGGGACAAGCGGTGCGAGCGCTGTCAGAAGCAGCGCTGCCAGCAGCGACAGTGTTCTTTTCATCACAGGACGTCCCTTTCGTTCAGTGTCGGCAGCAAAGAGCAGCATTCGCAGATCCACTCCGCTGCTCAGGGCCCAATGTAGACAATGTCGGTCACCCGCCGGCCGCTTCTGTATGGGTCTGTAATGATGGCCCCATGGAAATACATCGAGGAGGACTGCCCGCCATCGAGGTTGTAGGCGGATACGCAACCGAGGCTTTCCATGAACTCCGCGAGCCCTGTGATGGTCAGACCCCTGCTTTTTGAACTCCGTCCGTCCACCTGCACAAAGCAGTAGTGCCCCGGCTCGTAGTAGCCAAGGACGCTCCTGGGGTTGGCCGGCGCAACATCCGTCTTGATTTGTTCTATAGCCACACCGTCTACAAGAAGCGCCGGGCCAAAGAGAAAGGACTGCCACAGATCCTCGGATAGCATTTCTTCAAGGTCCATTTCTCCCTTCAGAAAGGTGACCATGCGCCCGTCCCTGAAGATGATGCAATGGTCGCGCTTGCGGTTACCGGTGGACTGAAGCGCCGTGCCATTGGCGATCACAAGGCCCGCGCTGAGTGCGGTGGCGTAGTCACCGTTCATGGCAACGATGGCCTGGTTGCGAAGGGCGATGGCGTGCAGCCTCTCTGCAGGGCCCTTCCACCTGTCGTCTCCATAGGCCCGCCTTAAGTGCTCCACAGAAGTGAGATAGATGTCGGCGACCGTGACGTCAGACCTGTCCACACGCTGTTTTGACAGGGTCACGGCGATGTCCGAGCTTTTGTAACTATCCTGTGTGAAGACGGGTTCTTCCCCTGGCGCGAGAAAGGTGCCCTCAGGCGCATAAGCCCTGAGATCCGCGAAGACGGGGGCAGTTTCTTCTGAAAAAGCGGCCGCTGAAAGGGACATGGCAACGAGCAAGGCCACCAGAGCTAGCAACCTGTGACGCATGGACAGAACCCTCCCTGGCGCGGGGCATACGCCCGCAGCCGGCGATATCATAAGCCTGGATGCATGCCTAGTCAATCCGCCGGCGTACCTTACATACATTGAGCACGAAAAGGGAGTCGTGCCTCATGAAACAATGAGCGCGAAGCAGGTATGCTTAGAGAATGAAAAAGAAAGTCGTACCTATGAGAACGAGAAATGAGGTCACCAAACAAATAAAGCGCACAAGCCAAAGAGGCAGGAAGTCTAAGAAGTCCGGTATTCTGGATCGCTTTTGTCAGAGCACAGGGCTTAGCAGATCAACGGCCAGGCGTTACCTGAACTCCGGGCACTGGGTGAGAGGAATGAACTGCGCATCGACAGACGAAAGAGTCGGCTAAGCAAAACCAGTCCAGCGTCAAGGAGAAGCTGGTCTGGTTGTGGCGCGTCATGTTCCCGCCCTGCGGGAAGGTTTGAGTTGCAGCCTTGCCCCAATAGATCACCTTATTAGAGAGCCATGGAAAGCTGGTGTTCAACCAAAATGGCTGGACAGAGCGCGTACGAGAGGAACTGCTCAGTGTGAGCGCCGCGACGGTGGACCGGACTTTGAGGACGGGCGAGAGCGGCTGAGCTTGAAAGGGATCAGCACGATCCAACCGGAGCGCTTCTGCGCCATGGATTCAGGATCCGCAAAACAGGCGACGAGATGAAGGCAGAACCGGCCTCTTCGAGGTGGAACCCATAGCCTATGGCGGCCTGACCTTGAAGGGTGAGTTTGTAAGGACGCTGATCATGACTGATGGGGTCATAGGGTGGATCCAGCTGAGGGAAATGCGCAACAATGCGCATGTACACATCCGCAGTACGTTGGATGCTTCGCCGGACAGGATTCTCTACCGGGTTCATGGATGTACCTTTGATAACAACAGGGAGCAGCTCCATGATGACGTTGTGCGCTGGGCAGCAGGGAGAGACATCTATTTCACCCGGGTTCGGCCCTACCAAAGAACGTCCCCGCGCAGGTGGATGTTAGAGCCGCAACAGTTTGTCCGAAAGCTACCGGATTTGCCTGTCATCGCCT
>CAZPIC010000062.1:0-3543 GCA_964586835.1 uncultured Oscillospiraceae bacterium
TTTGCCGGCAGCTCAATGAGATGTTGGACTTTGACCGTTCATGCGTAAGCCCTGGGCGGTTGTCAGACTCGTTGACGGCTTTCATCCGATGTGGTAATATTTAACAGTTGCCTTGGCTGCGAGATGTTCTGACTGAGCACTGGTGGGGGTGGACGTGCGATGGAAGCGGCCGCAAATGAACGGCGAATCCCGGGTGCCAGACAGGTTATCCGCGCGATCCGGACAGGCACAGCCGCCCGGGTGTACATCGCTTTGGACGCGCAGACAGCTGTGACCCTGGCCATCCGCCAGGCAGCAGACGAGGCAGGGATTCCAGTCGTCGAGGTGGAGAGCATGGCAGAGCTTGGAAGGTTTTGCCGCATCCAGGTCGGGACATCCGCCGCAGCGAGCCTGCATGCGGAGTAATTAGGACTATATATTCCCAGGGGTTGAGGGAATGGTATAGGAGGAGCCCGGTACACGGGTTCCGAACAAACAGCCGGAGGTGCATTCATGCCCACGATCAATCAACTGGTCCGCAAGGGAAGAAAAAGGATCCTGAACAAGTCACACGCGCCGATTCTGCAGGGCTGTCCGCAGCGACGCGGCGTATGCCTGAGCGTGAAGACGACAACGCCGAAGAAACCGAATTCAGCGTTGCGGAAAATTGCCAGAATACGCCTGACCAACCAGATCGAGGGGACGTGCTATATCCCCGGAATCGGACACAACCTGCAGGAGCACAGCGTCGTGCTCATCCGCGGAGGCCGTGTACGCGACCTTCCCGGTGTGCGTTACCATATCGTCCGTGGCGCCCTGGATACAGCCGGCGTCGCCAAGCGCAACCAGGGCCGTTCGCTCTACGGAGCCAAACGACCGAAGAAATAGCCTGTTCAAGGAGGAAAACATATGCCCCGTCGCGGATTCATTCCTAAGCGAGAAGTGCTTCCCGATCCGATTTATGGGACTGTCACGCTTACCAAGCTGATCAACCAGATCATGCTTGAGGGAAAACGCGGGATCGCCCAGAATATCTGCTATTCAGCTTTTGACATGATCAAGGAAAAGACCGGCAGGGAGCCTAACGAAGTATTCCAGGACGCGCTGAACAATGTGATGCCCCAGCTGGAGGTCAAGGCGCGACGCGTGGGGGGCGCCACCTATCAGGTGCCCATTGAGATCAGGCAGGAACGACGTCAGACCCTTGCCCTTCGATGGATTGTGGATTTCAGCCGTGCGCGCAGCGAAAAAACCATGGCGGAACGGCTGGCGATGGAGCTGATGGACGCGTCGAACAATGCCGGAAAGGCCGTGGGACGCAAAGAAGAGATGCACCGTATGGCTGAAGCCAACAAAGCTTTCGCCCACTATCGCTGGTAAGCCAGGCGAGCAAGGCTTTCACGAAGGAGACAGGGATACATGCTCAGGACTCATCCCATCGACAGGGTGCGCAATATTGGTATTATGGCGCATATCGACGCCGGCAAGACGACCACCACGGAACGCATCCTGTTTTATACAGGGCGCGTGCACCGCATGGGTGAAGTGCATGAAGGCGCCACCACGATGGACTGGATGGACCAGGAGCGCGAGCGGGGCATAACCATCACCTCTGCCGCGACAACGGCGCTGTGGAAGGGTTTTACCATCAACGTCATTGATACCCCGGGCCACGTGGACTTCACTGTAGAGGTCGAGAGGTCTCTGCGCATTCTGGACGGAGCCGTTGCGGTTTTCTGTGCGAAGGGGGGCGTTGAACCTCAGAGTGAGATGGTATGGCGTCAGGCATCCAAGTACGGTGTGCCCAGGATTGCCTATGTCAATAAGATGGATATCACGGGGGCTGACTTCTTCCGCGTTGTCCACATGATGAATGAAAGGCTGAACGCCAACGCGGTACCCGTGCAGATTCCTGTGGGTAGCGAGGGCGATTTCCGGGGTGTCATCGATCTGGTCAGGATGAAGGCCGAGATCTACTATGACGACGAGGGGAAGGATATCCGGGAAGAAGAAATTCCCGCGTCACTTTTGGAACTTGCGCGTCTTCATCGTTCCAAGCTCCTGGAGGCCGTAGCCGAGTGCGATGAGGCACTGATGGACAAGTATTTTTGCGGCACCGACTTCAGCGAGGAGGAGGTTAACCGCATCATTCGGGAAGAGACCATTGCCTGCCGCCTCACGCCTGTGCTTTGCGGAACATCCTACCGAAACAAAGGCGTTCAGCCCCTGCTGGACGCGGTGTGCACCTATCTGCCCTCCCCACTGGATATCCCGTCTATTCGCGGAGTCGATCCGCGCGATCCGGACCGGGAGGTGATCCGTCATCCGTCGGATGACGAGCCGTTTTCAGCGCTCGCGTTCAAGATTGCGGTGGATCCCTTTGTGGGAAAGCTCGCGTTCTTTCGCGTCTATTCCGGCAAGACCGCTGCCAACAGCTATGTGTACAACAGCACCAAGCAAAAACGCGAGCGGTTCAGCCGCATTCTCAAGATGCACGCCAACCACCGCGAAGATGTGGATTCTGTCTTCACGGGAGACATCTGTGCAGCTGTTGGTCTACGCGACACAGTCACCGGGGATACGCTGTGCGACGAGAAGCGCCCGGTCATCCTCGAAAAGATGGAGTTTCCGTCGCCGGTGATTCAGGTGGCCATTGAGCCCAAGACGAAGGCCGGGCAGGAGAAGATGTCCTATGCGCTGGGAAGGCTTGCGGAGGAGGATCCTTCGTTTAAGACCTACACGGATCAGGAGACAGGACAGACCATCATTTCCGGCATGGGAGAACTGCATCTGGAGATTATCGTCGATCGCCTGATGCGCGAATTCCGTGTGGAAGCGAATGTTGGAAAGCCCCAGGTGGCCTACAAGGAGACGATCCGCAAGGAAGCCAGGGGCGAAGGGCGCTATGTTAGGCAGACAGGTGGGCACGGACAATACGGCCATTGCCTGCTGCAGCTTCTACCCGCAAAGCCTGGAGAAGGTTACAGCTTTGAAAGCCGTATTGTGGGCGGGGCGATCCCCAGGGAATTTATTGCGCCTATTGACGCAGGTATCCGCGAGGCATCCGCCTCCGGACCGCTGGGTGGCTACGAGGTCGTGGACTTCAAGGCGGTATTGCTGGACGGATCCTTTCACGAGGTGGACTCGTCTGAACTGGCCTTCAAGATCGCGGGTTCCATGGCTTTTAAGGATGCCCTGAAACAGGCAGATCTTCGCCTGCTGGAACCTGTCATGAAACTGGAGATTATCGTCGCGGACCAGTACATGGGCGATGTGCTTGGGGACTTGAGCGCTCGGCGCGGACGGGTGGAAACCCTGGAATCACGCGCAGGCGAGCAGGTTGTATTTGCCGTTGCCCCGCTCAGTGAGATGTTCGGGTACGCGACGGATCTGAGGAGCAGGACCCAGGGGCGCGGCATGTTTACGATGCAGTTTGACCATTACGAAGAAGCTCCCAGGGCTGTCAGTGAAAAAATCACAGGCCGGAGCTGACCCGGCACTGCCAAATATCAGGAGGAGAGAGACGGATGGGGAAGCAGAAGTTTGAGCGTACGAAGCCGCATG